>NZ_CM001558.1:0-680000 GCF_000281895.1 Pseudomonas fluorescens Q2-87 | reverse complement strand
GGTCGGTACCGCCGAGCTCGACATCCGCCCGCAAGGCTACCGAGTCATACCCCTGCACCAGCGGATAGAGGAACTCATGAATGGCAATCGGTTGATTGGTTTTATAGCGCTTGTCGAAGTCATCGCGCTCGAGCATGCGAGCCACGGTGTACTGGGAAGTCAGACGAATGAAATCCGCTGGCCCCATTTGATCCATCCAAGTGGAGTTAAACGCCACCTCGGTCTTGGCCGGATCAAGAATCTTGAAGACTTGAGTCTTATAGGTCTCGGCGTTATCGAGAACCTGTTCACGGGTCAACGGTGGACGGGTAGCACTCTTGCCACTCGGGTCACCGATCATTCCGGTGAAATCACCGATAAGAAAGATAACCTGATGCCCCAGATCCTGGAACTGGCGCAGCTTATTAATAAGCACGGTATGCCCCAAGTGCAGATCGGGCGCAGTCGGGTCGAAACCTGCCTTGATACGCAGCGGCTGCCCGCGCTTGAGCTTTTCGACCAGCTCGGACTCGACCAACAGTTCTTCCGCACCACGTTTGATCAGCGCTAGCTGCTCTTCAACCGACTTCATAACAGACCCGCAAGGCTCAGATTCAAAGGGCCCCAACCATACAAGATCGCGCACCAAATACAAGGTTTGCCCGGCGCGCGGACGCCAATCCACGGACAGAGCGTCCGCGGGCTTGCTTCGCAGGGGTTTTGGTTATATTTTATACAGTTATTTCATCTTCATCATGTCATTCATCTTTTCCAATTCATTTTTTCAAAAGCCAAATTACTTATGACCATTGAACCGTCTAAAGCGCCGCCGCTTTACCCGAAGACCCACCTGCTCGCAGCAAGTGGCATCGCAGCCCTCCTTAGCCTGGCGCTCCTGGTATTCCCTTCCAGCGACGTTGAAGCAAAAAAGACGACTCTGAGTCTTGAACTGGAAAGCCCTGCTGAACAACTGACACAAGAACAAGACGCTGCCGAAACCGTTCAAGCCACAAACGAACCGGCCGCCTCCCCCTTTGCACAGATTGAAAACAGCCCGGAAGACACTGCCCAGGCTGCTCAGGTAACGCCGCCTGCCGCAGAAGAAAAGAAAGGACCGGACCATCGCGAAGTGATAGTTGCCAAGGGCGACACGCTTTCCACCCTATTTGAAAAGGTTGGCCTGCCTTCGACTTTGGTCCACGAAATCCTTGCCAGCGACAAGCAAGCCAAACAGTTCACTCAGCTGCAACGTGGCCAGAAACTTGAATTCGAACTCAATCCAGACGGCCAGCTGAACAACCTGCACACCAAGCTGAGCGACCTGGAAAGCATTACCCTGACCAAGAACGACAAGGGTTATGTGTTCAACCGCGTCACCGCCAAGCCCACGGTTCGCTCGGCCTATGTTCATGGCGTCATCAATAGCTCTCTGTCGCAGTCGGCTGCTCGCGCTGGCCTGTCCCATAGCTTGACTATGGACATGGCCAGCGTGTTTGGCTACGACATCGACTTCGCCCAGGATATTCGCCAGGGCGACGAGTTCGATATCATCTACGAACAGAAAGTGGTCAACGGAAAGAGCGTTGGCAACGGTCCGATCCTTTCCGCACGTTTCACCAACCGCGGCAAGACCTACACTGCGGTTCGCTATACCAACAAGCAGGGCAACAGCAGCTACTACACCGCCGATGGCAACAGCATGCGCAAGGCATTCATCCGTACACCGGTTGACTTCGCCCGCATCAGCTCGAAGTTCTCCGCAGGCCGCAAACATCCGATCCTGAACAAGATCCGCGCCCATAAAGGCGTCGACTACGCCGCGCCCCGTGGCACTCCGATCAAGGCCGCCGGCGACGGCAAAGTATTGTTGGCCGGACGCCGTGGCGGCTATGGCAACACCGTGATCATCCAGCACGGCAATACCTACCGCACGCTTTACGGCCACATGCAGGGCTTCGCCAAGGGCGTGACGACTGGCGGAACCGTCAAGCAGGGGCAGGTCATCGGGTATATCGGCACTACCGGCCTGTCCACCGGCCCGCACTTGCACTATGAATTCCAAGTCAACGGTGTTCACGTCGACCCGCTTGGTCAAAAGCTGCCAATGGCCGACCCGATAGCTAAATCCGAGCGCGCTCGCTTCCTCGCCCAAAGCCAACCACTTATGGCTCGCATGGACCAAGAGAAAGCCACCATGCTGGCTTCGAGCAAGCGCTAAGCCATGGCGCTTTATATCGGCGTGATGTCCGGGACAAGCCTGGATGGCCTGGATATCGCCCTGATTGAACTCGCACCGGCGATCAACCTGATCGCCACGCACTACATCCCCATGCCCGCTTCCCTGCGCGCAGAACTGCTCGGTTTGTGCAGCAGCGGGCCCGATGAAATCGCTCGTTCGGCTCTCGCCCAGCAAAACTGGGTGAAGCTGGCGGCGCAGGGCATACATACCCTGCTCACGCAACAGACGCTCAAGCCAGAGGATGTAAGGGCGATCGGCAGCCATGGGCAGACCATTCGTCACGAACCAGCCCGCGGGTTTACCGTACAGATCGGCAACCCTGCGCTTTTGAGCGAATTGACCGACATTACCGTCGTCAGCGACTTCCGCAGTCGCGATGTCGCCGCCGGAGGGCAAGGCGCGCCTCTGGTTCCGGCGTTTCATGAAGCATTGTTCGAAGAGCAAGTCGGCAATCGAGCAGTACTGAATGTCGGCGGCTTCAGCAATCTCAGCCTGATAGAACCTGGAAAACCTGTTGCCGGCTTCGATTGTGGCCCAGGCAACGTATTGCTCGATGCCTGGATACATCTACAACGGGGCGAGGATTTTGATCGCGACGGTCAATGGGCCGCCAGCGGTAAGGTCGAACCGGTTTTGCTCAAGGCGCTGCTCAGCGACCCCTTCTTCGTCACCAAAGGTCCGAAAAGCACAGGACGAGAAGTATTCAATTTACCTTGGCTCAAGCAGCATCTATCGCACTTGCCTGCCTTCGCCCCTGAGGATGTACAGGCCACGTTGCTCGAGCTGACAGCCCAGACCATCGTCGAATCACTCCAGCATGCACAGGCAGATACGCGGGAATTACTGGTGTGTGGTGGCGGTGCCCACAACCAGGCATTCATGACACGCCTGGCCGCTTTGCTACCGAACACCAAAGTCAGCAGCACAGCTGTGTATGGTGTAGATCCGGATTGGGTAGAGGCCATGGCCTTCGCCTGGCTCGCCCATTGCTGCCTTGAGGGCATCCCTGCAAACCGTCCAAGTGTCACTGGCGCCCGAGGGTTGCGCATACTCGGCGCCATCTACCCCGCCTGAATCATTTATCCGGGACAAAAAAATGCCGCAGGACCATAAGACCCTGCGGCATTTTTACTGAAGCGATCAGATCGAGAACGAGGAACCGCACCCACACGTGGTGGTGGCGTTAGGATTCTTGATCACGAAACGCGATCCTTCGAGCCCTTCCTGATAGTCCACCTCGGCACCCGCCAAGTACTGGAAGCTCATGGGATCGACCACCAGACTGACCCCTTCGCGCTCGACGATGGTGTCGTCTTCGGCCACTTCTTCATCGAAAGTGAAACCGTACTGGAAACCCGAACAACCGCCGCCCGTAACGAATACGCGCAGCTTCAAACGATCATTGCCCTCTTCATCGACCAGGCTCTTCACCTTGTGCGCGGCACCGTGGGTGAATTGCAAAGCCGTGGGGGTGAAGGTTTCGACGCTCATGCTGAATATCTCCCGGCGCTTACGCCGTCATAATGCGTGATGGCGGCATTATCCGCTTCTCCTACAAAATTGGTCAACTATTTGAGGAGCAGCGGCAAGCTACAAGTTAAGAGCGGCAAGCTTGTAGCTTAAAGCTTGCCGCTTTTGACTGCTGTTAAGGCAGCATCCCGGCATGGGCCAGACCCAGGCGTTCATCCAGTCCGAACAGAATGTTCAGGTTCTGCACTGCCTGGCCGGACGCACCTTTGACCAGGTTATCGATGACTGACAACACCACCACCAGATCACCATCCTGAGGACGGTGCACGGCGATCCGGCAAACGTTGGCACCGCGTACGCTCCGGGTTTCCGGATGGCTGCCGGCCGGCATTACGTCGACGAACGGTTCGTTGGCGTAGCGCTTTTCGAACAGTGCCTGCAGGTCCACCGAACGATCGGCGACGGTTGCGTAAAGGGTGGAGTGGATGCCGCGAATCATCGGCGTCAGGTGCGGCACGAACGTCAGGCCGACGTCCTTGCCCGCTGCACGACGCAAACCCTGGCGAATTTCCGGCAAGTGGCGGTGACCTTTTACCGCATACGCCTTCATGCTTTCCGACGTTTCGGAATACAGCGAACCGACACTGGCACCGCGCCCAGCGCCACTGACACCGGACTTGCAGTCAGCAATCAAACGCGAGGTATCGGCAAGACCGGCCTCGAGCAGCGGCAGGAACCCCAGCTGTGTAGCCGTCGGATAACAACCCGGCACCGCGATCAGCCGCGCCTGCTTGATTTTCTCCCGGTTGACTTCCGGCAACCCGTAGACCGCCTCGTCGAGCAGGTCCGGCGCGCCATGAGGCTGACCGTACCACTTGGCCCATTCATCCGCGTCTTGCAGGCGGAAGTCCGCCGACAGGTCGATGACCTTGGTCCCGGCAGCCAGCAGCTCACCTGCCAGCGCATGGGCAACACCGTGGGGAGTGGCGAAGAACACCACATCGCAGGCGCCAAGGGTCTTGATATCCGGAACACTGAATGCCAGGCCGTCGTAATGGCCTCGCAGGTTCGGATACAGGTCGGCGACAGCCAGGCCAGCCTCGGATCGGGAGGTAATGACCACCACCTCAGCTTGCGGATGCTGTGCCAACAGACGCAGCAGTTCGACACCGGTGTAACCCGTGCCGCCGACGATACCGACCTTGACCATAAACCTGCCCTCAACGAACCCACTGGAAAGCCGTCGATGATAGGGGCCACGCGGCGCGGCGACAACCGCCAAGGTGACGTGCGGACGCTCTAACCTCTACTATCGGGCTACCGTGAACCTGGGGATAACCAAAAATGCTCTATCTGTGGCTCAAAGCACTTCATATTGTCAGCATGGTCTGCTGGTTTGCCGGCCTGTTCTACTTGCCGCGCCTGTTTGTCTATCACGCCCAAAGCGAAGACAGCGTCAGCCAGGAGCGTTTCAGCGTCATGGAGCGCAAGTTGTATCGCGGCATCATGGGCCCGGCGATGATCGCGACCCTGGTGTTCGGCATCGGGTTGCTCAGCCTGAACGCCGGCGCTTACTTCACCCAAGGTGGCTGGATGCATGCCAAGCTGACCCTGGTCGTGCTGCTGATCGGCTATCACCATATGTGCGGCGCCCAGGTGAAGCGCTTCGCCCGTGGCGAAAACACCCGCAGCCATGTCTTTTATCGCTGGTTCAATGAAGTGCCGGTTCTGATATTGCTGGCTATCGTAATTCTGGTCGTGGTTCGGCCGTTCTAACTTCCAATCAGCCTATCTAACCGGGGTACTTCCATGTCGCTACCCGCTCTGCTCGAACAACGCTTGCGCCTGCCCGTCGTGGCGGCACCGATGTTCCTGATCTCCAATCCACAACTGGTACTGGCCTGCTGTCGTAACGGCATCGTCGGTAGCTTCCCGGCATTGAACCAGCGCGAAAGCAGCGGCTTCAAGGCTTGGCTGGAGGAAATCGAGGCAGGCCTGGCGACCCTGGAAAACCCGGCGCCCTACGCCGTGAACCTGATCGTTCATCACAGCAATCCGCGCCTTCAGGCCGACCTGGCCATCTGCATCGAACATAAGGTGCCGATCGTCATCACGAGCCTGGGCGCGGTGAAGGAACTGGTGGACGCGGTCCACGGTTACGGCGGCCTGGTATTCCATGACGTCACCACACGCCGTCACGCCGAGAAAGCCGCCGAAGCCGGTGTCGATGGTTTGATCGCCGTTGCTGCCGGCGCGGGCGGGCATGCCGGGACCTGGAGTCCTTTCTCGCTGATTGCCGAGATCCGGCAGTTCTTCGACAAGACGTTGCTGCTGGCGGGATGCCTCAACCACGGCCATCAGATTCTGGCCGCGCAACTGCTCGGTGCGGACCTGGCCTATTTGGGGACCCGTTTCATCGCGACGAGCGAAAGCCACGCCCCAGACGCTTATAAAGAGATGTTGCTCACATCAAGAGCGGCAGACATCGTGCATACTCCCGCTGTGTCCGGAGTGCCAGCCAGTTTCATGCGCCAGAGCCTGGAAAACGCCGGTTTCGACTTGGCCGCCTTGCAAGACAAAGGCGCGGTGGATTTCGGCTCGAAACTCAAACCGCTGAACGACGAAGCCAAGGCCTGGAAAACCGTGTGGTCGGCAGGTCAGGGCGTCTGTGAGATCAATGATTTGCCGAGCGTCGACCAACTGGTGGCACGCCTGGATAAGGAATACCGCCAGGCGCAAGCCCGGGCGGCACAGCTCGGCGGGCAGTGGCCGCGCTGAGCACAATCAAAACCAATACTTAATTTTAGAGACAAGGATGCCGGGCATGAGCGAAACCCGTTTCAACATAATATTCGACGGAGCCTTGATGCCTGGCGTCGACACCACGACCGCCAAGCTCAACCTCGCCGAGCTGTTCAAGAGCGATGTCAGCGCCATAGAACGACTGTTCAGCGGGCGCAAGGTGGCCCTCAAGAGCGACCTGTCCCAGGGCGAAGCACAGAAATACCTCGAAGCGCTCAACAAAAGCGGGATCGATGCTCGAATCGAGGCCCAGCCTTCGCTTGAGTTGAATCTTGGCGAAGTTCATGAAACTCACCATCGGCCTGATCCGATTGTCGACCCGGTCTCCCCTTACGCCCCACCTCGGGCGGATGTCGGCGAAGCGGTGGCCGGCTATGCCACGCTCAAGCCGTTCAGCTTCGATGGGCGTATCGGGCGGTTGCGATTCCTGGCCTGGACCATGGTGCTGACGCTGGCGATGATGCCGGTCATCGGTATTGCCTTTTGGTTCAGCCTATCCTGGCTACTCGTTTCCAACTCGATAGCGGCAATGATCGTTGGCGGGGTGGTCGGGGTCGCCATCATGCTCGCCTTTGCGTTTGCAAGCCTGCAATTCAACGTCCAGCGCCTGCACGATGTCGGCTGGTCCGGGTGGTTGTGGCTGCTTAATCTGGTGCCCTTCGTGGGCGGCCTGTTCCCGATCGTCCTTCTGTGCATGCCTGGCAACGCCGGTGCGAATCGCTACGGCCCTCCGCCGCCGCCGAACAGTACTGCGGTCAAGGTGTTGTCGTCACTGTGGGTCGTCTTGATCGTATTGATTATCGTCGGTGCGGTGGCTGGCGCGTTCAGCGGTATCGGCGAGGAATATGGCAATTCCCTGGGCAGCTATGAAAGCAGCCAGTCGAGCGAGTATGAAAGCAGTGATGAGACCGCTGCCGAACCTGCCGAAGACGCGGCAGAAGCTGCAGCGCAAGCAGCGGAAGCAGCCTCACCTTCTGTAGAATCCGAAGAGGAACAATAAGCGCGCTTCGTGCCGGTGGCAGCCCCACCCACTGGCGGCGGGCTGTTGCGATGGAGAAGTGCATGACCCGTTACGCTCTGATCACTGGCGCTTCCAGCGGCATCGGCCTGGCCATGGCCGAAGCGCTGGCGCGGCGCGGCCGTAACCTTTTATTGGTGGCTCGACAGCGTGATCGGCTGGAAAGCATTGCAATCGAGCTGACCCAACGATTTGGCGTAGAGGTGCTATTCCGGGCCTGCGACCTGGGGGAGCCGCTGCGACTTTCAGGATTTATCCTGGAGTTGGAGGAAGGCGAGCGGCAAATCGACCTGCTGGTCAACTGCGCCGGCATCGGTACCAGCGGCCCGTTCCTGGGGCAGGACTGGATGACCGAGCAGGACCTGATCGAGGTCAACATCCTCGCCCTGACCCGTCTTTGCCACGCGGTAGGCAACAGCATGGCATTGCATGGCGGCGGCCAGATCCTCAACGTTGCGTCCATTGCCGCATTCCAACCCGGGCCATGGATGAGCACTTATCACGCCAGCAAAGCCTATGTGCTGCATTTCTCCGAAGCCCTGCGGGTTGAATTGAAGAAATGCGCGATCAAGGTCTCGGTGCTTTGCCCTGGCCCGACCCGCACCGGTTTTTTCGCCAGGGCACAGATGGACGAAACAAAACTCAACGCCAGCAAACGACTGATGAGCCCGGAGGAAGTTGCGTTGTTTACCGTACGTGCGCTGGAGCGCAACCGCGCCATCATCATTCCCGGACGGCGCAACCGCTGGCTGGCCGCGCTGCCACGATTCGGCTCGCGATGGCTGGTGCGCAGCATCGCCGGCATGGTCAACAAAACCTATTGCCCGCGCTGATACCCTCGCTGAAAATCCAGGCTCGCGACCGAGCCTCCGTTACACTCGACCTCGACTTACCCAACGCCAACGGAGAAAACAGCTGTGGATACTCTGTTTACCAAGATCATCAACCGGGAGATCCCGGCCAAGATCATCTACGAGGATGACCAAGTCCTGGCCTTCCACGACATCGCCCCACAGGCGCCCGTGCACTTCCTGGTCATTCCCAAGAAACCGATCCGCACGCTCAATGACCTGACCGAAGACGACAAAGGGCTGGCCGGGCACATCCTGTTCACCGCCCAGCGCCTGGCACTCGAACTGGGTTGCGAGGAAGGTTTCCGCGTAGTGATGAATTGCAATGAACTGGGTGGGCAGACGGTGTATCACATCCATATGCATGTGCTGGGTCAGCGCCAGATGCACTGGCCGCCGGGTTGAAAGCCCTGATCCAACGCAAATCTTCAGCGGCCGATTGGGTTAAACTGGCCGCCGTGATTTTTCCCGGAGGTACGCATGACTACTCAACGTCACTACTCGCCGATTGACCGCCTGTTGCTGCAAGCCGATACCGCGATGCGCACGCTGCTGCCCTTCAGTGGCCAGCCGTACCGTCCATCGCCGGCTATCGTACAGCCGGACGCGCAGATGAGTGATGAACAGACTCGCCATGTCGCGGGCCTGATGCGCATCAACCACACCGGCGAGGTTTGTGCCCAGGCTTTGTATCAAGGCCAGGCGCTGACTGCGAAACTGCCGAAAGTGCGTCAAGCGATGGAGCATGCCGCAGAGGAAGAAATCGATCATCTGGTCTGGTGTGAACAACGCATTCGCCAACTGGGCAGCCACACCAGTGTCCTCAATCCGCTGTTCTACGGCATGTCATTTGGCATCGGGGCAGTGGCTGGACTGATCAGCGACAAGGTCAGCCTCGGCTTCGTCGCCGCGACCGAGCACCAGGTATGCAAGCATTTGAATGAACACTTGGAGCAATTGCCGGCCGAGGATGAAAAATCCCGGGCGATCCTGGAACAGATGCGCGTGGATGAGGAGCATCATGCCGAAAGCGCGCTCGATGCTGGCGGTTTCCGCTTTCCGGCGCCCGTGAAGTTCGGCATGAGCCTGCTGGCCAAGGTCATGACAAAGAGTACGTATCGGATCTGATGGCAGCGATGTCTTCGGCGATACGGTCGAATTCAAGGCAATAAAAAGGCGACCCACCGGAGTCGCCTTTTTATTGCCCGAAGGTCAGCATGACATGCTCACGAGGAGCTCAGCCCAATTCGATGATTTCATAATCGTGGGTGATCTCGACGCCGGCGGCGCCAAGCATGATTGAAGCCGAGCAGTACTTTTCAGCGGACAATTCAATGGCTCGCTTGACCTGGGCTTCCTTCAAGGATCGCCCCTTCACAACGAAGTGCATGTGGATCTTGGTAAATACTTTCGGATCTTCAGTGGCGCGCTCCGCTTCGAGGAACGCTTCACAGCTTTCGACGGCCTGGCGGGACTTCTTGAGAATACTGACCACGTCGAAATTGCTGCAGCCCCCTACGCCCAGCAGGAGCATTTCCATCGGCCGAACACCCAGGTTCCTGCCACCGGCCTCCGGCGGGCCGTCCATGACGACCACATGACCACTGCCTGACTCACCGAGGAACATGGCTTCGCCAGCCCATTGGATGCGTGCCTTCATCGCCAAGACTCCACTGTTTAAAAAAGGGTCGCCAGCTTAGCACAGCACTCCGGCATGACAGCTCCTGCCGTAGGACACCTGCCCGTCTGAACGTAGGTAAATTCTTAAATGAATTCGAGATGCCTCTGTTAAGCTGGCACCCAATCGCTGGCTTATTGCCAGCTTTTTTGTTGATAGCCAATCACTTCACACAAAAACAAGCCACCACAGCGCGCAATTTTCGGGACACAACCATGGTTGCCATTACTCCCACGCTCAAGATCAAGAACCTGGACAAGCTGTTGATGCATTGTCAGCGCCGTCGCTATCCAGCCAAGCACAACATCATTTGCGCGGGGGATCGTTCCGATACATTGTTTTTCATTATCAAGGGGTCTGTCACGATTTTGATCGAGGACGATGACGGCCGAGAAATGATCATCGCCTATCTCAATTCCGGAGATTTTTTCGGCGAACTGGGGTTGTTCGAACAAGCTGGCAAGGAACAGCAGCGCAGCGCCTGGGTGCGGACGAAAATCGAATGTGAAGTGGCGGAAATCAGCTACGCCAAATTTCGAGAATTGTCCCTGCAAGACCCGGACATTCTTTACGTCCTCAGCGGACAAATCGCACAGCGCCTGCGCAATACCACGCGCAAGGTTGGGGACCTCGCATTCTTCGACGTGACTGGGCGTGTCGCCCGCTGCCTGCTGGAACTGTGCAAGCAACCCGATGCGATGACTCACCCGGACGGTATGCAGATCAAGGTCACTCGCCAGGAAATCGGTCGGATTGTCGGCTGTTCCCGCGAGATGGTCGGCCGGGTACTCAAGGATCTGGAAGAGCGCAACCTGGTCAACGTGAAAGGCAAGACCATGGTGGTGTTCGGGACACGCTAAACGCCAGGCAGCGCGACCAACAGCGCCCGATACAACGCTTCGAGCCGCGCCAGTGCGAGGGGCGCCGGGAATTTTTCGTGCAAGGCAATGTGACTTTCGGCACGCACGCGCTGCTCCAGGCCACAGGCCTCATTGAAGCGATTGACCGCCGCGACCATCGATTCGCGCTCGTTATCCAATAGAAGCGCACCATGAACCAGTCCTACCGGACGTTGGCCGCCCTTGCTCTGGCGCCAGCGCTGAGCGGTGCCGACCATTTTCCGACCATCGAGGTTGACGTTGAATCGCCCGTCGCAAAAAGCCCCCTCCACCTCGCCGAGGGAAGCCACGCCGCCCCATTCATCCAGCAACTGGCAGATTGGGTCGCACAATCGACGATAAGCGGTTTCGATCCGGCCGTGATCGCCCTCGCTGCGCGGGGGCGCATAGACCAGGGCGATATTGACGGTGGCGGCCGATTGCGGCACCGGTTCGCCGCCGGTTTCGCGCAGCAACACTGGCCAGCCGTTCGCCGCCGAGATCTCACAGGCGTGTTCGAACCCCGGCAGGCGGCTCAAGCGGCGCGGCATGACCAGCGCACGATCGTTGGGCTGCCAGAACAACAGGCCGAACTCAGCATCGCCGGCGCAGATACTGGCCAAGAGATCCTGTTCAGCTTGCAGGCCGGCTTCGACGGTCAGGGAGATCGCTGGCGACATTGAGTCAGTCCAGCGTCGAACCGCTGACCGGAAGGCCACGCTCGGGAAAGAACAAGCGCTGCAATTCGGTGCCCGGGCTCTCGGCCCGCATGAACGCTTCGCCCACCAGGAACGAGTACACATCGCTGACTTCCATCAGCTCGACATCGGCCCGGTTGAGGATGCCGCTTTCAGTGATGACCAGGCGATCGCGAGGGATGCGCGGCAGCAAGTCCAGGGTGGTTTCCAGGCTGACTTCGAAGGTGTGCAGGTTGCGGTTGTTTACGCCCACCAGTTTGGTGTCGAGGGTTTTCAGGGCCCGCTCCAACTCGTCGCCGTCATGGACCTCCACCAGGACATCCAGTCCCACGCCCTTGGCAACTGCCGCCAGCTCGGCCATTTTCACATCATCCAGGGCAGACACGATCAACAGCACGCAATCGGCGCCAAGCGCACGCGCCTCGACGATCTGATAAGGGTCGATCATGAAATCCTTGCGGATCACCGGAAGCCGGCACGCTGCCCGCGCCTGCTTCAGGTATTCGTCGGCACCCTGGAAAAAATCGACATCGGTCAGCACCGAGAGGCACGTCGCGCCGCCCTTCTCGTAGCTTTTGGCAATGTCGGCCGGGACGAAATGTTCACGAATCACACCCTTGCTCGGGGAGGCTTTTTTGATTTCGGCGATCACCGCCGGCTGTTTCTTCTTGGCCTGATCGATCAGCGCCTTGGCGAAACCCCGCGGTGCATCGGCTGAACGCGCGAGGTTTTCCAGCTCGGCCAGACTGACCCGAGCGCGGCGTTCAGCCACTTCCTCAGCCTTGCGAGCCAGAATGTTTTCCAGAACCGTTGGCACGCTCATCCTTCATTCTCCACTTTGAATACCGCGGTAAATGCACCCAACTCTTCGAGCTTTTCCCGGGCCAGGCCAGTGTGCAACGCATCATGCGCCAGTTCCACGCCTTGCTTGAGGCTGCTGGCATGGTCGGCGGCGTACAACGCAGCGCCGGCATTGAGGACGATCATCTCAGCGGCTTTCTGGCCGTTCTCGGTCTTGCGCCGGCCCAGGGCGTCGCGGATCAGCTCCAGCGATTGCGCCGGACCATCGACTGCCAGACCGTGCAAACTCTGGCTCTTCATGCCCAAGTCTTCAGGTTCGACCCAATACTCGCTGATCTGATCATTTTTCAGTTCGGCGACGAAGGTAGGCGCCGCCAGGCTGAATTCGTCCAGCCCGTCCTTCGAATGGACCACCAGGATATGTTTGCTGCCCAGCCGTTGCAGGACTTGCGCCAATGGCCGGCACAGCGCCTGGCTGAACACGCCGACGACCTGATGTTTCACGCCGGCCGGATTCGTAAGCGGGCCGAGCATGTTGAACAGCGTGCGCAGCCCCAGGTCACGACGGGGTGCGGCGGCGTACTTCATGGCGCTGTGGTGGGTCTGGGCAAACATGAAACCGATGCCGACGTTATCAATGCAGCGCGCCACTTGGACCGGGGTCAGGTTCAGGTAGATGCCGGCCGCTTCAAGCAAGTCAGCACTGCCACTCTTGCCCGAGACCGCGCGATTGCCATGCTTGGCAACGGTGCAGCCGGCCGCCGCGACAACAAATGACGACGCGGTGGAGACGTTGAAGATATTGGCACCGTCCCCACCAGTGCCGACCACGTCCACGACTCGCTCCAGGGTCTTGAGCTCGACTTTGTCTGCCAGTTCGCGCATGGCCGAGACCGCGCCGACGATTTCATCGATGCTCTCGCTTTTCATGCGCATGGCCATCATGAACGCGCCGATCTGCGCGTCCGTGCATTGTCCGGTCATGATTTCGCGCATTACGTCGCGCATCTCGTCGGTGCTCAGGTCGAGATGGCCGACGATACGGCTCAGGGCTGTCTTGATATCCATTGGAAAGTCCTTAGCGCATGCCGCCGGTTTGTTTGAGGAAGTTGGCGAACAGCTCGTGGCCCTGCTCGGTGAGAATAGACTCGGGATGAAATTGCACACCCTCGATGTTCAAGGTCTTGTGGCGCAAACCCATGATTTCATCCACCGAGCCGTCTTCAAGCTGCGTCCAGGCAGTCAACTCAAGGCAGTCAGGCAAGGTTTCGCGCTTGACGATCAGTGAGTGATAGCGGGTCACGGTCAGCGGATGATTGAGGCCTTCGAATACCCCCTTGTCCTCGTGGAATACCGGGCTAGTCTTACCGTGCATGACCTGCCGGGCACGCACCACATCGCCACCGAATGCCTGGCCGATCGACTGGTGCCCCAGGCAGACGCCAAGAATCGGCAGCTTGCCGGCGAAATATCTGATGGCCTCGATGGAGATGCCCGCTTCTGTCGGCGTGCAAGGACCGGGCGAGACCACAATGCGCTCGGGCTTGAGGGCTTCGATTTCAGCGATGGTCAGCTCGTCGTTGCGCACGACCTTGACCTCGGAGCCTAGCTCGCCGAGGTACTGCACAACGTTATAGGTAAAAGAGTCGTAGTTATCGATCATCAGCAACATGGCGTAAGCAACCTATTGAATTCACTGACTTTAAATACAGCCTTCGGAGAGTGACCCGCACGGTGCTGCGCTTGGCAGGGCGGATGATGCCCCGGCGAAGCGGCTTCCAAGCGGGTAAAGAAGGCAAATCGGTACAGGTCCGGCCGGGGCCGGCGAAGAATGTCAGGCGCGCCAACGCCAGCGGGCGTGTGCCTTGATCATTTGATCCAGAAGTTTGCTGACAATCGACACAGGGGAAGTCTCGTTCATACGTCCCGGCACAGTAGCTTAGCTGGGCGGAGCACGCAATATGACCAACCCCGGAAGGGCTTTGAAACAATCGCGTCACGGCGGATAGATGGCAAAAGGCCGAAAGTTTTTGGTACTGTCGTTTCGTTTTCCCCACAAAAATAAGATAAAAACGGACTTTCCCATGATCAAACAGACATTATTCGTACCGATTGCCAGCTGTCTGCTCGCGATGGCCTGTGCCCAGGCCACCGCTGCGCCCAACCCTTATTCCAAGTTCATCGTGTTCGGTGACAGCCTCAACGATGCCGGCCAGTTCGCCGACCCGAACGGCCCCGCCGGGGCAACGCAGCGCTTCACCAATCGAACCGGCCCGTCCTATCTCGACGGCAGCGGCGAGAGCTACTCAGCCAACTCCACCCAACTGCTCGGCGGGCGCCTGGGTTATTCCGCCGACGAGACCGCCGCCTCCACATCGGCGGTGCGCGCCGGCGAGGGGCTGGCAGATGGCAACAACTGGGCGGTGGGTGGTTATCGTACCGATCAGATCCTGGAATCGATTACCGGCGTGTCCGATACCGGCGAGCGCAGTCGCCCCGGCTATCTGCAGTCCAATGGCCTGCGCGCCGATCCGAATGCGCTCTATTACATTTCCGGGGGCGGTAACGACTTCCTCCAAGGCTTGGTGTTGAGCCCTGCACAGGCGACCGCCGCCGCAGACCGCCTGGCCGACAGCGTTCAAGTGCTGCAAACCGCCGGCGCCCGTTATGTGATGGTCTGGCTGCTGCCCGACCTGGGCCTGACGCCGGCGCTGAATGGCACCCCATTGCAAGGCGCCGTCTCGCAGCTCAGCAATCAGTTCAACCAGCAACTCGTCACGCGACTGCAAGGCATCGATGCCGAAGTCATTCCACTGAACGTTCCGTTGCTGCTGCAAGAAAGCTTCGCCGACCCGGCACGGTTCGGCCTCGCCACCGGGGAGAACCTCACAGCCACCTGTTTCAGCGGCAACGGCTGCACGGAAAACGCCACCTATGGCATCAACAGCGCCACGCCTGACCCTAGCAAACTGATCTACAACGACTCGGTTCACCCTACCGAAGCCGGGCAAAAACTGATCGCCGACTACGCCTACTCCTTGCTTTCAGCGCCTTGGGAACTGACGTTGCTGCCGGAAATGGCCCACTCGACCTTGCGGGCCCACCAGGATGAATTGCGCAGCCAATGGCAATCGGATTGGGAGAACTGGCAAGCAGTCGGCCAATGGCGAGCCATTGTCGCTGGCGGCGGCCAGCATCTGGACATGGACAGCCAAGGCAGCGGTGCCAGCGCCGACGGGAGCGGCTACAGCCTGAACATCGGCGGCAGCTATCGGCTCAACGAGGCGTGGCGCGTGGGGGTTGCCGCCGGGCTCTACCGCCAGGACATGGATGCCGGCCATAACGATTCGAACTACAAACTCAACAGCTACCTGGCGACAGCATTCGCCCAATTCCAGCAAAACCGTTGGTGGGCCGACGCCGCACTGACCGGCGGCAAGCTCGACTACGACAACCTGGAGCGCAAATTCGACCTGGGCGTCAACGAAGCGCAGGAGAAAGGCGACACCGATGGCCACCTGTGGGCGTTCAGCACCCGCGTGGGCTACGACATTGCCCAGCCGGGCAGCGAGTGGCACCTGTCACCGTTCATCAGCGCTGATTATGCGAAGGTGGAAGTCGACGGCTATTCGGAAAAGAGCAGCCGCTCCACAGCCCTGACGTTTGATGATCAGACCCGCGATTCGAAGCGCCTGGGGATTGGCTTGCAAGGCAAATACAACTTCACCCGCCAGACCCAGGTGTTCGGCGAATATGCCCACGAACGTGAGTACGAAGACGACACGC
Source organism: Pseudomonas fluorescens Q2-87 (assembly GCF_000281895.1). Classification (NCBI taxonomy): domain Bacteria; kingdom Pseudomonadati; phylum Pseudomonadota; class Gammaproteobacteria; order Pseudomonadales; family Pseudomonadaceae; genus Pseudomonas; species Pseudomonas fluorescens. Next base: position 663,800 of record NZ_CM001558.1, on the reverse strand, counting down.
AGAAGGTGAACATCGCCCTCAACAGCCTGCCGGCCAACGACTTCACCCTGGAGGGCTATACACCGCAGAGCCACCTGAACCGCTTGAGCGTTGGGGTCAGCCACAAACTGACCAACGACCTGGCACTGCGGGGCGGTTATACCTTGCGCAAGGATGATGACCTGACCCAGCAAGGCATCAGCCTGGGCGTCAGTCTGGATTTCTGATCGCGGAAAACCCTGTGGGAGCGAGCTCGCTCCCACACTGATCGAGTTGCCATAGTTGTGTGTTGAAAGACTTTCAGTCTTTTGGGGTCTGCTCGGCCAGTGCCACGGCGCGGAACATCGCGCGGCGCTTGTTCAGGGTTTCTTCCCATTCCAGTGCCGGCACCGAGTCGGCGACAATGCCACCACCCGCCTGAACATGCAGTTCACCGTCCTTGATGACGGCGGTGCGGATAGCAATCGCAGTGTCCATGTTGCCGTTCCAGGCGAAGTAACCCACCGCCCCGCCGTATACCCCACGCTTGACCGGTTCCAGTTCGTCGATGATTTCCATCGCGCGAATTTTCGGCGCGCCAGACAACGTGCCCGCCGGCAGGATCGCGCGTAAGGCGTCCATCGCCGTCAGCCCGGCCTTCAATTGACCGGTGACGTTGGAGACGATGTGCATCACGTTGGAATAGCGCTCGATGACCATCTTCTCGGTGAGCTTCACCGAACCGACTTCCGAGACGCGCCCGGTGTCGTTGCGGCCCAGGTCGATCAGCATCAGGTGCTCGGCGATTTCCTTGTCGTCCGACAGCAGGTCCTCCTCCAGCGCCCGATCCGCCTCTTCCGTGGCGCCACGCGGGCGGGTACCGGCAATCGGTCGCACGGTAATCAGGTTGTCTTCGACCCGCACCAGCACTTCCGGCGAACTGCCCACGACATGGAAGTCACCGAAGTTGAAGAAGTACATGTAGGGCGTTGGGTTGAAGCAGCGCAGCGCCCGATAAAGATCGATGGGCGCAGCCTTGAAGTCGATGGACATGCGCTGCGACGGCACGACCTGCATGCAATCGCCAGCCAGGATGTATTCCTTGATGGTATCGACGGCTTTTTCGTAGTCGCCCTGGGTGAAACTTGAGCGGAACACCGGATCGGCCGCCGACTGCTTGCTGAAATCCAGGCCTGGGCGCGGGGTAATTGGCTGACGGAGCTTTTCCAGGAGTGCCTGCAGACTTTTCTGACCTTGCTCGTAGGCATCTTCCCGGGACGGGTCGGCCAGGACGATGGCGTGCATCTTGCCAGCGAGGTTGTCGAAGACCACCACGGCGTCGGAAACCATCAGCAAGATGTCCGGCACGCCGAGTGGATCGGGGTTCGGACAGGCACCCAGGCGTTTCTCCACGTAGCGCACGCAGTCGTAGCCGAAGTACCCCACCAAGCCACCATTGAAACGCGGCAAGCCGGGAATGGTCGGCACGTTGTAGCGGGCCTTGAAGGTTTCAACGAAGGCCAACGGGTCTTCGACTTCGAGGCTTTCGATCTCGACGCCGTCGTGGGTCACGCTGATGCGATGGTCATGGACCCGCAATACGGTGCGGCACGGCAAGCCGATGATGGAATAACGGCCCCATTTCTCACCGCCCTGCACCGACTCGAGCAGATAGGAATTGGGCTCGTCGGCCAGCTTGAGGTAGATCGACAGCGGCGTATCGAAGTCGGCCAGGGTTTCGCAGGCAAGCGGGATGCGGTTGTAGCCGGCAGCGGCTAGGCGCAGGAATTCTTCACGGATCATGGGGTGCCTCGTGGCATGAGGAGCTGACAGTCAGGTATGCAAACGCGCCGGATAACCGGCCTGGATCAGGTCAGGCGCGCCAACGCCAGCGGGCCAGGGCCTTCATGACTTTCATCCAGAGTTTGCGAGTGACCACCACGATGGCGTTTCCAGAAGAGGATTGAACAGCGTCGGGCAACGTTATCTCAGCGGCCGGGTCCAGGCAACTGGGAATTAGCAGGCGCAAATCGTCGATCACCAGCGTAGGAAACTCTTCGGCGATGGGCCGGCCATGGTTGTAGCCGTAACTCAGCGCCACACACTTGACCCCCGCCGCTTTCGCCGCCAGCACATCGCTGCGCGAGTCGCCGACGAATAACGATTGCGAGGCCGGGATGTTGGCCATTTTCATCACGAAGAACAGCGCCGCCGGGTCGGGCTTTTTTTGTGGCAGGGTGTCGCCGCCGATGATCCAGCGGAAATAACGACCGATTTTCATCTCATCCAGCAACGGCGCGACGAAGCGCTCCGGTTTGTTGGTGATCAAGGCCATTTCCACGCCTTGTTTTTTCAGCCATTTGAGTGTGGAGCGCACACCGGGATAGACCACGGTCAGCTCATGGTTGCCTTCATAGGCTTCGTTGAACAGCTCCAGCGCCCGCTCAGCCTCGGCATCATCCACACCGTTGGCATCGATGTGGTTGGCCAGGGCCCGGCGCACCAGCATGGGCGCGCCATTGCCGACCCACTGGCGCACCGCATCGATGCCGGCGGGCGGGCGGCCGAGCTTGAGCAGCATATTGTCCACGGCGGCCGCGAGGTCCGGGACCGAATCGACCAGCGTGCCATCGAGGTCGAACATCACCAGGCGCGGCAGGCTGCCGGGGAACAGCTGCTCGAAGCCGCTCATGGACGCGCCAGGGCCAGTTCGGTGCGCATCTTTTCAATCACCTCTTGGTAGTCCGGCGCATTGAAGATCGCCGAGCCGGCCACAAAGGTGTCGGCGCCGGCCGCAGCGATCTCACGGATATTGCCCACGTTCACGCCGCCGTCGATTTCCAGGCGGATATCACGCCCCGAGGCATCGATCAGCGCACGGGCTTCGCGCAGCTTGTCGAGGGTGCCAGGGATGAATTTCTGTCCGCCGAAGCCAGGGTTGACGCTCATGAGCAGGATCATATCGACCTTGTCCATCACGTACTTGAGCACGTCCAGGGGCGTTGCCGGGTTGAACACCAGGCCGGCCTTGCAGCCGCCCTCGCGGATCAATTGCAAGGAGCGATCAACGTGCAGCGTCGCTTCGGGGTGGAAGGTGATGTAGGTGGCGCCGGCTTCGATGAAGTCACCCACGATCCGATCCACCGGGCTGACCATCAGGTGCGCGTCGATCGGCGCAGTGATGCCGTACTTGCGCAGCGCCGCGCAAACCATCGGACCGATGGTCAGGTTGGGCACGTAATGGTTGTCCATGACGTCGAAGTGCACGATGTCGGCCCCGGCGGCCAGAACGTTGTCCACTTCTTCGCCCAGGCGGGCAAAGTCGGCGGAGAGAATCGACGGAGCAATAGCGAAGGGCTGCATGACGCACCTGTTTTGAGCGGAATCACGATGGCGCGCATTGTATACCTCAAGATTTGGCGCGCACACCGTGACTGTCGATCAATACGCTGCGCGGTAGATCTTCTCGATGTCGCCGGCGCTCAGCTTGCGCGGGTTGTTGCGCATCAGCCGCTCGATCCCGGCGGCCTCCACGGCCATCGAGGGGATTACGTCCGCGGTCACGCCCAGGCCACTCAAGCCTTTGGGGATTTCCACGGCGGCACACAGCGCGATCATGGCTTCCACGGCTTCGTCCGCGGCTTCAAGGTCGCTCAAATGGGCGGTCTTGATGCCCATGGCCTCGGCGATCTCGCGCATGCGCTCGACGCAGGCGAGCTTGTTCCATGCCATGACATACGGCAGCAACAAGGCATTGGCGACGCCATGGGACACGTGAAAGCGCCCACCCAACGGATACGCCAGCGCATGCACCGCTCCAACCCCGGCATTGCCGAACGCCATGCCGGCCATCAGGCTGGCAGTGGCCATGTCTTCGCGGGCTTGCAGGTGGGCGGGGTTGGCATAGGCCTTGGGCAGTGCGCGGGTGATCAGTTTGATCGCGCCGATGGCCAGGGCATCGGTGATGGGCGATGCGTTGAGTGACAGGTAGGCCTCGATGGCATGCACCAACGCGTCGACACCACTGGAAGCCGTCACGCCGCGAGGGCATGTAAGGGTCATTTGTGGGCTGACCAACGCCACGTCCGGCAGTAGGTAATCACTGACGATGCCTTTTTTCAGCTGTGCGGCCTTGTCGGAAAGTATCGCCACGTTGGTGACTTCCGAACCGGTCCCGGCGGTGGTGGGGATGGCAATCATGGGCGCGCCTTTGCGCGGTACTTGATCGACACCGAACATGTCCTGCAGCTCGCCGTGGTACCCGGCGTAGACGCCTACGCATTTGGCGATGTCGATGGCACTGCCGCCGCCCAGGCCGATCAGGCCGTCATGGCCACCGTCGCGGTAGGCCTGCATGCAGTCCTCGACGATGGCGATTTCCGGGTCGGGCATGACCCGGTCGAAAATTTCGTAGTCGCGCCCGCCCAGATGCTGCAAGGCCAGCTCGACGGTGCCGGACTTGACCAGCGCGGCGTCGGTCACGATCAGCGGGTTATCGACGTCAAGCCGTGTCAGCTCGGCCGCCAGTTGTTCGATGGCAGCGGCGCCGGTAATCAGTTTGTGGGCGATCTTGAATGAGGAAAGACTCATGTGCGCGGCCTCTTATTCGAGTATGGGCTGGCACAAGGATAGCTCGGTATTGGGGGTTGTCTGCTATTCGGCTTATGAATACGCCGCAAACCCATTGTGGGAGCGGGCTTGCTCGCGAATACGGCGGCACATTCAACATTTGTGTCGACTGGCACACCGCATTCGCGAGCAAGCCCGCTCCCACACTGGAGCCATGTAAGACGTTATACCTGGGCAGTGCGCAACTTCTCACTGCGCCCACGCAACCACTCCAGGGTCAGCAGCAGAATCACCGAAAAGGCGATCAGCAGCGTCGCCGCAGCGGCAATGGTAGGGCTGAGGTTTTCACGGATGCCGCTGAACATCTGCCGTGGCAGGGTTGCTTGCTCGGGGCCGGCCAGGAACAGCGTTACCACCACTTCGTCGAACGACGTCGCGAAGGCAAACAGCGCTCCGGAGATTACGCCCGGGGCAATCAATGGCAGGGTCACCCGACGGAACGCCGTCAATGGCGAAGCACCAAGGCTGGCAGCGGCCCGGACCAGGTTGTGGTTGAACCCCTGCAAGGTCGCCGACACCGTGATGATGACGAACGGCACGCCCAGCACCGCGTGAACCACGATCAGCGAAAGGAAGCTGTTGCCCATGCCCAACGGCGCGAAAAACAGATAGCTGGCGACACCGATGATCACCACCGGCACCACCATGGGCGAAATCACCAGGGCCATTACCAGCGCCTTGCCCGGGAAATCGCCGCGGGTCAGGCCAATAGCCGCCAGCGTACCGAAGACCATCGCCAGCAAGGTCGCCGCCGGGGCCACGACAATGCTGTTCTTCAACGCTCGCATCCATTCGGCCGAGGCGAAGAAATCGTGGTACCACTGCAACGAAAAGCCTTGCAGCGGGTACACCAGGAAACTACCGGAGTTGAACGACAGCGGAATAATCACCAGCACCGGCAGGATCAGGAACAACAGGATCAGCCCGCAGAGTGTGCGCAAGCTGTAGAACCACACCCGTTCGATGGGAGACATATAAGGACTCAACATTTTGATCTCCCCTTAGCTCAGGCGCAGGCGACTGGCGCCTACCAGTCGGTTGTAAATCAGGTAAAGCACGACGGTCGCCAGCAGGAGCAGCCCGCCGAGTGCTGTGGCCATGCCCCAGTTGATGCTGGTGTTGGTGTAGAACGCCACGAAATAGCTGACCATCTGGTCGTTCGGGCTGCCCAGCAGCGCCGGCGTGATGTAATAGCCGATAGCGAGGATGAACACCAACAGGCAGCCGGCGCCGACACCGGCGTAGGTCTGCGGGAAATATACCCGCCAGAAACTGGCGAACGGATGGCAGCCCAGGGAAATCGCCGCACGCATGTAGGTGGGCGAAATGCCCTTCATCACGCTGTAGATCGGCAAGATCATGAACGGCAACAGGATGTGCACCATGGAGATGTAGACACCGGTGCGGTTGAACACCAGCTCCAACGGTTTATCGATGATTCCCATGGCCATCAGGGCGCTGTTGATCAGGCCACCCGATTGCAGCAGCACGATCCACGCCGCGACTCGTACCAGGATCGAAGTCCAGAACGGCAGCAGTACCAGGATCATCAGCAGGTTGCTCTGGCGTGATGGCAGGTTCGCCAACAGATAGGCCAGCGGATAGGCCAGCACCAGGCAGATCGCAGTGATCACCAGGCCCATCCAGAAAGTACGGGTAAAGATGTCGAGGTAGATGGCTTGGTCCGGCGTGGCCGGGGCCAGTTCGCCGAGGTCGTCGACGCGGTGATCGACGGCCGCCAGCAGGTAATAAGGGGTGACGTTGCTGGTATTACGACGGATCACCTGCCAATACGCGGGGTCGCCCCAGCGCTCGTCGAGGTTTTCCAGTGCTTCTTTATAGGAGGCCGGCTCAGTGGCAAACGGCAACGCCCGAGCGGTCTTGGTCAACAGGCTGCGATAGCCGGCCAGCTCCATGTTCAGGCGCTTGGACAAGTCGCCGAGGGTCTGATTCTTGCGAGCTTCGGCCAGGTCTTCACTGGCGGCCTTGTACACCGGTTCGCCGGGCAATCCGCGTCCGTCCCATGCTGCGACGGCCGCTACGGTGCGCGGCATGGCGCCCACGACTTCCGGGTTGCTGACGCTTTTGAACAACAGCGCCACGATCGGCACCAGAAACACCAGCAACAGAAACAGCACCAGCGGCGCAATCAAGGCCTGGGCCTTCCAGCGGTTGACCCGCTCGGCGCGCTTGAGCCGCTGCTTCAGGGTGGGGCTGGTGCCTGCGTTCAGTGGAACGGCGATGGCCATGGCGAACTCCGCAAATCTTTTGATCGTTACAGGGGCGGCGGGCCGCCTCTGTTCTGTTGAAATCGCAACCTGTGCGAGCGGGTCATTGTGGCGAGCGAGCTTGCTCGCGCTGGGCTGCGAAGCGGCCCCAAAACTTTGTCGGCAACGCCAATTTTGTGAGTGCTGCGCACTCAAGCGGGAGCAAGCTCCCTCGCCACAAAAGCCCGTTTACCCATGAACGCTGGGGTTACTTCGCAGCCCAGGAGTTGAAACGCTGCTCCAGTTGCTCGCCGTTGTCAGCCCAGAAGCTGACGTCGATCTGCACCTGGTTGGCGATGTTTTCCGGGGTGGTTGGCATGTCCTTGAGGACATCCTTGGCCAGCAACGGAACGGCTTGGGTATTGGCCGGGCCGTAGGCGATGTTTTCCGAGTAGGTCTTTTGCTGCTGCGGTGCCACCGAGTAAGCGATGAATTTCTTCGCCGCTTCGGCGCGGGTCTTGTCCAGGCCACGTGGGATGGCCCAGGCGTCGAAGTCGTAGATACCGCCGTTCCACACCACTTTCAGGTTGCTTTCTTTCTGCACCGCGGCGATCCGGCCGTTGTAGGCCGAGCTCATGACCACGTCACCGGAGGCCAGGTATTGCGGTGGCTGGGCGCCGGCTTCCCACCACTGGATGTTCGGCTTGAGCTCGTCAAGCTTCTTGAAGGCGCGATCCTGGCCGTCCTTGCCAGCCAGCACCTTGTAGACGTCCTTCGGCGCGACGCCGTCGGCCATCAGGGCGAATTCCAGGGTGTATTTGGCGCCTTTACGCAGGCCACGCTTGCCCGGGAATTGCTTGGTGTCCCAGAAATCTGCCCAACTGGTCGGTGCGGTTTTCAGTTTGTCGGCGTTGTAGGCCAGCACGGTCGACCATACGAAGAAGCCTACGCCGCAAGGCTGGATTGCGCCCTTGACGTAGTCTTCAGCCTTACCGAACAAGGCTGGGTCCAGTTGCTCGAACATGTCTTCGTCGCAACCACGGGACAACTCTGGAGACTCGACTTCCACCAGGTCCCACGAAACGCTCTTGGTGTCGACCATGGCCTTGACCTTGGCCATCTCACCGTTGTACTCGCCAGCGACGATCTTGCCGTTACCGGCCGCTTCCCACGGTGCGTAGAAGGCTTTGACCTGCGCCGCCTTGTTCGCCCCGCCAAAAGACACAACGGTCAGGTCCGGGCCCGCCGCCATCGCGCTTGCCGTACCCATCATGCCCAGAGTCAGGGCTGTGAACTTCAGGGATCTCAACATTTATTGTTCTCTCCACGTGCAGGGTTGGTGTTGGTACAGCAGGGGGCGATCAATTCGCCTCTAGAAGGGGATCGAGCGCACGCACATGCTCGACTTGCCAGCCAAGCGGAACCACGTCCCCGACGGCGAGCCCGGGATCGAGCTCGGCAATCGGTTGTTTCACGAAGAAGTCATTCTTGCCGCAGACTTCCAGGCGAACCCGGACGTGGTCGCCCAGATAGATGAATTCCGCCACCCTCCCTGAGAAGCGGTTGACACATTGTTCGCTTGCGCCATTGAGACTCACCCGTTCCGGGCGGATCGACAACGTCACCGGTTCACCGGCCTTGCCAACATTGACCGCCAAGGCCTCGACCTTTTCACCGCGGCCCAGCTCTACCAGGCAGCGATCGCCGGTCTGGCTGTGCAGGCGGCCGTTGAGGCGGTTGTTCTCACCGATGAAGTTGGCGACGAAGGTGTTTTTCGGCTCTTCGTAGAGCGTGCGCGGTGGGGCGATCTGTTGGATCTCACCCTGATGGAACACCGCCACGCGGTCGGACATGGTCAAGGCTTCGCCCTGGTCGTGGGTCACGTAGACCACCGTCACGCCGAGGCGCTGATGCAGGTGCTTGATTTCCATCTGCATGTGTTCACGCAGTTGCTTGTCCAGCGCACCGAGGGGTTCGTCCATCAGTACCAGCTGTGGTTCGAACACCAGGGCCCGGGCCAGGGCCACCCGTTGCTGCTGGCCACCGGACAATTGCGCCGGGTAGCGTTGGGCGAAGGTATCCAACTGGACCATGCTCAGCACACGCTTGACTCGATCGCTCACGTCGCTCTTGTTCAAGCCACGCACGGTCAGCGGGAATGCGAGGTTCTCGGAGACGGTCATGTGCGGGAACAAGGCGTAGTTCTGGAACACCATGCCGATGTCGCGCTTGTGCGGCGGCACATTGTTGATGGAGCGCCCGGCCAGCAGGATCTCGCCGGCGGTTGGGGTTTCAAAGCCGGCGAGCATCATCAGGCTGGTGGTCTTGCCGGAGCCGGACGGCCCGAGCAGGGTGAGGAATTCGCCTTTGCGAATGTCCAGGTTGAGGTCTTTGACGATCAGGTTCTCGCCATCGTAGCTCTTTTGCACACCACGAAAGCTGACCAGCACATCACTGGTCCCCGCGCTTGAATCGACCTGGCTCATACCCGCACCTTTTGTATTGATGACTGCTTGTGAATCAAGCCTAGTGGAGCCTGGAGCCCGCGCAAATCGGGGTGCAGGAGAGAATGGCCTCAGCCGGATGGAAGAGTCGGGGTAGGGATTGCCCTACAGGGATGGCGGGATTGGATAAGGGCAGCGGTCAGTCATGAGCTGCAAGCTGCAAGCGTGGGGCAAAAGCGCTGTTGGGGTGTGTCGTAAACAGATATGCCGACACAAAACCCTGTGGGAGCGGGCTTGCTCGCGAATGCGGTGTGACAGTCGATACAGATGGAACTGACGCACCGCATTCGCGAGCAAGCCCGCTCCTACAAGGTGAGTGTCAGAGCAACTTGTGCTCCATCGCGTACTTCACCAGTTCCGCCAATGAGGTGATGTTGAGCTTCTGCATCAGCCGCGCCTTGTGGGTGCTGATGGTCTTGCTGCTCAGGGCCAGTTGCTGGGCGATGTCGTTGACGTTGGCGCCTTGGGCCAAGCGCTCGAAGACCGAGAATTCGCGCTCGGACAGCAGCGAATGCAGCGGGCGCGTATCGGTCAGGCCGACTTCGAAGACCATGCGGTCGGCCAGGTCCGGATCGATGTAGCGTCCGCCGGCAGCGACCTTGCGAATCGCCATGAGCAGCAACGCTGGGTCGCTGTCCTTGGTCGCGTAGCCGGCGGCCCCGACTTTCAGGGCGCGAGCGGCCATTTGCGCCTCGTCATGCATCGACAACACCAGGATGGCCGGCGGATTGTTCAGCGCACGAATCCGTGGGATTGCCTCCAGGCCGTTGACACCGGGCATGGAAATATCCAGCAGCACCACTTCGCAGGGCACGTGCCGCAGGGTCTCGAGCAGTTGCTCGCCATTGCTCGCCTCCCCTACCACTAAAAGATCCTTGGCCAGGCCGATCAACTGCTTGATGCCTTCTCGGACAATGGTGTGGTCTTCGGCTACCAGTACACGGATCACGTTTTCCTCCAGTTTGACAGGTCATCGCGAGCAGGCTCGCTCCCACAAAGTTCTATGTACACATCGATCACTGTGGGAGCGAGCCTGCTCGCGAAAGCGCCAGCCCAGGCAACCCATCAGGCGTCGCTAAACGGCACCCGCACCGCCAGGGTCGTCCCCTCCCCCGGCTCACTTTCCAGGGATAACTGTCCGCCCATGATCAATACCCGCTCACGCATGCCGACCAGGCCAAAGGATGTCGGCCGGCCCGTATTGGCAACAAAGCCTACACCGTCATCGCTGACCGTCAGACACAATTCGTCACCTTGCCGGACCAGCGTCAATTCCACCGTATGCGCCTGGGCATGGCGCATCACGTTGGTCAGCGCTTCCTGAAGAATCCGGAACAGGCCGATGGCCTTGGCGTCGCTCAACCGCGGCAGGTTGTCCGGCACCTGCACCAGGCATGGAATCTGCGTCCGCGCCTCGAAGCGCCGAGCCTGCCATTCGATGGCCGAGGCGATGCCGGCATCGAGGATTGGCGGGCGCAACGCCGTCGCCACGTCCCGCACCAGTTGGAATAGCTGTGCAATCAGGCGCTTCATACTGTTGAGCCGTTCCTGCAGGCCCGGGTCCAGTTGGGCGTAGGCCAGTTCGCACATGGACGTCTCCAGTTTCAGTACCGTCAGCATCTGGCCCAACTCATCGTGGACTTCCCGGGCAATGCGCGCCTTTTCCTCTTCCCGCACGCTTTCCAGGTGCGCCGACAACTCACGCAGCTGTTCCCGAGAGCTGGCCAGTTCCAGTTCGATGCGTTTGCTCTCGGTAATGTCCCAGACGATGCCGTCCCAGACATAGGCGCCGTCTTCGAGACGCCGGGTAATCGCTTTGATCTCGGCCCAGCGCTCCTGGCCTTCGCGGGTCAGGATGCGGCCCTGCCATGACCAGTCGCTGTCGCTGTCCAGTGCCTGGTCCTGGGTGCGGTGGTAACCGGCCTTGTCGTCCGGGTGCACCAGGCTGCGCAAGCCAGTGTCGCTGCGAGCCAGGGTCGCGGGGGAATAACCGACCAGGCTTTCGCTGCCTTCGCTGATGTAGGCAAAGTCGATCTGGCCGGTCACCGGCGCCCGCTCCAGGCGAAAGACCAGGCCCGGCACGTTGGCGGCGATGCCTTGCAGGCGCGCCTCACTTTCGCGCAACGCCGCCAGCGCCCGGCGGCGCTCGGTCACATCGTTGAGGTAGACCACCAGGTATTCGGCGTCGCGAAAACGCAGGAAGCTCAAGGAGACATCCGCCGGCAGGATGCTGCCATCGGCTCGCACGCATTCGGTCTCGAAACTCTGCGGCCCGTCGTCACTGGCCCGGGCGCGCTTCCACAGGTTCAGCCAGCGGTCCATGTGCAGGCCCGGTTCAAAATCGATCAACGGGCGGTCGATGAGGGCCCCGGGGGCATAGCCAAGCATGAGCTCCGCCGCTCGGTTGGCGTAACGCACGTGGCTGTCCCAGTTGACCCACAGGATGCCGACGGTGCTTTGATCGATGGAAAACTGGGTCAGGCGCAAGGCTTCTTCGCTGGCCGCACGCTGGGCGATGTCCTCTCTTGCGGCACGCAGGCGGCGTTCAAGTCCACGTTGCTGGCGGCGTTGCCAGAACACGATGGCGACGCTGCTCAACAACAGGGCCAGCATCAACAGGGTCAGGTTCTGCCAGAAGCCCGGGGTCTCGGTCAGGCGCGGGTATTTTGGCTTGAGCCAACGGCTGTGCAATTGTTCCAGCTCCTTGGCCGGGATCGCCTGCAAAGCGCTGTCGATGATCTCGCCAAGTTCCGGCCAGTCCCGGCGGGTGGCAACCCTCAGCAATTGCGGCAGACCGATGTCGCCGACCACCGCAAGCTCGGCGAACTCGGGCTCGACCATCAATCGCCCCAGTTGCGCCTCATCGACCACCGCGTACCGGGCCTGCTGGGTCAGCAGCAATTGCAGGGCCTCCCGCTCCATCGGCACGCCTTGCAGGTTCAGCGTCGGGTAATTGCTGCGCAGGTAATCGGCGGTGGCGCTGGGCATGCGCACGGCGACCCGGGCCTGGCTGTCGAGTTTTTCCAGTTCAACCCCTTCGGCACCTTTTTGCGCACCGACGATCAACTGCGGTACGCGCATGTAAGGATCGGAAAACTGCCAGAGCTTGAGCCCACCCGGCGTCTGGGTGAGCCCAGGGGCAAGATCCACTTCGCCGTCGCGCACCGCTGCTTCCAACTGCGCCACGTCCTGGAAGTTGCGCCAGGTCAGTTCGACATTCAGGGCCTTGCCCAGCCATTGCATCAGCTCGACGTTGGTGCCGGACAAGCGTTGCAAACGCCGGTCGTACTGCGCATAGGGCGCCTGCAATACCAGCCCGACCCGCAACTGCGGATGTTGCGCCAGCCACTCGCGCTGGACGGTGTTCAATTGCATGGCATGCGTCGACGGCGCGGGCGCGGCCCACGTCATCAAGGGAAGCCATAAACAGCCGATAACCCACAGGCAGCAAAAACGCATCATCGAAGTCTCACGCACTGACAAATACTGACCAACCCTTTAGGCTGCCGGAAATACTTCTGGTCATGGAATATCCGATGCCCTCTGTTTACCGCCTGGCATTGCCAGCATTGTGCCTGTCGCTGATCCTGCCAAGTGCCTTTTCTGTCCTAGCCGAAGAAAAGGCGCCCGCCGCCGCAGAGCAAGCCGCCGAGGAAAAACCCGTCGAGCGCCAGCCCTTGCCCGAGCGTAGCCAGGAAGAAGCGAACGCACTGGAACGAAAAATCCCGATTCAGGAACAGCAGCAACTGCAGACTGGCGGCGATACCTTCCTCGCGCTCTGGAAACCAGCCAATACCAGCGACCCCAAGGGCGCGGTCATCATAATTCCCGGGGCCGGCGAAACAGCTGACTGGCCTCAAGTGATCAGCCCTTTGCGCAAAAAATTGCCCGATGTCGAATGGAGCAGCCTGAGTATCACCCTGCCAGACCTGCAAGGCGACGTCATTGCGCCACGTGTGGTGGAAACACCTCCCGAGACCAAGCCAGCCGACACGGCCGCCGCCGCACCGGATGCCACCACGGCAGCGCCCATCGAACAGGTTGCCGGGGGAGAAGCCGACGCCGCGGACCCGGTCGCAGCCCAAACCGATGAAGAACACGCCCAGGCCGATGCCGAGCGCATCTTCGCCCGTATCGATGCGGCACTGGCCTACGCCGAACAGCAGAGCGCCCGCAGCATCGTGCTGCTGGGCCACGGCACCGGCGCCTATTGGGCAGCGCGCTACTTGAATGAAAAACAGCCTTCGCAGATCGAGCGCTTCGTGATGGTCGCCGCCCAGACGCCGGTGACCGCCAAACCCGGCCTTGCCGAGCTGACCCCGACTTTGAAATTGGCAACCGCCGACATTTTCTACATGGACAAGTCGCTGGATCGCAACGCGGCGCTGGAACGCTTGCAGGCAAGCAAACGCCTCAAAGGCTCGACTTTCAGCCAGGTTTCCCTAAAGGCCCTGCCCAACCCATCGGCGGAGCAGGAACAGCTGTTTCGGCGGGTTCGGGGTTGGTTGAATCCGCAGAAGGTGGGGGAATGAGGTTTGCCCGCTCTTTGAGTCGGCGCACCATCTACCGTGGCGAGGGAGCTTGCTCCCGCTGGAGCGCGAAGCGGTCCCCAACGCAGAGATAGAAACCGGATTGCGCCTGCTGCGCAGTCGAGCGGGAGCAAGCTCCCTCGCCACGGGGGGCAAGCCTTGCGCTAACGAAAATCCCGCCGCTCGCGAATCAATCGATAGGCATTGTGCAATTCGCGGGTCTTGTCGGTGGCTTCACGCACCTGCAAGGGTGTCGCTCCGCTGCCGGCAATCTTGTCCGGATGATGACGGCTGATCAGGCGGCGGTAGGCTCGCTTGATCTGCGACGGCTCGCTGGTGGCCGACACCCCTAGCAAGCGCAACGCCTCTTGATAAGTCACGCCGCTGTTAGGCCGCGAAAGTTTCTGCGGTTCATAATCCGCCGCCAGCGCCTGGACCTGTTGCGGCGTCCAGCCCAGCCACTTGCCCCACCGGGCAATCAACTCCCGCTCGCCCGCACCTGCGCGACCATCGGCCCAGACCATCCGCCAGCAGGCGCGCAATACGCCCTCAGCGGCATGAGGCTGAAGCGCGAGCCGGCGCAAGTAACCGCGCAAGCGGTCGTTTCCGGATTTGCCACGGTTGAACGCGGCGATGGCCCGCCGTTGCGCCGGCTCGCTCAAGTCCAGTGCGCGCATTTCCTGGCGAGCCTGCTGGATGTGACCGTCGACCACGCGACCATCGCTCTTCGCCAGGCGCCCCAGCAGCACAAACAGCAATTCATCGTTGCGCAACGCCGGGCGTCCACCCAAACGCTCACGTACCTGCGCCCAATCGTGCAAGTCCAGGCGCCGATCCAGCGCCTGTCCCAGCAATGCACCGAGCATGGCCCCCGGAATGCTGGCTATGGCAAAGCCCGCCCCGGCTCCAATCAGAGTCCCTGGCCACCACATATCAACCGCTCGCTTTTATCAAGGTTTCGACCTGCGCCAAACGTTCATGTGTGCCGACATCGACCCAGTGCCCTTCCAAGCGTTCTCCGCTGACGCGCCCTTCGGCCATGGCCTTGCGCAGCAGCGGTGCGAGCCTGAAGGCACCGTCCGAGCAACCGTCGAACAACTGCGGGTGCAGGACGGCGATGCCGCTATAGGTCAGTTTGTCGGCAGGCGCGCCCTCATCGTGAACCTTTCCGTCGGCCAGGACGAAATCACCGCCCGGGTGATGCTCGGGATTGTCCACCAGAACCAGATGCGCCAGCCCTTCGATCGGCCGGCGCAAGGTAGTGAAATCGTAGTCGGTCCAGACATCGCCGTTCACCACGACGAAAGCCTCGTCGCCCAGCAGCGGCAAGGCCCGGAAGATTCCTCCGCCCGTCTCCAGGGGCTCACCTTCCGGCGAGAACCGGAGGCTCAGGCCAAAACGCGAACCGTCCCCCAGATGATCTTCGATCTGCTGGCCGAGCCAAGCGTGATTGATCACGATTTCGCTGAACCCGGCCTTCGCCAGGGCGCGCAGGTGATATTCGATCAACGGAACGCCACCAACACGGATCAATGGCTTGGGGGTGGTGAGGGTCAGGGGCCGCATGCGCTCGCCCTTGCCCGCCGCCAGGATCATCGCCTTCATGCCGTTGCCTCAGTCGATTGCCGCAGGCTGCCGAGCAACTCTTCCAGCGGCGCCAGTTCAGGACGACGGGCAATGACCGCTTCTATATAAGCGAAGAAGCGCGGCACATCGCCAAGGTAGCGTGGCTTGCCGTCACGGTGGCAAATGCGCGCGAAGATCCCGATGACCTTGAGATGACGCTGCACGCCCATCAGGTCGCTGGCCCGCAGGAAATCTTCAATGTCCGCCTGGACTGGAATGCCGAGCGCGCCGGCCTGCTGCCAGTAGTCTTCGAGCCAGCCGCGTACCCGCTCCTCGGGCCAACTGAGAAAGGCATCCTTGAACAGGCAGGTCACGTCATAGGTGACGGGCCCATACACCGCGTCCTGAAAATCCAACACGCCTGGATTGGGCGCGCTGAGCATCAGGTTGCGCGGCATGTAGTCGCGATGCACCAATACTTTTGGCTGGGCCAGGGCGCTGTCGATCAACAGGTCGCTGGCCTGCTGCCAGAGCGTTTGCTGGGCCGCATCGAATTCGACACCCAGCTCGCGCTTGACGTACCACTCGGGGAACAGCTCCAGCTCCCGACGCAGCAACGCGACATCGTAGCTTGGCAGCGGCGCCACCATCGGCAGTTGCTGGAAAGCGAGCAAGGCTTGCAGCGCATCGCGAAACAAATCGTCGGCATTTTCGCCGTTGATCACGTCCAGATAGGTCTGGTTGCCCAGGTCATTGAGCAAAAGAAACCCGCGTTCGAGGTCTTCGGCATAAATTTTCGGCACGTTAATGCCCGATTTCGCCAGCAGAAAAGCGATATCCACGAAGGGTTTGCAGTTTTCCTGGGGCGGTGGCGCGTCCATTACGATCAAGCTCCGGCCTTCGCCTTGCCAGCGGAAATAGCGCCGAAAACTCGCGTCGCTGCTGGCCGCGGTCAACGTGGCCGGGGGTACGGCGCCCCAGCCCTGTTGAGTGAACAGGATCGGCAGTTGTTCATCGAGCCAAACTTTCAGGTGTTGCAGGCGTACATCTTGGTCGGGCATTGCAAGGGTCTCCGACGGCGCTAGCCGTCAAGCGGGTCATGCTTTATTATCCAGCATCTTTTTCAGACCATCGAGAGGCGTGCGGCCCACACCGCGGGCAGATGGCACGCAGGAAGCCCGGACTAATAAGATGGCATTGAAATCCCCCGCGTTTCGTAAAAAATTTCCGTTGCTGGTCACCGGCAGTCTGCTGGCCCTGCAACCCCTGGCCTCTTCATTCGTCGTCGCGGCGCAGCAGTATGACTGCTCCGTCTCCGCTTCGGGTGCCTGGGACTGTGCACCCAAGACACCGGCCGCCGCGTTACCGCCGCGGCCCGTGCATGACGGCAGTGCGGTTTCCGACAGCGGCACGGCTCCAGCCGACGGCAGCTCGGGCGAAGAAGTCGGCGAAAAGCCGATGCTCGTCACCGAAGCCAAGGGCCGCGGCCTGAAGTCGCGCAGTGCAGACTACAGCCACCTGGATTGGGTTCCGCGAGAGAACCTCACCCCAGCGCAATTGGCTGAAACCGGTCCTTACTGCGCGGGCGCCTATATCGAGCCCAGCCGTCCTGGCATGAACGACAAGACCGCCAAGAGCGATGCCCCGACCTTCCTCGGCGCCAAGGCTTCCCGCTACGAGCAGGAACAACAGGTGGCGACCCTGGCCGGTGACGTAGTCATGCGCCAGGGCAGCATGCAGGTCGAGGCCGACGAGGCCAGCCTGTACCAGGCCGAGAACCGTGGCGAGCTGAGCGGCAACGTGCGGGTTCGCGACAACGGCGCGCTGATCGTCGGCGATCACGCCGATGTGCAGTTGGATACCGGCGAAGCCAAGGTCGACAACGCCGAATATGTACTGCATAAATCGCGCATCCGCGGTAACGCGCTGTACGCCAAGCGTGCCGAGAACGCGATCATCCGTCTCAAGGACGGTACGTACACCACGTGCGAACCGAACAGCAACGCCTGGACGCTCAAGGGCAACAACATCACCCTGAACCCGGCCACCGGCTTCGGTACCGCGACCAACGTGACGCTGCGGGTCAAGGACATTCCAGTCCTGTACACGCCATACATCTATTTCCCGATCGACGACCGTCGCCAGTCCGGCTTCCTGCCGCCGACCATCGGCAGCGGCAGCGATACTGGCTTCCTGCTGGTCACCCCGTACTACTTCAACCTGGCGCCGAACTACGACGCCACGTTGTACCCGCGCTACATGAGCAAGCGTGGCCTGTTGATGGAAGGCGAATTCCGCTACCTGACCAAGTCCAGCGAAGGTCAGTTCGGTGCCGCGTACCTCAACGATGAAGAAGACGAGCGCAGCAAGCAGACCGATTACAGCAAGACCCGCTACATGTACAACTGGCAGCACAAGGGCGGTCTGGATTCGCGGGTTGCGACTGAAGTCGACTACACCAAGATCAGCGACCCTTACTACTTCCAGGATTTGCAGAGCGACCAGATTGGCGTCGAGTCCAAGGACTTCGTGAACCAGCAAGGTGCGGTCAGCTATCGCGGCGATACGTATGTGGCGCGATTGAACGTCCAGGCCTACCAGATGGCCACGATTTCAAACATCACGCCTTATGATCGCTTGCCGCAGATCACCTTTAATGGTGCGCTGCCGCAACATCCGGGCGGTTTGGATTTTGCTTATAACACCGAGTTCGTGCGGTTTGATCGGGATTTGAGAACCGGCAACTACACGAATGAGGACGGAGATTCCACCCAGGCATTTCTTGACACTAACGTCCGGGGACTGGCCCGCGCTACCGGCGACCGGATGAACCTTGCCCCCGTCATGAGCCTGCCAATGAACGCAAGCTACGGGTTCATCAAGCCATCGCTCAAGTACCAATACACGCAATATGACCTCGACCTGGATAACCAAGGCAAGGCTGACATAGCGGTCCAAGGCGCAGAAGGCGACCGCCTGAACGGTACCTACAGCAGAAACCAGAGCCGCGGCGTCCCAATCGCCAGCATCGACAGCGGCCTGTACTTCGATCGCAATACCCAGTGGTTCGGCAAGAACTATCGCCAGACGCTGGAGCCACGCCTGTACTACCTCTACGTACCGGAGAAAGACCAGAGCGACATTCCTGTCTTCGATACCAGCGAAAGCACCTTCAACTATTCCTCGTTGTTCCGGGACAACCGCTTTACCGGCTCAGACCGTGTCGGCGACGAGAACAAGCTGTCCTTGGGCGTGACCAACCGCTGGATCCAGGACGATGGCTTCGAGCGTCAACGCATCAGCGTCGGCCAGGCCTTCTACTTCAAGGACCGCGAGGTTCAACTGCCGGGCATCGATTACAAAACTCGCGAGGATGCGCATTCAAGCGTTTCGCCCTACGCCCTGGAATACGAATATCGCTGGAACCGCGATTGGCGCACCACGGCCGACTACAACTGGGACCCGGACACCCATAGCCCGCGGTCAGGCAGTGCGATGTTCCACTATCAGCCGGAAGACAATCCGAACAAGGTCATCAACGCCGGTTATCGCTATCGCAACGACCTGGTCCGTTACGACCAGACCACCGGCCGGTGGCAAGTGGGCGGTGGCGACTACGGTACGCCGGGCCAGCCTGGCTACGTGAAGGACTACTACAAGATCAAGCAGCACGACTTCTCGGTCATCTGGCCGATCGTGCCGCAGTGGAACGCCATCAGCCGCTGGCAATATGACTACAACCGCAACCGTACCCTGGAAGCCTTCGGTGGTTTCGAATACGACAACTGCTGCTGGAAACTGCGCCTGATCAACCGTTACTGGGTTTCCTATGACGAATTCAGTCAGGAAGCTCCGCAAAACGAAAAAGGCGACCACGGCGTCTTCCTCCAAATTGTTCTGAAGGGACTCGGCGGCCTCACCGGCGCCAAGGTAGAGAGCTTCCTCGACAAAGGCATTCAAGGTTATCGTGAACGTGAAGACCAAGCTTTCTGATTGTCTGCGCCCGCTGATGCTGGGCGCGCTGTTCCTGGGGACTGCGGCCAACGCCGCAGTTCAGTCCATCGACAAGGTCGTGGCCATCGTCGACAACGATGTGGTCATGCAGAGCCAACTGGACCAGCGTGTCCATGAAGTTCAGCAAACCATCGCCAAGCGCGGCGGTGGATTGCCTCCTGCAGGCGTCCTGGACCAGCAAGTGCTCGAGCGCCTGATCGTCGAGAACCTGCAATTGCAGATCGGCGAACGCTCCGGCATTCGCATCACCGACGAAGAGCTGAACCAGGCCGTTGGCACCATCGCCCAGCGCAACAACATGAGCATCGACCAATTCCGCGCCGCCCTGGCTCGCGACGGCCTCTCCTATGAGGACGCCCGCGATCAGATCCGCCGCGAGATGGTCATCAGCCGTGTGCGCCAGCGCCGTGTCGCCGAACGCATCCAGGTGTCGGAACAGGAAGTGAAGAACTTCCTCGCTTCAGACCTGGGCAAGATGCAGCTGTCCGAAGAGCTACACCTGGCAAACATCCTGATTCCTACCCCGGAAAGCGCCAACTCCGAAGCGATTCAGAGCGCTTATCGCCAGGCCATGGACGTCTACCAACAACTCAAGCAAGGCGCGGATTTCGGCCAGTTGGCCGTCGCCCGTTCCGCCAGCGAAAACGCCCTGGAAGGCGGCGACATGGGCTGGCGCAAGCCCGCCCAGCTGCCGCCACCGTTCGATCGCGAACTGAGCGCCATGGCGGTAGGTGACATCACCCAGCCGGCGCGTACACCCGGCGGTTTCATCATCCTCAAGGTGCTGGAGAAACGCGGTGGCGCAACCCAGGTACGTGACGAAGTGCATGTTCGCCACATCCTGATCAAGCCAAGTGAAATCCGCAGCGAAGCCGAGACCAAGCGTCTGGCGGAAAAACTCTACGACCGTATCGAAGCGGGCGAAGACTTTGCCGAGCTGGCGAAGAATTTCTCGGAAGATCCAGGTTCTGCCCTCAACGGCGGCGACCTGAACTGGGTGGATCCGAATGCACTGGTGCCCGAGTTCCGCCAGGTCATGGCTGAAACGCCTCAAGGCCAGCTGTCCAAGCCGTTCAAGAGCCCGTATGGCTGGCACGTGCTGGAAGTCCTTGGCCGCCGCGCCACTGACAGCACCACCCAGGCCCGTGAGCAGCAGGCAATGACCGTGTTGCGCAACCGCAAATATGACGAAGAGCTGCAAACCTGGCTGCGTCAGATCCGCGACGAAGCCTACGTTGAAATCAAACTTCCTGGTGCAGACCAGGCAGCGCAGTGAGCCCCAAGCGTTTCGCGCTGACACCCGGCGAGCCTGCCGGCATCGGTCCCGACCTGTGCCTGCTGCTCGCCTCGCAACCCCAGCCGTACCCCCTGATTGCCATCACCAGCCGCGACCTGCTCATCGAGCGGGCCGCGCAGCTGGGGCTGGTCGTCGACCTGCTGCCAGTGACGCCGCAGGCTTGGCCGGATGCCCCGGCACCCGCCAATAGCCTGTATGTATGGGACACGCCTCTGGGTGCCCCGGTTGTCACGGGGCACCTGGACAAGGCCAACGCCGCGTTCGTCCTTCAGACCCTGACCCGTGCCGGCCAAGGCTGCCTCGATGGCGCTTTCGCAGGCATGATCACCGCACCGGTGCACAAGGGGGTGATCAACGAATCCGGGATTGCCTTCTCCGGGCACACCGAATTCCTCGCGGACCTGACCCACACCGCGCAAGTGGTAATGATGCTCGCCACCCGCGGCCTGCGCGTGGCGCTGGTGACGACTCACCTGCCCTTGCGGGACATCGCCGATGCCATCACCCCGGAACGTTTGGAGCGTGTCACGCGCATTCTCCACGCCGACCTCCAGGAAAAATTCGGCATCGCTCGACCGCGTATCCTCGTGTGCGGGCTCAACCCCCACGCCGGTGAAGGCGGTCACCTGGGCCGGGAAGAAATCGACATCATAGAACCCACCCTGGAGCGTTTGCGCAGCGAGGGCATGGACCTGCGTGGCCCGCTGCCTGCCGACACTCTATTTACCCCCAAATATCTGGAGCACTGCGACGCAGTGCTGGCGATGTATCACGACCAGGGCCTGCCTGTACTGAAGTACAAAGGCTTCGGCGCGGCGGTCAATGTGACCCTGGGCCTGCCGATCATCCGCACCTCCGTGGACCATGGCACGGCCCTGGACCTGGCCGGCAGCGGCAAGATCGACACCGGCAGCCTGCAAGTCGCGCTGGAAACCGCCTACCAGATGGCCGAGACCCATTTATGACTGAGCAATACCAACACCGCGCGCGCAAGCGCTTCGGCCAGAACTTCCTGCATGACCCGGGCGTGATCGATCACATCCTGCGTTCCATCCATGCCAAGCCTGACGATCGCCTGCTGGAAATCGGCCCGGGCCAGGGTGCCTTGACCGAAGGCCTGCTCGACAGTGGCGCGCAACTGGACGTGGTGGAACTGGACAAGGACCTGGTCCCGATCCTCAACCAGCAATTTGCCTCAAGGAGCAATTTCAACCTGCATCAAGGCGATGCGCTGAAGTTCGACTTCAATAGCCTGAACGCTGCGCCGAACAGCCTGCGGGTAGTGGGCAACCTGCCATATAACATCTCCACGCCGCTGATCTTCCACCTGTTGAGCAATGCCGGCCTGATCCGTGACATGCACTTCATGCTGCAGAAGGAAGTCGTCGAGCGGCTCGCTGCCGGCCCTGGCGGAGGTGACTGGGGACGCCTGTCGATCATGGTCCAGTACCATTGCCGGGTCGAACACCTGTTCAATGTCGGCCCCGGCGCCTTCAACCCGCCGCCCAAAGTCGATTCGGCCATCGTTCGCCTGGTCCCCCATGCGGTCCTGCCGCACCCGGCCAAGGATCATCGCCTGCTCGAACGGGTGGTTCGCGAGGCGTTCAACCAGCGCCGCAAAACCCTGCGAAACACCTTGAAACTTTTGCTCAGCAACGCCGAGATCGAAGCCGCCGGCGTCGATGGCAGCCTGCGCCCTGAACAGTTGGACCTCGCGGCTTTCGTGCGCCTGGCCGATAAGCTCAGTGAACAGGCCTCTGCGCACGCCGACGCCAGCTGACAGTGATGAACGCTATCGGGCAGGACGCCGCTCTGGTCTACTACCCGATACTTGGCCTAGACTGATCCCATCAGTCACGCCCGCGTCCCGCTTCGCTTTTAAGGCCCTTTTGCATGTCCGATCCTCGCTACCAGGTCGACGTCAGCGTCACCACCCGCTTCTTGGCAGAACAGTCGCAACCCGAACTCAACCGTTTCGCCTTCGCCTACACCATTACCGTGCGCAACAACGGCTCGCTGCCGGCCAGGTTGATGTCGCGGCACTGGGTCATCACCGACGGCGACGGGCATGTCGAGCAAGTGCGGGGCGAGGGCGTGGTCGGCCAGCAGCCCCTCATCGACGCCGGCAAAAGCCACAACTACAGTAGCGGCACCGTGATGACGACACGGGTCGGCACAATGCAGGGCACTTACCAGATGCTGGCTGAAGATGGCAAACGCTTCGACGCCATCATCAAACCCTTCCGCCTGGCCGTGCCGGGGGCCCTGCACTGATGGCCACGTATGCGGTCGGCGACCTGCAAGGTTGCCTCGACCCACTCAAGTGCTTGCTGGAACGGGTCGCCTTCGACCCTCAGAACGACACGCTGTGGCTGGTGGGAGACCTGGTCAACCGTGGCCCGCAGTCACTTGAGACTTTGCGTTTTCTCTATAGCATCCGCCAGTCGCTCGTGTGCGTGCTCGGCAACCACGACCTGCATCTGCTGGCCGCGTGGCAGAACATCGAGCGCCTGAAAAAATCCGACACCCTGGGCGAAATACTCGCCGCCCCCGATTGCGTCGAACTGCTGGAGTGGCTACGCCAGCAAAAACTCATGCATTACGACGAACAGCGCAACCTGGCGCTGGTCCATGCCGGGATTGCGCCCCAGTGGTCGCTGCGCAAGGCACTCAAGTGCGCCGGCGAAGTCGAGCAGGCGCTGCGTGACGACAACCTGTTCGCCCCCTACCTGGATGGCATGTACGGTAACGAACCGGTCAAATGGGACAACGACCTCACCGGCATCGCCCGGCTTCGGGTCATCACCAACTACTTCACTCGCATGCGCTTCTGCACCGTCGAGGGCAAGCTTGACCTCAAGGGCAAGGAAGGCATCGAGACCGCCCCGCCCGGCTACGCCCCCTGGTTCAAGCACAAGGAGCGCAAGACCCGCAGCCTGAAGATCATTTTCGGTCACTGGGCGGCCCTGGAAGGCCAATGCGACGAGCCCGGGGTCTACGCCCTCGATACCGGCTGCGTATGGGGCGGCGCGATGACGCTGATGAACATCGACACTGGCGAGCAATTGCGTTGTGATTGCGACGAACAGGGCCACGCCAGGGCCCCTCACCCGAACACTGCATCGATGCCGGCCGGTACCGCCTGTTGACCGGCACCGAGCCAAGCTATAAGGAGTCCCCTATGTCAGCCTTCAAACGTATCCCCCCGGAACAGGCCCAAGCCTTGCGCGAACAAGGCGCGGTCGTCGTCGATGTCCGTGACCCGGCCACTTTTGCCGCCTTGCACATCAGTGGCTCCACGCATCTGGATAACCACTCCATCGCCGACTTTATCCGTGCCGCCGATCTCGATGCGCCGGTTGTCGTGGTCTGCTATCACGGCAACTCCAGCCAGAGCGCAGCCGCTTACCTGGTCAGCCAGGGTTTCACCGATGTGTACAGCCTGGATGGCGGTTTCGAGCTGTGGCGCGTGACTTATCCTTCGGAAATCGCCCAAGGCACGCAGGAATAAATTTTTATGCCGTGCCAAGCCCACGTGAACCGTGGGCTTGAGCGATGGCAGACGAACGGTCAGCCATAACTAATTACGTATTCATCCTTTACCTCGCCGATTCCGAACTATCCTTAGCCTCAGGCCATCCAAAACAGGGGAGAGCCGGTACACCGGCGCGCGGGTCATCGGGAGTCAGCTTTCAGGAGCCTGCATTCTTGGAAGCATTCTGGGGGGTAAACGGCCACTGGGGTCCCAGCGGCTGTCCAGCAACGACTGATTGATCCGACACCGGCTCCACGTATCGAGCGAGGTGACGTCATGAGTATTTTTAGCCACTTCCAGCAACGTTTCGAGTCCACGCGGCAGGAGGAATACTCGCTGCAGGAATACCTCGAACTCTGCAAGCAGGACCGCAGCGCCTATGTGTCGGCTGCGGAGCGGCTGTTGCTGGCAATCGGAGAACCGGAACTGCTGGATACCTCGACCAATTCGAGGCTCTCGCGGATCTTCTCCAACAAGGTGATCCGCCGCTATCCGGCCTTTGCCGACTTCCACGGGATGGAAGAATGCATCGAACAGATCGTGTCCTATTTCCGCCATGCCGCCCAAGGCCTGGAGGAAAAGAAACAAATCCTCTATCTGCTCGGCCCCGTGGGGGGCGGTAAGTCGTCCCTGGCCGAGAAACTCAAGCAACTGATCGAAAAAGTGCCGTTCTACGCCATCAAGGGCTCGCCGGTGTTCGAATCGCCCCTGGGGCTGTTCAATGCCACCGAGGACGGCGCGATCCTCGAGGAAGACTTCGGCATTCCCCGACGCTACCTCAACACCATCATGTCACCATGGGCCACCAAGCGCCTGGCCGAGTTCGGCGGTGACATCAGTCAGTTCCGGGTGGTCAAGCTCTACCCCTCGATCCTCAACCAGATCGCAGTGGCCAAGACCGAACCGGGCGATGAGAACAACCAGGATATCTCGGCACTGGTGGGCAAGGTCGATATCCGCAAACTGGAAGAATTCCCACAGAACGACGCCGACGCCTACAGCTACTCGGGTGCGCTGTGCCGGGCCAACCAGGGCCTGATGGAATTCGTCGAGATGTTCAAGGCGCCGATCAAGGTACTGCACCCTCTGCTGACCGCCACCCAGGAAGGCAACTACAACAGTACCGAGGGCCTGGGGGCGATTCCGTTCACCGGTATCCTGCTGGCCCACTCCAACGAGTCGGAATGGCACACCTTCCGCAACAACAAGAACAACGAAGCCTTCATCGACCGTATCTACATCGTCAAGGTGCCGTACTGCCTGCGCGTATCGGATGAAGTGAAGATCTACGACAAGCTGCTGTTCAACAGCTCGCTGTCCAAGGCCCATTGCGCCCCGGACACCTTGAAGATGCTTGCCCAGTTCACTGTGCTGTCGCGCCTCAAGGAGCCGGAGAACTCGAACATCTATTCGAAGATGCGCGTGTACGACGGTGAAAACCTCAAGGACACCGATCCGAAGGCCAAGTCGATCCAGGAGTACCGCGACAACGCCGGCGTCGACGAAGGGATGAACGGGCTGTCCACGCGCTTCGCGTTCAAGATCCTGTCCAAGGTCTTCAACTTCGACCCCCACGAGATCGCGGCTAACCCGGTTCACCTGCTGTATGTACTCGAGCAGCAGATCGAGCAGGAGCAATTCCAGGCGGAAACCCGCGAACGTTACCTGCGCTTCCTCAAGGAATACCTGGCGCCGCGCTATATCGAATTCATCGGCAAGGAAATCCAGACGGCGTACCTGGAGTCCTACAGCGAATACGGCCAGAACATCTTCGACCGCTACGTGCTGTACGCAGACTTCTGGATTCAGGATCAGGAATACCGCGACCCGGAAACAGGGGAAATCCTCAACCGCGTGGCGCTGAACGAAGAACTGGAGAAAATCGAGAAGCCCGCCGGTATCAGCAATCCGAAGGATTTCCGCAACGAAATCGTCAACTTCGTCTTGCGCGCCCGGGCCAACAACAACGGCAAGAACCCAACGTGGCTCAGCTATGAAAAGCTGCGGGTGGTCATCGAGAAGAAAATGTTCTCCAACACCGAAGACCTGCTGCCCGTTATCAGCTTCAACGCCAAGGCCAGCAAGGAGGACCAGCAAAAACACAACGACTTCGTTACACGCATGGTCGAACGTGGCTACACCGACAAACAGGTACGGCTGCTCTCCGAGTGGTATCTGCGGGTCCGGAAATCGCAGTGAGGCAGTAGCAAGCTACAAGCGACAAGCTGCAAGAAAAAAAGCGCGTAAGCCCGATATCCGGGTCAGCGCGTCTACTTGCAGCTTGTAGCTCAAAACTTGAAGCTGCCCGGAGGGCCACCTATGAGTTATGTGATCGACCGACGCCTTAATGGCAAGAACAAGAGCACGGTGAACCGCCAGCGTTTCCTGCGGCGTTACCGTGACCACATCAAGAAGGCCGTCGAAGAGGCGGTCAGTCGCCGTTCCATTACCGACATGGAGCACGGCGAGCAGATCAGTATCCCCGGCCGCGACATCGACGAGCCGGTGCTTCACCATGGCCGCGGCGGCAAACAGACCGTGGTGCATCCCGGGAACAAGGAATTCACCAGCGGCGAGCACATCCCTCGCCCGCAGGGCGGAGGCGGCGGCAAGGGGCCCGGCAAGGCCGGCAACTCCGGCGAAGGCATGGATGAGTTCGTCTTCCAGATCACCCAGGAGGAATTCCTGGAGTTCATGTTCGAAGACCTTGAGCTGCCGAACCTGGTCAAGCGCAACCTGACGGGCACCGACACCTTCAAGACCGTGCGCGCCGGTATCAGCAACGAAGGCAATCCGTCACGCATCAACATCATTCGCACCCTTCGCTCGGCGCATGCCCGGCGTATCGCCCTATCGGGCAGCAGCCGGGCGAAATTGCGCGAAGCCAAGGAAGAACTGGCCCGTCTCAAGCGCGAAGAACCGGACAACTTCGGCGATATACAGGATCTGGAAGCGGAAATCGAAAAACTCAGCGCACGCATCCACCGAGTGCCGTTCCTAGATACGTTCGACCTCAAATACAACTTATTGATCAAACAGCCCAACCCCAGCTCAAAGGCGGTGATGTTCTGCCTGATGGACGTCTCCGGCTCCATGACCCAGGCCACCAAGGATATCGCCAAGCGCTTCTTCATCCTGCTGTACCTGTTCCTGAAGCGGAACTACGACAAGATCGATGTAGTGTTCATCCGCCACCACACCAGCGCCAGAGAAGTGGACGAGGAAGAGTTTTTCTATTCCAGGGAAACCGGCGGCACGATTGTTTCCAGCGCCCTGAAGCTGATGCAGGAGATCATGGCGGAGCGCTACCCGGCCAATGAATGGAATATCTATGCGGCCCAGGCCTCCGACGGTGACAACTGGAACGATGATTCGCCGATCTGCCGGGACATTCTGATCAACCAGATCATGCCGTTCGTCCAGTACTACACCTATGTGGAAATCACTCCACGAGAACATCAGGCTTTGTGGTACGAATACGAACGGATAGCCGAAGCGTTTTCCGACACATTTGCCCAACAGCAACTGGTCTCGGCCGGGGATATCTACCCGGTCTTCCGTGAACTCTTCCAGCGCAGGTTAGTGACATGACCGCCAAAAAAGAGCAGAAGCGCCAACCCATTTCCACCGGCTCCGAATGGACGTTCGAGCTGATCCAGGCCTACGACCGCGAAATCAGCCGTATCGCGGACCGTTATGCGCTCGATACCTATCCGAACCAGATCGAAGTGATCACCGCCGAGCAAATGATGGATGCCTACGCGTCCGTCGGCATGCCACTGGGCTATCACCACTGGTCCTACGGCAAGCATTTCCTCAGCACCGAGAAATCCTACAGCCGCGGCCAGATGGGGCTGGCCTATGAAATCGTGATCAACTCCGATCCCTGCATTGCCTACCTGATGGAAGAGAACACCATCTGCATGCAAGCCCTGGTGGTGGCCCATGCCTGCTACGGGCACAACAGCTTCTTCAAGGGCAACTACCTGTTCCGCACTTGGACCGATGCCAGCTCGATCATCGATTACCTGGTGTTCGCCAAGCAATACATCATGCAATGCGAGGAGCGCCACGGCATCGATGCGGTGGAAGACCTGCTGGACTCCTGCCACGCCCTGATGAACTATGGCGTTGACCGCTATAAACGGCCGTATCCGATTTCCGCCGAAGAAGAGCGCCGGCGCCAGAAAGACCGCGAAGAGCACCTGCAAAAACAGATCAACGATCTATGGCGCACCATTCCCAAAGGCGCGGACAAGTACAACGAGAAGGACAGCGCTCGCTTTCCTGCCGAGCCGCAGGAAAACATCCTGTATTTCATCGAGAAACACGCGCCGCTGCTGGAGCCATGGCAGCGGGAAATCGTGCGCATCGTGCGCAAGATCGCCCAATACTTTTATCCACAGCGCCAGACGCAGGTCATGAACGAGGGGTGGGCCACCTTCTGGCACTACACATTGATGAACGACCTGTACGACGAAGGTCTGGTCACGGACGGCTTCATGATGGAGTTCTTGACGTCCCACACCAGCGTCGTCTTCCAGCCTGGCTTCGACAGCCCGTACTACAGCGGCATCAACCCCTACGCACTGGGCTTCGCCATGTATCGCGATATCCGGCGCATGTGCGAGAACCCTACCGAAGAGGATCGTCGCTGGTTTCCCGAGATCGCCGGTTCGGACTGGTTGTCTTCGATCAAATTCGCCATGAGCAGTTTCAAGGATGAGAGTTTCATCCTGCAGTACCTCTCGCCCAAGGTGATTCGCGACCTGAAGCTATTCAGCATTTTGGATGACGATCAGAAAGATGACCTGCTGGTGCCTGCGATCCATGATGAAAGCGGTTACCGCATCATCCGCGAAACCCTGGCTGCGCAGTACAACCTGGGCAATCGCGAACCCAATGTGCAGATCTACAGCATCGATCGTCGGGGAGACCGCTCGCTGACGCTGCGGCACCAGGCACACAACCGCAAACCACTGGGCGACTCCACTGATGAAGTGCTCAAGCACTTGCATCGACTCTGGGGCTTCGACATTCACCTGGAAACCCTGCAAGGCGACCAAGTGATGAAAACCCATCACGTGCCCCCGAGAAACGAACAAACCGAAGGCGATTATGGGCGTCTAGACCTGGCCGTCATTCATCTCTGATTCCGTTTTCGCCTCCGCAGGTCTCGACGCAAAGGTTATCCTGTCGGACCAACGGAGGTTTTTTATGCAGATCTACAAAGTTGGCGGTGCCGTTCGCGACCGCTTGCTGGGCATTCCTGTCACTGACATAGACCGGGTCGTCGTCGGGGCAACCGCCGAGGAAATGCTCGCCAAGGGTTTTCGTCCTGTGGGAGCCGATTTTCCAGTATTTCTCGACCCGAAGACCGGTGAGGAATACGCCCTCGCCCGCACCGAACGCAAAAGTGGCCGGGGTTATGGCGGCTTCGTGTTCCATGCCAGCCCTGAAGTGACTCTTGAAGAAGACCTGATCCGCAGGGACCTGACGATCAACGCCATGGCGGAAGATGAGCATGGCAATCTAACCGATCCGTACCATGGCCAGCGTGATCTCGAAGCTCGCGTACTGCGCCACGTATCCCCGGCATTTGCCGAAGATCCGCTACGAGTCCTGCGTGTTGCCCGCTTTGCCGCGCGTTATGCACCGCTAGGTTTCAAGGTAGCGGACGAAACCCTCGAACTGATGCGCCAGCTCAGCGATTCCGGTGAGCTGGAGGCGTTGACGGCCGAGCGCAGTTGGAAAGAAATCTCCCGCGCCCTCATGGAAAACCAGCCACAAGTGTTTATCCAGGTGTTGCGCGACTGCACGGCCCTGAAGATGTTGATGCCGGAGGTCGACGCACTGTTTGGAGTGCCGCAACCCGAAGCTCATCATCCGGAAATCGATACCGGCGCCCACACCCTGAGCGTGCTGGAGCAGGCAGCGCGGCATAAACAACCACTGACGGTCCGCTGGGCCTGCCTGCTCCATGACCTGGGGAAAGGCTTGACGCCCGAGCACGAATGGCCGCGACACATCGCTCATGAACACAAGGGGCTGAAACCGATCAAAGCCGTCAACGAGCGCTTCAAGGCGCCACGTGATTGCCAGGAATTGGCCCTGCTGGTTGGCCAATACCATACCCATGGCCATCGTGCGCTTGAGTTGAAAGCATCCACCTTGCTTGAGCTGTTGCAAAGTTTTGACGTTTACCGCCGCCCACAGCGTTTTGAGGAATTCATCGCCGCATGCGAGATGGATGCCCGAGGGCGCAAAGGACTTGAAGAACGAAGTTATCCACAGGCTGACTACCTGCGGGGCGCAGCGGCGGCGGCTCGCGGGGTGGCGGTGCAGCCGCTGTTGGAGAAAGGCTTCAAGGGGCCGGAGCTGGGAGAGGCGATCAAGCGGGAACGCCTGAGGGCACTCAAGGCGTACAAGGCAGCCGCTAACTGACTGGAGCGTCGTCCCAGCTCACATTTTCGCAGGTTGTACAGCCGTCATCGCGAGCAAGCTCGCTCCCACATTGGACCGCATTCCTACTGAAGAAACACGGTTCCTGTGGAAGCGAGCTTGCTCGCGATAGCGGCAGAAGGGTCAAAGCAGACTCGATGGCGTAAGCTGCTTGCCCCGCCATTCGAATGCCACCGGCGCCAACACCTGGTCTATCTGTGATTCCTCCCACAACGTGGCAAAGCTCTTGCCTACGCCGGGATGAATCCGATCCGGTGCGATCAACGACAACGGCCACAGGACAAAAGCATTCTTGAGGATTTCGGCACGCGGCAGAATCAGCCCATCGAAGTTGCCGACCTGTTCGCCATACAACAAGACGTCGATATCCAGCGGCAATCCCTTGCGGTCCGGTGCATAACGACCGTTGTCCGCCTCGATGAACTTGAGGCGACGATCCAGCTCCATCAGCGGCAAGTCCGTGAAGGCCGACACGACAAAGTTGAAGAATGGCCCGCTCTTGATACCCACCGGCTGGCTTTCGAACACGGCCGAACAGCGTATATCCGCGAGGAAACCGGCCAAGGCCTCAAGGCCCGCGCATAAGTGGGTTTCGCGCTCGATATTGCTGCCGAGCCCGAGGTAAACCTGAGTCAGCGACATCCGCGCTCGATCTCCACGCCAACGCCACTGGCCGCCGGTACGGCGCCTGGCTTGGTCACTTTCAGACGCAGCCAGGTGATCTTGAATTCGTCCATGAGCTCCTGGGCCAGCCGTTCGGCAAAGGTCTCGACCAATTGGAACTGCGCCTGTGCGGCAAACGCCTGGATGCGCGCCGATACGCTGGCGTAATCGAGCGCCAAGGTCAGGTCATCGCCTGCAGCGGCCGGGCGGTTATCCCAGGCGAAACTCAGATCAAGTCGAAGACATTGTCGTATGCCTCGCTCCCAGTCGTAGGCACCGATTACCGTGTCGACTTCCAGGCCCTCGATAAACACTCTGTCCAAGCACTTTTCTCCGCAGCACGACAAGGGCGCATTGCGCCGTTAGAATCAGGGCGTCCTCGCCCGGAATAGTTAGCATGTTTTGGTTACTGGCGATTCTCGCCTACCTGCTCGGCTCGCTGTCCTTCGCCATTTTGCTCAGCCGCCTGACCGGTCGTCCGGATCCGCGAATGAGTGGCTCAGGCAATGCGGGCGCCACCAACATGCTACGCCTGGCCGGACGCAAGCTTGCCGTCCTGACCCTGCTTGGCGACCTCTGCAAAGGCCTGGTGCCGGTGTTGATTGCCAGCCTTGCAGGGCTCTCTCTACAGCAACAGGCCTGGATCGGCGTCTGCGCCGTCATCGGCCATCTGTTCCCGTTGTACTTTCGCTTTCGCGGCGGCAAAGGTGTCGCCACTGCCGCCGGCATGCTGCTGGGCCTGTATCCACCCGCCGCCTTGCTGGCCGTCTGCGCCTGGCTGCTGACGTTCTACCTGACCCGCACCAGCTCCCTGGCCGCATTGATCGCCACGCCGCTGACCCTGCCGCTACTGGCCTGGCAGGAACCGGCGGCGTTGCTGCCAATGACCGCACTGGTGGCATTGATCGTCTGGCGCCACCGGGGCAATCTACGCGACCTGTTCGCCGGGCGCGAACGGCATTTCTAAATGATGCGTCACAGCGGCGCCAGTTGCTCCATCGGCCAGCGCGCCTGCACGCTGATCGCCAGGCTTTCGTGCTGGCCGGCCTGCAAGCGCTGGCAGCCGGCAAAGGCAATCATCGCGCCGTTATCTGTGCAGAACTCCGGGCGAGCGTAGTAAACGTCGCCCTTCATGTCGCCAAGCATTTTTTCCAGCGAGACCCGTAAAGCCTTGTTCGCACTCACACCGCCGGCAATCACCAGGCGCTTGAGTCCAGCCTGTTTCAAGGCGCGCTTGCACTTGATGGTCAAAGTCTCCACCACGGCCTGCTGGAACGCCAGCGAGATGTCGCAACGGGCTTGCTCGCTGTCGTCCCCGGCGCTGACGCACTGCTGCCAGGTATTCAGGGCGAAGGTCTTCAAGCCGCTGAAACTGAAATCCAGGCCTGGCCGGTCGCACATCGGGCGTGGGAACACGAAACGTCCTTCGACCCCCTGGGTAGCGAGCCGTGAGATTTCCGGCCCACCGGGATAATTGAGGCCCATCATTTTCGCCGTCTTGTCGAATGCTTCACCGGCAGCGTCATCGAGGGTCTCGCCGAGCAGTTCGTATTGGCCGATGCCATCGACGCGAATAAGCTGCGTATGACCGCCGGAAACCAACAAAGCGACGAACGGGAATTGCGGCGGTTGCGACTCCAGCATCGGTGCCAGCAGGTGACCTTCCATGTGATGCACGCCCAAGGCCGGAATGCCCCAGGCAAAGGCCAGCGCCTGGGCACAGGAAGCGCCCACCAGCAGCGCGCCCACCAGGCCCGGACCGGCCGTATAGGCTATGCCGTCGATCTCGGTCGGCACGCAATCGGCCTCGGCCAACACCTGGCGGATCAAGGGCAGCATGCGCTTGACGTGATCGCGGGACGCAAGCTCGGGCACGACCCCGCCATAAGCGCGGTGCAGGTCGATCTGGCTGAACAGCGCGTCGGCCAGCAGGCCGCGTTCACTGTCGTAAAGTGCGACGCCGGTTTCGTCGCAGGAGGTTTCTAATCCCAGTACTAGCATGGGTTTGCGCCTTGTAGAGGCTGAATTCGAAGGCGCGCATAATAGTCGTCGCGTTGTGCCCCGACCAGCGGTTTTCGATCAGAGGCTTTGCATTCCGAGCGTTGAGGGGTTAACATCCGCAACCCTTAAAAACCGACGTCTTCAAGTGCTCTTTTGCCGCGAGGATGTTGACCCCGGTAATGAATGAAGGTAGCTCTGGATGCCAGCCGTCAAAGTAAAAGAGAACGAACCCTTCGACGTAGCTCTGCGTCGTTTCAAGCGCTCCTGCGAAAAAGCCGGTGTTCTGGCTGAAGTTCGTAGCCGCGAATTCTACGAGAAGCCGACTTCTGAGCGTAAGCGCAAGGCAGCAGCCGCTGTTAAGCGTCACGCCAAGAAAGTTCAGCGCGAACAGCGCCGCGCCGTACGTCTGTACTAATACACAGACGTCCGTAGCAAGCTTCTGCCAAGCCCGGCCCTCAAGCCGGGCTTATGGCATTTGCGGAATAACGCTTGATGCTTCACCGTCAAAGGCCGCAGACGCGACCGAGACAACCTGCTTCACCGCGTCAGACCTGGCTCTTTTGCCAGCGGTGCACGTCTTTTCTGACGAGCCTTCCAAGGCTACTGACGAGCACACCCCTGATTCCTCTAACGACGATCAGCCCAAGGCACCTACCTGCGTGCCCGCTTCATGAGCTATCCGAGGCCTGACCGGCCGTTACCGGACTCAGCACAACATATTCAAACAGTCGAATACTGATAGTTATTAACGTCAGTGGATTATCGGCAGATACACTTCCCGACAGCGATGATGCAGACGACCCGGTCGAGCCACCGATTGACCGTGCCTCCAACCAGGCCCCGGTTACGCTTGCTGATTTGCGGGTCCCCATTTCGCGCAGTGACGATGAGAACGCCATGGCCGGGCTTATTCCCCAGAGCTTTATTGACGACCTCCTGAACCGCACCGACATCGTCGACGTGGTCAGCTCTCGCCTGCAAATGAAGAAAGCGGGCAAGAACTACACGGCCTGTTGCCCGTTCCACAAAGAAAAAACCCCGTCCTTCAGCGTCAGCCCCGACAAGCAGTTCTACTATTGCTTCGGCTGCGGCGCCGGCGGCAACGCCCTCGGCTTCATCATGGACCACGACAACCTGGACTTCCCCCAGGCTGTCGAAGAACTGGCCAAGGCCGCCGGCATGGAAATCCCCCGGGAGGAAAGCGGTCGCCAGCACAAGCCGCGCCAACCGACCGATTCGCCGCTGTATCCGCTGCTGACGGCGGCAGCGGATTTTTATCGCCAGGCCCTCAAGAGCCACCCGGCGCGCAAGGCCGCGGTGGATTACCTCAAGGGCCGCGGCCTGACCGGCGAGATCGCCCGAGACTTCGGCCTCGGCTTCGCCCCGCCCGGCTGGGACAACCTGTACAAGCACCTAAGCAGCGACACCCTGCAGCAACGCGCCATGATCGACGCAGGCCTGCTGATTGAAAACGCCGAAACAGGCAAGCGCTACGACCGCTTCCGCGACCGGGTGATGTTCCCGATCCGCGACACGCGCGGGCGGATCATTGCCTTTGGCGGCCGAGTACTGGGCGATGACAAGCCCAAGTACCTGAACTCCCCGGAAACCCCGGTATTCCATAAAGGCCAGGAACTCTACGGTCTTTATGAGGCGCGCAAGAACAACCGAAACCTCGACGAAATCATCGTTGTCGAAGGCTATATGGACGTGATCGCCCTCGCCCAGCAGGGTTTGCGCAACGCCGTTGCGACCCTGGGCACCGCCACCAGCGAAGAGCACATGAAACGCTTGTTTCGCGTCGTGCCGAACGTGCTGTTTTGCTTCGACGGCGACCAGGCCGGCCGCAACGCCGCCTGGCGCGCACTGGAAGCCACCCTGCCCTGCCTGCAGGATGGACGGCGCGCGCGCTTTTTGTTCCTGCCTGAAGGCGAAGACCCGGATACCCTGGTGCGCTCCGAAGGTACCGATGCGTTCCGTGCGCGGATCAACCAGCACGCACAACCGTTGGCCGATTATTTTTTCCAGCAACTGACCGAAGAAGCCGATCCACGCTCGCTCGAAGGCAAGGCTCACATGGCCACCCTGGCAGCGCCGCTGATCGACAAGGTGCCCGGCGCCAACCTGCGCACGCTCATGCGCCAGCGCCTGACCGAGATCACCGGCCTGAACAGCGAAGCGGTCAACCAACTGGTCCACAGTGCGCCCCAGGAGGCACCGCCGGCTTACGATCCGGGCATCGACTACGACGCGCTGCCGGACTTCGCCGACTATCATCAACCCCAGCAGGATTACGCGCCCCAGCAAGAATGGACGCCGAAAAAGCCCGGCAGCGGCGGTAAGAAATGGGACAAGAAAACCTGGGACAAGAACGGTAAGCGCGGCGATCGCGACCAGCCACGTGCCCCGCGCGTGCCGGCGGCCGTCGAACCACCAACACTGGCGGCATTGCGCACTTTGCTGCATCACCCGCAATTGGCCGGAAAAGTTGAGGATGCAGGGCACTTCGCCGCCGAGGACCACAGCAATACACAATTGCTGGTCGCACTCCTTGAAGCCGTGCAGAAGAACCCCAAGCTAAACTCATTCCAGTTGATCGCGAGGTGGCACGGTACCGAGCAGGGACGCTTGTTGAAGGCCCTGGCCGAGAAGGAATGGCTGATTGATGGAGACAACC
This sequence comes from Pseudomonas fluorescens Q2-87, assembly GCF_000281895.1. Lineage (NCBI taxonomy): Bacteria > Pseudomonadati > Pseudomonadota > Gammaproteobacteria > Pseudomonadales > Pseudomonadaceae > Pseudomonas > Pseudomonas fluorescens. The sequence continues at coordinate 627,758 of NZ_CM001558.1, read as the reverse complement.
TTGAACAACAGTTTTTCGACACCATTACTAGCTTGTCCGCCCGCCAACGCGAGCGAAACCTGGAACAACTTCTGCGCAAAGCTCGCCAGAGCGAGTTGACCAGCGAAGAGAAAAACCAATTGCGCGACTTACTCAGCCGCAATGTTTGCGCATCAAACCCGACCTCAACTGGCGCGTGAGGTCATAGCTCAGGTATAATCCTCGGCTTGTTTTTTGCCCGCCAAGACCTTCAGTGGATAGGGTGTTATGTCCGGAAAAGCGCAACAGCAGTCTCGCATCAAAGAGTTGATCCTACTGGGTCGTGAGCAGGGCTACCTGACTTACGCGGAGGTCAACGACCACCTGCCGGAGGATATTTCAGATCCGGAACAGGTGGAAGACATCATCCGCATGATCAACGACATGGGGATCAACGTATTCGAGGTTGCTCCAGATAAGGATGCCCTTATGCTGGCCGACGCCGATACCGACGAGGCGGCCGCTGAAGAAGCGGCCGCAGCGTTGGCAGCGGTCGAGACCGACATTGGTCGCACCACGGACCCCGTGCGCATGTACATGCGTGAAATGGGTACGGTAGAGCTCCTCACACGTGAAGGCGAAATCGAAATCGCCAAGCGTATTGAAGAAGGCATCCGTGAAGTGATGGGCGCAATCGCGCACTTCCCTGGCACGGTTGACCATATTCTCTCCGAGTACACCCGCGTCACCACCGAAGGTGGCCGCCTGTCGGACGTCCTGAGCGGCTACATCGACCCGGACGACGGCATTGCGCCGCCTGCCGCCGAAGTGCCGCCACCCATCGACGCGAAAGCCGCCAAGGCGGACGACGACACCGATGACGACGACGCCGAAGCCAGCGACGACGAAGAAGAAGCCGAAAGCGGTCCGGATCCGGTCATCGCTGCACAGCGTTTCGGCGCTGTGGCCGACCAGATGGAAATCACCCGCAAGGCGCTGAAAAAGCACGGCCGCAACAACAAGCAGGCGATTGCCGAGCTGTTGGCGCTGGCTGAGCTGTTCATGCCGATCAAACTGGTACCGAAGCAATTCGAAGGCCTGGTCGAGCGTGTACGCAGTGCCCTGGATCGCCTGCGCCAGCAAGAGCGCGCCATCATGCAACTTTGCGTGCGTGATGCCCGCATGCCGCGTGCCGATTTCCTGCGTCAGTTCCCCGGCAACGAAGTCGACGAAAGCTGGACCGATGCACTGGCCAAGGGCAAGAGCAAATACGCCGAAGCCATTGCCCGCCTGCAACCGGACATCGTTCGTTGCCAGCAGAAGCTCAGCGCGCTGGAGGCCGAGACAGGCCTGAGCATCGCCGAGATCAAGGACATCAACCGTCGCATGTCGATCGGCGAGGCCAAGGCCCGTCGCGCGAAGAAAGAGATGGTTGAAGCGAACTTGCGTCTGGTGATCTCCATCGCCAAGAAGTACACCAACCGTGGCCTGCAATTCCTCGACCTGATCCAGGAAGGCAACATCGGCTTGATGAAGGCAGTGGACAAGTTCGAATACCGTCGCGGCTACAAGTTCTCGACTTATGCCACTTGGTGGATCCGTCAGGCGATCACTCGCTCGATCGCCGACCAGGCCCGCACCATCCGTATTCCGGTGCACATGATCGAGACGATCAACAAGCTCAACCGTATTTCCCGGCAGATGTTGCAGGAAATGGGTCGCGAACCGACGCCGGAAGAGCTGGGCGAACGCATGGAGATGCCTGAGGACAAGATCCGCAAGGTGTTGAAGATCGCTAAAGAGCCGATCTCCATGGAAACCCCGATCGGTGATGACGAAGACTCCCATCTGGGTGACTTCATCGAAGACTCCACCATGCAGTCTCCGATTGACGTCGCCACCGTTGAGAGCCTCAAGGAAGCGACTCGCGAAGTACTCTCCGGCCTCACAGCTCGTGAAGCCAAGGTATTGCGCATGCGTTTTGGCATCGACATGAATACCGACCACACCCTCGAGGAAGTCGGTAAGCAGTTCGATGTGACCCGCGAGCGGATTCGCCAGATCGAAGCCAAGGCGCTACGCAAGTTGCGCCACCCGACGCGAAGCGAGCATTTGCGCTCCTTCCTCGACGAGTGACCCCAAAACCCCCGGCCCAGCCGGGGGTTTTGTTATCTGCCGATAAAAACCCCTCCGTTACGCCCCTCCCCACCCTATTGCCCGTCTACACTCGAAACATCCTATCCAAGCCATAACGAGACAGTGATGCCCAGACTGACGGCCGCGCTTTTGCTGTCATTGATGACCTGGACCGCAACAGCTGGCGCGTTGACGCTCACCGATGAGGAGCTCCGCTGGCTGAAGGACCATCCCGACCTGCGCCTGGGTGTCGATGCCTCATGGCCGCCGTTTGAGTTTCGTGATGATCAGGGCCGCTACCAGGGCTTGGCCGCCGATTACGTCGACATCATCCGTGAGCGGTTGGCCATCAAGCTGACCCCCATCGAACCGGCCAGCTGGACTGAAGTGCTGGAGCAGGTCGTACAGGGCAAGATCGACCTTCTCCCGGGCATCATGTCCACCCCCGAACGGCAGAACTACCTGGCCTTTACGCGGCCTTATCTCGACTTTCCCATTGTCATCCTCGCCCATCATGGCGGCGCCCAGCCTCACAGTCTCAAGGAGCTCTATGGCCTCAAGATCGCCGTGGTGGAGAACTACGCGCCGCACGAACTGCTGCGCAACCACCATCCGGACCTGAACCTGGTAGCGCTGCCCAACGTCAGTTCAGCCCTGCAAGCATTGGCGACCGATGAAGTGGACGCGGTGGTGGGCGACTTGGCCTCCAGCGTCTGGAGCCTGCGCCAACTCAAGCTCGAGGGCCTGTATGTCAGCGGGGAAACCCCTTATCGCTATCAGCTGGCGATGGGCGTCCCCCGAGACAACAAGATCTTGGTGAGCATCCTGGACAAGGTCTTGGCGGACATGAGCCCGGCCGAGGTCAACGAGATCCAGCAGAAATGGGTCGGCAATGTGCATGATTACCGTCAGTTCTGGTCGGACCTGCTGGTTTACGGCTTGCCTACGCTGCTGGTGCTGGTCGGCATCCTGGTGGTGGTGATTCGCATCAACCGCCGCTTGAGCTCCGAAATCGCCCGGCGTGTCGACCTCGAACAGGAATTGCGCAGCAGTGAATACCATTACCGTGGGCTGGTGGAGAGCCTTTCGGCGATTGCCTGGGAAGCACGAGTCAGCGATTTCACCTACAGCTACGTCTCTCCCCATGCCGAAGAATTGCTCGGCTATCCTCTTGCCCATTGGCTGATCCCGGGATTCTGGCGCAACATCATTCATCCCGCCGACCTGATCCGCGCCCAGACTTATTGCGATCATGAGGTGCTGGCGGGCCGCGACCACTGCATCGATTACCGCGTGATCACCGCCGATGGCCGTTGCCTGTGGGTACGCGACATTGTCAGCCTGATCGAACATGGCCACGAGCCAGTTATGCGCGGGCTGATGATCGATATCAGTGAAGCCAAGCGCACCGAGGAAGCGCTGCGCCTTTCGGAGCAGAAATTTGCTTCGGTGTTCCGCCAGTGCCCAGACATCCTGGTGATTGCGCGCCTGCTGGATGGCTGCCTGCTGGAGGTCAATACGGCTTTCGAAGAGCAGATCGGCCTGAGCGCCGCAGAAGTGGTCGGCCGCAGCGCAACCGAACTGAACATCTGGGGCATCCAGGGCGTGGGCCCGAGCCTGTTGCAACGTTTGCAGGCCGGGAGCATCCGCAACCTGGAAATGCCCTTTCGCCGCAACAACGGCCAAGTGTTCACCGGGCTGATTTCCGCCGAACCTTTTGACCTCGACATGACGCCTGCCCTGGTCGTGGTCGTGCGTGACATCAGCCAGCTCAAGGAAACCCAGCAGCAGTTGCAGACCTCGGAAGAGAAGTTTGCCAAGGCGTTTCATGCGTCACCCGACGGCCTGTTGCTGTCCCGGCAAAGCGACGGCCTGCTGATTGAAGTGAATGAAGGCTTCAGCCGCATCACCGGTTTCAACAGCGCCCTTTCTGTGGACCGGTCGACACTGGACCTGGGTATCTGGGTCAACCTCAACGAGCGCAAACAGATGCTCGACCTGCTGAAACGGGACGGGTTCGTCAGGGATTTCAGCTGCCATATCCGCCGCAACGACGGGCAGATCCGGCTCTGCGAAGTGTCCAGCCGGCCGCTGCCCATCGGCAACGAAGATTGCATGCTGACCATCGCCCGGGACATCACCGAGCGCCATTTGATGCAGGAGAAACTGCAACAGGCGGCCACCGTTTTCGAAAGCACCGCCGAAGGCGTGCTGATTACCGATACGCAACAGCACATCAGCGCCGTGAACCGCGCCTTCACTGAAATCACCGGCTACAGCGAGACGGAAGCCTTGGGCCATACGCCGCGCTTGCTCGCCTCCGGGCTGCATGACAGCGCGTTTTACGCGGCGATGTGGCACCAACTGACGGCGGAGGGACACTGGCAAGGAGAGATTTCCAACCGGCGCAAGAATGGCGAGCTGTACCCCAGTTGGCTGACCATCAGTGCGGTGCGCAACCGGGAGCAGCAGATCACCCATTTCGTCGCGGTCTTCGCCGATATTTCCAGTCTCAAGCATGCCCAGGCCCGGCTCGATTACCAGGCTCACCACGACCCCCTCACCGGGCTGCCGAATCGCACCTTGTTCGAAAGCCGCTTGCTGACGGCCCTGAACAACCAGCAGGAAAACGGCGGCCAGGGCGCGGTGCTGTTCCTGGACCTGGATCGCTTCAAGCACATCAACGACAGCCTCGGACATCCGGTCGGCGACCTGTTGCTCAAAGGGATCGCCGTGCGCCTGCGTGAACAGTTGCGCGACATCGACACCGTCGCGCGCCTGGGCGGCGACGAGTTCATCATCCTGCTCCCCGGCCTGCAGCAGCCTAGCGATGCCGAACACATCGCCCAAAAACTGCTGAATTGCTTTGCCGCGCCGTTCCAGGCCGGCGAGCACGAGTTTTTCATCAGCGCCAGCATCGGCACCAGCCTCTATCCACAGGACGGCTGTGATGTCGCCACACTGGTCAAGAATGCGGATGCCGCGATGTACCGCTCCAAGGCCAAGGGACGCAACCGGGTGGAGAGCTACACCCGCGACCTCACCGCCCAGGCGAGCGAACGCGTGGCCTTGGAGCATGAGCTGCGACGGGCAATCGAGCGCAACGAGCTGTCATTGTCCTTCCAACCGAAAATCAGCCTTGCCGATAACCGGCTGGTGGGCGCCGAGGCGCTGATTCGCTGGTATCACCCGACGTTTGGCGACGTGCCACCGGAACACTTCATTCCGCTGGCGGAAGAAAACGGCATGATCCTGCAGATCGGCGATTGGGTACTGGAGCGTGCCTGCCGCCAACTTTGCGAATGGAACAGCACCTACGAAAGCCTCGGTCCCCTGTCCGTCAACCTGGCCGGCGCCCAACTGCGCCAACCCAACCTGCTGGGGCGCATCGAACAACTGCTGCGCGAGAACCGTCTCCAGCCTGACTTATTGCAACTGGAAATTACCGAAAACTTCATCATGAGCCAGGCCGAAGAAGCCCTGACAGTGCTGCACCAACTGAAAAAACTGGGCGTGCAACTGGCCATCGACGACTTCGGCACCGGCTACTCATCCCTGAGCTACCTCAAGCGCCTGCCGCTGGACATCCTCAAGATTGACCAATCCTTCGTTCGCGGCCTGCCCGACGACCCTCACGACGCGGCTATCGTGCGGGCAATCATCGCCCTGGGCCGCAGCATGCAATTCACCATCATTGCCGAGGGCGTCGAAACCTTGGCGCAGCAGCAATTTCTCACCGAAGAAGGGTGTGAACAGATCCAGGGCTACATCGTCAGCCTGCCCCTGTGCGCCGATGAGTTTGCCGCCACGTTTCTTCGTATGACCGTATCGGATTTTTCGGATAGCACAGCCGAGAAACCGTCGCTATAATCCGCGGCCTACTGAGGGCCTATAGCTCAGTTGGTTAGAGCAGAGGACTCATAATCCTTTGGTCCACGGTTCAAGTCCGTGTGGGCCCACCAACTCCAAAGCCGCGCATTGCGCGGCTTTCGCGTTTCTGGCGGAACCATCGCGGATACAGTCCTATGGTCCAAAGGTACAAATTAGGTACAGTGCGGCTTCGCTTGCACGCCTTTGGAGTCCTTCATATGGCCACAATCGTCAAAACCCCTGCTGGCACTTGGAAGGCCGTAATCCGCAAAACCGGATGGCCGACCAACGCCAAAACTTTCCGCACCAAACGCGACGCCGAAGACTGGTCACGACGCACCGAAGACGAAATGGTGCGCGGCGTGTACATCCAACGCAGCGGCTCCGAGCGGCTGACGCTCGAAAAGGCGCTTCAGCGCTATCTCCGTGAAGTGAGCCCTACCAAGAAACCGACTACACAGCGGGCGGAAGCCACCAAGGCACAGCAGTTGATACAGCATCTGGGCAAGTATTCCCTCGCGGCGCTATCCTCTGAGGTGATCGCAAATTATCGCGATACTCGCCTGGGCTCACTCACCAACCGCGGCAATCCCACGAGTAACAATACCGTGCGGCTGGAGCTGGCTTTGCTAAGCCATCTGTTCACGGTTGCGATTCAAGAGTGGGGGCTCGGATTGACCTTTAACCCAGTTCTCAATATTCGTAAGCCGAGCCCAGGCGAAGGTCGAAATAGACGCCTCATGGCTGATGAGGAAAAACGCCTATTGGCAGCAGTGAACAAGCACAGCAACCCCATGCTGGGGTGGATTGTCCAGATCGCCTTGGCAACGGGCATGCGCGCTTCTGAGATCGCGAGCCTACGTCGCTCACAGATTGATATCCAAAAACGGATAGTGCGGCTCTCAGACACGAAAAACGATAGCGCTCGTACCGTCCCTCTGAGCAAATTAGCTACCGAGGTATTTCGTACCGCCCTGGCGAATCCGGTACGTCCTATCGATTGTGATTTGGTCTTCTTCGGCGAACCAGGAAAGGACCAAAAGCGTCGCCCTTATGCGTTCACGAAAATCTGGGGCACGATCAAGAAAAAGGCTAACGTACCCGATTTCCGCTTCCATGATCTTCGACACGAGGCTGTCAGCAGGCTTGTCGAGGGAGGACTTTCTGATCAGGAGGTTTCCGCGATCAGCGGTCATAAATCGATGCAGATGCTCAAGCGCTATACGCATTTACGTGCCGAGGATCTGGTGCGTAAGCTCGATCAGTTTGGCTGACTTCCCGACCTTAAAAAAGAATGTAGCAGCTATCCGGCTGCTGCCTTCTATTGTTTTCCTTCTGTTATATTTTGTTTTCTTTAGTTTTCCTGTGTTTTTTAGTTGTTACCAATTTGTTTTTCAACACAGCCACACTACTGTTGGCGACAACTTCCCAGCAAACCCCTATCTTTACTGTCACCAAATTTAATTGATAGCTTTCTCCGAACATTACAAATGATACGTAAGCCAACGTAACTACGGAGAAATATATGACTTCCGAACAATACCTTTTGGACCGGTTTGGCCCGTTGATGAGCATGGCTCAAGTCGCAAACTTGTTGGACCGTTCTGCAGACGGATTCAGAGTAGCGATGTACAGCGACTCAGAGCTCTCCAGAAAGCTGAAGCCTGCGGTTGTTCGCGTTGGGCGTCGAGTCTACTTCCGCACTCTGCAAGTCAACCAGGCACTGTCTCTTGATACCCCAGCTCTTCAGGCCTGAACATGAGCTACAGGACTATAGACTGGGTTTATAACCAGCAGCTACCTGCGCAAGACAAGCTCATTCTCGTTTATATCGCCAAATGCGAAAACGAACAGGAGCCCTGTTTTGCCAGCGTAAAACTGTTAGCTGCTAAATGCGGCGTTTCGGCCAGAACAGTACAAAGGATCTTGAAGAAGCTCTGTGAAGCGGACTTGTTTCCTCTACCCCACGGTTTAGAACTGACGGCTCACAAACCAGTAACTTCTACACTATTAACGTTGAGCGGGATGTCACAGCTATGTCACCCCCCCATGACATTCAACTGACAGGGGGGAATGTCAGCCGGGTGTCACCGCCCGACGCCACGCAGATGTCAGGCCTTGAACTACCAAATAAAACCAAATCAAAGCCACCACTACCTTCGGACACGTCACCCAGGCATCTGGTTTATCCACCAGGGTTGACGAAGCATTCCAAGGATTCAGTTGGCAGGATCCTGCAAGGAATCCCCACCGATGCCGCCCAGACGCTTCTGGATGAACTGGCCGGGGCTATGGCCGCAGGTTTCATAAAAAAGGGACCTGAATACTGGCTCTCTGGGGTAGCGATGAAATATCGGGCCGGGCAATTCAAACCGAACCTTGGTTTGGAGATAGCAAAAAACAGAAGACCTCAGGCGAGCCTTCCCTCACCAAACAAGCCGCCCGCAAGCGACGTGAAAGTGGATCGAGGAGTGGGGAACAGATTCCTCGCCCAGTTACGACCACAGCGAACGCCATGATGACGTTTTTTAAGAGTTCTAGGCCTCTCCGCGCTCCGCTTGGGCAACCCCTTCGGTTGCACCCCGCGTCCTATCCTTGCCGGACTGGCGGCAGGGGCAGGTCCTGCGGCTTCGCCTGGTTCCTACCCCTGGCGCTAGGCTTGGACGCTTGCAGCTGTATCAAGGGTAAAGGCTGCGCCCATCATCCTCGCCCGTTCGGTGCTCGCCCTGAAGGGCTCCGCTCCGCTGCGGCCTCCGGTGATGCCCTTGACACATCTTCCAGCTCAGACGGCGCTGTAGAGCGTACAAAATCACTCAAATCCAGATCGCCGTCTACAAAAGCCTGAGCGCGAGCTTCATCTTCGGTACTTAGGCTGTAACCCGAAAGCTCGGTCGATGCTCGAGCATAATCGACCGCTTCCTGCCTGCGCTTCCGCTCTTCGTCGGTAATGGTATTGCGTAGCTTCATTTGAACACTCCGAAACACCGACAGATTAATAACAAGACAAATTCAGCGCGGACTCAGTGGGTCAAGGGCGGCACCACAAGCCGCAGCCCGCGAAGCGGGACCGGGTGAGGATGCCGGCGAAGCGAACCCTTGACGCGCTTCTCACGATGACCCTATTGGCTGGGTTGCGGGAGGGGTTATCCCCGCAGCCCTGCCACCCGGCGAGGGGCAGGAAGTCCAGAGGGGCAGAGCCCCTTTGGGTAAGCCCGCCAGGGCGCGCAGGGCAAACACACATGCAGCCAGAGGAAGTCGATGGAGGACGATTAGCCTTGTCCAATCCTTCCACCTTTCGCATGTCCCCAATTCTTGCCTAAGTTTTGCATTACGTGTTGCCGGTAAGCTGGATTCCAGAGGGTATTACCCGCCACCAAATGATTTGTACGTCCAGCTGTCACCATCATGCCGGACTCCATATCACGCCGCGTACTCGGAGCATTCATCAACCGAGCAGCAGCTCGAATAGGCGAGGCAGCGCCCTGAGCCATCGCGCGCAGTGTGACTGCCGCACTGCTGACTCCACCGGCAAGCTGCCCTGCAACTGAGTTCGCCTCACCGAGCAGCCAGAACATGACAATAGTGAAGGTGATCAGAACCAGAGACGTGAACAGCGGATTTTGCTCGCTATCCAGGTCAACGCTGTTTATCAGCGCATCGAACCCTTTGAATGCCAGGCCTACAACAGCCGCCATGAGGGCGATACGCAATACATAGGTCATAACCTGGCCAAACCAGCTATCGAAGAAACGAGCAGTGGCGGGCCACATCAAAGCGATGAGAAAGAAAGGGCCTATACCGAGCATGATCGTTAAGCCCGCCTTAGCAACAACGATCATTCCGCCAGCCGGGATACCCAGCAAGCCGGTTGCTACCGCAATGATGCCAGCATTGAAATACTCACCAAATGCCATGCCGATTTCCGACCAATCACGATTGGCCGCCCGCTCCCAAAGGTCACCAGCGATTCCCCATCCTCGACCTAAGGCGTGATCTACTACTTGATACACGGAAGTGGCCTCCCCGCCAGAGGAACCCGTGCCGGCAAAGGCCGAAGTGAAGCCCACCTCCAAGGACCGAATGCCCCCAACAATCCATTCCGTATACATGTCAGCATTCAGCGCAAATGCTGCGATCAAAATGAGCTTGGCGCAGGTTTTCAGAAAGGTGGACATCGGCGCTTCGATATACCCCCAGCCGATCATGTAACCCATGACAGTCAGGTAAAGCGTGGTGCCCCCAAGCGCGAACAGCGTAAACATCGTAATGACGTTGCCGGCGGTTTGGCTCACGAATGCATTCAATGCGGTATCGAGAAAAGTCCCGATGAACTGAAAAATCATTGGCCCTTCCATGTTCACTCTCCCTTCTTGTCGAGATCGACTGCACCCGGGGTGAGCCATCCGCGTCGGGCATTGGCTTTTTCGTTGTCGGCCTGCTGCGCATTAACGCAGTTCGGCGAGGCGGCCAGTTCACCAGGACTGGCTTTACATCTGGCAACCATCGCCTTTCTTTCCGAGTCGTGCTGTTTGTACCAGTCGACAGTTTGCACGGGGGTGTTTTCGCCACATCCAGCCAGTCCTACGGCGATCAGCAGAGTTAGGAAAAAACCTCTCATTTCCGCACCTCCTGCTTTTCTACATCGATCACAACACCTCGACTCGACCCATGACGAGCCTCATGTTGCTGCGCAAAATCCAAAGCGTAAGCAAGCTCAGCAGCATCGATGATGCGGAGCGTCGCGACAGTGCGCAGGGCGCTTTCCCGAGTGCCAGCCCAATGCCCAGCGAAGCGATTTCCAGAATCGCGTAATGACAGCACCGCACCACCTAAACACCCAACTGAAAGAAAGGCAGCTAGCACCGGTGAAACCGGTCCTTCCTGGTACGGCAGTGGAATCCCGAACCAATCGACCGCTGCAATTACGAAGGGCAAAAATGCGAGCGATGCAACGAGGATGTCGGTGTGAACCAACGCAGGTGCGCGACGGCCCACCTCCCGAAGGAAGCCCATCTTGTCGATGCAGATCCAGAAACGGCGCATGGCTAGCAAGAGGAAAAAACAGACTGCCAGAATAGGAAGCTGAATGAATGAAATCATGACGCGTCCCCCTCAGTTCAAGTTGTTCGATGCATCCGGTTGTATCCAACCGCGTCGGGCATTGGCCTGGGCGTTGAGCTCCCGCTGCCGTTGTAGCTGCAAACGGTCCTCTGCCTGCGCCACCATCTGAAACATCTGAAGCTTGGTTTGCTCGTTCTGGATTTTCGCCTGTTCAATCGCAATCCGGCCTTGTAATTCCGCAATGGCCTTCGGATCTTGCGTCGTATTGATACGCGACATGAGCCCATCTATTTGCGAAAGCCGGCTTTTAGCCGCGTCGTAGGCATCAAGGGCAACCGCTTTGTCTTGCGATGGTTTGACCGCCCGCGCTTCACACGCCCGTTGCGCGTCGCGGGAGTTGATGAAGTTGCAGCTATCAAATGTCTTGTTGGCGGCATAGACCTGTTTACCGCGACCACTCAGGCCGGCATAGCCACCGTCCCTCACGGAGTCGTAGACCTGTTGCCAGTCTCGCGGCAGGTAATCACGCAGAGCCGGGTTGTCCATGATGCTGCCCATTCCACGCGATCCGGTGATCGACTGGTACTGCTGCTTCATCTGGTCAATCTGCGACGTCATCTGCTCGACTTGCTGCGCCCAGCGCGCAGTGTTGGCCGAGAACTCGGCCATGGTCATCGGCGAGTCACTTGCCTGGGTAGTTACTGTTACAGGTATTTGCGCGAAGGCTGCTGAAGGCATTGCAATGCCTACAGCCAAGAACCAAGAAGGTAGGGGATTTTTCATATTCGCCACTCCAAAGGTTGGGGGCGAACGCAGGATCGTACTGTTCCGATCTGTCGGTCTGTTTAGGAACCGCGCCCGGCACGCTGAGCGTTCTTGGGGCGACTAGGCGGCCATTCTGTTCTTGGCGGTCAGGCCCTTCTTCTCAGGCCGGCACCCGGTACGCGCGAGGCGTTCTTGGGGTAGAGCAACGTTCGTTAGAAGACCAAAACTATTCATTCTGGCGTGCGACATTTTCCCATTTTGGCTAGAAGATGTCGATGATGCAAAAATGTTCAACCAGCAATTTGCTCGCAGTTTTAATGAGCGCACTCCCTGATCGCAAATTTCGTCATGACGAAGAAATGCAAAGGTATGAAGACTAGTGCAGGATAGGCTAACCGCCGGTAAACTACCCCGGTAGTTTCTGATCGCCCTGCCGGGGCTTTATTCATTGAGGCGCTAGTCACATATGGAGAAAGCGAAGATGCCGAAGTCGGCTCAGTACCTGGACGTTTACTTGGGGGCGCTCAAAGAGCCATGGGGCGATTACTGCAAGGCTCTCGGTAAGAAGCCCGGCGCGGCAATCAAAGAGGCTATCGAGCAGCAGCTGGCGAAGGCGGCCGCAAATCCGCAGCCGAAGATTTACCATCAGATCCACGAAGCACCTGCCGCCGAGCCTAAACAACGATTTGAAGTCCTACTGACGGCTTCTGAAAAAGCGGCAATAAAAGAACGGGCGCAGATGGAAAGGTGTTCAATGCGCCGGTGGATTGTCGATGCCATCCGAGCTGGACTGACTCATGAGCCGCAATTTGGAATGAGTGAGATCGACGCACTGGGTGAGTCGAACTATCAGCTTTTGGCCCTTGGCCGCAATCTGAACCAGATCTCTCGTCGCCTGAACGAAGGTGCATACGAGCCGGTAACTGTCGAGCGGATCGAAGCGCTAACCCGCATCGTTGATAACCATACAGACATCGTCAACAGAGCTATAAGGGCAAGCCTAGAGCGATGGAATGTCGAGTGATAATTTCTCCGATGGAGTACTGCTTACCACACACAAGCCATCTTCACCCCATCGAGTCAGGCCACGTATGCCTCGCAATGAGAGCGCGCTCATGCTGCACCGATGATCAGTTCAATATCCAATGGATGGCGCTATGAAATCACGTGGTTTTTTCAGCTTCATTAAAGACACCCCAGCCTACAAAGACTCTGAAAAAAACTGGTACGTCGAACTAGCCGACTATACGGTCTTTTGGTTCGATCTCATGATCAATTCGCCCCCAGGAATCGACTTTCAGAAAGTAGCCGCTGAATACCTGAAGGACTATCGCGACGCAGTAAAAGAGAGCAATGACAAACGTTTTGTGTATTTCATAGCCGCCAGACAAAAAGTTCGATTTAGCACTAGAAAGTCCCCGAAATACAGTCTAACAAAGCGAGAGATAATAATTTATCTAGAAATAGGCAAGAAGCGAACAGTTAGAAAACTGCGCTTCCTGGCATCGCCATCTCTTAGCGGCAGACGACTGCCCATTATCGTTGATAATGGACGATTCATTTCAATTTGGGGCAGCGATCAGAGTAAGCCTGTAGGAGTATCGGTGCACGAGTTTTTAATGGGGGAGAATATCAATATTGGAATCGATACCGAAATATTATACGTTGGCTCCACCGATGCCCCCGCAACCCGCCCGTTGAAGCGAGACCACCGAGGCTACAGTGATTCGCTATATGACACGCCCACCGATGAAAGAGACATTTTTGTCTATTACAACCTATTTAAAGCGACTTCAGTTACACAGTCAAACCCATATCTAATTAGCTTCGCAGTTAGCAACTCTGCAATAGATGAAGTACAAAAGATGGAGGAAGGCATACTGCTAGAGCACGGACTCATTCATTATTTCGGAACTAAAAGCCAGGAAAAAAGCAAAACTCTGGAGTACGGAAGACTAAGAGAGGGTCTAAGACGACTTTCTGCCAATTACAAAATTGAGTCTGTTACTTACTATATCCAGGCGGCGACGCCTACTGAATACTGGCATCTCTATTCCAGGCAAGTGCCAGTGAACCATCGACACAACTTCTCTCTTAGCCTCGCAGGCGAAGAAGTGTTATTGGGAGAGCCAGTGGAGCTCTGAAGCCGTTTAGTCAACACTGAAGATTTCTCTCAAATTGCTTAATGCTGACAGAAAGACCACCAGCATTAACTCGCTTAAGCACCCGGAAAATTGCCTATCGCCCACTGACCTAACTCGATGCCATCGAGTTCGCTGATCAAATTCTGCGCCGCCCCCAACCCCCTGCTGTCGATCTTGAGCTTCGCGGTCTCTAGGAATGCGCCGCATGTCTGCCCCGGACGTGTGCCCCAGTTCTTTTCGTTGACCCTAGATAAACGAAGCCCTCTCCCTTTTCGGTTCGACCACTGCTGGTCGATCCTCAAGCCAATCCGGAACCGAAGCGCACTTCTAAAATGGTAAACAAAAACCAAAAAATCTAGAAAATTTACCAATTATGGTAAGCTCAGACCGAGAAATGGTAAATTTTACGGCATCTCATCTATAGGTCAGAGCCGTGCGCTTCCGGAGCACACATGGACAGCAAAGCAATTCTAAGCCTCATAGACCTGGCGCTAGGCGGAGATCCGCGCACTCTACGCATGCATCTTCACAAAATGGCGGTCAAAACCGGCCACCGGGATCCAGAGCTATCTGAAAAAATCCTGTCACGACTATCGACCAACGGCCTTAGATCAGCTCAGCCAGCGAAACCTATCCCAGTGGATTCAGACAGCCGACTAAATTTAGTCAGGGTCGAAAATCCGGTCGTCATGGATGACGCCCCCATTTACTCCGAAGAAATCCTGGCACTGCTAGACCAGGTCGTTCTTGAGCGAAAGTCGGCATCAAAGCTATTAGCCGAAGGTTTGTCTCCTGCTAAATCACTATTATTCCAAGGGCCACCTGGAGTCGGTAAAACGATGACGGCACGGTGGCTTGCATCAAGACTAGGCCTCCCGTTTTTAACGCTAGACCTAGCAACTGTCATGAGCAGCTTTCTAGGCAAAACCGGAAATAATATCAAGGCAGTGATTGATCATGCGTCTTCATTTCCCTGCGTGTTGCTTCTTGACGAGTTTGATGCGGTAGCTAAGCGGCGAGATGACGACAGGGAGCTAGGAGAACTTAAACGGTTGGTAACTGTACTGTTACAGGCTATTGATGAATGGCCTGAATCGTCAGTATTAATAGCTGCAACAAATCACGGCGACCTCTTGGACCCTGCCATCTGGCGTCGGTTTGATCTGGAAATATCATTTGATCTTCCAAGCGAACAAATGCGAAAAGCTTATATCATTAGCTACTGGCCAGAACTAACTAAACACGCGGATAATCTCGCACATTTTTTTGGTGAAATCTCCTACAGTGATATTGATCGAAGCCTAAGGAAAGCCAAGAAGAAAAGCATATTAAATGAGTGCAATTTTATCACCTGTATCACTGGAGCCATCGAGAACAAACCAGGCAATAAAGTTGAGTTAAAAAAGAAAGATGTCATTAGATTAGCAGCAGAAGGAATGTCTCAGAGAGCCATATCTATCGCGCTGGAAATAAGCAGACCAACCGTAAAAAAATTATGGACCAACACGTCGAATGTAAGGAAACCTAATGAACAATTTTATAGTCGGATATGGCGAAACACTTACAACAAAGGTAGATATCGGTGGTGGTGGTGGCGACAAAAAACATCCATACTCAATATCCGAGGCAATAAAGCGCATTGGTTCTCAGCTTGAAGAGATAATATCTAAAATAGAAAACAAACCAGATACAGAGTGCGCTGGCGGCAAGGTAGTCATAAAATTTATTCAGCACCCTTCCTATCTAGCAAAGTCTTATTATCCAAGGAAACTGTTCTCTGCCTACGGAATGGAAGATATTGGGTCCCGGGCGGTAACCGTAAAACCTGAGCAATGGGGTGTCAAAAAGCACCCGGAAGCTGGATTGGCTAGCTGTGTGTTTGTATCTGGTGAAAAAAGTCAATACAGGAAATTATTAACTGATCTAACATCAAACTCTTTAACAAGAGCATCCGAAGACGTTCTAAGAACTCTTGAACGTATCGAATATTTTGATGCAGCCGAAAAGATAAAAAGCATCGACACGTCTGGCGACAGTTTGAATCTTGAAGTGGTTATACACGCATCCGCTGACGACGAGTATGTTGTTCGCGCTTTCGACGACTATGCTTCTCTCAACGGCGGAGCAGTAAGACGAGAAAAAGCCAAAGTCGTAGGTGGATTGACATTTTTGCCTGTAAGCATTCCACATGGCAAGGAACAAATTCTGGCAAAATTTGCTCAACTCAGAGTACTCAGAAGCATTCCAAAGTTGAGGATGAATAAACCGGAAACACTACGCAGCCCTGTGAGCAACCCGGTAATTCTTCCTAACTGGAATCCAGACATCTTGAATCGTGACTTCAAGGTTTGCATTTTCGATGGAGGCTTAGGAGACGGAAATCATATATCTAACTGGGTGACCGAGATCGTACCAGCAGGAATGGAAGGTTCCCATCCAGAGTATCTTGCTCACGGTAGCGAAGTTTGCTCTGCATACTTATTCGGACCAGCGTTGGGTTCGGACTGTACGCTCGGATCTCCGTACACTACAGTCGACATAGTCAGAGTTATTTCCCAGGGTGACGACGACCCTGACCTATTTGATGTACTCACTCGCATTGAAGACACCCTGAAGCTCAAAACTTATAAATATGTAAACCTGAGCCTCGGACCTAATATTGCGATTGACGATGACGAAGTTCACGTGTGGACATCCGTTATCGATGCGCTTCTTCAGGACGGTGACTGCCTCGCAGTCGTCGCAGTAGGGAACGACGGTGACCTACCAGGCGATTATGGTCGTGTACAACCACCTAGTGATATGGTCAACAGTCTTTCAGTTGGGGCAAGTGATGGGGAGCTCCAAGGGTGGGCAAGAGCGCCTTATAGCTGCGTGGGGCCAGGCCGCAGTCCTGGAGTGGTAAAACCTGATGGCGTGATGTTCGGTGGCGCGCCTCACAACCTGTTCAGAGTCTACTCACCAAGGATCCATTCTTTCGTAGACACTATGGGCACAAGCTATGCTGCTCCATACGCATTACGTGTGGCTGCCGGCATTGACGCCATCACAGACTTCAATCTATCCACAAACACAGTTAAAGCTCTGATGGTGCACTCTGCGAAACCGGATGAGCATGATCTGAAAAATGTAGGTTGGGGTAGATTCCCTACCTCACCTGAATCGGTAATTACATGCCTTGATGATGAGGCGACTATCGTGTTCCAAGGCGAGCTTGAGAACTCAAAGCATCTCCGAATCCCAGTACCTCTTCCGGCATCAACTGATTCAACATGGGTACATTTAAGTGCTACATTCTGTATAAGTGCCATCGTGGATCCTGAACATCCATTGCACTACACCAGATCCGGTCTTGAAATTTCTTTTCGGGCGAATGAAGATCGGTTTACGTTGGACGGAGCTAATGCTGACACCAAGCCATTTTTTTCGCTAGGAAAACTATACCCGAGTGAGTATGAGTTGAGAGAGGATGCACACAAATGGGAAACCACTCTTTCTAGACATCAACGCTTTAAACGATCTACGCTTCAATCCCCAGTTTTTGATGTTAAATATCACGCCCGCGAGCAAGGCGGAACAATTAGCGAAGATCTACCTGCCATTCGCTATACATTGATACTTACAATACGCGCAGAAGGTGACAACAGTATCTACAACAAGATACTGCAAGAAAACCAAACGTTACAGGCTATAAATGTAAGAACCAGAATTGAGATTAAACCCTAGATTGATTGAGTTCTATAAACAATGAGCAACCCAACAGGGTTGCTCATTGCCCACCTAGCTTAGCGAAGACTAGTTGTTTGCAACTCATAATCGATCGCTTCTTGGCTCGTGCCCCGGGCCACTTTTTTATGACGACTCAACGCCATGGACGTTTGCTCTGAATTGGACTAGCCTCGACATACAGGCAATGTCGAATAGCCATCACGGAGAAAAATTATGCCAAGGCAGGCGATTCAAGCTCACTCCACCGCTCGTGGTATCCCTTACCTACTCCATTTCACACGAGCATCGAACCTTCCTACAATCCTTCAACATGGGCTATACCCGATAGGAAGGACCCATGAGGTCGGCTTAGCTCCCCAGATCAACGATCAACTGCGCCTTGACGGTCACAAAGATAGCAACTCGGTTTCAATCGGATTTCCAAACAGCCAGATGCTGTACAAGTACAGAATGGCCGAGCCCCTCGTCGACTGGGTCATTCTGGTCCTGCACCCCAGCATTTTATGGGTAAAAGATTGCGCATTCTGCAAGCACAATGCTGCTGATGGCCGAATCAGTTGCTGCCCGCTCCCCGAACTGATGACTCCTGAATCGCTCTTGGGTATGTTCGAGGAAATCGACGGATGCTTGCCGCGGGTTGAGCAACGGTTGAAAATATCAGACCCTACAGACGTTCAAGCGGAGGTTTTGGTTTTCGATGTAATCGAGCCGCAGTACATCGTCGGAGTTATTTACGAGAAAGCCCTTGTCCGTGATGCCCATGCACATTTGCTAGGCGATCGAAAGCCGTATGTGCATTCGAACAACAAAGGCATGTTCGCAAACCGTAAATATGCTCGCACATGGGGCTGAGAAAAAATTAGGATTTTTATGGCATCTAGACCGATTTTTATCCCGAACAGCACAGGACCTACGCTAGTAGACACTAGGCATGTCGAATTCAAATGGTTTCCAGGATTATCAGCATCTCAAAAACAGAAATCTGTTGAGTCGCTGCACCAAGCTGCAAAGGAACAGATCTCCTCACTCACCGACGTCCTTGAGGTGTCCAGCAAATCGAAGCTCGACCTTGGAATCGCTCTAAGTGCTTTCAACCTCACCATTACCACGCTCAAAAACAATCTGACATTTAGTGTTGAATGTGCATTTCAAGGCAGCAAGGTTTTTGAGCATGGCGGACCTTATCGCGATATTTTTTCCCTAACCTCCCGGGAAGCCAAGAAAGATGAGAGGCTAAAATCGTCGGGAAGGCTCACAGCGTTTCAGTTTTTCGGCACTGAATGGCCACTCGAGCCAAGAACCGCATTCTATGATTGGCTATACATCAACGCGCTCAAAAAGCATCCATTGATCGCAACTCAGCTAACGTTATATTCAGCGTTTACAGATATTGAGTTTAATCCTGAGCGCTCAATAAATTGCCAGGCGTACTCTGTAGCGCTGTTCATAGCGCTTGAGCAGCGCGGCCTACTTGAACAGGCCGCCAGTTCGAAAGATGCATTTCTGGAGATCGTAGAAAGCGCAAAGGTCAGCAATACGCATCGCGACGACACCATTCAAGGCGATTTGCTGAGTTAGGCTGTAAAGGCCCGGTTCGACCCCACCGTCATAGAAAAAGAGAGCGTCACCGCCTGCGAGTTTGCCTTGGAGTCGATCCTTGCTTACAAATGTGTACAAGCTGCAAAAACAGTACCTTTGCGGTACAGTGCCCAGCTTGAACAACCTTCTCAAGACTACGCTCAACGCCAAGTAATACGGGGCCTCCAGCTATGCCAAGCTACGTTCAGTTTCGGACGGTTTCTCTAGGCATATCAGCTCGCCCAGCAACTCATAATCCTTTGGTCCACGGTTCGAGTCCGTGTGGGCCCACCAAACAAAAAAGCCGCGCATTGCGCGGCTTTCGTGTTTTCCCCTTTCCTTGTTCCTGGACTCGCCTGAAGTAATACTTTGAAGAATAAACGACGGGCTACCCCCTTCGCCCAAGCCGTTCAACCTTCTCCAGCGAGATTCCCTATCATCGCCAGCCCCAGCCTTCCCCGCCTGTTTCTCGATTTGTTCTGGCAACTCGGCCTCCTGCTGGTGCCGGCTTTTTTCGTCACGATATTGCCTCCCCCGTTGGCTTTGTTGGCCGTATTGTTCTTCGGCTTGTTGATGGGGCTTGCCACGCGATTCGGTTTTCCATCGGCCGCAAGGGTCTGTGGCAGATTGATCGTCGGCGCCGTGTTCGGCCTGGGTTTCAGCGTGGGCAGGGCGTTGCCTGAGTGGTGGGGGATTTTCGCGGCCATTGCCAGCATCGTCGGCGGACTGGCGTGCGTCAGTAAATGGGAGCGGCGTCTGGGCTTGGCGGCCGTGTCCAGCAAGGGCGCCAGCGCCTGGGGTGGAAGCGAGCCGCAACTGACGCCTGAAGGCGAGCCGATCCGGGTGTTCAACCACAGTGAAATCGCCATGGGGGGTCCCACTTATTGCGACTACCTGTTCCCCGATGGCGTGCTTGTGCAAGGCCTGGGTTCCTCGGCACTGTTTTCCCGCGATGGGCGCTATTTCGCGGCGACGGTGCCTTCTCGGCAGGAATGGGGGCTGGTTGTTCTCGACCGTCAGCAACGCCGGCTGTATCGCTGTGCCGACAGTGAATTCTGGGAGCTGGACACTTTTGAGCAGGACGTATTGAGCGGCCGCCATAGCCCGCTGATAGACGACAGCGTTCGCCAGCTCCGGCTGGATGAGTTGATGAAAACAGCAGAAATGATCGAGCTGATTCCTGTCGCGGACCTCTGGCTCGAGCCTGGCTGGCATCCTGACAATATGCCGCACACCTTCGCACGACCCAGCGCCGATGGCCGACAGCAGTTGGCGGGCCAGATCATTTTACCCGCGACCCTCCGTGATCTGGCCCAGCCACTGGAACCGCTGTATGCCCCGCGTTATGCCATCAGCGTCAACGACCAGCCGTCAGGGCTGATCATGGCCGCCGATGCGCCATTGGTTTGGGGGGCGGATCATTGCGCCTTGGTGTGCCTGGCCCGCGAGCAGGCCAACGATGCCGAAGGCGACCAGTATTGGTTCTGGCAATCGGACCACGGCTGGCGCGCACTGCCCTCGCCTTGGGTGAAGACCGCCGCTGAACCCTCTTTCTACTGGCACGAATTGCTCAGCCTCGATGCAAGCCATGTCCATGTCGGTGCGTACCTCGACTATCCCCGACCGAGCGCCGGCCGCTACGGCTACCGCCTGGACAGCATCCACAGCGATACCGAGACCCAGACCGGTCATGACGCCCAAGGTCGGGTGCAGGTCGATGAGTTCAAACTGACCCGCACGGCTATTGTGATGCCCCTGGACAGCCAGGGCCGACGAGGCGACTCTGGCATCGAGACGCAACCGCTGCAGGATGGGACATGTGCTCGTCTGACCTGGCTGGGCGACAACCGCGAAGGGCTTGGCGGTTATCGCTGCCAGATCGGCGACTGGCTTTTGCCTGGGGCTTGGCTACTGGATCATCGAGTCTCCGATTGCGGGCGCTACCTGGCGCTGCTGCCCTTTGAAAACTCAACGACCGTCACCACCCATGCGGTGGTTGCTGATCTGCAACATCGGCGCCTGCTGCAAGGGCCTGATTTGTGGGTAGAGCGGATACTCGATTTCCGTGATGGCCGGTTGAGCCTGGCGGTGGTCGCAGGTCGCCTGGATAACGAGCTGGAAAGCAGTCCTCTGCAACGTTTCAACGTCGCCGCGCCACCGGTCGGTGATGACGCGTCCTTCTGCCGTCCCAGCGATCAATATCGGTTGTACTACACCACCGTACAGCTGCAACCAGAAGACGCCCAGCTAAGCGCAATCGCCCCTTGGCGCCGGGTGGACGGCCCGCAAGCGGCGACTGCCGATGGTGACTTCATCCAGCCCTCACCGACCCAGCGTGATGCGGCCTGGCTGTTCGGCAGCGAGACGGAATATGCCGACAGCTGGGTACGCACCGGCACACCACGGCTTGGAGGCCATTTACTGACGGCATCGGGCTGTGCGCTGGACAACTTGGCGCCCTCGATGATCTGGTCAGCGCAGGGCCGCTATCTTGCCTTGACCCGTATGGCGACCGACGTGACAGAGCTGTGCGGAAGCTACCGCGGCTGGCAATTGCTACTCCTCGATACCCAAGAGCACACACTGCGCGAGCATCCCCAATGGCTGGGCAACAGACCCCTCTTCGAAGGCTTCGATGCAAGCCAGCTACGGATCCGGTGTTACGAACGCGATTGGGAAGCTGAAGACGATGAGGATCCAGGTTCAGTGCAGCCGTTCTCATTGGACTTGCTGTTGCAATTGCCCGCTGAGCAGCTCATTTGCCAAGACGGGCTCTGGCTCAAGTCTTCACAGGCGCACTTGGCACCTGCCTGGCGCGCACTGGCTTTACCTGACATCCACTATTTCAAGCGAGAGAGCCTGTAACATGCCTGCCACTGATGCCCGCGCCGGAGCCGACCTTGCCTGATTCCCGTCCTTGCGTCCTTGATGAAATCGATCGCCAACTGATCGCGGCCCTGCAAATCAATGCGCGGGAAAGCGTCGCCATGCTTGCCCGGCAGTTGGGCATTGCCCGCACGACCGTGACCTCGCGGTTGGCGCGGCTGGAAAAAACCAAAGTGATTACCGGATACGGCGTGCGCCTGGGGCAGCGGTTGATTGACGGCGGTTTGCAGGCCTACGTCGGTATCAAGGTCCAGCCGCGCTCCGGAAAAGATGTGCTGCGGCGCTTGAGCGCCATGGCCCAGGTGCAGCAGTTGTGTGCGGTCAGTGGTGAATTCGATTACGTCGCCTGGCTGCGCACCGACTCGCCCGAACAGCTGGATCAACTGCTGGACCAGATTGGCAGCGTGGACGGCGTGGACAAGACCACCACCTCGATCATTCTCAGCAGCAAGATCGATCGGGGGCAGCCGGTCTAGGGCCTATCTGAATCTGTGGGAGCGGGCTTGCTCGCGAAAGCGGTGCATCAATCGCCATAAATGTTGAATGTGCTGTCGTATTCGCGAGCAAGCTCGCTCCCACAAGAACGTTTCGTCATTTAGATTTATTTCTACGGCGAAATGACTGACGACAGAGCAAAACGACGACACATTGCGTCTTATTAACGTGCTCTATGCTCCCTAGAATGGCTGGCATCTTTTCCTATACTCAGACGCGAACACCGCGTCGAGTCGCCTAACAAGGTCAGCCATGAACAAGAACAATCGCCACCCCGCAGACGGTAAGAAGCCCATCACCATTTTTGGACCGGACTTTCCTTTCGCCTTTGACGACTGGATCGAACACCCGGCCGGCCTGGGCTCGATCCCGGAGCACAACCATGGCACGGAGGTGGCAATTGTCGGGGCTGGGATCGCCGGTCTTGTGGCGGCCTACGAGCTGATGAAGCTGGGCCTCAAGCCTGTGGTCTACGAGGCCTCGAAAATGGGCGGGCGCCTGCGCTCGCAGGCCTTCAATGGCGCCGAAGGCGTGATTGCCGAGCTGGGGGGCATGCGTTTCCCGGTGTCGTCCACTGCGTTCTATCACTATGTCGACAAGCTGGGCCTGGAGACCAAGCCGTTCCCTAACCCGCTCACCTCGGCGTCGGGCAGCACCGTCATCGACCTGGAAGGCCAGACCTATTACGCAGAAAGCATGACTGACTTGCCGGCGTTGTTCCAAGAAGTGGCCGACGCCTGGGCCGACGCGCTGGAGGCCGGCTCGCGCTTCGGCGAGATCCAGCAAGCGATCCGCGACCGTGATGTGCCGCGCCTCAAGGCGCTATGGAACACCCTGGTGCCGCTGTGGGACGACCGCACCTTCTATGATTTTGTCGCCACCTCGAAAGCCTTCGCAAAACTTTCGTTCCAACACCGCGAGATATTCGGCCAGGTCGGTTTCGGCACCGGCGGCTGGGATTCGGACTTCCCCAACTCGATGCTGGAAATCTTCCGCGTGGTGATGACCAACTGCGACGATCATCAGCACCTGGTGGTAGGCGGCGTGGAGCAGGTCCCTCACGGGATCTGGAAACATGTGCCGGAGCGTTGCGTGCATTGGCCAGAAGGCACCAGTTTGAATTCGTTGCACCTGGGCGCGCCGCGTAGCGGGGTGAAGCGAATCGCCCGTGCCGACAACGGCAACTTCAGCGTGACCGATGTCTGGGATAACACCCGCGAATATGCCGCCGTGCTGGTGACCTGCCAGAGCTGGCTGCTGACCACCCAGATCGAATGTGAAGAAGCGCTGTTCTCGCAAAAGATGTGGATGGCCCTGGACCGCACCCGCTACATGCAGGCGTCCAAGACATTCGTGATGGTCGACCGGCCGTTCTGGAAAGACAAGGATCCCGAAACCGGTCGCGACCTGATGAGCATGACCCTCACTGACCGCCTGACCCGGGGCACCTACCTGTTCGACAACGGCGACGATAAGCCAGGAGTGATTTGCCTGTCGTATTCCTGGATGAGCGATGCGCTGAAAATGCTCCCGCATCCGGTGGAAAAACGCGTGAAGCTGGCCCTCGACGCCTTGAAGAAAATCTACCCGAAGGTGGACATCGCCGCCCGGATCATCGGCGACCCGATCACCGTGTCCTGGGAGGCCGACCCGCATTTCCTCGGTGCATTCAAGGGTGCCCTGCCCGGCCACTATCGCTACAACCAGCGCATGTACGCCCATTTCATGCAGGACGAGATGCCGGCCGAACACCGAGGGATCTTTATCGCCGGCGATGACGTCTCATGGACACCCGCCTGGGTTGAAGGCGCGGTACAAACCTCACTCAATGCCGTGTGGGGAATCATGAAGCACTTCGGCGGTGAAACTCACGCCGAGAACCCGGGTCCAGGTGATGTATTCCATGAGATCGGTCCGATCGCCCTGCCCGAATAAAAGGAGTTGTCGATGCGTG
This sequence comes from Pseudomonas fluorescens Q2-87, assembly GCF_000281895.1. Lineage (NCBI taxonomy): Bacteria > Pseudomonadati > Pseudomonadota > Gammaproteobacteria > Pseudomonadales > Pseudomonadaceae > Pseudomonas > Pseudomonas fluorescens. The sequence continues at coordinate 603,182 of NZ_CM001558.1, read as the reverse complement.
TAGCCCTTTACCAATGCCCACCGCTGCCACTGGATCCGGCAGGCAACCTGCAGCGCTTGCATCAAGTCGCGCTGGAGGCCAGGGGCGCCGATGTATTGGTGCTGCCGGAGATGTTCATGACCGGCTACAACATCGGCGTCGACGCGGTGAATGTCTTGGCCGAGGTCTATAACGGCGAATGGGCGCAGCAGATCGGCCGTATCGCCAAGGCAAGCCAACTGGCGATCGTCTATGGCTATCCCGAACGCAGTGAAGATGGGCAGATCTACAACTCGGTCCAGCTCATCGACGCCCAGGGCGAACGCCTCGCCAATTACCGCAAGAGCCATTTGTTCGGCGATCTGGATCATTCGATGTTCAGCGCCGGTGATTCAACGCTGCCTGTCGTGGAACTCAACGGCTGGAAACTCGGCCTGCTGATCTGCTACGACCTGGAATTCCCGGAAAATGCCCGGCGCTTGGCCCTGGCCGGGGCCGAGCTGATCCTGGTGCCAACCGCCAACATGCAGCCCTACGAATTCATTGCCGATGTCACCGTGCGTGCGCGGGCCATCGAGAACCAATGCTTCGTGGCCTACGCCAATTATTGCGGTCACGAAGGTGAATTGCAGTATTGCGGACAAAGCAGCATCGCCGCTCCAGATGGCAGCCGCCCCGCCCTGGCGGGGCTCGACGAGGCGCTGATCGTCGGCGACCTGGATCGACAGTTGATGGACGCCTCCCGTGCGGCCTACAACTACCTGCACGACCGCCGCCCCGCCCTTTATAACGACTTGCTCAAGCACTGAGCCGGGCTAATCCGCTAGCATGAGCGCATCCCTGTTCTGGAAGCGCTCATGCCGGTCCCTGATTCCCTACGCCCTCATACTCAAACCCTGGCCAATGGCATCGGGGTGACAGTTCGTCATGTCCCCGGACTCAAGCGCAGCGCCGCAGTGTTGCGCGTAGCGGCCGGCAGCCATGATGCCCCCCTGGCCTGGCCTGGGTTGGCGCACCTGCTTGAACATCTTTTCTTCCTTGGCACCGAGCGGTTTCCCACAACAGACAACCTGATGGCTTACGTGCAGCGGCACGGCGGCCAGATCAACGCTCGTACCAGTGAACGCACCACCGATTATTTCTTCGAATTGCCACCTGCCGCCTTCGCCGGCGGATTGGAGCGGCTGGCAGACATGCTCGCTCACCCGCGACTGGACGAAGCCGATCAACTGCGCGAGCGAGAAGTGCTGCAAGCCGAATACGTCGCCTGGTCCCAGGACGCGGCAGCCCAGCGCCAGGTTGCGCTGCACGAAGGCCTCGCGGCGAATCATCCGCTACGGGGCTTTCATGCGGGCAATCGCGACAGTCTCGAAGTCACGCAGCCTGAATTCCAGGCGGCATTGCATGACTTTTACCGCAGGTTCTACCAGAGCGGCCAAATGACATTGAGCCTGGCCGGCCCGCAGAGCATCGATGCGTTGAGCGCACTGGCCCGGCAGTTCGGCGACAGCGTGCCGGCGGGCGACGCGGTTGCCAGGCCTTTGCCACCGAAGCTGATGGCGGCGCCCCAGGCCAGTTATCAACAGGTCGGCGAAGAACATTTCGATCTGCTGTATGCCCTCGAAAATCTGCCTGAAGCTTCACCGCAAGCCCTGGATTTCCTCTGCACGTGGCTGAACGCCAGCAAACCAGGCGGTTTGCTCGCCACCTTACGTCAGCGCGGTTTGGCTGACAGCCTCCAGGCCACCGTGCTGTATGAATTTGCCGGGCAGGCGCTGCTGCACATCGAATTCAAGCGCGACAATGCTCGGGCCCCGGATGAAATCCAGGCATTGCTGCACGATTGGCTGGGTTTTTTCGCAGCCCAGGACGACTGGGCACCGTTGCGCCAGGAATTCACCGCACGCCTGAAGCGTCGACAGGAGACAGCATCTGCCCTGCAACTGGCGCGCTGGGACTGTGAGAAACGTGACGGTCCGCTGTCGGAAAGCGACCTTGTCAGACTCAGGACAATCCTCAGGCAACTTGAGCCTGTGGATAACGTGACGGGCCCATGGCAACTGCCCACGCCCAATCCGTTCCTGCAAACGGCCAGCGAACCAGCCCGCGCCGGGCTGATACGTGGCCAGACCAGCGCCCATCGCGGTTTGCGCACCTTCGCCCAGGACCGCTCCCGGGGCCGGCGGGAGCGCTCGCCCATGCAATTCAGCCAGGCATTTGCCGATGACAGCCGCGAAGGTGCGGTGTACCTGCGTTGGCGGTTGGCGGCCTCGCTCGATCTTCAAGCCAGACTCGATTGGCACCTGCGGGACTTGCGTGAAGATGCTCGCCAGGCTGGCGTGGAGGTGTCCTTCGATTGCGCCGGCGATCAATGCCTGTTGAGGCTGGTAGGGCTGCAAGCTCCGTTACCGTTGGTGCTGGAGCACATCTTGTCCATGCTGAGCCAGCCGCTGCCGGCTGTCCCGCCCCGCAACGAAACGCCGCTGATGCCGATCAGACATTTGTTGAAGCACTTGTCGGACTACTGCCAACGCGACCGGCAAGCTTCGGCACTGCCACTGACGGACAGCCCGTGGGCAAGTGCCCGGTGGGATGGCCTGGCCATCGGCTTGTCGACGGCCACCCAGGCGGCCATGGGCCCAGTTTTGGCCCAAGTGCCCGGCATCGCCAGCCAGGAAGCCGAACCGAGGACGCCGTCCACGCATCGTGTCTGGCACCAGCTCCAGGCCCAGGGCGACGAACAGGCCGTGCTGCTGTTTTGCCCAACGCCGACCCAGGCCTTGCCCGACGAGGCGGCATGGCGGCTGCTGGCGCAGCTGTGCCAGACCCCGCTCTACCAGCGCCTGCGGGTCGAGTTGCAGTTGGGTTACGCCGTGTTCAGCGGGTTGAAGCAAGTTGATGGGGAAACCGGCGTGCTGTTTGGCGTGCAATCGCCCGATGTCTCGGCGGGGCAGTTGATTGCCCATATAGAGGAGTTCCTCAGCGGTTTGCCGGCGCTGATCCAGCAAATCGATGATTCAACCCTGGCTCATCGGCAGCGGGCCCTTGCCGCCCAATTCGAAAGCGCCGCCCTGCCCTGCGCCGAGGCGGCCGAACTGCTCTGGCAGGGCAAGCTGGCGGACCGGCCGTCGGATTACCTTGAGCAGTTATCCGCAGCGATTATGCGTCTGGACCGCGAGCAGCTACTGGCGGCCGCCCGGCGTTTGATCGACGCACACGGTGGGCGGATTTGCCTGAGCAACGGAGCCTGTCCGGGCGCTCCCTGGCATGCAGCGGATTGATCATTGCAATCGCTGCAATGAGCTTTCTCGGAGAATCGCGGCGAACGAATTTGTCAGATTTAGTAACATAGCCGCCTAAGCATCTGAACATCTCCGAACGGAGGTGGACTATATGTATAGATTCCAACCGCCCCACCCCAACCAAAGGAGTATTCCCATGTCTTGGTCCAAACCCGCATATATCGACCTGCGTATCGGTTTCGAAGTCACCATGTACTTCGCCAGCCGTTGATTGCTGCAGGCGGTTAAGCACGCAGCACAACGCCTCGGTCAGCCGGGGCGTTTTTATTTCGGTTTGCAGATGGAGCGGCCATGTTTGTCCAGATTCTAGGTTCCGCCGCCGGTGGCGGTTTCCCCCAATGGAACTGCAACTGCGCCAATTGCGCAGGTTTTCGCGACGGCAGCCTGCGGGCCTTGGCGCGCACCCAATCGTCCATCGCAATTTCCGATGACGGTGTGAACTGGGTACTGTGCAATGCCTCGCCGGACATTCGCGCCCAGCTCCAGGGTTTCGCCCCGATGCAACCTGGCCGGGCGCTGCGGGACACCGGCATCGGCGCCATCATCCTGATGGACTCGCAGATCGACCACACCACCGGCCTGCTCAGCCTGCGCGAAGGTTGCCCCCATCAAGTCTGGTGCACCGACATGGTCCATGAAGACCTGAGCACCGGCTTCCCGTTGTTCAACATGCTGACCCATTGGAACGGTGGGCTGAGCTGGAACCGCATCGAACTCGACCGCAGCTTTACCATCGCTGCCTGCCCGAACCTGCGCTTCACCCCGCTGCCGTTGCGCAGTGCCGCGCCGCCCTATTCGCCGCACCGCTTCGACCCGCACCCGGGCGACAATATCGGGCTGATCGTCGAAGACCTGCGCACCGGCGGCAAGCTGTTCTACGCCCCGGGCCTGGGCAAGGTCGACGGGCCGTTGCTGGAGATCATGGCCGGTAGCGATTGCCTGCTGGTGGACGGCACTATGTGGGACGACGATGAAATGCAGCGCCGTGGCGTCGGCACTCGCACTGGCCGGGAAATGGGCCACCTCGCGCAGAACGGCCCCGGCGGCATGCTGGAAGTGCTGGGACAACTGCCCGAACAGCGCAAGGTCCTTATTCACATCAACAACACCAACCCGATCCTCGATGAAGACTCCGCCGAACGGGCCGAGCTGGTGCGGCGCAATGTCGAAGTGGCTTACGACGGCATGAGTATTGAACTGTAGGAGCAACTGAAATGACTGACATCCCCCTGTCCCTCGCCGAGTTCGAAGCGGCCCTGCGTGCCAAGGGTGCGTATTACCACATCCATCACCCTTACCACGTAGCGATGTATGAAGGCCGCGCCACCCGCGAGCAGATCCAGGGCTGGGTCGCCAACCGCTTTTACTATCAAGTGAACATCCCGCTCAAGGATGCGGCGATCCTCGCCAACTGCCCGGACCGGGAGATCCGCCGCGAGTGGATCCAGCGTTTGCTCGATCATGACGGCGCGCCCGGCGAAGACGGCGGTATCGAAGCGTGGCTGCGACTGGGACAAGCCGTGGGGCTGGACCCCGATCAGTTGCGCTCCCAGGAATTGGTGTTGCCCGGCGTGCGTTTCGCGGTGGATGCCTACGTCAACTTTGCCCGCCGGGCCAGTTGGCAAGAAGCCGCCAGCAGTTCGCTGACCGAGCTCTTTGCCCCGCAGATCCACCAGTCGCGCCTGGACAGCTGGCCGCAGCATTACCCATGGATCGACCCGGCCGGTTATGAATATTTCCGCACCCGCCTGGGTCAGGCCCGGCGTGATGTGGAGCATGGCCTGGCGATCACTTTGCAGCACTACACCACCCGCGCGGGCCAGGAGCGCATGTTGGAGATTCTCCAGTTCAAGCTGGATATTCTCTGGAGCATGCTCGATGCCATGACCATGGCCTACGAATTGAACCGCCCGCCCTATCACAGCGTGACTGGGCAACGGGTTTGGCACAAAGGGATCACTCTATGAGTTTCGACCGCGGCAAGACCCCGCGCTGGCGCCCCGGCTATCGTTTCCAGTACGAACCCGCCCAGAAAGGCCACGTGCTGCTCTATCCTGAAGGCATGATCAAGCTCAACGACAGCGCTTCGCTGATCGGTGGCCTGATCGATGGTGAACGGGACGTCGCAGCGATCATCGGTGAGTTGGCGAAGCAATTCCCCGACGTGCCGGAACTCGGTGACGACATCGAGCAATTCATGGAGGTCGCCCGTGCAGAGCACTGGATCGAACTTGCCTGACACCACCGGCCTGCCGCCAAAGCCTGAAGTCGGCCTGCCGCTGTGGTTGCTGGCGGAGCTGACCTACCGGTGCCCGCTGCAATGCCCGTACTGCTCCAACCCGCTGGACTTTGCCGAGCAAGGCAAGGAGCTGAGCACCGAGCAGTGGTTCAAGGTGTTTCGCGAGGCCCGGGAGATGGGCGCCGCGCAATTGGGCTTTTCCGGTGGCGAGCCGTTGGTGCGCCAGGACCTGGCCGAACTGATTGGCGAAGCGCGCAGGCTGGGTTTCTATACCAACCTGATCACCTCCGGCATCGGCCTGACCGAGCAGAAAATCAGCGACTTCAAGAAAGCCGGCCTTGATCATATCCAGATCAGCTTCCAGGCCAGCGACGAGCAAGTCAACAACCTGCTCGCCGGGTCAAAGAAGGCCTTCGCGCAAAAACTGGAAATGGCCCGGGCGGTCAAGGCCCACGGTTATCCGATGGTGCTGAACTTCGTCACCCATCGGCACAACATCGACAAGATCGACCGCATCATCGAGCTGTGCATCGCCCTTGAAGCCGACTTCGTCGAGCTCGCCACCTGCCAGTTCTACGGCTGGGCGCAGCTCAATCGCGTCGGCCTGTTACCCACCCGTGAGCAACTGGTCCGCGCCGAGCGCATCACCAACGAATATCGTGCCAAGCTGGAAGCCGAAGGCAATCCGTGCAAGCTGATCTTCGTCACCCCGGACTACTACGAAGAACGCCCCAAGGGCTGCATGAATGGTTGGGGCAGCATCTTCCTGACCGTCACGCCGGACGGCACTGCACTGCCCTGCCACGGCGCACGACAGATGCCCGTGCAATTTCCCAACGTGCGCGAGCACAGCATGCAGCACATCTGGTACGACTCGTTCGGCTTCAACCGCTTTCGCGGCTATGATTGGATGCCCGAACCCTGCCGTTCCTGCGATGAAAAAGAGAAGGACTTCGGTGGCTGCCGCTGCCAGGCGTTCATGCTGACGGGCGACGCCAGCAACGCCGACCCGGTGTGCAGCAAGTCCGAGCATCACGGGATCATTCTGCAGGCTCGCGAAGATGCCGAGCACGCCACGCAAACCATTGAACAACTGGCTTTTCGCAATGAACGAAACTCGCGCCTCATCGCCAAAGGCTGATCCTTTCAGCGCCGCCCAGGCCGTTGCCGCCGGTACCGACTTCGCTGAATTGCGCGTCGGCCCCCTGGGCCTGTTCTGGAACGAATACCGCCCCGAAGACAGCGCCTGCCGGATCTGGCATTGGCAGGACGCCAAGGCCCGCTGCCTGACGCCAAATGGATTCAGCGCACGCAGCCGGGTCTATGAATACGGCGGCGGTGCGTTCTGTTTGAGCGATGACGGCGTGCTGTTCGTCAATGAGGCCGATCAGCAGATTTATCACCAAACCCTGGCTGGCGAACGTCCGGTGGCGCTGACCTCGGGCGACTGTCGATACGGGGATCTAGGTTTCGCCGACGGCCAGGTGCTGGCGGTGGAAGAACAGGCCAACCAGCATCGCCTGGTGTCGATCGGATTGGCCGATCATCAGCGGCATGTGCTGGCTGAAGGCACGGATTTTTATGCTTCGCCGACGGTGAGCCCGGACGGCCAGCGGTTGGCATGGATTGAGTGGAGTCGTCCGCATCAGCCGTGGACGGCAACGCGATTGATGCTGGCCGAGCGCAACGTGAGCGGTTGGGGCGAACCGCGCTGCGTGGCGGGTAATGCTGAAGAAGAGTCGATCCAGCAACCGCGTTTCGATGACTCGAACCGGTTGTATTGCCTGACGGATCGCGCCGGTTATTGGCAACCCTGGGTGGAATCGGCCCAAGGTCTTGAGCCGCTGCCCGCCGCCGAAGCCGATCATGCGTCCGCTCCGTGGCAACTGGGCGGCTGTACTTGGCTGCCCCTGGATTCACGCACTTATCTGGCGAGCTGGACCGAGGCAGGCTTTGGTCGCCTGGGCGTGTGCCGCCAGGATGCCAGCGAGGACTACACCGGTACTTACACGCGTTTGCGCAGCCTCGCGCTCGATGACTCCTTCATCTATGCCATCGCCGCTTCGCCGACGAGCCCATCGGCGGTGATTGCGATTAAACGACAAAGCCACGCTGTAACAGTCCTGGCCGGCGGCCTCGCGCCGCTGCCCGTCGAACAGATCAGCCGTGCGCGTACGCTGCGCTACCCCTCGGCGTCGGGTGAAGCCCATGGGTTCTTTTACCCGGCGATGAACACCGAAGAGAAACCGCCCTTGGTGGTCTTCATCCATGGTGGCCCCACCTCGGCCTGCTACCCGGTGTTTGATCCGCGCATCCAATACTGGACCCAGCGCGGCTTTGCCGTTGCCGACCTCAACTACCGTGGCAGCAGCGGCTATGGACGGGCGTATCGGCAGGCGCTGCATCTGAGCTGGGGCGTGGTGGATGTCGAAGATGCCTGTGCGGTGGTCGCTTACCTGGACGAGCAACACCTGATCGATGGCCGTCGGACATTCATTCGTGGCGGCAGTGCCGGCGGCTATACCACCCTGTGCGCCCTGGCGTTCCACGATGTATTCCGCGCCGGCGCCAGTCTTTACGGTGTCAGCGACCCCGTCGCCCTGGGCCGTGCTACGCACAAGTTCGAAGGCGATTACCTGGACTGGCTGATCGGCGACCCACAGCAGGACGCCGAACGCTACCGCGCCCGTACGCCGCTGTTGCATGCAGACCGGATTCGCACACCGATGATCTTTTTCCAAGGGGAATTGGACGCCGTGGTCGTGCCGCAGCAGACCCGGGATATGGTCGAGGCGTTGGAGGCGAATGGCGTTACGGTCGAGGCGCACTACTACCCTGATGAGCGCCATGGCTTTCGCAAGGCGGCGAACCAAGCGCATGCCCTGGAGCATGAGTGGCTGTTTTATCGCAGGGTGATTGATAGCGATCTCTAACAACAGCGGTCACTGTGGCGAGGGAGCTTGCTCCCGCTCGATTGCGCAGCAATCGCAAAGCACATTGGGACCGCTGCGCGATCCAGCGGGAGCAAGCTCCCTCGCCACAGATAAATCCCCGCATTGCACGATCAGCGCTTGGCGATGATATACACCGCATGCACGATGCCTGGGATGTAGCCCAACAGCGTCAGCAGAATATTCAGCCAGAAAGCCCCGCCGAAACCCACTTGCAGGAACACACCCAGCGGCGGTAGCAAGATGGCGATGATGATACGAATGAAATCCATGGATGACTCCTGATGGCCGATGGCTAAGTTGCCTTAGCTGATGGACACCTGACCGCTCGCCAGGGTTCAGTGGCACATCCGCAGGAAACTGCCCAACCGGGCGAGGCCGTGGGCAAATAAAAAACGCACACAAAAGAAAACCCCGCCGAAGCGGGGTTTTGCAGACTGTTTCCCTGACATCCATTTCACTCCGCCGTCCTGGCAGAATCCTACGTGTCCGTGTTGTTTACTTTGCGCGTCCTGCGCTACGTCCATGGAAAGTAGATTAGCCCTGGATCCAATCCGCCGGTAGAGGGAAAATGCCAGCACGCTGTGTAAGCAAATGCTTACACAGCGCTCTTGTCTCAGAATTGGCCAGCTTCCAGCAGGAACAGCGATTCACTGCCCGCCCTTACCGAAGCGCTCAGGGAATGAATACGCGGCAGCAGGCGTGCGAAGTAGAACCGTGCGGTGCCCAATTTGCTGGCGTAGAAATCATCCTGGTTCTCCTTGCCCAAGGCCGCCCTGGCCATCAGCGCCCACATGTAGGCATAGGCGGTGTAGCCGAACACTTGGAGGTATTCCACTGAAGCCGCGCCGATTTCATTCGGGTTGTTTTTGGCCCGGTCCAGCAGCCACTCGGTCAGTTGATCCAGCGTACTGACAGCATCGTTCAGGGGTTTGGTGAACTCGGCCAGGTCGCAGCCCGCAGTGGCAGTGAAGTGACGAATTTCATCGGCAAACAACCTATAGAACGCACCGCCGCTGCCGACGATCTTGCGCCCGACCAAGTCCAGGGCCTGGATGCCGTTGGTCCCTTCGTAGATCTGGGTGATGCGCACATCACGCACCAGTTGCTCCTGGCCCCATTCACGGATGTAACCATGACCGCCGAAAATCTGCTGGCCATGAACAGTGGTTTCCAGGCCTAGGTCGGTCAGGAAAGCCTTTGCCACCGGGGTCAGCAAGGCCACCAGGTCTTCGGCGCGCTTGCGGGTCGCCGGGTCTTCGCTGAATTTCGCGGTGTCCAGTTGCATCGCCACGTAGGTGGAGAATGCGCGGCCACCCTCGTTCGATGCTTTCATGGTCAGCAACATCCGGCGCACGTCGGGGTGGACGATGATCGGGTCCGCGACCTTATCCTTGTTCTGCGCGCCGGTTGGGGAACGGCTCTGCAAGCGGTCACGGGCGTATTCGATAGCGTTCTGGTAGGAGCGCTCACCGGTCGCCAGGCCTTGGATACCGACGCCCAGGCGCTCGTAGTTCATCATCGTGAACATCGCCGCGAGGCCTTTGTTCGGCTCACCCACCAAGTAACCCACGGCTTCGTCGAAGTTCATGACGCAGGTGGCGGACGCCTGGATACCCATCTTGTGTTCGATCGAGCCGCAGTTGGCCGCATTTCGCGCACCCAGGCTGCCATCGGCATTGACCATGAACTTGGGCACCAGGAACAACGAGATGCCTTTCGGGCCGGCCGGTGCGTCCGGCAGCTTTGCCAGCACCAAATGAATGATATTTTCGGTAAGGTCGTGCTCACCACCGGTGATAAAGATCTTCGTGCCGCTGACCTTATAGGAACCGTCGGCCTGGGGCTCGGCCTTGGTGCGAATGATCCCCAGGTCCGTACCGGCGTGGGGTTCGGTCAGGCACATGGAGCCGGCCCAGACGCCAGCGTACATATTCGGCAGGTACGCGGCCTTCAGTTCTTCGCTGGCGTGGGCATTGATCGACAGGCAAGCCCCGGCGGTGAGCATCGGGTACAGGCCGAAGGACAGGCTGGCCGAATTGACCATTTCCTCGACCTGGGCCGAAACGGCCTTGGGCATGCCCATGCCGCCGTACACCGGATCGCCGCCGACACCGACCCAACCGCCTTCAGCGTAAGTCTTATAGGCCTGTGGGAAACCTGCCGGCGTGGTGACGGCACCGTCGGCCCAATGACAACCTTCTTCGTCAGCCGCGCGGCTGAGGGGGGCGATGCTCTTGCTGGTGACTTTGCCGGCTTCTTCGAGGATCGCCTCGACGGTTTCCGCGTCTACGGTATCGGCCAACGCTGGCAGTTGGGCCCAGAGCTTCGCAACCTCGAACACTTCATTGAGGACGAAGCGCATATCGCGCAGGGGCGCTTTGTAGTCAGCCATGGCAAACCTCGCAGGATCTAAACAGTTGGTTCGTAAGATACGGTTTTCGCATGGGCCCGAGTGTACATCAACAACTTTTGCGACACATAGGGTCAGCCAGTGACCATTTTGTTATTTTTAGTCACAACCAGGTTTTAGAGATCCATCGTGGCGAGGGAGCTTGCTCTCGCTGGGCTGCGTAGCAGCCCTTTTTATGAATGATGCGCACACTCAAGCGGGAGCAAGCTCCCTCGCCACGCTTCAGAGCGCAAACAACTCCGCCGGCAGTTTCATCAGACAATCGCTTCCAGCTTCGACCGCAGCCCGATGGGCGCTCGTGCGTGGGAGCAGGCGCTTGAAGTAAAACTCACAGGTCGCCAATTTACCGCGGCATAGATCTTCGTCGCCTTGGCCACCGTCGAGTTGCGACTGGGCCACCAAGGCCATGCGCAACCACAGGTAGGCCAGGATGATGTAGCCGCTGTACATCAAATAATCCACGGAAGCGGCGCCGACCTCATCGGGATTCTTCATGGCAGCCATGCCCACCCGTGTGGTCAGCTCGCCCCATTGCTGGTTGAGCTCGTTGAGTTGCGCGACGTAATCCTTGAGCTGCGGATGTCCGGCATTCGCCGCGCAGAATTTATGGACGATTTTGGTAAAGCCACGCAGCAACTTGCCCTGGCTGCCCAGCACCTTGCGTCCCAGCAGGTCGAGGGCCTGGATCCCGTTGGTGCCTTCATAGATTGGCGCGATGCGGCAGTCGCGCACCAGTTGCTCCATGCCCCATTCGCGAATGAAACCGTGGCCACCGAACACCTGCATGCCGTGGTTGGTCACCTCAAGCCCGGTGTCGGTCATGAAGGCCTTGCAGATCGGTGTGAGGAACGCCAACAGATCTTCCGCCTCCTGACGGGCCGCCTCGTTCGCGTCCAGGTGCGCGGTGTCCAGCAACTGCGCGGTGAAGTACGTCAGCGCCCGGTTGCCTTCATTGAAAGCCTTCATGGTCAGCAACATCCTGCGCACATCGGGATGGACGATGATCGGGTCGGCGGCTTTTTCCGGCGCCTTGGGGCCAGTCAGCGAGCGCATCTGCAAACGGTCATGGGCATACTTGATCGCGCCCTGGAAACTCGCTTCCCCCAGGCACAGGCCCTGCATGCCGGTGCCGAGCCGGGCATGGTTCATCATGGTGAACATGCAGTTCAGGCCCTTGTTCGGCTCGCCGATGAGAAAGCCCCTGGCGTCGTCGAAGTTCAACACGCAAGTGGCCGACGCCTTGATGCCCATCTTGTGCTCGATCGAGCCACAGGAAACGCCATTGCGCTCCCCTGCCTCGCCGCGCGCGTCGGGCAGGAATTTGGGCACGATGAACAACGAGATGCCTTTGGTCCCGGCCGGAGCATCCGGCAGCTTGGCCAGCAACAAGTGGATGATATTGTCGCTCATGTCGTGCTCACCGGCAGAGATGAAAATCTTGCTGCCGGAGATCGCATAGCTGCCGTCGGCCTGGGGCACGGCGCGTGTCTTGATGATGCCCAGGTCCGTGCCGCAATGGGCTTCGGTCAGGCACATGGTGCCGGTCCACTGGCCGGCGGTGAGTTTGTTCAGGTAGGTCTGTTTCTGCTCTTCGGTGCCATGGGCGTGGATGGCCGACATGGCGCCATGGGTCAGGCCCGGGTACATGCCCCAAGAAGTATTGCTGGAACCGACCATCTCGCTGATGACCAGGCCCAGGGAACTGGGCAAGCCCTGGCCGCCATAGGCCGGATCCGCCGCCAGCCCGTGCCAGCCGCCTTCCACGTATTGGGCGAAAGCCTGCTTGAAACCGGTAGGCGTGGTCACGACACCGTTATCGAAGTGGCAACCCTCCTCGTCACCGGAGCGATTGAGCGGCGCCAGCACGTTCTCGCAGAACCTGGCGCCTTCCTCCAGGATCGCGTTGATCATGTCCGGGCTGGCATCGCTGGCGCCCAGGGCGGCGTAACGGCCATGAAAGTCAAAGACATGATCGATCAAAAAGCGCATGTCGCGCAGGGGGGCTTTGTACTCGGGCATGGTGGTTTTCTCCGGTAGCAGATCGTTCCAACCTACTGCCGGTCACCGAGGCCCACAATCACAGTCCAGACGCTGAATGCGCCATCATCACTCAACCCGCGGCGGCTTCCATGCGCACCGCACCGCGGCGGTTCTGCCCAAAGGCAACTACGCAGTTACGCCCCGCGCCCTTGGCGTTGTAGAGCGCCTGGTCGGCGGATTTGAGCACTTCTTCGGGCGTGCGCTGCTCGAGGCGTTCCGCGACGCCGATGCTGACCGTCACCGAGACGCTGGACGCACCGGCCCCACCGCGACGCTGGCGTCCTTGTTGATCATCCTGGGGCCGGTTGTCGGGGTTGCGTAGCTGAATGCTGTAGGTCTCGATGGACTGGCGGATGACCTCCAGGTGAGGCATGCACTCATCAATGGTCTTGCCTGCAAACACCAACGCGAATTCCTCACCGCCGTAGCGATATGCCCTACCGCCGCCGCCGATTTTCGACAGTTTGCTGGCCACCAGGCGCAGCACTTGGTCACCCACGTCGTGACCGTGGGTGTCGTTGAATTTCTTGAAGTGGTCCACGTCGCTCATCGCCAGCACATAGTTGCGTCCCAGGCGTTGCATGCGCTCATTCAGTGCCCGTCGGCCCGGCAGACCGGTCAACTCGTCCCGGAAGGCCATCTGATAGGCCTCATGAGCGACTGCCGCTGCGATCATCAGCATCACCTGGCTGCACATGATGTTGAGGGTGAACGGCAGGATGAAGGTTTTAGGCAGCATCCAGAACAACCCCAGCAACCCCACCAGTTGCGCCGCGTGCAGTGGTCGGGGGTTGCGCCAATATTGCCAGGCCAGCAACAAAAACGCGGCGGCGAACATCGGGTAGGACAATTGGATCAGGCTCATCCAGGCGCCGTGCAACGCCGGCCAGCGGATCTCCGAAAGCCACAGCAGCAATGCCTGGGGAAAACTTTGCTCCAGGGCAAGGGCCACGCTGCCGAAGACCAGCAGCACCGCGAACCGCGCCACCATGTCCTGGAACAAATGGGTGCGCTCCTGCCATGCCGCGAACAGACCGAACAACAGCGGCAACAGCAGACAAACCAGATGGAACACCACCGCCGCGTCTTCGCGCACCTTGCCGTTGTCGCGGTAAAAATCGGTCTGGGTGTCCAGCAGGTAATAGGCGATGTACACCGTCACCATCAGAAACAGCTCGCGTTGGCGCCGATAGACCGCGCAATACGCACCGCCCAGCAACAACACCAGCGTAGGGAGGACGTTGAACAGCGAGGTGAAGAACACGTTGAGATCTTTGACGTAGGCAGCCGCAAGCCCCGCCAGCAACAGCAGCAATGAAGGTAGGAAATGGCTGAAACGTACAGCGGAAGAACGCGGCAAGGGTAAAGCTCCGACCCGGCTGATCAAAGATGGCATTGTGCCTGCTATTGGCGCAGTTACGCACGGGCGATGTGACAGATGTCACACTGCCATCGCTGTAACGGCCGAGGGACAGGTTTTCTTAGGGTGGAGCTTGATGAATATTGTTTCAGGATCACCACTGACCTCTGTGGGAGCGAGGGGATTTGTGGCGGGCATGAAAAAGCCGCCGCTTCCGAAGAAGCGGCGGCTTTTTCGAACAATCGCTTAAGGCTTAATAGCCCAGCGCGAAGTTTTCTTCTTTCATGTCCATCAGGTTGTTGGCGCCCGACAGCATGGTTGCTACGTGAGTGCGGGTACGCGGCAGGATGCGCTGGAAGTAGAAGCGCGCGGTCTGCAGCTTGGCGGTGTAGAACGCCTCCTCGGTGGTGCCGGCCGCGAGTTTTTCCGCTGCCAGGCGCGCCATGTCGGCCCAGAAATAGGCCAGGCAGGCGTAACCGGAGTACATCAGGTAGTCCACCGACGCCGCGCCGACTTCTTCGCGATCCTTCATGGCCGCCATCCCGACCTTCATGGTCAGTTCGCCCCATTCCTTGTTCAGCGCAGCCAGGGGTTCTACGAACTCCTTGACCGCGTCGTTGCCTTCATTGCTCTGGCAGAACTTGTGAACGATCTTGGTGAAGCCTTTGAGAGCCTCGCCTTGGGTCATCAGCACTTTGCGGCCCAGCAGGTCGAGGGCCTGGATACCAGTGGTGCCTTCGTACAGCATCGAGATGCGGCTGTCGCGAACGTTCTGCTCCATGCCCCACTCGGCGATGAAACCGTGGCCGCCATAGATTTGCACGCCATGGTTGGCCGATTCGAAACCGACTTCAGTCATGAAAGCCTTGGCGATCGGCGTCATGAACGCCAGCAGCGCATCAGCTTTCTTCTTCTCTTCCTCGTCCACGCCGTACTTGACGATGTCGACCTGCTTGGCAGTGAAGTACACCATCGCCCGGTTACCTTCGGCGAAAGCCTTCATGGTCAGCAGCATGCGGCGCACGTCAGGGTGCACGATGATCGGGTCGGCGGCCTTGTCCGGAGCTTTCGGGCCGGTCAGGGAACGCATTTGCAGGCGGTCACGGGCATATTTCAGGCCGCCCTGGAAACCGATCTCGGCGTGGGCAAGGCCTTGCAGCGCGGTGCCCAGGCGTGCGGTGTTCATGAAGGTGAACATGCAGTTCAGGCCCTTGTTCGCCGGGCCGATCAGGAAACCGGTGGCCGCGTCGAAGTTCATCACGCAGGTGGCGTTACCGTGGATGCCCATCTTGTGTTCCAGGGAACCGCAGCTCACCGCGTTGCGCTGACCGATGGTGCCGTCGGCGTTAGGCAGGAACTTTGGAACGATGAACAGCGAAATGCCCTTGGTGCCGGCCGGTGCGTCCGGCAGGCGCGCCAGGACGATATGGACAATGTTGTCGGCCATGTCGTGTTCGCCGGCCGAAATGAAAATCTTGGTGCCGGAGACTTTGTAGGAACCGTCGGCCTGAGGCTCGGCCTTGGTGCGCAGCATGCCCAGGTCGGTGCCACAGTGCGGTTCGGTCAGGCACATGGTGCCGGTCCATTCACCGGAGACCAGCTTGGTCAGGTAAGCCTCTTGTTGTTCGGGCGTACCGTGTTCGGAAATCGTATTCATCGCGCCATGGGACAGGCCCGGATACATGCCCCACGACCAGTTGGCTTCGCCGACCATCTCGCTGACCGCCAGGCCCAGGGACTCCGGCAGGCCTTGGCCGCCATGTTCCACATCGTGGGCCAGGCTTGGCCAGCCGCCTTCGACGAATTGCTTGTAGGCTTCCTTGAAGCCGGTCGGAGTCTTCACGCCGGATTCACTCCAGGTGCAGCCTTCGATATCACCCACGCGGTTCAGCGGAGCCAGCACCTGCTCACAAAACTTGGCGCCTTCTTCGAGAATGGCGTCAACCATGTCCGGAGTTGCGTCCTGGCAAGCCGGAAGGCTCTGATAATGCGCTTCGTAGCCGAGCAGTTCGTCACGAACGAAGCGAATATCACGCAAGGGGGCCTTGTAGTCAGGCATAGCGATAAACCTCTGCTGATGTAACCGGGAATGAACGACCGCGTGGATTTGTTGTAGCGGTCAAACAGTTGTTTGAAACATACGTTTACGCCCAAATCTTGTCAAGCGCCGATCTTTTGCCGTTCGTCATCGACTGGCAAAAAATGTCAGACACAGGAAATCCACCACGGTGAAGGATCCGCAATGCGCGTAGGAAAAGATTAGTTGAGCAACAGGACGTTAGAGACCAAAACGCCGCGGATAATCGCGGCGTTTTTGCAAATCTGGAAATACAAGATCAGGCAAACGTATCGATCAACGTCCCGAGCATTTCGTCGGATGCCTTGGCCACGTTCACGCCCAGTTGCACCTGGAACTTGCCTTGGGACATTTCGACCATGCTACTGGCCAGGTCCGATTGCTGGCTGCGATCCACCGAGCGCAGTCGATCAGCCTGTATATCGGACGACTGACTGGTGACCGAACGCTCGATCGTGGTGTTGGCGATCTGGCCAGCCGCCTGATCGACACGGTTCTGCCCTGTCTGAATCGTGCTCAGACCGGCATAGAACGCGGTGTTTCCTGAGATTTCCATGGCAGGGCTCGTCATCTTGAAGGGTCGACAGCGGTCATTGAATCAGAAGCCCTGGGAAAAGGCCCGACAAAAACCCTAATGGCACAGTGCCTTGTCATAGCCAAAACCTTGGCCCTGAACGATTAATCCAGCAGATCCAGGTGCAGATGCTCAGCCACGATGTCAGCAGTGATGCCCTTGATCCTCGGTACTCGCCCCAGACACGGCGCCGGGAGGCGCTCGGCCAGGGTGGCGAGGTTTTCTTCCAGGCGCGAGGTCTTGGGATCGATGATATTGGCGACCCACCCGGCCAGTTGCAGACCGTCCCGGGCGATGGCTTCGGCGGTCAGCAGGGCATGGCTGATGCACCCCAGGCGTACACCCACCACCAGAATCACCGGCAGGCCCAGGGCCATGGCCAGATCCGACAGGTTATCCTGATCGGCCAACGGTACCCGCCATCCTCCTGCGCCTTCAATCAGAGTGAAATCGGCCTTCAGGGCAAGCACGTCACGCATCGGCATCAGCAACGATTGCACCGTCAAGGCCACGCCGGCTTCCCGCGCCGCCAAGTGAGGCGCAATAGCCGGCTCAAATGCCAGCGGATTGACCTGCGCGTATTCAAGCGGCACCGAGCACTCAGCCAGCAACGCCAGGGCATCGGCGTTGCGCAGGCCCTTGGGGGTAACCTCGCAACCGGAGGCCACGGGTTTGCCGGCGGCGGTGCTCATGCCGGCCTGCCGAGCAGCATGCAACAGACCGGCCGCGACCGTGGTCTTGCCCACATCCGTGTCAGTGCCGGTAATGAAATAGGCCTGGCTCATAGCGGTTTCTCCAAGACGGCGTAGACCACTTGATAAGTCGCCGGCAGGCCCTGGGCCTGGCGGAATTGTTCATAAGCCTCGACCAGCTCCAGGATCCGCGCCCTGCCCGTCAACCCACCCGGTCGACCGGGGTTCAGATTATGCGCGCCCAAGGCTTTCAATTCGTGGGTCAGGCTGCGCACGTCGGGGTAATGCAATACATGGGGCCGCTGTTCAAGACTGACGACATCCAGGCCGCTGGCCGCGCACAGCTGTTGATACGTCTCGAACCCACGGAAACGGTTGACGTGCACCAGGCCATCTACCTGACGCCAGCTGTCGCGCAATTCGTACAACGTACCGACGCAGAGGCTGGCAAAGGCAAACACTCCGCCCGGCTTCAAGACACGGTGGGCCTCGCTCAGCACCGAGGCAAAATCCGCACACCACTGCACCGCCAGGCTGGAGAACACCAGGTCGCAACTCGACGCCTGCAAAGGCAACCGCTCCGCGTCCCCGGCGATGAAATACGCAGCGCCACCTTTTGGACGCGCATGGTCAAGCATGCCCTGGGCAATATCCAACGCCAGGCCGGTCGCCTCGCCGAAGCGCGCACCCAGGGCCCGGGTGAAATAACCAGTGCCGCAGCCCAGATCCATCCAGCGCGCGGGCTGCAGTGAAGCCGGCAACCGCTCGAGCAATCGCAGCCCCACATCGCGCTGCAATTCAGCCACGCTGTCATAGCTGGACGCGGCCCTGGAAAACGAGGCGGCAACCTGACGCTTGTCGGGCAAGGCGCCGGGCCATTTAGGAGCGGACAAATCAGTCATCACCGGACTCATGCAAAAAAGCCTGGATCGCCCCTGCCACACCGTGGGGGTCTTCCAGTAGGAATCCGTGGCCGGCCTGTTCGATCAGGCCGATTTCGACATCTGGCAGCAAGACCAGCAATTGACTCGCGGCTTCGGCCGGCACCAAGGCGTCGAGGCCGGCAAACAAATGCAGTTGCGGCCCTCGAAAACTCTGCAACGCGGCGCGAGTATCCAATTGCGCCAGCAGTTCCAGCCCTGCCATCAACACGTCGGGGGATGTACTTGGCGCCCCGGCCAGCAGCAACCGCGACAACCCGCGCGGATCGCTGCCGCCCTGGGCGCACAACAAACTGAACCGCTTGAGCGTCAGGCGTGGGTCGCCAGCGCAGCCGGCGAGAAAGCCGTCGAACGTTTCGCCCGCCATCGCGCTCGGCCACTGCTCATGAGCCACGAAGCACGGATTGCTGGCCAGAGTCAGCAGGCCACAGCAGCGCTCTGCGCGCCGTGCCGCCAGCGCCGAGGCCAACATGCCGCCCAGGGACCAGCCACCCAGCCAGGCGTCCTGGGGCACGCACGCATCCAGCTCTTCGAGCCATTCTTGCGGGTCGCTCGATGCCAGGGCCGGAAGCGGCTCGATTTCCACCCGCAGGTGTTCGTCCAGCCCCTGCAACGCCGCCGCCAGCGGCTCCAGCGGTGAGACCCCCAAGCCCCAACCGGGCAGCAGTATCAGTCGATCACGCATGACATGGCTCCGGCCCCAACAGGGCAAAACAATCGGACAATGCCGCTAACAGTCGTTGCACCTGGGCTTCGCTGTGGGCAGCCGTCAGGGTCACACGCAACCGGGCACTGCCAGCCGGCACGGTAGGCGGGCGAATGGCGGTAACCATCAGCCCTCGCTCGCGCAACATTTGTGACATCCGCATTGCCCGCCCCGCGTCGCCGATCACAATCGGCTGGATCGGCGTGAAACTGTCCATCAATTGCAGGCCGATCTGTTCGGCGCCGTGGCGGAACTGGCGGATCAACAATTGCAGATGCTCGCGCCGCCAATGCTCGCTGCGCAGCAGTTCAAGACTCTTGAGCGTCGCGCAGGCCAGCGCCGGTGGTTGGCTGGTGGTATAGATGTAGGGGCGCGCGAACTGGATCAAGCTCTCAATCAACTCCTCACTCCCGGCGACAAACGCACCGGCAGTGCCGAACGCCTTGCCCAGGGTGCCCACCAGCACCGGCACATCGTCCTGGTTCAAGCCGAAATGCTCGACGATACCGCCGCCATTGGCCCCCAGTGGACCAAAGCCGTGAGCATCATCGACCATCAACCAGGCGCCCTTGGCCTTGGCTTCGCGGGCCAGGGCCGGCAGGTCGGCAAGATCGCCGTCCATGCTGAACACACCATCGGTAACGACCAGGGTATTGCCGGTGGCTTTCTCAAGACGGTTGGCCAGGCTTTGGGCATCGTTATGCAGGTAACGGTTGAAGCGCGCCCCGGACAACAACCCGGCATCGAGCAACGAGGCATGATTGAGCCGGTCTTCCAAAACCGTGTCGCCCTGCCCGACCAGCGCCGTGACCGCACCGAGGTTGGCCATGTAGCCCGTGGTGAACAGCAACGCCCGCGGGCGGCCAGTCAAATCAGCCAAGGCTTCTTCCAAGGCGTGATGGGGGCCGCTGTGGCCGATGACCAAATGCGAAGCGCCACCACCGACGCCCCAGCGGGCCGCCCCGGCGCGCCAGGCTTCGATCACCTGCGGATGATTGGCCAGGCCCAGGTAGTCGTTGTTGCAGAACGCCAGCAACGGCTGGCCATCCACCACAACTTCCGGCCCCTGCGGGCTTTCAAGCAACGGGCGCTGGCGGTAGAGGTTTTCGGCACGACGGGCAGCCAGGCGTGCGGCGAGATCAAAGGGCATGCAGGCCTCGGGATGAATCATTATTCTGAAAACAATGAAATCCAATGTGGGAGCGGGCTTGCTCGCGAAGGGGTCATCACATTCAACATGTGTATTGACTGTTGCGCCGCCTTCGCGAGCAAGCCCGCTCCCACACTTGGTTTTGCATTGACTCAAACAGCCGCGTTATAGAACTGCGCGCTGCTCTTCTGCTCCACCAACGCCTGTTCAATCGCTGCCTGATGCACTTCATCGGCATGTTCCTCACGGGCTTCAGGCTGGATGCCCAGGCGTGCGAACAGCTGCATGTCCTTGTCGGCTTGCGGGTTGGCGGTGGTCAGCAGCTTGTCGCCGTAGAAAATCGAGTTCGCACCGGCCAGGAACGCCAGGGCCTGCATCTGTTCGTTCATCGCTTCGCGGCCGGCGGAGAGGCGCACGTGGGACTGAGGCATCATGATCCGCGCCACGGCGAGCATGCGGATGAAATCGAACGGATCGATGTCCTCGGCATTCTCCAGCGGCGTGCCGGCAATCTTGACCAGCATGTTGATCGGCACCGACTCTGGATGCTCCGGCAGGTTGGCCAGCTGGATCAACAAGTTGGCGCGATCGTCCAGAGACTCGCCCATGCCCAGGATGCCGCCGGAGCAGATCTTCATCCCCGAATCGCGCACGTAAGCCAGGGTTTGCAAGCGCTCGCTGTAGGTGCGGGTGGTGATGATGCTGCCGTAGAACTCTGGCGAGGTATCGAGGTTGTGGTTGTAGTAATCCAGGCCGGCCTCGGCCAGCGCTGCGGTCTGGTCCTGGTCGAGTCGACCGAGGGTCATGCAGGTTTCCAGGCCCATGGCCTTCACGCCCTTGACCATCTCCAGCACGTAAGGCATGTCCTTGGCCGACGGGTGCTTCCACGCCGCGCCCATGCAGAAACGGGTCGACCCGATGGCCTTGGCGCGCGCAGCCTCTTCGAGGACTTTCTGCACTTCCAGCAACTTCTCTTTATCCAGGCCGGTGTTGTAGTGACCGGACTGCGGACAATATTTGCAATCTTCCGGGCAGGCGCCGGTCTTGATCGACAACAGCGTGGAAACCTGCACGCGGTTGGCGTCGAAATGCGCGCGGTGCACGGTCTGCGCCTGGAACAGCAAGTCATTGAAGGGCTGGACGAAGAGTGCTTTGACTTCGGCCAAAGACCAGTCATGACGCAGGTTGGCAGTGATGCTGGCGCTCATGGGCATTTCCTTGATTATGCTTGGCAGGCGCCTGGGATGCGTAATACCCACAGGCGCGACACGGATGTTCGGCATATTTAAGGAAGAGTCATGCGCTGTCAACCACGATACGAAGGACCGGTTTACATCTGGTTAAAAAACAAACAATTCTGCCTGCTCTGCGGGGACGCCACCGATACGCCACAACCGCTCTGCACCCCTTGTGAAAGCGAATTGCCCTGGCTCGGCGACCAATGCGAAGTGTGCGCCCTGCCGTTGCCCATGGCCGGGCTGCGCTGTGGACAATGCGCGGCACGGCCGCCGGCGTTCGAGCGGGTCCTGGCGCCCTGGGCCTATGACTTTCCGGTGGACAGCCTGATCACCCGTTTCAAGCACCAGGCGAAATGGCCCCTCGGCCGGCTCATGGGCGAGCTGTTGGCGCAGTCGCTGCAACATCATTTCGACGAAGGGCTGGAGCGGCCCGACGCGCTGGTACCGGTGCCCCTGGCCGCCCGGCGGTTGCGCCAGCGCGGGTTCAACCAAGCCACGCTGCTCGCCCGCTGGCTCAGCACTTCGCTGCAAATACCTTGCGAAGAGACCCTGCTGCGACGTACCCAGGACACCCCTGCCCAACAGGCACTCGATGCCAAAGCCCGGCAGCGGAACCTGTGCCAGGCCTTCGCCTTGGCCCCGAACGCGTCGGCGCAAAATCTACACTTGGCGCTGGTGGACGATGTGCTCACCACCGGCGCCACCGCCCAGGCGCTGGCCCGTTTGCTGCGCGAAGCCGGTGCCGCGCGGGTCGACGTGTATTGCCTGGCACGCACGCCAAAACCCGGCGAGCCGGCTTGACGCGCCGCGTCCAAGGCGCCAACGTCCGCTCATCGTCCCTTGCCGCAGTTGTCCGTCATGTCATTGCCCACGCTCCTGACCCAACACATCGTCCGGCGTCCACAACGCATCGCCCTGTTGCAGCACATCGCCGAACAGGGCTCCATCACTCGCGCCGCCAAGAGCGCGGGCTTGAGCTATAAGGCCGCTTGGGATGCCATCGATGAGTTGAACAACCTGGCGGACCAACCCTTGGTGGAGCGCAGCGTCGGCGGCAAGGGGGGTGGCGGCGCCAAGCTGTCGGAAGAAGGGCAACGCGTCCTGCGCCTGTATCAACGCTTGCAAACCTTGCAGGCCCAGCTGCTGGAGGCCAGTGAAGATGCCAATGACCTGGGCCTGCTAGGCCGCCTCATGCTGCGCACCAGCGCGCGCAATCAATTGCACGGCAAAATCCTCGCCATCGAGGCACAGGGACACAACGACCGGGTACGCCTGGAGCTGGCTCGGGGCTTGATCATCGAAGCCCAGATCACCCACGACAGCACCGTGCGCCTGGAACTGACCATCGGTACCGAAGTGGTGGCACTGATCAAGGCCGGCTGGCTGGAGTTGCACCCCGCCGAACCGTCGGCAAGATCGGCCATCAATTCGCTGCGAGGAACGATCGAGCAAGTCTGCGCCGCCGAAAATGGCCCCAGCGAAGTGCGTATCGGCCTGCCCAATGGCCAGACGCTGTGCGCCCTGGCGGACCCGCTTGAACTGCGCGAACGAAAACTGCGCGACGGTTCGGCGGTGCAAGTGGAGTTTTCCCCCACGAATGTGCTGCTCGGCACGCCGCTGTAGCGCGCTGCAACAATAGTTTCATCGACCCGCTTTATGGTGACTGCCAAAACCTGCAGGGAGCCTGAGATGAGCCTATTAGAAGAAAACCAATCCACCGACCTGGAAAAAATCGTCGGCCTGAGCCGCCGTGGATTCATCAGCGCCGGCGCCCTGTGCGGCGCGGCGATGTTCCTCGGCGGCAACCTGCTGAGTCGCAGCGTGCTGGCCGCCGCCGTGAGCGAGGGCAACAGCAGGCTGCTGGGCTTCGACGGCATCGCCGCCGCCACGACCGACACCCTCACGCTGCCGCCAGGTTATAAATCCTCGGTGCTGATCAGTTGGGGCCAGCCGCTGCAAAAAAACGCACCGGCGTTCGACCCCAGCGGCAACGGCACGGCACGCGCGCAGGAGATGCAATTCGGCGACAACAACGACGGCATGAGCCTGTTCCCGTTCCCCGGTGACAACAACCGGGCGCTGATGGCGATCAACAACGAATACACCAATTACCGCTACCTCTTTGCCCATGGCGGCCAGCCGCAGTCAGCTGAAGACGTGCGCAAGGCCCAGGCCAGTGAAGGCGTGTCGGTGATCGAGGTCGAGCGTCGTCGCGGCCAGTGGCAGTTCGTCCAGCAATCGCGCTACAACCGCAGGATCCACGGCAACACGCCGATTCGCCTGCGGGGCCCGGCGGCCGGTCACGAGCTGCTGAAAACCAGCGCCGACAAGAGTGGCAAGAAAGTGCTGGGGACCTTTCAGAACTGCGCCAACGGCATGACACCGTGGGGCACTTACCTGACCTGCGAAGAAAATTTCACCGACTGCTTCGGCAGCAGCAAGGCCGACCTGCAGTTCGACGAGGCGCAGAAACGCTACGGCGCCACCGTCACCAGCCGCGACATCAATTGGCATTTGTTCGACCCGCGCTTCGACCTGGCAAAGAACCCCAACGAACTCAATCGCCACGGCTGGGTGGTGGAGATCGATCCGTTCGATCCGGAATCCACACCTGTCAAACGCACCGCCCTGGGCCGTTTCAAACATGAAAACGCAGCGCTGGCCCAGACCAATGACGGTCGTGCCGTGGTGTACATGGGCGACGACGAACGCGGTGAATTCATCTACAAATTCGTCAGCCGCGAGCGCATCAACCACCGCAATGCCAAGGCCAATCGCAACCTCTTGGACCATGGCACCTTGTACGTGGCGCGCTTCGACGCCGGTGACAGCAACCCGGACCACCCCAAGGGCAAGGGCCAGTGGATCGAGCTGACCCACGGCAAGAATGGCCTGGACGCCAGCAGCGGTTTCGCCGACCAGGCGCAGATATTGATTCATGCACGCCTGGCCGCCAGCGCCGTGGGCGCCACGCGCATGGACCGTCCGGAATGGATCGTGGTCAGCCCGAAAGACGGCCAGGTCTACTGCACCCTGACCAACAACGCCAAGCGCGGCGAAGACGGCCAGCCGGTGGGCGGGCCGAACCCCCGGGCCAAGAACGTCTACGGCCAGATCCTGCGCTGGCGCACCGACCGCGACGATCACGCAGCCAAGACCTTCGACTGGGACCTGTTCGTGGTCGCCGGCAACCCGACGGTACACGCCGGCACGCCGAAGGCCGGTTCGTCCAACATCAACCCGCAGAACATGTTCAACAGCCCGGACGGCCTGGGCTTCGACAAGGCCGGCCGGCTGTGGATCCTCACCGACGGCGACGTCAGCAATGCCGGGGACTTTGCCGGCATGGGCAACAACCAGATGCTGTGTGCCGACCCCAACAGCGGTGAGATCCGCCGCTTCATGGTCGGGCCGGTGGGTTGTGAAGTGACCGGGATCAGTTTCGCGCCGGACCAGAAGGCCTTGTTCGTCGGGATCCAGCATCCTGGGGAAAACGGCGGTTCGACCTTCCCCGAGCATCTGCCCAACGGCAAGCCGCGGTCTTCGGTGATGGTGATTACTCGGGAAGATGGCGGGGTCATCGGCGCCTGATACTGGTTTGGGCCGGGGGCATGACACTTTGTGGCGAGGGAGCTTGCTCCCGCTGGGTTGTGCAGCGACCCCATCTTTATGGGCGCTACGCACCCAAGCGGGAGCAAGCTCCCTCGCCACATAGTCCTGTGCAAGTCACACCAATCAATCCAGTCTGCTTTGCGCTACCATGCTGGGCCGGACGCGGCAGCCCTGCCGCTGCGCAGGAGTCAGCATGTCCCATCCGTTTGAAACCCTCACGCCCGACCTGGTGCTCGATGCCGTTGAAAGCATTGGTTTCCTGAGCGACGCCCGTGTGCTGGCTCTCAACAGCTACGAGAACCGCGTCTATCAGGTCGGCATCGAAGACGCCGAGCCGCTGATTGCAAAGTTCTATCGCCCGCAGCGCTGGACCAACGAAGCGATCCTGGAAGAGCACCGCTTTACCTTCGAGCTGGCCGATTGCGAAGTGCCGGTAGTCGCGCCATTGATTCATAACGGCGCCAGCCTGCACGAACATGCCGGGTTTCGATTCACGCTGTTTCCCCGTCGCGGTGGCCGCGCGCCGGAACCGGGCAACCTTGACCAGCTCTATCGCCTCGGGCAATTGCTCGGGCGCCTGCACGCGGTGGGCGCCAGTCGCCCGTTCGAGCATCGCGAGGCACTGGGCGTTAAAAATTTCGGCCACGACTCGCTTGCCACCGTGCTCGAAAGCGGTTTCGTACCGCGCAGCCTGCTGCCAGCCTACGAGTCAGTGGCACGGGACCTGCTCAAGCGTGTCGAGGAGGTCTACGCCGCCACGCCCCACAAAAACATCCGCATGCACGGCGACTGCCATCCCGGCAACATGATGTGCCGCGACGAGGTGTTCCACATCGTCGACCTCGACGATTGCCGCATGGGTCCGGCGGTGCAGGATTTGTGGATGATGCTTGCGGGTGATCGTCAGGAATGCCTTGGGCAATTGTCGGAACTGATGGACGGTTATCAAGAGTTCCACGACTTCGACCCGCGGGAACTGGCATTGATCGAACCGCTGCGGGCCCTACGCCTGATGCATTACAGCGCCTGGCTAGCGCGGCGCTGGGATGACCCGGCCTTCCCCCGCAGCTTCCCGTGGTTCGGCAGCGAACGGTACTGGGGCGACCAGGTATTGGCGCTGCGCGAACAATTGGCGGCGCTGAATGAAGAGCCGTTGAAGTTGTTTTGATCAAGCTGCAGCAAGCCCCTTGTGGGAGCGGGCTTGCTCGCGAAGGCGGAGTGACATTCAGAACTCATGTCGACTGACCCACCGCCTTCGCGAGCAAGCCCGCTCCCACAGATGAATCCTCGGTGGGCCAAGATGCCTACAAAGGTTCGCAGCACAACCTGACAAATCTCCTTACAATCACACCTTTGTTAGCTGCCTAAGCAAGGACTCTGCATGCAAGCCGCCAACCCGCGTCGCGGGTACATCCTGGGCCTGAGCGCCTATATCATCTGGGGCCTGTTCCCGATCTATTTCAAAGCCATCGCCAGCGTGCCCTCCGTGGAAATCATCATCCATCGGGTGCTGTGGTCGGCGCTGTTCGGCGCGGCGTTGCTGATGGTCTGGAAGCACCCGGGCTGGTGGCGCGAGCTGCGGGACAATCCGCGTCGCCTGGCGATCCTGGCCTTGAGCGGCACGCTGATCGCCGCCAACTGGCTGACCTACGTCTGGGCGGTGAATAACGAACGCATGCTCGAAGCCAGCCTGGGTTACTACATCAACCCGCTGGTGAACGTATTGTTGGGCATGCTGCTGCTGGGCGAGCGGCTGCGACGCATGCAATGGCTGGCGGTCGTGTTGGCGGCGGTCGGCGTGGCGCAGCAGGTCTGGCAAGTGGGCAGCCTGCCGTGGGTGTCGCTGGTGTTGGCGCTGACCTTCGGTTTCTATGGCTTGATCCGCAAGCAGGCGCCGGTCAAGGCTTTGCCGGGGCTGGTGGTGGAAACCTGGATGCTGGTGCCTATCGCCATTGCCTGGTTGCTGTTCAACCCGACGGCCACCAGTGCCCAGGCAGCTTTCTGGACCACTTCCGAAGCCTGGTGGCTGGTGGCGGCCGGCCCCGTGACGCTGGTGCCGTTGGTGTGTTTCAACGCCGCAACACGGCATTTACCCTACACTACCATCGGCTTTCTCCAGTACATCGCGCCGACGCTGGTGCTGCTGCTCGCCGTGATGCTGTTCGGCGAGCATTTGTCGTCCAGCACGTTGGTGGCGTTCCTGTTTATCTGGGCCGGGCTTGCGGTGTACAGCATCGACGCGGTGATCAGCATGCGCCGCCGCAGCTGATCAAAAAACACCCAACCCTCTGCAGGCAACGGCTAGCGTGGCCTGCATCGATCCTTCCCAAGGTTATCCACAACCTGATCCCCGCCGTTTGTGCACAAGCCCTTGAAAACTGATGTTTTTTGATCATCGCTCGCTGAGGCCCGGCGGACGTGGGCTGGCGCGGAGTCTCTACAGGTTATCCACAGGCAGGCGATGGTTTTCCTTGGATAACCTGGGTCACGCTTCGTCGCTGATCTTGAGCTCCACCATCAATTCATCGGCCAGGGTTTCCAGGCGCTCCTGCAAGGTGTCCAGCGAAAGAGTCAACGGCACGCCCAGGATCGCTTCGGCGTGAAACAGCAACTCACTGCTCATCGGTGCCGGCCGAACATGAGTCACCAACCGCTCGACGTTCACGCCCTGCTCGCTCAGCAAACGAGTTATGTCACGCACGATGCCAGGACGATCGTTACCCACCAATTCCATAGTGATGGGTTTCCAACTGCAGGATTCTGCCACTGCGCTTTCGGCAATCAACACGCGAATGCCGTGGGCCGATAGCCCCTGCAAGGCTTCAATCAACTCTTCATGGGATTCGGCCGGGGCGCTCAGGCGCAAGATCCCGGCAAACTGCCCAGCCAGGCGCGACATGCGACTTTCCAGCCAGTTACCGCCGTGCTCGGCGATGCAATCAGCGATGCGCTCGACCTGCCCGGGCCGGTCCGGGGCGAAAACAGTGATGACCAGATGGTCCATGGCATAGCCCTCTCGTTGTGGAAGAAACAGTATAGGCAAGCCATGAATCGGCACCGCCCTGCTTTCGTGGCGAGGAGCTTGCTCCCGCTGGGCTACGCAGTAGCCCCCCTAAATAGGGGAGCGCTTCGCACTCCAGCGGGAGCAAGCTCCCTCGCCACGGTAAATGTGTACATTAATTAGATTTATCTGGAACAATGATCCGTTTTTTTGAGAACATCCGCTACCGCGTCGTGACTGTACTGCTTTAGTCGGTCGCGGAACGACGCAATTAGTCTAATTTTCACAACCGCAACTGATCATGTAGTATGCCGCAGCGCGCACTACATAACGTTGGACCGATGTCTGCCAAGGCGCAGTCGCATCCCTGAAAAGCCCCGTCAGCAAGGCTTAACGCCGTGATAGGACCCACCCAGCCGCCAGCGATGGCATGTACTGGTTCCGGGGTTTGTGGTTTAAATGTCCCGAGGCTTCATTGTCAAAATCGAAGAGCTGAAAAGCGAAATAGCTGAGCAGAGTGAGGCAAGCAATGACTGAACACGTTCAAGTCGGTGGCCTGCAGGTCGCCAAAGTCCTGTTCGACTTCGTGAATAACGAAGCCATCCCCGGAACCGGCCTGACCGCCGACGCGTTCTGGGCCGGTGCCGACAAGGTCATCCACGACCTGGCGCCGAAGAACAAAGCCCTACTCGCCAAACGCGACGACTTCCAGGCGCGCATCGATGCCTGGCACCAGGCCCGTGCCGGCCAGGCCCACGACGCCGTGGCTTACAAAGCCTTCCTGCAAGACATCGGATACCTGCTGCCAGAAGCGGCGGACTTCCAGGCCTCGACCCAAAACGTCGATGACGAGATCGCCCGCATGGCCGGCCCGCAGTTGGTGGTGCCGGTGATGAATGCCCGCTTCGCCCTCAACGCCTCGAACGCCCGCTGGGGTTCGCTGTACGACGCCCTGTACGGCACCGATGCCATCAGCGAAGCCGATGGTGCGGAGAAAGGCAAAGGCTACAACAAGGTTCGCGGCGACAAGGTCATCGCCTTCGCCCGCGCCTTCCTCGATGAAGCGGCGCCCCTGGCAGCCGGCTCCCATGTCGACTCCAGCGCTTACAAAATCGTCGACGGCAAACTGGTGGTCACCCTCAAGGGCGGCAGCAACAGCGGTCTGCGCGACGATGCCCAACTGATCGGTTTCCAGGGCGATGCCTCGGCCCCGAGCGCGGTGCTGCTGAAGCACAACGGCTTGCACTTCGAAATCCAGGTCGATGCCAGCACCCCAGTCGGCCAGACCGATGCCGCCGGCGTCAAAGACATCCTGATGGAGGCCGCGCTGACCACCATCATGGACTGCGAAGACTCGGTCGCCGCCGTCGATGCCGATGACAAAGTGGTGATCTACCGCAACTGGCTCGGCCTGATGAAGGGCGACCTCTCGGAACAAGTCGCCAAGGGCGGCCAGACCTTTACCCGCACCATGAACGCCGACCGCGTATACACCGCAGCCGACGGTTCGAGCGTGACACTGCACGGCCGTTCGCTGCTGTTCGTGCGCAACGTCGGCCACCTGATGACCATCGACGCCATCTTGGACAAGCAGGGCAACGAAGTGCCGGAAGGCATTCTCGACGGCTTGATCACCAGCCTGGCAGCCATCCACAGCCTCAACGGCAACACCACCCGGCGCAACAGCCGCACCGGCTCGGTGTACATCGTCAAGCCGAAGATGCACGGGCCGGAAGAAGCCGCGTTCACCAACGAGCTGTTCGGCCGCGTCGAAGACGTGTTGAACCTGCCACGCAACACCCTCAAGGTCGGGATCATGGACGAGGAGCGCCGTACCACGGTCAACCTCAAGGCTTGCATCAAGGCCGCCAGCGAGCGCGTGGTGTTCATCAACACTGGCTTCCTCGACCGTACCGGCGATGAGATCCACACCTCCATGGAAGCCGGCCCGATGGTGCGCAAGGCCGACATGAAGGCCGAGAAGTGGATCGGCGCCTACGAGAACTTGAACGTCGACATCGGCTTGAGCACTGGCCTGCAAGGTCGCGCACAAATCGGCAAGGGCATGTGGGCCATGCCGGATTTGATGGCGGCGATGCTCGAACAGAAAATCGCTCATCCGCTGGCCGGCGCCAATACGGCCTGGGTTCCTTCGCCCACCGCCGCCGCGCTGCACGCGTTGCACTACCACAAGGTCGACGTGTTCGCCCGCCAGGCCGAACTGGCCAAGCGCACCCGCGCTTCGGTGGACGACATCCTGACCATCCCGCTGGCCGTCAATCCGAACTGGACGCCCGAGCAGATCAAGAACGAACTGGACAACAATGCCCAGGGCATCCTTGGCTATGTGGTGCGCTGGATCGACCAGGGCGTCGGTTGTTCGAAAGTGCCGGACATCAATGACGTCGGCTTGATGGAGGACCGTGCGACGCTACGTATTTCCAGCCAGCACATCGCCAACTGGCTGCGCCACGGCATCGTCACGCAGGACCAGGTTATGGAAAGCCTCAAGCGCATGGCGCCGGTGGTGGACCGCCAGAACGCCAGCGACCCGCTATATCGTCCGCTGGCGCCAGACTTCGACAGCAATATCGCCTTCCAGGCGGCGGTCGAACTGGTGATCGAAGGCACGAAGCAGCCTAACGGCTACACCGAGCCGGTGCTGCACCGTCGTCGTCGCGAGTTCAAGGCAGCCAATGGGTTGTGATTGAGCGGTAGTGATGAAACGCAAAAAGCCCTGATCGAAAGATCAGGGCTTTTTTTTATTGGGCAATAGTGCTTTTTGTGGCGAGGGAGCTTGCTCCCGCTGGGCTGCGAAGCAGCCCCCTTTCCCCAGCATCCGAAACCTCATTGACTGACTTGCGACTGCTGCGCAGTCGAGCGGGAGCAAGCTCCCTCGCCACAACAGCCTTGCACAATGGGATGCAGGCTACAGATCCATCCCCAACTCATGCTTGACCAACCCGAGCAGCTTCTCGGTATCGATCGGCTTGAGCAAAAAGTCCACCACGCTCAGGTGCATGGCCTCGATGGCGTCCTTCACGTCGGCATCGCCGGACACGATGATGATCGGCAGCGCGGCCCGTTCGGATTCGCGCACCAGCCGCACCAGTTCCAGGCCATCGACATTGCCCATGCGTAAATCGGTGATCAGCAGGCCGATCGAAGGCTTGGTTTCCAGCATCTTGAGTGCTGTTTCACCGCTGGCGGCGGTCATGCAGTGAATACCGTCCAGCGCCAGAATCTCTGACAGCAGCTCGCGGGCGTCCTTGTCGTCATCGACGATCAAGACGCGCTGTGGCAGCAGGTCAGGTTCCAGCATGACGGCACTCAGCGCCTCGCGCTCGGCGTCACTCAAAATATCGTGGTCGGGCATGGTGCTCTCTACGTTCTATAAAATCGATCCCCTGGCACAGTGGTCAGACATCGTTCTGCGGCGCTTCAATGTGCACTTCGTCGGATTTTTTTCCAAGAACAATCAATGAAGTTTTTTCCACGTTCAAACCTGGGTTTTTTCCGCGGTGGCGGCTCTTTGCGGCGACCTAGACTTACGTCCAATGGGCACCCCGCGCTCAGGAGCCGACCATGAGCGAACAGATCCGACCACAAAAATTCGAAAAAGACTGCGCAGGTTATGAAAAAAGCGGACGCCTTCATCCAGGCAGGAAAAACTGCGGTGTTGCAAAACATCCAGGGCACGCTGCAATTTCTCCAGCGGTTCCCCCCGTTCAATCAAATGGAAAATGCCCACTTGGCTTATCTGGTGGAGCAATGCCTGCTGCGCTTCTACGCCACGGGTGAAAGCATCATCAAACCGGCCGACGGCCCGGTGGAACACTTTTACATCGTCAAGCAGGGCCGCGTGGTGGGCGAGCGTCCCCATACGGCCAAGGGTGGCACCGAGACCACCTTCGAGATCACCACCGGCGAATGTTTCCCTCTTGCCGCGCTGCTGGGCGAGCGCGCCACACGCACCGAGCACCTGGCTGGCGAAGATACCTTCTGCCTGCAACTGAACAAGCCGGCCTTCATCAAGCTGTTCGCATTGTCCGGCCCCTTCCGCGACTTCGCCCTGCGCGGGGTCAGCAGCCTGCTCGACCAGGTCAACCAACAGGTTCAGCAGAAATCGGCCCAAACCTTGGGCACGCAGTACTCGCTCAATACCCGATTGGGTGAGCTGGCGATGCGTCACCCGGTGAGTTGCAGCCCCGAAACGCCCCTGCGTGAAGCCGTGAAACTGATGCATGAACAACAAGTCGGCAGCATCGTCGTGGTCAATGAACAGAAAGCACCGGTGGGGATTTTTACCCTGCGCGACTTGCGGCAGGTGGTGGCCGACGGCTCGGGGGATTTTTCCCAGGCCATTGCCGAGCACATGACCCAGGCACCCTTTTTCCTCTCGCCGGACCACAGCGCTTTTGATGCGGCCATCGCCATGACCGAGCGTCATATCGCCCACGTCTGCCTGGTCAAGGAACAGCGCCTGTGTGGCGTGGTGTCGGAGCGCGATCTGTTTTCCCTGCAGCGTGTCGACCTGGTGCACCTGGCCCGGACCATCCGCAGCGCCCCACGGGTGGAAAACCTCGTGGCCCTGCGCGGCGAGATCGGTCAATTGGTGGAGCGCATGCTGGCCCACGGGGCGTCGTCGACCCAGATCACCCACATCATCACACTGCTCAACGACCACACCGTATGCCGGGTCATCGAGTTGACCCTGGCCGACAAGGGCGACCCGGGCGTGCCCTTCAGTTGGCTGTGTTTCGGCAGCGAAGGCCGGCGCGAGCAAACCCTTCACACCGATCAGGACAACGGCATCATTTTCGAGGCACGAGACGCGGCCCATGCGGCGCAGATCCGTGGTGTTTTGTTGCCCATCGCTCAGCAGATCAACCAGAGCCTGGCTTTGTGCGGCTTCACCTTGTGCAAGGGCAACATCATGGCCGGCAATCCCGAGCTGTGCCTGTCCCGTGCCGAATGGGCCCGGCGCTTTGCGGCATTCATCCGTGAAGCGACGCCGGAAAACCTGCTGGGCTCAAGCATCTATTTCGACTTGCGAGTGGTCTGGGGCGACGAACAGGGCTGTGAGCAATTGCGCCAGCAGCTTCTTGAACAAGTCGCCGATAACCGTTTGTTCCAGCGCATGATGGCTGAAAACGCGCTGCGTCATCGCCCACCGGTGGGACGCTTCAGGGATTTCGTGCTGAGTCGCAAGAACGGCGAGAAGGCAACCCTCGACCTGAAAGTGCAAGGCCTGACGCCCTTCGTCGACGGGGCTCGCCTGTTGGCGCTGGCCAATGGCATCGAAGCCAACAACACCCTGGAACGTTTGCGGCAACTGGTCATCAAGGAAGTGATCGAGCCCCTGGACGGCGCGGCTTACGAAGAGGCCTATCACTTCATCCAGCAGACCCGCATGCAGCAACATCAGCTGCAGACCCGCGAGAACCTGCCCTATTCCAATCGCGTCGACCCCGAGAGCCTCAATCACTTGGATCGACGTATCCTGCGCGAATCCCTGCGCCAGGCCCAACGCCTGCAAAGCAGCCTGACGCTGAGGTACCAGCTGTGAGCCTGTTTTCCTGGCTGCGCCCGGCCCAGCCGACGCTGCCCGACGGCTTGCAGCAGCACCTGGAGCGTCTGCCCGCGCCCACGCCGCTGGGTGAGTGCAGCCTGCGGGAACAGCGCTGGGTGGTGCTGGACCTGGAAACCACCGGGCTGAACCTGAACAAGGATCAAGTGCTGTCCATCGGCGCAGTGGTCATCGAGGACGGCGCCATCGATTTCAGCCAGCAATTCGAACGCACCTTGCAGTGCGACAAGCAGAAACTGGGGCCCAGTGTGTTGATCCACGGCCTGGCGCCCAGCGCCATCGCCGCCGGCAGCAATCCGGCCGAGGCGCTGTTGGCGTTCATGGCGTTTGTGGGCGATAGCCCGCTGCTGGCGTTCCATGCGCCGTTCGACTCTCACATGCTCGGGCGGGCATTGAAGGATTATTTGGGTTACCGCTTGCAGCATCCGTTCCTGGACGTGGCTGACCTGGCCCCGATGCTTTGCCCCCAGGCCAACCTGCGCAAGGCTGGCCTGGATGAGTGGATCGACTGGTTCAAGCTGCAAGTCTTCGACCGTCACAACGCCAGCGCCGACGCCCTGGCCACCGCCGAACTGGCGCTGATCCTGTTCAGCCGCGCGCGCCAGCAGCAAATCCAGAGCCCGCTTGAGCTGCAACAGCGGCTGGGCCAATGGAAACGCCGACAGCAGGCGCCTTCGCTTTAACCTGAAATTTACGAATACCGAGCTTTTGTGGGAGCGGGCTTGCTCGCGAAAGCGGTGGGTCAGCTTGCGTCGATGGTGAGTGTGCAGCCGTCTTCGCGAGCAAGCCCGCTCCCACATGAGCACAGCGTCATGCAACACCGCCCGACCAGCGCCAATTGCTTTCTTTCCCCCGCCTCTGCCACAATCGCGAACAATTCTCGTTACTTAAAACGTCGGTGATGCTCCGTGTCGTCAATCCCTAGCCCCCACAGTGATCTGGTTGGTGCGTTGTACCGTGACCATCGCGGTTGGCTATTGGCATGGTTGCGGCGCAATGTGGCGTGTGCACAGCGGGCCGAAGACCTGAGCCAGGACACCTTCGTGCGCCTGCTCGGCCGGCAAGAACTGACGGCGCCCCGCGAGCCCCGCGCGTTCCTGGTGGCGATCGCCAAAGGGTTGTTGTTCGACCATTTCCGTCGGGCAGCGTTGGAGCAGGCTTATCTCACCGAACTGATGCTGATCCCTGAAAGCGAACAGCCGTCCGTGGAAGAACAGCAACTGATCCTCGAAGACCTCAAGGCGATCGATCGCTTGCTCGGAAAATTGTCCAGCAAAGCCCGCGCAGCCTTCCTCTATAACCGCCTCGACGGCCTCGGCCACGCCGAAATTGCCGAGCGCCTGGGGGTCTCGGTGCCGCGGGTACGGCAATACCTGGCCCAGGGCATTCGTCAGTGCTACATCGCCCTCTACGGTGAGCCCACATGAACCCCGCCCACGCCAAACCGGTCTCGGCCAGCGTCCTGGAGGCCGCGATTGCCTGGCAGCTATCGCTTGACTCTGGCAGCGCCCAGGAGCGTGAAGCGTTCGCCCGCTGGCACGCCGCCGATGAAGAGCACGCCCGGGCCTGGCGGCAGCTGGGCATGCTTGACCAGCGTTTCAGCGTCGCCAGCGGGCCGGCGCGGGCCGCGTTGCTGCAATCGCGGGCGAGCATCAGGCGCCGGGTGCGCAAGGTCGGCAGCGGCCTGGCCACTATGGTTGCAGTCATCGGCTTGGCGCTGTTTGCCGGGGACCGCTACGTGCCATTGGAATACTGGCTGGCCGATCAGCGCACCGCCACGGGCGAGCAACGCACCTTGCGCTTGGCCGACGGCACGCTGATCAACCTCAATACCCACAGTGCCTTGGATGTGCGCTTCGATGACAAGCAGCGGCGCATCGTCCTGCAAGAAGGCGAGATTCTTGTGGAGACCGGTCACAACGACCCGCGTCCCTTTATCGTCGAGACTCGCGACGGCAGCATGCGTGCCCTGGGCACGCGGTTCCTGGTCAAGCGCGAGGAGGAAGGCACACGCCTGAGCGTATTGAAATCGGCGGTGGCGGCACACCCGCAGGCGACCGACGCCGAGCAGATCCTGCGCGAAGGCCAACAGGTGCTGATGCGCCACGACGGTCTCGGCCCGACCCTTGCCTTGAACCCCGGCGCCGATGCCTGGACCCGCGGCATGTTGGTGGTGGACAACGCGCGCCTTGAAGATCTGGTTCACGAATTGGGGCGCTATCGGCGCGGATACCTGGGCGTCGAGCCGCAAGTGGCGGATTTACGGATCACCGGCAGCTTTCCGTTGCACGACACCGACCTGGCCCTGATGGCGCTGCTGCCGACCTTGCCAGTGCAGGTCGAGCATCACACACGGTGGTGGGTGGTGGTGGGGCCCAGGACCGAGGCCAAGCGCTGAGCAATGTTGTGTCAGGCAGTCAGCCTTCGCGAGCAGGCTCGCTCCCACAGGGAATTGCGGGCGGCTCGGTCAGTGTGGGAGCGAGCTTGCTCGCGAAGAGGCCACCCCACACAAAACAAAACCCAAGCCGATCCAAAAACTAAATCTAAATTATTTTCATCCAGCCCTATCACTTTTCAATTTTCGTCCGGCACTGAGGCAATTGAGAAATATTTCCATTCAGGAGCCGCCATATGTCCCGTCCGCTAGACAACCTGTTGCGCCCCAGCCTATTGGCCGTAGCCATTGCTTTTGCCGTTCCGCTCGCCAGCAGCCCGCTGGTGGCTGCCGAACAGGCTTCCAGCGTACACGCCTACAACCTACCCGCCGCGCCACTGGCCAGCACCTTGAACCAGATCGCCAGCCAGGCCGGCCTCGCCCTGAGCCTGAACCCGTCCCTGGCTTCGGGTAAAACCTCGGCGCCGGTCCAAGGTCAGTTCGACGCCACGGGCGCGTTGCGCCAGGCCCTGCGCGGTACCGGCCTGCAACTGGAACAAAGCAGCGCCGGCACCTACAGCCTGGTGGCAGTACCGGAAGGCGTGATGGCCTTGCCGGAAACCAGCGTGATCGGCGCTGGCGTCAGCGAAACCGCGTGGAGCCCGTCCGAAGGTTACGCCGCCACCCGCACTGCCGCCGGCACCAAGACCGATACGCCGATCGTCGAACTGCCCCGCTCGGTTTCCGTGGTCACGCGCCAGCAGATGGAAGACCGCTCCGTCCTCAACCTCAATGACGCCCTGCGCTACACCGCCGGCGTGCAGAGCAGCGGCTACGGCTCGGACTCACGTAATGACTGGCTGTTGGTGCGTGGTTTCGTGCCGACCCAGTTCCTCGATGGCCTGCCATTGCCCAGGGGCAACTACATCACGCCGAAAATCGAGCCCTGGAACCTTGAGCGCATCGCCGTGCTGCGCGGCCCGGCGTCTTCGGTCTACGGCCAGACGCCACCGGGCGGCATGCTCGACATGGTCAGTCGTCGCCCACAAGTCGAAAGCAGCAACGAAGTCGAACTGCAGGCCGGCAGCTACGAGCACAAGCAGATCAATTTCGACAGCACCGGCAAGGTCGATGACGAAGGCCAGTTCCTCTATCGAATCAGCGGCACCGTGCGCGACAGCAATTCCCAGGTCGACCACATTCCGGACAAGCGCTACAACATCGCCCCGAGCCTGACCTGGAATATCAACGAAGACACCCGCCTGACCTTCCTGTCCCAGTACACCCGCGACGACACCGGTATCACCGGCCAATTCCTGCCGTTGCAAGGCACCAAGCTGTCCTCGCCGGCCGGCAAGATTTCCCATCACAAGAACCTGGGTGATCCGGATTGGGAATACTACGACCGCACCTATTACGCACTGGGCTACAACTTCGAGCATCGCTTGAACGACACCTGGCAGTTCCGCCAGAACTTGCGTTATACCAAGAGCGATCTGTCGTTCCAGGGCATCTCCGCCGGCGGCTCGTTCTGGCCGGACGGTCCGGACGAATCCGTGAGCGCCGATGGCACCGTGAAACGCAGCGCCAGCATCGTTGATGAGGACATCAGCCAGTTCGCGGTGGATAACAACTTCCAGGCCGATTTTGAAACCGGGGCCTTGGACCATACGTTGTTGCTGGGCCTGGACCACCAGCGCTCCAACAGCAACGCCCGTTGGCGGTGGGGGTCGGGCGGCGTGCCAACCAGCAACGTCAATAACCCGAGCTACGGCCAGGACTTCTCCAACGTCCAGTTCTTCGACATGTATGACTACAACCAGAAAACCAACCAGACCGGCCTGTATATCCAGGATCAGATCGCCTTGGACAACTGGCGCCTGACCCTGGGCGGCCGTGAAGATTGGATTCACACCGGCACCGTGTTCCACAACCAGAACGATGCGACCAACACCCAGCGCGACAAGAAATTCAGCGGTAACGCCGCGCTGAGCTACGTCTTCGACAATGGTGTGACGCCTTACATTTCCTTCGCCCAGTCGTTCCAGGCAGCGGCAGGCTCGGTTGTCACCAGCACCGAAGCATTCAAGCCGACCGAAGGCGAACAGTACGAGGCCGGCATCAAGTACCAGCCTCCAGGCACCAAGACTTTGCTGACAGCAGCAGTGTTCGACCTGACCCAGAAAAACAACTCGGTGACCGAAAACAACGTCACCCGCCAAGTGGGTGAGGTTCAAGTGCGCGGCCTGGAGCTGGAAGCCTCGGGCGACGTGACCGACAACCTGAAGCTCATCGGTTCCTACACCTACAACGACAGCGAAATCACCAAGGGTACCGCGGCAGAGAAAGGCAAGCGCATGGCCCAGGTGCCACGCAACCAAGCCACCGCCTGGGCCGACTACACCTGGCACAACGGTCCGCTGGATGGCTTCGGTGTGGGTGCCGGTGTGCGATACGTCGGCGACACCTACGGCAACACCACCAACACCGATTGGGGCCATGTCGGCTCATACACCGTGTACGACGCCTCGGCCCATTACGACCTGGGCCGTTTGAACAAGACGCTCCAGGGCGTCACGGTGGCGGTGGACGCGAAGAACGTTTTCAACAAGGACTACCTGTCCACCTGCGACGGTTTCTATTGCTACTACGGCGACCAGCGCAACGTCGTCGCCAGTGTGAATTACAAATGGTAAACGGTTAGCATTTGCAAAACCTTTTGAGGACATCTGTACCCGAGACCTGTCAGTCAAATGAAATCCCTGTGGGAGCGAGCTTGCTCGCGAAGACGGCGTAACAGTCAACATTGATGTTGTCTGGCACACCGCTTTCGCGAGCAAGCTCGCTCCCACAGGTTTCGCGGCTTGACTGACGGGGCTCAGGCATCGAGGCCCTCTTGCATTCGGATCGCTCATGAAAAGCAAAACCATCCGCCGCTGGTCCTTCGTCCACACCTGGACCAGCCTGATCTGCACGGTGTTCCTGCTGATGCTGGCAATCACCGGGCTGCCATTGATTTTCCATCATGAAATCGAACACCTGCTCGGCGACGCCCCGGAGTTTCGGCAACTGCCAGCCGACACGCCACCGCTCGACCTGCAACAACTGGTGGAAAAAGCCAAGGCCCATCGTCCGGGTGAAGTGGTGCAGTATTTTGGCTGGGACGAGGACGAGCCCAACGGTGTCATCACCATCATGGCGCCAACACCCGGCACCGAGCCCAACGCCTCCCACACCTTCATGCTCGACGCACGCACCGGCGAAGCCCTGGAGATGCCCTCGGCCAACGGCGGCTTCATGATGGTCATGCTGCGCCTGCACGTGGACATGTTCGCCGGTTTGCCGGGCAAGTTATTGCTGGCATTCATGGGCCTGTTGTTCGTGGTTGCCATCGTCTCCGGCGTGGTCTTGTACCTGCCGTTCATGCGGCGCTTGAAGTTCGCCACGGTGCGCCAGGACAAATCCACGCGCCTGCGCTGGCTCGATCTGCACAACCTGATTGGCGTTGTCACGCTAGTCTGGGCACTGACCGTAGGCGTTACCGGCGTCATTGCCGCATGCGCCGACCTGATCATTGCCGCCTGGCGCAACGACAGCCTCAGCGCCATGGTCGAACCCTACCGCAACGCCCCGCCGCTGACGCAATTGGCACCGGCGAGCCGTTTGCTCGACATCGCCAAGGACGTCACGCCGGGCATGGAGCCCAGTTTCATCGCCTTCCCCGGCACGCTGTTTTCCAGTCAGCATCACTACGGCGTGTTCATGAAAGGCAGCACCCACCTGACCTCGCATTTGCTCACACCGGTACTGATCGATGCCAGCACGCTCCAGGTCACCGCCGTGGCCGAACGGCCGTGGTACATGGACGTCATGAGCCTCTCGCTGCCGCTGCACTTCGGCGACTACGGCGGCCGGCCGATGCAGATCTTCTGGGCCACGCTCGATGTGCTGACCATCATCGTCCTGGGCAGTGGCGTTTACCTGTGGCTGGTGCGGCGCAAAGCGGCCAAGCGTGCAACCGCCGCGGCGGGAGTCGCCTCGTGAAGCCACGTCAGTCGAGTTTCTGGAAAGTATTTGGCGTGCCCGTGGTGATCGGCGTTCTCTGTGCCGCCGGGCTTTTCAGCGCACTGCTGGGTGACGGCTTGTGGGACGCCGTCAGCTGGCTGGGGCTGGGCCTACCTTCGTTGTTGGCGGTGCGCGGGTTGATCCCGCGCCGCTGAGCCATCCGGCTGCCTTTCGCCTGATGGGGCAGCCTTTTCTCTCCTCATACGATAACCATCGATACGCCGGTTGTTACACATCGCCGAAGCTTTGACATATTTGTTGACAATTTAATCATTGCGCCACTATAAATGCACACGTTGTACGACAACCTACAACATGACATGCGACGCCAAATCCAAAAATAATTGATGGTGAAGTGATGAAAATCAAAGGCATCCGCTGGTGGATGGTCGGCCTGGTCACGGCCGGCCTGATGGTCAACTACCTGGCTCGCAATACCCTCTCGGTGGCTGCGCCCACCCTGATGAGTGAAATGAACATCTCCACCGAGCAGTACTCCCACATCGTCGTGGCGTGGCAAATCTGCTATGCCCTGATGCAGCCAGTGGCCGGGTACATCATCGATGCCATCGGCACCAAAATGGGCTTCGCCATTTTCGCTTTCGCCTGGTCCATCGCCTGCGCCGCAGCGGCCATGGCTTCGGGCTGGCAAGGCCTGGCGTTTTTCCGTGGCCTGCTCGGCCTGACGGAAGCCGCTGGGCTGCCGGCTGCGGTAAAGACCTCAACCGAATGGTTCCCGGCCAAGGAACGCTCGGTGGCCATCGGCTGGTTCAACATCGGTTCGTCGATCGGCGCCGTGCTGGCTCCGCCGCTCGTGGTCTGGGCGATCCTGAACAGTGGTTGGGAATTGGCGTTCCTGATCGTTGGCGGCCTGGGCGTGGCCTGGACGTTCCTCTGGCTGATCTTTTACAAGCATCCACGCGACCAGAAGCTCCTGGGCGACACCGAGCGTGACTACATCCTCAGCGGCCAGGAAGCTCACTTTCAAGACCCGACGCCGAAGAAAGGCAGCTGGAAACGCATCATCGCCAGCCGCAACTTCTACGCCATCGCCAGTGCGCGGATCCTCTCCGAGCCGGCCTGGCAGACGTTCAACGCCTGGATCCCGCTGTACCTGATGACCGAGCGGCACATGAACATCAAGGAAATCGCGATGTTCGCCTGGCTGCCGTTCCTGGCCGCCGACCTGGGCTGCGTGCTGGGCGGCTACCTGAGCCCGTTCTTCCACAAGTACTGCAAGGTGTCGTTGTTCACCTCGCGCAAGATGGTCCTGCTGTTCGGCGCCTCGTGCATGATCGGTCCGGCCTGCATCGGCCTGGTCGCCAGCCCATACACCGCGATCGCCCTGCTGTGCGTCGGTGGTTTTGCCCACCAGACCTTGTCCGGTGCGCTGTACGCCATCACGTCCGACTCGTTCGGCAAGAATGAAGTCGCCACCGCCACCGGCATGGGCGGGATGTTCGGTTACTTGGGCGCTGCGGCGTTCACCCTGCTGTTTGGCGTGATGGTCACCAAGATCGGCTACAGCCCGCTGTTCGTGCTGCTGGCCATCTTCGACGTAATCGCAGCGTTCATCGTCTGGACCGTCGCCCGGGAGCTCAAGCAGCAACCAACCACCTCGGCGCCAGCACCACAGGTGCTTCAACCCGTCGCCTAAAGCGCCGCGCGACCGGGCTTGTTCGCCTCGGTCGCGCCTGCCTTGCGCATGGATGAACGCGCTATGCTGCGCAGCAAGCCCCTGACCGAGACGTTGCCATGTCCACCCCCAGCATGACGCTGTTCCACAACCCCGCTTCGCCCTTCGTTCGCAAAGTGCTGGTCCTGCTGCACGAAACCGGTCAGCAGGACCGCGTGGCGTTGCAGCTCAGCCTGCTCACGCCGGTCAAACCCGATCAGGTCCTCATCGACGACAACCCCCTGAGCAAAATCCCGGCCCTGCGCCTGGCTAACGGCAGTGTCATCCATGACAGCCGGGTGATTCTCGATTACCTCGACCACCAGCACGTCGGCAACCCGCTGATCCCTCGGGATGGCGCGGCTCGCTGGCGGCGCCTGACCCTGGCCTCCTTGGCCGACGGGGTCATGGATGCGGCGGTGATGATCCGCTACGAAACCGCGCTGCGCCCGGCGGAAAAACATTGGGACGAGTGGCTCGATGCGCAGCGGGACAAGATCCGCCGCGCCTTGGGCATGCTCGAAGCCGAGGCGATTGCCGAATTGGCGTGCCATTTCGATGTGGCGTCCATCAGCGTGGGCTGCGCCTTGGGCTACCTGGACTTGCGCCATCCCGATCTGGAATGGCGCAAGGCCAACCCGCAATTGGCGGCGTGGTTTGCCGAGGTGAGCTTGCGGCCTTCAATGCTTGAGACAGTGCCCCGGGTCTAGTTCTGCGCTGACTGCACCGGCCTCTTCGCGGGCAAGCCCGCTCCCACAGGTTCTGCGCAATATTTGTGGGAGCGGGCTTGCTCGCGAATGGGCCAATACAAATCCGAAGGAAACAAATCAACAATCAGCGCCACCAATATTGCCCCCTCCCGCTGATCCTCACGCAACCCCAGCGACCGGCTCATTTCACCTCTCCCAAGTCGAAGCTCATCGCTGCCGCCGGCTTCGCCCCGACCCCATACCAATCCAATTTACGGGTCAGCACCATGAAC
Source organism: Pseudomonas fluorescens Q2-87 (assembly GCF_000281895.1). Lineage (NCBI taxonomy): Bacteria > Pseudomonadati > Pseudomonadota > Gammaproteobacteria > Pseudomonadales > Pseudomonadaceae > Pseudomonas > Pseudomonas fluorescens. The sequence continues at coordinate 560,221 of NZ_CM001558.1, read as the reverse complement.
ACGCCCAACAGGCCGAACAGCAACAGCGAGCCCATCAGCAGTGCGTAATCTTCAGCACTCAACAAGCCGTAGAGCAAGCCGTACAACCCCGCCAGCCCCGCCGAAAACCCCAACCCATGGCTCACGCTGCGCAGCACATGGCAAACATAAAACCCGATCAACACCACACAGGCACTCGCCGATACCAGATACGCCAGGGTGAAGCCGATGTGCTCCGAGAGTGACAACAGCAGCAGGTAAAAGAACGCCAGCGCCACGCCCACCAAGGCGTACTGGACCGGGTGCACCGCCAGGCTCTTGAGCACCTCGAAAAGGAAGAAACCGGCAAACGTCAACGCGACGAACAACAGCGCATATTTGATCGCCCGGTCGGTCTTGAGGTATTGGTCCACCGGGTCGATGAAGCTCACACCGAAGGCACGGCTGCGGAACGCTTCACAGCCATCGCTCGGCTCACAGGCTTGCAGTGTTTCCAAGAGGTTGGTGGAGAAAAACGACGTCTGCCAGTCGGCACTGAAGCCCTGCTCATTGATGTCGCGTTTGATGGGCAGGAAGTTGCCGATAAAACTAGGGTGCGGCCAGTCGGCGGCCAGATGCACCTTGGTGGATTTACCCACCGGCAGAATCTGCAGCTCGCCAGTGCCTTGCAGGCGCAGGTCGAAACCGAAGGTCAGCTCGGGGCTGCCCTGGGCAGTGACCATCGGCAGCGGTACGTGCACGCCCTGCCCCAGCCAGCCGAGCCGCGAGCCAGGCAGGAAGTCGACGGTCTGCTGGTTGAGCGTCAGGGTCAGCGCGTTCTCGATGCCGCGGATGTCGCTGATGCCGACGCTCAGGTACGGTTCATCGAAGCGGTAATCGGCAAAGTCCTTGGTGGCGACACCGTAGTGTTCAGGCACCTTGAAGCGGCCATCGATCCGGCTGTCGGCATGGAACAGCCGCGCTTCGTAGATGCCCCGGGCACGAGTTTCAGTGCGGACCTGGCCGTCGAGCTCGAATTCTTCCGGTAAAAAATACAATTCGCCACTTTGCTCAACGGTTTCCAGGAACCGTACCCCGGTTTTCTCGTTGGTATTCCAGACCTTCACGTTCTTGCGAAACGGCACCACGATCATCGGCCCGATCAGTTGCTGGCTGTGGCTGGAACTGCGGGCGATGTCCTGCAACACACCGTCGCGCAGCTCCTGGCGCTCGTCGATGAGGCCGTTGATCATCAACAGCGGAATCATCAGCAGGAGGATCAATAGGGCAATCATGCCCAGTTTTAATGCGAGGCTGCGGTTCATGTGGGGCTCTCCCTGTTCGAATGAGAGAGAGTCTGGGGTGGCTGTATGGGATGTTTATGGGAGAAGTGTGGAGATTGTGTGGAGAAGCGGTTTCAGGGCAACCGCAACACCACTTCCACGCCACCCTCGACATTGCCGATGCCGAACTCGCCGCCATGCAACTGCACCACTTCTTCCACGAAGTTAAGCCCCAAACCGGTGCTCTTGCGGCCGCTGCCCGGGCGCGGCAGGGAGTAGAAGCGTTCGCTCAGGCGCGGCAGGGCGTAGTCGGGAATCGGCTCGGCCTGATTGAACAGGCGAACCTCGACGCGGTTCCCGCTGCGCTCGGCACTGATGCGCAGCAGCCCGTTCTCGGGGGTGAAGTCCAGGGCGTTTTCCAGCAGGTTGCCCAAGGCCTGGCGCAACAGGAACGGCTCGCCCATCAACGTAAGGTCAGCGGCGAGGTGCCGTTCGACCCGCAACTGTCGATGCTCGATCCAGCCACCGCGAGTCTCCAGCAGTTCGTCCCACAGCGCCGCCAGCGGCACGGCGACCACTTCCTCCAACCCTTGCCGCTGTTCGACCTGGGCCAGGTTGAGCAGCCGCTCGATCAACTGTTGCATGCGCACGCTTTCGCTGTCGATGTTGCTGACGAAGCGCTGGTGCTGGGCGGCTGGCATGTCGCTTTGCAGCAGTTCGGCGGCACCGCGAATCGCCGCCAGCGGACTCTTGAGTTCGTGGGTCAAGGTATGCACGTAGCGCTCGACGTAAGCCTTGCCTTCGAGTTGGGTGCGCATGTGTTCCACCGCGCCCGCCAATTGTTCGAATTCGCCGCCGCGATAATGCGGCACTTCTACCCGCCGGCCTTGGCTGACTGCCTGTGCGTAGGCGGTCAAACGGCGCAACGCCGCACTGAGCCACCAAGACAGCGCGCCCCCGAGCAACAAGCCCAAGGCAACCAGCACCGCGCCATACACCAAGAGACGGCGCTCCGTGCGGTCGACATACGGCTGCAACGAACTGTTGGGCTTGGCGACGGTGACCACGCCGATGATCCGGCCATTGTCGCGGATCGGTGCGCCAACGTGCATCACCGAGGAAGCCGGATCGTCCGGATCGCTGCGACTTGAACGGGCGCCGTAATGGCCTCGCAAGGTTAGATAAACGTCATTCCAGCGCGAATAATCCTGGCCCACCGCCACGCCACTGGAATCGAGCACCACGATACCGTTGGCGTCCGTCACGTAGATGCGATGGCTGACCTGGTTTTTCGGCAAGCCCCAGATGGTCGCCGCCGGCTGACGCTCGCCGTAGGCATGGAGCAATTGCGGCCAGCGATTCTGGCTGAGCGTGCCGGCCTTGAAATCGTCCCGCAAGATCTCGGCCATCAGGTTGGCCGTGTCCACCAGGGTTTCCTCGGTGGACTGGCGCACGCCGGGACGGATTTCCTCCATGACTGTGTTGAGCACGAAATACCCGGTCAAACCAATGAACAGCACATACACCAGGAAAATCCGAATCCCCAGCGACATCAGCTGTGCCCCGGGCTGTAGCTATAGCCCAGGCCTCGATGCGTCTGGATCGGCTCCGCCTCGGCCCGGACCAGGCGCAGCTTGGCGCGCACGCTCTTGATGTGGCTATCGATGCTGCGCTCATAGCCGGCATCACTGGCCACGCCCAGGGCGTCGAGCAGTTGTTCGCGGCTGAAGACCCGTTCCGGTTGCTCCAGCAGGCAGGTGAGCAGGCGGAACTCGTGGCGGGTGAGGTTCAGTGGCTTGCCGCGATAGTTGATCTGCACCCGGTCGCTGTCCACCTGGAACAACGCCGTACCCAAGTCCGCCGCCGGACGCGGCGCCACGCGCTTGAGGATCGCACGGACCCTGGCCGCCACCTCGCGGGGGCTGAAGGGCTTGACCACATAATCGTCGGCACCGATCTCCAGGCCAACGATCCGGTCGATCTCGCCATCCCGAGCTGTAAGAAAGATGACCGGAACGTCGCTGAAACGTCTGAGATTTTTACAAGTTTCGAATCCGCTGATATCCGGCAGGCCCACATCGAGGATGATCAGGTCGGCCGGGGTGTTTTTCTGGTGATCGAGGGCAGCGGCGCCAAGGCTCAGCCACGTGGTGTCGAACCCCTCCCCTTGCAGGGCAAACACCAGCGTATCGGCGATGGCGGCTTCGTCTTCGACAATCAGGATATGAGGCATGGCTTGCGAGCCCGGCAATAAAGTTGCCGGAACGGTGCCGCAAGGCTTGGGGCACGTCAATGGTAGTTGAGTTTGTCGGTGGATGGTCGTTGTGCCTAACAGTTCTGATAGTGGCCAACCGCTGAAAAGCGGCTGATGCTAAGGCCAGTTATTTTCGGACTTCGGATGGAGCTCAGTCGATGCCTGCCTCCCCTCGTGAAACCGTATTGTGCCGCTACCGCTACGACCCGCTCGATCGCCTGGCCGATTGTGCACCGTCCACCGAGGCCAGCATTCAGCGCTTTTACTGCAAGAGCCGATTGGCTACTGAGATACAGGGCGCGGTGCAACACAGCGTCTTCCAACACGACGAACAGCTGTTGGCGCAACTACGACGCGAAGATGCAAAGATCGAAACCACCCTACTCGCAACCGATCAACAGCGCTCGGTATTGAACGCCCTCGATGCAAGCCGGTTTCATCCCCTTGCCTATACCCCTTACGGTCACCGCCCGGCGGAAAATGGTTTGCTCAGTTTGCTTGGGTTCAATGGTGAACCGCCCGATCCGGTGACAGGGCATTATTTATTGGGTAACGGGTATAGGGCTTTCAATCCGGTGTTGATGCGGTTTAACAGTCCGGACAGTTTGAGCCCGTTTGGGGAGGGGGGATTGAATACGTATGGCTATGGTATAGGGGACCCTATTAATCGGAGCGATCCGACAGGGCACATCCCACCCTTTCACAAACCGCCTACACTCGGGGCAGCTACCTCAACACTTACCAAAGCGCGGGGTGGACGAGTCACCAAACGTATTCCAAATCCAAAGCCAGTTATAACGGGAGGAACCTATGCAGAAAAACGAGCCATAGTGAAAATCGCAGAAGCCAATGAGAAAAAATTAGGGAGGCACGATTTCTTTACCCCTAACAAACTTCCAACCGACAACCCAACACTACTTTGGCATCTATATCAGGCCCTTCAAACAGCACAAGGCTTTAATAAAAATCCAAGTATATATAAAAAGTTAACTGGCCTACGACCTGACGGGACCGAAATACTTAGCACTCTACCTTTTGATACAAGGATCAACCTTGCGGAAAGCTTAAGTTACACAGCAAACGTTAGAATGGTAAACAATTTCCTTCGCGAGAACGGGTTACTCAAACAGCAAAGTCGACTCACGGGAAGGGGGTTATCGACGCAAAAATCGCTCGTTTCAACTATATACACAACTCTATCGGACTCGATTTTACACGCAACCTTACCGAACTCGACTTAATATACTACTTTACCGGACTCGACTTAAGGCAAAAGACCAGCTAACCTCGAACGCATTAAAACATCACGAACTTATACACAACACTATAAAAACTTCACGTTGCCCAGGCTCCGAAAAATCACCTATCTTTTCGGAGCCTTGATCGGCATTTCTGAACCAGACTATCAGCAGTCCGGCTTATCCGCCGTAAACCGTCGCGCCGGGTTCACCGCCGCGCCGAACTCACGCAACGCCTTGGCGCCGATCAGCAGCGGGTAATTGAAGCTGCTGCGGTCGGTCAGGTTGACCTCCACGGTGCGCTTGACGTTACCCAGGCACAGCTCCAGATCAACCACGGGGCGCTTGGTCGGCGCGATTTTTTCGTCGTCCTCTTCATCTTCTTCGGAACGGGTCTTGATCTTGCTGATGCGCGCGATCTTGTGTTCGTAGACCTTATTGCTCGCATCCTTGGTCGCCAGGCGGAACCGTACCCAGTCGTCACCGTCGCGGGTAAATGTTTCGATGTCCTTGGCCGACAGCGAGGCGGTCAGGGCGCCGGTGTCCATCTTGGCCTTGAGCACTTCGCCACCGATTTCCGGCAGCGCGATGTATTCGTAGCGCCCGTACAGGGTCGGCTCGGCGGCCAGCGCTGGAAGGGCCACCAAGGAAAGCAGGGCGAGAATGGATTTCATGCAATGGGGCTTCCTGTGTGGGGTGGGATTTTAGACCGTGGGCGGTGAATTCGTTCGGTTGATCTCAATAGCCATGGCTAAAAGAAAACCCAACCAAGCACTGCCCTTGTGACCACAAAAGCAAACCCAGCATACCGGCCAAAAGGTGAAACATTCGTCCACACCAATTTGGCCTGTCGCCCGAAGCTGCTTATCATGGCGCGCCCACCCGTTTGCAAGAGTCATCTATGCGCCGCCCGCTCACCGGCTGTTTCGTCACGTTGTTGCTGTTGCTCAACACCCTGGTGTTGTTCGGGCCGCTGATGGTGTTCGCCCTGCTCAAACTGGTCCTGCCCGGACGCTTTCGCGACTACGCCTCGTGGGCGGTGATGTGGATCGCCGAGACCTGGGCCGAGATCGACAAACTGATCTTCGCCCTGTGCATCCCCACCCGCTGGGACATTCGCGGCGGCGCCGACCTGCGTGGTGATACGTCTTATCTGGTGGTCAGCAATCATCAGTCCTGGGTAGACATTCCCGCCCTGGTCCAGACCCTCAACCGACGCACGCCGTTCTTCAAGTTCTTCCTCAAGAAAGAACTGATCTGGGTGCCCTTCCTCGGCCTGGCCTGGTGGGCGCTGGATTACCCGTTCATGAAGCGCTACACCAAGGCCTTCCTGGCCAAGAATCCGGAGCTGGCCGGCAAAGACCTGGAAATCACCAAGGCCGCTTGCGAGCTGTTCAAGCGCCAACCGGTCACCGTGGTGAACTACCTCGAAGGCACGCGCTTCACCGCCGCCAAACGCCAACAGCAGCAGTCACCCTTCACCCACTTGCTCAAGCCCAAGGCCGGCGGCGTGGCGTTCGTGCTGGCGGCGATGGGTGAACAACTGGACGCGGTGCTGGACGTTACGGTGGTGTATCCGCAGGAGCGGATTCCCGGGTTCTGGGATTTGATCAGCGGCGCGGTGCCCCGGGTCATCATCGACATCCAGACCCGCGAGCTGGACCCGGCGCTGTGGCAAGGGGATTACGAGAACGATCCGGTGTTTCGCCAGTATGTGCAGGATTGGGTTAATCGGTTGTGGGCTGAGAAGGATCGGCGCATTGCGGTGTTGCGCAGTGAAACAATGGGTTCCTAACAGTTCTGATAGTAGGCAGCGGCGGCGAAAACTCCGATGCTGGAGGTCCGGATTTTTGGACCCTTGCACGGAGCCCGGTGCATGCCTACCTCCCCTCGCGAAACCGTATTGTGCCGCTATCGCTACGATCCACTCGATCGCCTGACCGATTGTGCGCCCGGCGCCGAGGCCCGCACCCAGCGTTTTTATTGCAAGAGCCGATTGGCGACCGAAATACAGGGTGCGGTGCAGCACAGCGTCTTCCAGCACGACGACCAACTGCTGGCGCAACTGCGGCGCGAGGATGCCAGGGTCGAACCCACGCTGCTGGCGACTGATCAGCAGCGTTCGGTATTGAATGCGCTTGATGCAACCCGACCGCATTCCCTCGCCTATACGCCTTACGGTCATCGCCCGGCGGAAAACGGCTTGCTCAGTTTGCTTGGGTTTAACGGCGAACGGCCGGATCCGGTGACGGGGCATTATTTGTTGGGGAATGGGTATCGGGCGTTCAATCCGGTGTTGATGCGGTTTAACAGTCCGGACAGTTGGAGTCCGTTTGGGGATGGAGGGTTGAATGCGTATGCGTATTGTGGAGGGGATCCGAGGAACCGGGTGGATTCAACAGGCCATAGCCCTATAATAAAGGCGTTAGAGGCATTCAGGCAGTTGAGAGGCATCTCCACAGCCTCAACCTCCATCTCAAAAGCAGCAAATTACAGTAAAGCAAATGTCAAACAATATTCTACAGAATATAGCCGCATCCGACGCATCGAAATGAAAGAGCTTACAGATCTCATCAAAAAAATGAGACTGAGCTTCCAAACATAAAAAAACATACATGATTACAGATGACATCACTGACTTTAAAAAAAGCACAGAAGGTTATGAATTTGCAAAAGACAAATATGAGTTTGAAAAATATCCAGACCCTAATGTAGAACATCTTTGGAAAGATCCCAAAGACCCTAATGCCAAAACCATTCTAGATCTAGCTCATTTTGACATAACAATATCTCATTTCAAAAATATGGTTCGTGAAAAACGAAGGCGCCCCGAACTCCGCGCAACTACCGACATGGTGAGGCAGCTAAAGATATTACGAGCCATATACATAAAAAACATACCGGCATCGATCTAATGCGCATCCGGCGATAACTCCCCAAACTTCTCATCGCCTTGATACGGGTCAACGGTTGGGTCCCGGTGGTCGGAGCTGCTATACCTAACAGGTCTGATAGTAGGCAGCGGTGGCGAGATCTTCGATGCTGGCCGTCCGGATTTTGGGCCCTTGGCCGCAGCCTGACGTATGCCTCTCCCGCTAGCACTCCAGGTACCGGTCTCCAGATCAACCCTCATAAGGGGACTCAAATAGCATCCAATGATCAGGCACCAGCACCAGCGCCCCAGATACCGCCCAGGTTTTGTAGCAACGAACTGCCCACACCCTGCTGTCCGAGATATTGAAGAATCACCGGAGCAAACTGCCCAATCATCCCACTGTCCATACCCAGCGCACTGAAGGCGTTGTTCAAGTCATTGGTGTCCTTGACGTTCCCCAGCAAGCCATCGAGCAAAGCATTTTTATCCGCCCCACCACCGAGCAAACCACCCAGACCATTAAGCCCGCCAATGGCACTGTTACCAGCAATCTGATCAAGACCCGGCACACTTTTACTCAACTCGGAAAACTGCGGTTCGCTGAGCCGATTCTTCGCCAGCCCCAGCATCGCACCGGCACCGCCGATGGCCTGTTCCGGCGTGATCTTGAGTTCCGAGCCCAGGGTGTTGAGCAACCCGGCGGCTTTCGGTGCGGCAGCCACGGCGCCCTCCCCCTGTCCAGCCTGATTGCCTTGCATTGCCGACACCACATTGGCCGCATCGCTGAGGCTGAACTGCGCGAAGACCGGGCTGGCTGCCAGCGTCAACAAGCAAGACAGGGCAAAACCACGAGAAGCTTTCATCGAGACGATCCTATTGAGCACAAAAACCCCGCCCATCGAGGGCGGCGTAAAATCGTCGGTTGGACTGAGAGGCGATGGGAATGTTCCCAGCGAGTCCGCTTGCTTGCGAACGTTATTTCGGAAAAATCCTTCAAGTTTGTCGGAAACGACTGATTCAATCAAAAGCAGCCGATGCGTTATCGCCAAAAGTTACCAAATATCCCCTCACAGTTCTAAATTGACATAAATAACTGTCAGCATTGACAGTGGCCCGCCCGGACAAGGCTGCGACCATCTTTGAACTGAACCATGGAGCCTGGCAATTGCGAAAAGCGCTGGCTGGAGGTGCGGTACTGCTCATGCTGATCATCCGCCATGTCAATGCAGGTGAAATAACATGTCCGGCCGTCACCGATATATACAGAAACATTGAAGCAATGGAAGACATTTTCCTAGTCGACACACCGGAGGACCGCGAATGGAAAAGCGAAAGTCTGGTGGATGTGGTAGACCCACTGAAGCTGCAATTTGACGGTGCCGAATATGTAATTCACGAAGCTGACAGCGATAGACGCGAGCCCACGGCAACTGTTACTTGTCGATACGGTGATATAAACCTGAAGTCGGAGTACCCGCGGATCTTGCAACCGGGCTTTTCAAGGTGGACGGAAAATCGTTGCGAAAGCCCGAACACCAAGATGTGCATGCTGATGAGTGCTGACTATTTCAACGTGAGTTTTTGATCGTCAACCCGCGCCGAAGTACCGTTCCAACCCACCTTTGAGAGACCCCGCCATTGTGCACAGGTATCGTCCAGTGCGGCTCCTTCCTGGCGAACGGGTCGAGGCCGCAACTGCACATCGATAACCCGTGGCGAGGGAGCTTGCTCCCGCTCGAGTGCGAAGCGCTCACCGCTGGTGCCTGAAAAGCTAGGGCTGCTGCGCAGCCCGGCGGGAGCAAGCTCCCTCGCCACAGTGGACGCGGTGTTCGTGGCTGAATGCTCACGACCAAAGATCCCACGACTACTTGGGAAATCCCCCGCAACCACGAATTTTGCACCGTTCTACAGACGAAACCTATAGTTCGTCTCGGTCCTCCCGTGGGTGGCTGGAACCTTTCAATCCTTCAGTCATTTCCGCTTTTCATGAAGTTTTGAGTTTTTTATCGCCAAACTTTGAAAACTACTACTAGCTAATTCCAAATCAACATAAACGACTGTCAGCCTTGACAGTAGCCCTCACCACGCTGAGCCGCAAACATGTCGCCGACACGAAAAGTGGAGACTGGCAAATGCGAAACATACTGACTGTTGGCGGCGCCGGAATGCTCTTGTTGATCATCGGCCATGTCCACGCCGGCGAAATAACCTGTCCTGCCGTCACGCAAATCCATACGGACACTGGATCGATAGAAGTTCAGGATGATCACGAATGGGAAAGCCACAGCGTCATGGAAGTGGCCAACACTGCCTTGTTGCAATTCAACGGTGCCGAATTCGCTATCCATGAACCTGATGCAGATGACCATGCCCCGACGAGAGCAACCATTACTTGCAAGTACGGCGCGATAAACCTGACGCTGGAATACCTCCAAGTCCAAGAGCCGACCCTATTGCCGTGGGCGGACAATCGCTGCGAAAGTCTGGACATCAAAACCTGCAGGTTGACCAGTGCCGACGACTTTCGCGTCAGCTTTTGACGGTTGATCAGAATGCGTTGATGGCCCCAGCGCTGCGCCTCTAGAACGCCCTGCCATTGGCTGCACGGTTGCCGTACAGTGCCGCATCCTCCAGCAGAGTTTGCCTATGAATGTAAAAATTGGCGGAGCGACCCTCGCGGTCATCCTGACGGGCATGCTCATTGTCTTTGGCGTCACCGAATGCCAGCGGGGTCCGCTGAATCCGGAGCTTGGCGATGACGTCAGCGAAGCGCAGAAGACCTGGCTGACCATCGAGCATCGCATCAAACGCTCCGACCCAGCCCTGACCGAAGTGAGCCGCGATCAGCAAGCGTTGACCGTGTTCTACCGCCCCGCTGCCTGTATGGAAAACTGCGAACCTGGGATCCCAGACCTACTACGGATCGTCGGCCACGGACTGGCGGCACTCAATGGCGCGCCAGGGGGCAAGCAATACACGCAAGTAACGGTCATGGCACGACTGCTGGCCGACGATGATGTGGAACTGGTCTACGACATGCCAGGCTTTGACGCCATCAAGACCCAACAGGGTGGCTACGAAACCTTTGCTGGCATGCCCCGTAGCCTGAAATTCAGCGGCGACGCCCTGGCCCAGGCACAAGCCTATTGCCAAGGCCCAAGCGCCAAAGGTTTCTACCCTGAATTCTGCGAACGGGTCGAGGCCGCAACTGCCCATCAATAACCCGTGGCGAGGGAGCTTGCTCCCGCCCGAGTGCGAAGCGCTCGCCGCCGGTATCTGAAAAGCAGGGGGTTGCTGTCCCTTTGTGGCGAGGGGATTTATCCCCGCTGGGCTGCGCAGCAGTCCTAAAGCAGCGAACTCAATCCTGCTGACACACCGAGTTGCCTGGTTTGGGGGCTGCTGCGCAGCCCAACGGGAGCAAGCTCCCTCGCCACAATGGGAACGGTGTTCCTGCCTGAATACTCGCGACCAAAAATCCAACAACTACGCAAGACTATTGCCAAGGCCCCAGCGCCCGGGGTTTCTACCCTGAATTCTGCGACCGGGTCGAGGCCGCGACTGCTCATCAATAACCCGTGGCGAGGGAGCTTGCTCCCGCTCGAGTGCGAAGCGCTCGCCGTGGGTATCTGAGAAGCAGGGGCTGCTCTCCCTTTGTGGCGAGGGGATTTATCCCCGCTGGGCTGCGCAGCAACCCTAAAGCAGCGAACTCAATCCTCCTGACACACCGAGTTGTCTGGTTTGGGGCCGCTTCGCATCCCAGCGGGGATAAATCCCCTCGCCACAATGGGAGCGGTGTTCCTGCTTGAATACTCACGACTAAAAATCCCACAAATACTTGGGAAATCCCCCGCAACAGCGAGCCTTGCTCAGCCCAGTAGGCGATGCCTATAGTTCTTCCCGTCGTCCACATGGCGACTCGGGTTTGGCGACTCGATACACTATGGTCAGAAGCCCTGCTTTTTGGCACGGGTTTTTGCACTCGCAGAATTGCTCAATGGCAGTTGTACGCGGGAGGCCTTCGGGTCTGCCGGCTTCCATGGTGTCCGGTTCGCCAACCTGCGTACAGCTGCCACCCATTCGTTTGGCGACGAGTGAGTGGCGGCATCATCGAACCCCATGGAGATCTACCAAATGAACCGATACATCCCCATCACCGGCATCGACTGCACCCCCGCCACCCTGCTCATCGACACCCAAGCCCCCCTCGACGTCCTCTACGAAACCGCCGCCTACCGCATCCGCGCCGTCACCCAACTACTGGAAAACATCGCCTTCCGCGAGGAGATCAGTTCCGACGCCGTCGTCCTCCACGACTTCGCCCTGCTCCTGGCGATTCCCTTGCGCGATGGCTGCGATGTACTGGACGTGATCGGCCGCCGCTTACAGGCGCAGGCCATGGCATGACCGCCTCATGACAGTCATCTGAATATCACCTGCAATCGGTTATTCCCTCTCGGTATTGCCTACTGTCAACTCTGACAGTAGGCAACGATTCACCCCGACCCTAAGCTCCCGTTGTGTTAACGAAAACAAGGCCATGGGCAACCACGCCTTTATCCATTCGGGCAAGCAGGACAATAAAAATGAAAGACCGAATCAAGGGAACCGTTAAATGGTTTAACGATGCAAAGGGCTATGGCTTCATTTCTTGCCGCAAGGGTGGCGAGGAACTGTTCGTTCACTACTCTGCGATATCCGGCGAAGGTTATAAAACCTTGAAGGAGAGACAGACCGTCTCCTTTGAAATCGAGCAGGGAAGCAAGGGAATGCAGGCCACGAGAGTTACGCCGGAATAAAAACCGGTCCATCCCGGGAGCCAACCCATGTCTGTTAACCGTGAAACACCGCTCTGTCGGTACCATTACGACCCATTGGATCGTCTGGCCAACTGCTCACCATCGACCCAGGCCAGTACCCAGCGCTTTTATCTGCAAAAGCGCCTGACCTGCGAGCTACAAGGTTCTATAGGGCGCTCGATTTTCCAGCAGGCCGATCAACTCCTAGCGCAACAACAGCGCCAGAACGGCGCCGTCGAAACCACTTTGCTTACCACCGATCAACAACGCTCGGTATTGCACGCGCTCAATGCAACGCAGCCTTGTGCCCTTGTCTATACGCCTTACGGCCACCGCCCGCCGGAAAACGATTTGCTTAGCTTGCTCGGCTTCAATGGCGAACGGCCGGACCTGGTGACGGGTCACTATTTGCTGGGTAATGGTTATCGGGCATTCAACCCGATGTTGATGCGGTTCAACAGCCCAGACAGTTTCAGTCCGTTTGGGGCAGGTGGGTTGAACGCCTACGTCTATTGTATAGGCGACCCTGTTAACAGCACTGACCCTTCGGGGCACTACATTAGCTTTTCCAGTCTTTGGAAAGCCTTTTTAAACTTCTTAAGACCTCGGACGCCAAATTCCCCGTCACCCGCGACTTCGTTTCAAGCCACGACTGTAAACGCAGCAAACAGTGCTTCCCGGATCGTAAATTCGGGTTCGATGGCTTCAGCTTCGTCCAAACCATTGCGCGGGCCTATTCCCACCCCAGCCCCCCAAAAAATGCCACATCGCCCGGCTTCCAAGACTCAATCAGTGCTGGGGCTCCTAGCAGTTCTATGCCAGAGCAGAGACTTCCAAAAATTGGACCGTTACCACCATTGCCTGCCAATGCACGACTGCACACTTATTGGTCGTTCCCTCGGGCTACAGAACGGCCTACAAATATTTATCACTCACCCAGCGTTATGGCCCCTAAAGCACCTCCTACAACGCGTCAAGATTTGTATATACCTATTCCGACTGAGCGCTTCTCACCCATGGAAACAATATTTGAGTCACCAAAAGACCTTCGGCTTCGGCAACAAAAGGCCCGGAAAATTATTGAAAGAGGAAAAAGAATTCGATACGACTGGTAAATAAAGCAGCGTCAATTTAAATCCCTGAGTAAGTTAACGTGAGTGACGTTTTTCCCCCTCGGCCCTAACAGAGTTACTAGTCGACGACTTTAACCAATTGTGCCACAGTAACTTTTGAAATACGCGTACCCTCCAGGGAGTACTGCCGATGCCATTCGAACGCGAAAACGTACTCTGTCGATACCGCTACGACCCGTTGGATCGCTTGGCCGATTGCACGCCAACAGCCCAAGTCAGCTCCCAACGTTTCTACCTCAAGGATCGTCTAGCCACAGAAGTTCGGGGGACGGCGCAGTGCTCCATTTTTCAACTGGAGGACCAACTCATGGCGCAGCAACAACGCCAGGAAGACACTGTCCAAACCACTTTTCTCGCCACCGATCACCACCGGTCGGTATTACAGACGCTCGCCGCAACGCAGCTTCACCCTATCGCTTATGCGCCTTATGGTCACCGAGCCCTGGAAAACGGTCTACTCAGCCTGCTCGGCTTCAACGGCGAACGATCGGACCCGGTGACGGGGCATTATTTATTGGGCAATGGTTATCGAGCGTTCAATCCGATGTTGATGCGGTTCAACAGCCCAGACAGTTTGAGTCCATTTGGAAAGGGTGGATTGAATGCGTATGGATACTGCGTTGGGGACCCTGTGAATCGAAGCGATCCGACGGGACATTTACCTAACTTTTTAAAGCCTGTACTAAGACACCTAAAAATCATAAAAAGACCGAATCCGGCTACGATCATAGACGTTCATGGCATAACACTTCCTGCAACGAACGACATAAAAAATATAGATATATTCATATCCCCTACAGAGGAATTTTTAATATTACCTATAGGCCCTGAACATGAAGTTCCACGCATTTCCCGATTCGAATTCAAACTATGGAAAGACAGCAACAAAATAATCAAACAAGAAAGATTCTTAGCCCATCAACTAAAAAACTCCGCCAACCTCACATCCGAAATAGAAGACCTTCACGAAATCATTCAAAAAACACTAGAATCTAGAACGACTCACAAAGCTAATCTGCACAGGTATGAAGCGGGAATCAAGCAGATGACTGACGAGGTCTTCCAACCAACATCGTTCTTTTTTACCTATCCTGGTGGCCCTCCAACTTACGAGTGGGCAGAGCAGCACTCACGACAAATACGCAATCAAACTTAAATCTTATCTTACCAAGCAAAATAGAATCGAAATTTATTAGTTGCTACGTTTCCACTGGAGACCCCCCCTAAAAAAGGGCGACATCACTGTCGTCCTTCTTTTCCATCTTGCCCTTTGCCGCTTACGTCGCGCTAAACAACGTGTGCGGATCAATCACAAACTTCTTCGGTGCGTCATCCAGGCTGATCACCTGTACACGATTTCAGCAATGTTGATACGGCCCCAAATGATCGCCTGCACCAGTTGGCGGTTTCATTTCATGAGTGAGGACTGGCTGCTGCGGGCAGCTAAACCTAACACTTTTGCTAGCTAGACAGCCGACCTTCTACCTGAACATGATGTTGCTATCTGTATTTTCCATAGAGCAAAGCCCATGTCCTCCGCAGATGAAACCGTGCTCTGCCGTTACCACTACGACCCACTGGATCGCTTGACCGACTGCACACCACCGACCCAGGCCCGCGCCCAGCGCTTCTACCTGAAGGAGCGCCTGACCAGCGAAATCCAGGGCTCGGTAGAGCGGTCGATTTTCCAACAGGACGAGCAACTCCTGGCGCAACAACAGCGCCAGGATGGCGCCGTCGGAACCACTTTGCTCGCCACCGATCAGCAACGCTCGGTGCTACACGCGCTCGATGCCACGCAGCCTCATCCCCTCGCCTATACCCCGTACGGCCACCGCCCTGCCGAGAACGGCTTACTAAGCCTGCTCGGCTTCAACGGCGAACGGCCGGACCCGGTGACGGGGCATTATTTGTTAGGCAATGGTTATCGGGTGTTCAATCCGGGGTTGATGCGATTTAACAGTCCGGACAGTTTGAGTCCGTTTGGGAAGGGTGGGCTGAATGCGTATACCTATTGCGACGGGGATCCGCTTAATAGGCGGGATCCAACAGGACACTTCTTTTTTCCTAAAGGGTTTAATCCTCTCAAAGGGCTCAGAAACTTGTTGGGCCAAAAAAATCCCCCCATAAAGCTGAAGCCCCCTCGCCGACCAAACAATATGCTGTGGGTTACCATGGCACTACGGATAGCAGCGCACAAAATTTGCTCAACCGCGGAGTTCTGGATGGATATGCAGGGGCCAACAGCAAACCGGAAGACTTGGTACTGGGTGAAGGATTCTACATAGCCACAGATCCCGGAGTGGCAGAGGAATACGCTCGTTCATTGCTCTCAAAAAGCGAACGCACAATCGTACTAAAAGTATACGTAACCGATATGCCTTCAAAAGCACTCGACATTGACTATTACCGAGGCGAGGGGATGAGCGAGGGGATAAAGTCTTTGCGCCCTCATATTTATGAGGATATTTCATTTAAATACCATGGTTCTTTCAGGCGCAACCCTATGACTGTTCAAGTCAATCAGGTCCGCCAATGAATAGGCTTCGGACCTTCGGTGCATGCATGCGGCGAGCAATGAAAATAACGACTAATAAAAAAGGGCGACATCACTGTCGCCCTTTTTTCCGTCTTGCTTCCAACCTTACGCCGCACTAAACAACTTATGCGGATCAATCACAAACTTCTTCGGCACGCCCGCATCGAACTCGCCATACCCCTTCGGCGCATCATCCAGGCTGATCACCTGTACACCGACGATTTCGGCAATGTTGATACGGTCCCACATGATCGCCTGCATCAGCTGGCGGTTGTACTTCATCACTGGGGTCTGGCCGGTGTGGAAGCTGTGGGATTTGGCCCAGCCGAGGCCGAAGCGGATGCTCAGGCTGCCCATTTTGGCTGCGGCATCGACGGCGCCCGGGTCTTCGGTGACGTAGAGGCCAGGGATGCCGATCTTGCCGGCGACACGGACCACGCCCATCAACGAGTTGAGCACGGTGGCCGGGGCCTCGTGCTTGACGCCGTCATGACCGTGACCACGGGCTTCGAAGCCGACGCAGTCGACGGCGCAATCCACTTCCGGCTCGCCCAGCAGTGCGGCGATTTGCTCGTGCAGCGGGGTGTCGGTGGACAGGTCGACGATTTCGAAACCCTGGGCCTTGGCATGGGCCAGGCGGATCGAGTTGACGTCGCCGATGATGACCACTGCCGCGCCCAGCAGGCGTGCGGAAGCGGCAGCCGCCAGGCCAACCGGGCCGGCACCGGCGATGTACACGGTGCTGCCAGGGCCAACACCTGCTGTCACGGCGCCGTGGTAGCCGGTCGGCAGGATGTCGGACAGGCAGGTCAGGTCACGGATTTTCTCCATGGCCTTGTCGCGGTCCGGCAGCTTCAAGAGGTTGAAGTCGGCGTACGGCACCAGCACGTATTCGGCCTGGCCGCCGGTCCAGTCGCCCATGTCCACGTAACCGTAGGCACCGCCGGCACGGGCCGGGTTGACGGTCAGGCAGACGCCGGTGTGTTGCTCTTTGCAGGAACGGCAGCGCCCACACGCCACGTTGAACGGCACCGACACCAGATCACCGATTTTCAGGTTCTCGACATCGCTGCCCTTTTCGATCACTTCACCGGTGATTTCGTGACCCAGGACCAGACCGGTCTGAGCGGTGGTACGGCCACGCACCATGTGTTGGTCGGAGCCGCAGATGTTGGTGGAGACCACGCGCAGGATGACGCCGTGCTCGATCTTCCTGCCGCGCGGGTCCTGCATTTTTGGATAGTCGATTTTCTGTACTTCGACCTTGCCGTTGCCCAGATACACGACACCACGATTGCCAGACATGCTTTCACCTCGCTGTTGTTTTTATGGAACCGCGTTGCCCAGACAGGCAGCGCGTTGAGTGCTCGGGTTGGTGCTTGTGTCTTGTTACTTTGTCGTCTGTAAGGGCCTCTTCGCGAGCAAGCCCGCTCCCACATTGGATTTTGGTTGAACCGCGATCTGTGTACCGACACAACTCCTGTGGGAGCGGGCTTGCTCGCGAATGGGCTGCGAAGCGGCCCCAAAAATCTAAAGAACGACCGTGCGATTGGCGTTCAAGAACACCCTTCTTTCAATGTGATACCCCACCGCCCGCGCCAACGTCAGGCCTTCGATGTCCCGGCCCTTGGCGATCAGGTCCTCGGGATAGTGGCTGTGGTCCACCACTTCCACGCCCTGGGCGATGATCGGGCCTTCGTCCAGGTCGTTGTTGATGTAGTGCGCCGTGGCGCCGACCAGCTTCACCCCTTTGTTGTAGGCCTGGTGATACGGCTTGGCGCCCTTGAACCCCGGCAGCAGGGAGTGGTGGATGTTGATGGCCTTGCCGTCGAGCTTGCGGCACAGCTCCGGCGACAGCACCTGCATGTAGCGCGCGAGGATCACCAGCTCGGCGCCGGTGTCCTCGATGACCTGCCACACCTGCCGTTCCTGGCCTGGCTTGTCGTTCGGGTCCAGGGGGAAATGGTAGTAGGGAATCTGGTGCCAGTCGGCCAACGGCTTGAGATCCGGGTGATTGGACACCACGGCGACCACATCCATGGACAACTGGCCGATGCGCTGGCGATAGAGCAAGTCGTTCAGGCAGTGATCGGCCTTGGACACCATGATCACGACTTTGGGCCGGTAGTTAGGCGGCGTCAGTTCGAAGACCATGCCAAAGGCTTCGGCGCGCTCGGCCAGGCCGGCGCGAAAGTTTTGCTCGTCGAAGCCATCCGGCTGACGAAACTCCACGCGAATGAAAAAACGCCCCGAGAGCCGGTCATCAAAAGAATGGTGTTCGGTGACGTAGCAGCCCTGCTCGAACAGAAAGCGGGTCACCGCGTCCACCGTGCCGAGCATGCTGGGGCAGTCGGCGGTGAGAATCCATGTATCCGGGGCGCGGCTCATTGCGGTGACTCCTGTTCGTTATGGATAAGCCCCGCCGAACACAGAACTCTGTGGCGAGGGAGCTTGCTCCCGCTCGGTTGCGTAGCAACCGCCAAAAGCGAGGGCCGCTTCGCAGCCCAGCGGGAGCAAGCTCCCTCGCCACAAAAGCAGTCCAAGGCCATCAATCAGGCCTGCACACTCAACCCATACTCAGCCGCCGCATCCTGCAACCACAGCCACCAGTAATCGGAGAAGCTGCGGCGGATCACCAGCTCCCAAGTGTCTTCGGCGGTATGGCGGATCACCAGTTGCGACTTGGCGAACACCGTGCCCACGGCCTTGCCCACCGGGAAGTTGCTTGGGTGGACATCGTAGCTGGTGGATTTCATCAGCACGTCGCGCACGTTCGGGCCGGACAGTTCGAGGATCTGCTGGCCGCCGCTGACGTTGACGATCTGGATGTGCAGCTCGCCCAGGGCTTCGCGAAGTTTTTTCTCGGCGGCGAACTCTTCACCGCTCGGCACCACCAGCAGCCACTCATCCGGGCCAAGCCACTGCAGGCTGGTTTCACCCTTGATGATGACGGCCAGTGCACCCGGCAACTCCAGGCCCAAGGCCTTGTGCACGCCGGCGGCGAACGCTGGGTCGTGGCCATCGCCACGAATCGTCAGGTGGCCCAGGAGTTTTTTCTCGCGCACGGTCACGCCGGCGTTCTTGCGACCCTTGCCCACCAGGCTGGCGAGGTCGGCATGGTGCAGCGACGACTCGGCCTTGGCCCCGGTGGTTGGGCGTTGTTGGTACACGTTGACTGCGGTCATATGGAGCACCTGTCTTGAATTCTGTTGTTCCGGCATTTGTGGTGACTGTCCTGCCGCCTTCGCGAGCAAGCCCGCTCCCACATTGGATTGATGCCTGGCTCAAATTCCTTTGGCGACTTCAATCCTGTGGGAGCGGGCTTGCTCGCGAATGAGGCGACGCGGTGTAACTGCCCACCCACAGGACCAAAGTCCCTTTAGATATTCTGCCGATCCCCCTTCGGATCGAAGAACACCGAAGAAACAATCTCTGCCTCGATCACGCTGCCGTCGGCCAGGGGGGCGAAGACTCGCTCGCCCATCCGCTTGAGCCCGCCCTTGACCACGCCCATGGCAAATGAATAACCCAGGGAGTTGTGGGCATAGCTGGAGGTCACGTGGCCGACCATGGTCATAGGGATCGCCTGCTTGGTGTTGAACACCAGTTGCGCACCTTCCGGCAGCCAGACATTCGGGTCGATCGGCTTGAGGCCCACCAGTTGCTTGCGCTCTTCACGCACGCAATCTTCGCGGTTCATGCCACGCCAGCCGATCCACGAGAACGGTTTGGTACGGCCTACGCACCAGCCCATGTTCAAGTCGTCCGGGGTCATCGAGCTGTCGGTGTCCTGACCGACAATGATGAAGCCCTTCTCGGCCCGCAGTACGTGCATGGTCTCGGTGCCGTACGGGGTCAGGTTGTACTTTTTGCCGGCCTCGACGATTTTTTCCAGCACGCCCATGGCGTAGTCGGCTTGCACGTTGACTTCGTACGACAGCTCACCGGTAAACGAAATCCGGAACACCCGCGCCGGCACGCCGCCCACCTGGCCTTCTTTCCAGGTCATGAACGGGAACGCGTCCTTGTCCAGGTCGATGTCGGTGACTTCGCTCAGCAGCTTGCGGCTGTTGGGACCGGACAGGGTCATGGTCGCCCAATGGTCGGTGACCGAGGTGAAGTACACCTTCAGATCCGGCCATTCGGTCTGGTGATAGATCTCCAGCCATTGCAGCACACGGGCCGCGCCGCCAGTGGTGGTGGTCATGATGAAATGGTTGTCCGCCATACAAGCGGTCACACCATCGTCGAAGACCATGCCGTCTTCCTTGCACATCAGGCCGTAGCGGGCCTTGCCCACGTCGAGCTTGGTCCAGGCGTTGGTGTAGACGCGGTTGAGAAACTCGCGGGCGTCCGGGCCCTGGATGTCGATCTTGCCCAGGGTCGAGGCGTCCAGCAGGCCAACGCTGTCGCGCACGGCCTTGCATTCGCGCTTGACTGCGGCGTGCATGTCTTCGCCATTCTTCGGGAAGTACCATGGGCGCTTCCATTGGCCGACATCTTCAAACTCAGCACCGTTCTTCACATGCCAGGCATGCAGCGCGGTGAAACGCACCGGTTCGAAGATGTGCCCACAGTGACGACCCGCCACCGCGCCGAAAGTCACCGGCGTGTAGTTCGGACGGAACATGGTGGTGCCCATCTGCGGGATGCTCACGTTCAGCGAGCGGGCCGCGATGGCCAGGCCGTTGACGTTGCCCAGTTTGCCCTGGTCGGTGCCGAAGCCCAGTGCGGTGTAGCGCTTGACGTGCTCCACCGACTCGAAGCCTTCGCGGGTGGCGAGCTCGATGGCGGCAGCGGTGACGTCGTTCTGCAGGTCGACGAATTGCTTCGGCGCCCGTGCCGTGGATTTTTCGTGGGGCACCTGGAACAGCGCCAGGGTTGGCTCCTCATGACGGCTCAGGGCTTTGGGCAATACACCCTCAACCGCCTTGAAACCGGCTTCAGTGGCTGCGCGCACGCCGCCCTCGAAGCCATCGGCCAAGGTATCGCCGAGACTGTAGACACCATTCACACCACCGACGCAGACACGCTTCTGCGGCGCTTCGCCGGGTACGAAACCGAGGATGTCTTCACGCCAGGTCGGCTTGCCGCCCAGGTGCGAAGCCAGGTGAACCACTGGGCTGTAGCCGCCGGAGCTGGCCACCAGGTCGCAGTCCAGCCATTCGCCGGGACTGGTGACTTTGTGCGCCCTGACATCGATGGCGGCGATGCGCGCTGCGGTAACGCGCTTGCTACCACGGGCCTCGATTACCGCGCTGCCGGTGAGGATGCGAATGCCTTTGGCACGCGCCTCTTCCACCAGCGCACCACGTGGATTGGTGCGGGCATCGGCCACGGCGACCACTTGCAGGCCGGCATCGAACCAGTCCAGCGCGACGCGATAGGCATGGTCGTTGTTGGTGCTCAGCACCAGTTTCTTGCCCGGTGCCACGCCGTAGCGGCGCACGTAGGTGGACACTGCGCCGGCCAGCATGTTGCCCGGCACGTCGTTGTTGCCGTAGACCAGCGGACGCTCGCAGGCGCCGGTGGCCAGGACCACGCGCTTGGCGCGGACCCGGTGGATGCGCTGGCGCACCTGGCCAATCGGCGCACGATCACCGAGGTGGTCGGTGAGGCGCTCGTGGATAGTCAGGAAGTTGTGGTCGTGGTAACCGTTCACCGTGGCACGAGGCAGCAGCACCACTTCGGGCATCGATTTCAACTCGGCGATCACCGCCGCGACCCATTCGGTCGCCGGCTTGCCGTCCAGGCTTTCGCGGGAGTCGAGCAGGCTGCCGCCGAACTCTTCCTGCTCATCGGCCAGGATCACTCGCGCACCGCTGCGGGCGGCTGCCAATGCAGCGGCCAGGCCGGCAGGGCCGGCGCCGACGATGAGCACGTCGCAGTGACGGTTCATGTAGTCGTAGGTGTCCGGATCGTTCTCGGTCGGAGAGCGACCCAACCCTGCGGCCTTGCGGATGTACTTCTCATAAGTCATCCAGAACGATTGCGGGTACATGAAGGTTTTGTAGTAGAAACCCGGTGGCATCAGCTTGCCGCCGACTTTGCCGAGAATGCCCATCATGTCGTTGTTCACGTTCGGCCAGCCGTTGGTGCTGGTGGCGACCAAACCTTGATACAGCGCCTGTTGCGTGGCGCGCACGTTCGGGATCTGCGTGGCTTCGGTGGCACCGATCTGCAGCACCGCATTCGGTTCTTCGGCGCCGGCGGCGAAGATGCCGCGCGGGCGGGAATACTTGAAGCTGCGGCCAATGATGTCGACGCCGTTGGCCAGCAGTGCAGCGGCCAGGGAATCGCCTTCAAAACCTTTGTAGGTCTGGCCGTTGAAGGTGAAGCTCAGCACTTTGTTGCGGTCGATCCGTCCGCCGTTGGACAGGCGATTGATCTGGCTCATACCTTCTCTCCCAGAGCCTGTGCAGCCGCTTTCGGACTGTCAGCCTTGTCGGTGAACTGCGGCTTTTGGCCGATCTTGTAGGTTTCGAGAATCTCGTAGGTCACGGTGTCACGGGTCGCGTTGAAATACTGGCGGCAGCCGGCGACGTGGTCCCAGAGTTCATGGTGCAACCCGCGTGGGTTGTCACGGAAGAACATGTAGTCGCCCCACTCCGCGTCGGTGCAGGCATTCGGATCCAGCGGACGCGGGATATGCGCCTGGCCGGATGCATGGAATTCCTCTTCGGAGCGCAGTTCGCCGCAGTGAGGACAGAAGATGTGCAACATAGGGATTTCTCCTGTTAGTGGGCGACGGCAGCAGCGCCGTGTTCGTCGATCAGAGCGCCGTTGTGGAAACGGTCGATGGAAAACGGCGCGGCCAGTGGGTGCATTTCACCCTTGGCCAGGCTTGCAGCGAAGACGTTGCCCGAGCCCGGGGTGGCCTTGAAGCCGCCGGTGCCCCAACCGCAGTTGAAGAACATGTTCGGCACCGGCGTCTTGGAGATGATCGGGCAGGCGTCCGGCGTGGTATCGACGATGCCGCCCCACTGGCGGTTCATGCGCACCCGCGACAGCACCGGGAACATCTCGACGATGGCTTGGACGGTGTGCTCGATCACCGGGTACGAGCCACGCTGGCCGTAGCCGTTGTAGCCGTCGATACCGGCGCCGATCACCAGGTCGCCCTTGTCGGACTGGCTGATGTAGCCGTGCACGGCGTTGGACATGATCACGCTGTCGATAATCGGCTTGATCGGCTCGGACACCAGTGCTTGCAGCGGGTGGGATTCGATCGGCAGGCGGAAGCCCGCGAGCTTGGCCATGTGCCCGGAGTTACCGGCGGTCACCACGCCGACGCGCTTGGCGCCGATGAAGCCCTTGTTGGTTTCCACACCGATGCACACGCCGTTTTCCTTGCGGAAACCGATCACTTCGGTCTGCTGGATCAGGTCCACGCCCAACGCGTCCGCCGCCCGGGCAAAGCCCCAGGCCACGGCATCGTGACGGGCCACGCCGCCGCGACGCTGGACGGTGGCGCCCATCACCGGGTAGCGGGTGTTTTTCGAGCAGTCCAGGTAAGGAATCTCGTCTGCTACTTGCTTGGCGTTGAGCAGCTCACCGTCGACGCCGTTGAGGCGGTTGGCGCTGACCCGGCGCTCGGAATCACGGATGTCTTGCAGGGTGTGGCACAGATTGTAGACGCCACGCTGGGAGAACATCACGTTGTAGTTCAGGTCCTGGGACAGGCCTTCCCACAGCTTCATCGCATGTTCGTACAGATGGGCCGATTCGTCCCACAGGTAGTTGGAGCGCACGATGGTGGTGTTGCGCGCGGTGTTACCGCCGCCCAGCCAGCCCTTCTCGACCACGGCCACGTTGGTGATGCCGTGCTCCTTGGCCAGGTAGTAAGCGGTTGCCAGGCCATGCCCGCCACCGCCGACGATGACCACGTCGTAGACTTTTTTCGGGGTCGGCGTGCGCCACATCCGCTGCCAGTTTTCGTGATGGCTGAGTGAGTGTTTGAAGAGGCCGAAGCCCGAATAGCGTTGCATAGTCATTACTCCAAAACCGACTCAGCGATAAACCGGGAAATCCGCGCACAGGGCCGACACTTGCTGGGCGACGTTGGCCTCGACATCGGCGTCGCCGAGGTTGTCGAGAATGTCGCAGATCCAGCCGGCCAACGTGACGCACTGGGAGACCTTGAAACCGCGCGTGGTCACCGCCGGGGTGCCGATGCGCAGGCCCGACGTCACGAATGGCGATTGCGGGTCGTTCGGCACGGCGTTCTTGTTCACGGTGATGTGGGCGCGGCCCAGGGCGGCATCGGCGTCCTTGCCGGTCAGGCCCTGACGGATCAGGCTGACCAGGAACAGGTGGTTATCGGTGCCACCGGACACTACATCGTAGCCGCGCTTGATGAACACGCCAGCCATGGCCTGGGCGTTATCGATCACTTGCTGCTGATAAGCCTTGAAACCTGGCTCCGCCGCTTCCTTGAAGCACACCGCCTTGCCGGCGATCACGTGCATCAGCGGGCCGCCCTGGGCACCGGGGAATACCGCGGCGTTGAGCTTCTTCTCGATCTCTTCGTTGGACTTGGCCAGGATCAAGCCACCGCGTGGACCGCGCAGGGTTTTGTGGGTCGTGGTGGTGACCACATCGGCGTAAGGCAGCGGGTTCGGGTACAGGCCGGCGGCGACCAGGCCGGCGACGTGGGCCATGTCGACGAACAACAGGGCACCGACCTTGTCGGCGATCTGGCGGAAACGTGGGAAATCCAGGGTCTTGGAGTACGCCGAGAAACCGGCCACGATCATTTTCGGCTTGTGCTCGACCGCCAGGCGCTCGACTTCGTCGTAGTCGATCAGGCCAGTGGTGGTGTCGATGCCGTACTGCACCGCGTTATAGAGCTTGCCCGAGGACGACACCTTGGCGCCGTGGGTCAGGTGACCGCCGTGGGCCAGGCTCATGCCCAGGATGGTGTCGCCGGCCTGCAGCAAAGCCAGGTATACGGCGCTGTTGGCCGAAGAACCGGAGTGCGGCTGGACGTTGGCGTAATCGGCACCGAACAGCTGCTTGGCGCGTTCGATCGCCAGGGCTTCGACTTTGTCGACGTGCTCGCAGCCACCGTAGTAGCGCTTGCCTGGATAACCTTCGGCGTACTTGTTGGTCAGGCCGCTGCCCTGGGCCTGCATCACGCGCTTGCTGGTGTAGTTCTCTGACGCAATCAGCTCGATGTGATCTTCCTGGCGTTGCTCCTCGGCGTTCATCGCCGCCAGCAGTGCATCGTCGTAACCTTGGATTTGGTCTTGCTTGCTGAACATTGCATCTCTCCCAGCGGCGACGGTGCGCCATTCGTCTCGGTGAGGCACTGACCACCGTTTCGGTCGTGCCCTTTGGATGCGATGGTATGGCTGGCGCAGGCAGGTCAAATGCCTATGGACGCCACGCAAAGGTGCGTTTACGACATGCACAGCAAAGGAGGGCCGGCGCCAACCTCCGTGGCGAGGGAGCTTGCTCCCGCTCGACTGCGAAGCAGTCGTAAAACCGGCAAACGCGGTGTACCTGATAAAGCGCACCCTCAGGTTTGGGGCTACTGCGTAGCCCAGCGGGAGCAAGCTCCCTCGCCACGGGGGGTTACGCGGCGATCTGGCGAACCACAAGCAAAACCAGG
The DNA here is from genome assembly GCF_000281895.1 of Pseudomonas fluorescens Q2-87. Classification (NCBI taxonomy): domain Bacteria; kingdom Pseudomonadati; phylum Pseudomonadota; class Gammaproteobacteria; order Pseudomonadales; family Pseudomonadaceae; genus Pseudomonas; species Pseudomonas fluorescens. The sequence continues at coordinate 534,532 of NZ_CM001558.1, read as the reverse complement.
AAATGCGCCGGATAAAGCCCATAAGCCCAGCGCCGCATCGCCAGCGGACGAAAACGACCGGCCCGTCGCAAAAGAAACAACCCAAGCCCTGGCGCAATCAGGCAAGCCAGCAGCCCCCACAACGCCACCGCATCTCCCAGCCACGCCGCGCCATACAACACCCGCCATTGATTGGCCGCCACACATACCCCTGCGGGCAAGACCGCGAAATACCAAGGCCGGCGCAACACCAGCAACATCGCCAGGGGCAACAGCACACCGAAAAAACCGAACATCAGTTGCGATGAAAACAGCGCCGCCAGCAGCAACGCGCTTGCCGCCAGGCCTCGCGCTTTCAGGGTCGATGTCTGCCAGCCGCGTGCTACCAGCAGGCCCAGGACCAAAGTCGGCATCACGTTCAGGGTGGACGCGTCGGGAAAGAACAGCCGATAGGGAATTTCACTCACCGCACTGAACAACAGCAACCAACCCAGGTAGCGCCACGAGCTGGCACCGGTCCCGGAGCGTCCAAGGTTTGCCGCCATCGCCAGGCAGAACCACGGAAACGCCAAGCGCCCCGGCACGTACAGCCAATCGACGGAGTAACCGACATATCGCAGATGATCGAGAATCATCGCCAACAGAGCCAGCCACTTGAGCAGGTCCAGCGCCCCGTCGCGCCGGCTCATGTAGATAATGGCCCGATGATTTTGTGAATTCCTGACAGAAACATCCGGTGTGTTCCCCCGCTAATCTTGGGTAAAGTGCGCACCAAACCATGATCGACCACGGCGTTGCGCACTCAAGCGCGCCGAACCATGGAATCCCCCACCCGGGAATTCCGCCAGGGATCTCTTACCCAGGACTCTCTATCTCAGGAGCAAGGCCATGACCGACAAGAGTCAACAGTTCGCCAGCGACAACTATTCCGGCATTTGCCCCGAAGCCTGGGCCGCCATGGCAGAGGCCAACCAGGGCCACCAGCGCGCCTACGGTGACGATGAATGGACCCACCGCGCGGCGGATGATTTCCGGGCCTTGTTCGAAACCGACTGCGAAGTGTTCTTCGCGTTCAATGGCACCGCGGCCAACTCCCTGGCGCTGTCTTCGCTGTGCCAGAGTTACCACAGCGTGATCTGCTCGGAAACCGCCCACGTCGAAACCGACGAATGTGGCGCGCCGGAGTTCTTCTCCAACGGATCCAAGCTGTTGGTGGCCCGCACGGAAAACGGCAAGCTGACCCCCGACGCCATCCGCGAGGTCGCCCTCAAGCGCCAGGACATCCATTACCCCAAGCCACGGGTCGTGACCCTCACCCAGGCCACGGAAGTCGGCAGCGTCTACACGCCGGAAGAAATCCGCGCCATCAGCGTCACCTGCAAGGAATTGGGGCTGAACCTGCACATGGACGGCGCGCGGTTCTCCAACGCCTGCGCCTTCCTCGGCTGCACCCCGGCGGACCTGACCTGGAAGGCCGGCGTGGACGTGTTGTGCTTCGGCGGTACGAAAAACGGCATGGCGGTGGGTGAAGCGATCCTGTTCTTCAACCACGACCTGGCCGAAGACTTCGACTACCGCTGCAAGCAGGCCGGGCAACTGGCCTCGAAAATGCGCTTTCTTTCCGCGCCTTGGGTCGGCCTGCTGCAGAACGAGGCCTGGCTCAAGCACGCCCGCCACGCCAACCACTGCGCGCAATTGCTGGCGCAACTGGTCAGCGACATTCCTGGTGTGGAACTGATGTTCCCGGTCCAGGCCAACGGCGTGTTCCTGCAACTGTCGGAACCGGCCATTGCCGCGCTTACCAACAAGGGCTGGCGTTTCTACACCTTCATCGGCAAGGGCGGCGCACGCTTCATGTGCTCGTGGGACACCGAAGAAGCGCGGGTGCGGGAATTGGCGGCGGATATTCGAGAAGTGATGAGTCTTTAAGGCGACTCCCAAAGCCTGCGTGGCTTTGGGAGGCTTTTTGTGGCGAGGGAGCTTGCTCCCGCTGGGTCGCGCAGCGGCCCCAAGATTTCAAAAGCGACGACTGCTGCGCAGCCGAGCGGGAGCAAGCTCCCTCGCCACAGGGGGCTCATCGCCGATCAAAACTCGATCCGCACATCCCCTTTCGGCACGCTGCAGCACGACAGGATGTACCCCTCGGCCTCGTCGTCCTCGGTGATGCCGCCGTTGTGCTCCATCTCCACTTCCCCACCCAGCTTCATGACCTTGCAGGTGCCGCAGATGCCCATGCCGCAGGCCTTGGGAATCAGCAGGCCGAGCTTGGCGGCCGCGGCATGGACGGTTTCGCCCGGTGCCACGGCGATGCTCTTGCCCGAGGCGACGAATTCGACCTGGTGCAAATCCGCTTTATCGACTTCAGGCGCATCCGCCGCCTGCTCGGCCTGTTCCACCGCATCGGCACGGGCTTCCGCTGGCGTGGCGCCGAAGGACTCCTCGTGGTAACGCTTCATGTCGTAGCCGGCGGCTTCCAACAGGCGCTTGACCGCGCTCATGTACGGCGTCGGGCCGCAGCAGAACACTTCGCGCTCGAGGAAATCGGGCACCATCAATTCCAGCATCTTGTGGTTCAGGTATCCGCGATACCCGGCCCAAGGCTCGCCCAGGCCGTGTTTTTCACAGATCAGGTGCAAGCTGAAGTTGTCGATCCGCGACGCCATGTGCTCCAGCTCGCGGTGGTAAATGATGTCCTTGGGGGACCGGGCGCTGTGGACGAAGGTCATGTCGACGTTGGCGTTGGTGTCGTAGAACCAGCGCGCCATGGACATGCACGGGGTGATCCCCACGCCACCACTCAGGTACAGGACTTTGGGGCTGGGGAAATCCATTGCGTTGAACAAGCCCACCGGCCCGTGAACCGCCAGCTCCTGGCCTTCATGCAGGGTGTCATGCAGCCAGTTGGAAACCTTGCCCCCCGGCACGCGCTTGATGGTCACCGAGAAACTGTAGGGCACCGACGGCGAGCTGGAGATGGTGTAGGAACGCATGATCGGCTGGCCTTCGATTTCCAGCTCCAGGGTGACAAACTGCCCGGGCTTGAAAAAGAACATGATCGGCTGGTCGGCCATAAAGCAGAACGTGCGCACATCCCAGGTTTCCTGGATGACTTTGACGCAACGCACGATATGTCGGCCATTGGCCCAGGTCTGGGTCGTGACCGGGTTCAGGAAGTTATTGGACATGCTGATCTCCACGGCCGACTGCCGGCCTTCATGATGGCGATTGTGCGCAGGCGCTGGCACCACCGTTTACCTATTCGCGACATTGACATACTTATCGCGACCAGCCCCCAACCACCGGGTCTTGGGCGTCGGGAACAGATTGGGCCATGTCGCCCATGGATAAGGTTCTGCACCTGCGCGGCCCCACACTCGCCACAACAGATAACGAAGTTTTTCTGCCTTGCGTAGCACAACCGATTAGTCATTTTCACCGGCTCCGCTTAGAGGGCCACGAGGATAAAACGATGGACGTCACCACTACCCTGAGCCTGGGCGATCCGCTGGAACCCGCACGCAAGGCCACCGCGCAAATGCTGCAAGAGCGCGAACGCACCTACTCGTTGCCGCAACCGTTCTACAGCGATGAGCGCCTGTTTGATATCGACATGCAGGAAATCTTCCAGAAGGAATGGTTGATCGCCGGCATGACCTGCGAGATCCCGGCCAAGGGCAACTACCTGACCCTGCAAGTCGGCAAGAACCCGATCATCGTGATTCGCGGCGCCGAAGGTGTGGTGCACGCGTTCCATAACGTCTGCCGCCACCGCGGTTCGCGCCTGTGCACCAGCGAGAAAGGCAAGGTCGCCAAGCTGGTCTGCCATTATCACCAATGGACCTACGAACTGGACGGTCGCCTGCTGTTCGCCGGCACCGAGATGGGCGCCGACTTCGACATGAAGCAGTACGGCCTGAAGCCTGTGAACGTGAAGACCGCTGGCGGCTACATCTTCATCAGCCTGGCCGAGAACCCGCCAGCCATCGATGATTTCCTGTCGACGCTGAACCATTACATGGAACCGTACGACATGGAGAACACCAAGGTGGCGGTGCAAACCACCTTGATGGAAAAGGCCAACTGGAAACTGGTGCTGGAGAACAACCGCGAGTGCTACCACTGCAACGCCTCGCACCCTGAACTGCTCAAGACTCTGCTGGAGTGGGACGACGTCACCGACCCGCGCGCCGACCAGGCGTTCAAGGACCACGTAGCCGCCTCCGCTGCTGCCTGGGAAGCCGAGAAGATCCCTTACGCCCACGCCAGTTTCGGCCTGCGCAACCGTATCGTGCGCATGCCGCTGCTCAAGGGCACCGTGTCGATGACCCTGGACGGCAAGCAAGGCTGCGCCAAGCTGATGGGCCGCATCAAGAACCCGGACCTGGGCTCGATGCGCATCCTGCACTTGCCACATTCGTGGAACCACTGCATGGGCGACCACATCATCGTGTTCACCGTGTGGCCGATCAGCGCCCAGGAAACCATGGTCACCACCAAGTGGATCGTGCATAAGGACGCGGTCGAAGGCGTGGATTACGACGTGGCGCGCATGCGTGAGGTCTGGGACGCCACCAATGACCAGGACCGTCGCCTGGCCGAAGAAAACCAGCGCGGCATCAACTCCACTGCCTACCAGCCGGGTCCGTATTCCAAGACTTATGAGTTCGGTGTGGTGAACTTCGTGGACTGGTACAGCGAGCGTCTGCTCAACAACCTGGGGGCCGAGCCCGCGCCGTACCTCAAGGGCGTTCCGGTCCAGGGCTGACAGCAAAAGCTTCGCGAGCAGGCTCGCTCCCACAGTTGGCCCGGTTTCTTCAGAAGAAATGCGGTCGAATGTGGGAGCGGGCTTGCTCGCGAAAGCGGTCTAGCATTCACCCATTACTTGGAAGACCACCGCACCGACCCATCCTCCCCATAAAACGTCTCTTCGATGTTCTCTCCCACCAGCCGCACCTTCACATACCCATTCAACACCCGCTCCGGATACACCACGTCCCCCGCCAGCTGAGTCTCTGACCACAACACCCGGGCATGCCCGTTCAGTTCGCTGGTGGTGCCGTAGGGTATCGCCCCGTGCCCGGCGCAGCGTGCATGCAAGCCGCCCTGGGTGGCGTAGCAGATACCGTTGTGCAAATGGCCCCAGTACCAATAGTCCGGTTCACGCCCCAGGGCATCGCATACCGGTTGGTAAAGCGCGGTCTTGTTGTGCCCGGAAATATCGAAGCCCTGGTGATGACTGAGCACCATCAGCTTCTTGCGCTTGGGCAGGCTCTTCATCCACTCGATCTGTTGCGTATTGAGGGTGCCGTCCATGTACAGGTTCATGGCGTCCGAGGCGTAGGCGCTGTCGAGGCCGACCACCAGCCAGTCGTCGCTGTACAAGGCAAAGTAACTGGTGCCCTGCTGCACCGGGAAGCGCTTGGCCAGCTCCTTGAAGTAACCGTGGGCGCCGCTGTACATCTCATGGTTGGAGTTGAGGGTGAACGAGCCATGCTTGCCCTGGGGCCAGCCGACCATGTCGACGTCTTCCTGGGAATGAGTGCCGGCGTAATAGACATCACCCAGATGGATGGTGAAATCGGCCAGGGCCAGTTGCATCTGGTTGGCTACGGCCACCGCCGGTGCGTGACTGTCGAAGGGCCCGGTGCCCCAGTCGCCAGCGATGGCCAGGACGACGTCGCTGTCCATTTTCACCAGCGCCGGAGTCGTGGCAAACGGCGCGTGGTGGCGCAGGTTCTCGATCCACTTGAGCAACGCCTCGCTCCACAACAGATCCAGCAGCTCCCATTTGCGACAGCCCAGCAATGTGCCGTCCTTGAGCACCCGGGTTGGCAACTCGTCTTCGCTTTGCGGCAACGGCGTGGCGTTGCCGATCTTCAGGATCGACAAGCCGTGGGCCAGCTCCCAAGGCACCGCCGGTTCGTCGTCCGGCAAGTCGCCATGCTCGATGACATGCTGCGCCTGGTCGTGGCCTCGTTGCAGCAGCGCGACGATGGCTTGGAACTCCTCGGGCTCCAGGTCGTTGACGAGTTTCTTCCAGGACATCTCCAGCCGCGTGACCAACCCGTGCAGGCGGACCTTGACCTTGTCGAACTCATGTTCCCAATGATGCAGTAATGACATGTGGACGCTCCTTCGCATTGCCCTGGGCTACAGGGTTTTCATGAATTCGATCAGGGCCCGTTTGTCGACGTCCGACAGCTGCGTGCCATACAAGTGGCCGCCGTTGTGGTTGCCTTCCAGGCGGGTGTCATACTTGAAGTCCGCCGACGCCTTCATCTGCGCGCCGCTGGTGACGAAGCCGACCTTCTGTTGGTCGTAGACGTCGGAGCCGGTGTAGAACACCTGCGGACGCTGTTCCGGCGGTTGCAGCAGATCCCACAGGGTCGGCACCGAGCCGTTGTGCAGGTACGGCGCGCGCAGCCAGACGCCATCGGTGGGGGTGTTGCTATAGCTTTGGGTCTTGCGGTACGCGTTGAAGTCGAACGGTGGTTTCTTGAAGCCGTGGAATGCTGTCACCAAACCTTCAGTGAAAGAGTTGAGTCGATGGGGATCGGTGCCCAACTGGTCGATGTGGGTGGTGACCTGGCCGGTGTCGGTGCGGCCGAAATCGTGGCAACCGGCGCAGTTCTGGTCCCAGATCGGTTTGCCCTGGGCGACTTTCGCCTGGTCCAGGGCGAACGGCCACGTGGGCGCCTTGTGGCCCAGCAGCCAGTTGGTCACGCGGTTGAAACTCGGTGGCAACACCGATTGCGGCGTCGCGCCCACGGCCATCGCCGCTGCGTAGTTGCGCTCGTGGATGTCGTTGTTATTGCCATCCCAGTGCAGATACAAGGACTCGCGGGGCTTCTGGTTCCAGACTTGCGGCAGGTCCACGGTGCCGATGGTTGAATCATCCGGGAATCCGAACACCACCATTTTGGTCGGGTTGAAGGTGTCGGTCCGTCCTGGCCCTTGGGCTGGACGCAACTTCTGCCAGGCATAGGCCTGCTTCTGCTTGAGCAGCGCGCTCTTGGCCATCGGGATGATCAGGTAGCGGTTGTAGAGCTTTTCAAAGAAACCCAGTTGGAATTTACTGTTGATCGCCGTCATCACCGCATCGGGGGTGAATTTCGGATCGCTGGCACAATCGTAGGCGAACCACTGGAAGGCTTGCAGCTGCAGGGTATTGGCCGGCGCGGTGGCGACCGGAACCGCGACATCGGTGGCATTGGCCCGATAGGAACCGGTGTGGCAAAGGGCGCAGTTGGGCTCGACCGTGGGGTAGCCGAGCTGCCGCTTGGCCATGCCGATGGGCAGGTCGTTGCCGTTCTCGTAGAGGAAACCGAACACCTCATAACCGCCAGGCTTGGGCAGTTTTTCCGGGCACATCTGCGGCAGCACAGCGAACAGGTAGTACGGGATGCGCGCCTCGATACCCAGGCCGATGGCGGCATATTTGTAGTGGTCCTCATCGGAGGCGAAGTCCGCTTGCGGCACCTCGCGGATCATCTGGTACCAGGTCTGATAGCCGATGAAACCCAGCAGCAATACCACCACCAGCGTACCGACCTTGAAACCATGGTTCTGCCAGCGCAGCGCCCAGCCGGCGCGCCATTCCCGCCAACCGGCGCAGAGCAAGGCCAGCGGACGATTGGCGGCCGGGCTGCCCAGGTACAGCAGCACGCCCAGGATCAGGAACATGCTCAAGTCACCCATCAACATCGGCTCGAACAACGAGCCCTGGTTGTTGGTGTTGATCAGGTAGATCCAGAACACCACCGCCACCAGCCGCGACAGCACGCACAACCATGAATGCACCACGAAACGCGGCGCATCGAACCCCGAGGGCATGTAGAAAAGGCTGATCCCCACCAGCAACATGCCGCTGTTCTCCAGCCAGGGATCGGACAACACGGGCGGCAGGCCGAGCATGGACGTCAGCAACGCCGGGGCGAACAGCGCCGGGATCGCGAAGACCATGTTCATGACAATCCCGACCCAGATGATGCGTTGGAACCAGCGGATGTAAGTGTTCATGACGTCCGTTTCCTTATTCTTGACTCACCACAAAACCCATGTGGCGAGGGAGCTTGCTCCCGCTGGGCCGCGTAGCGGCCCCCAAGATTCAAAAGCGACGACTGCTTCGCAGCCGAGCGGGAGCAAGCTCCCTCGCCACGGGTCCGCTGTTCTCCTAGCCGAGCGCCGTCTTCTCCAGATGCCCGAGAATGATCGGATACACATCCATCACCGCATCCTTGCCAAACATGCAGTCGATGTGGCCGTAGCCCGGCACCTCGTGGCGGCTGAACAGTTGCGGGCCGTGCATGTCGCACAGTCGCTCATAGGTCTTGAGGGTGCTCTGCGGCAGGTAGCACTGGTTATCGGCGCCGCTGATGAAGCAGATCGGCAACTTCAGCCGGTCGAAGTGCGGCATGTAGACGTCGTTGCCCTTGAAGTCCACCAAGTGCCCCTTGCGCACGATCAGCGCCAGGTGCTCGAAGGTGTGCATGTTCGATTCGCCGAACAGCTCATGCAGGTTGTCGTGCAGGGTTTCGTTGAGGGTGTCGTGGCGGTACAGCGAGGCGTACATGAACGTGATGCGGTGGCAGACCGGGTTGGTGCAGTAGCCCTGGGCCTCGATCCGGGCATAGCCGTTGAGGGCCTTGTCGTAGAGTTTGTTGAACCAGGTTTCCTTGGTGTCGGCGTAGGCGGTAAGCGACTTGATGCCAATGGCATCGAGCATCCCCGGCAGGTGCAGGCCGGCCTTCAAACCCGTCGCAGTGGCCACTACCACATCGGTGGCTATCTGCGAGCAGACCACCGAGCGCACCCCTTGCAAGCCCGCCAGCATCGACATGAAGAAGGTCGTCGCACCGTAGCAATGCACCACGCATTGCACGTCGCGGGCCAGGGTCGCCTGCTGGATCTGCTCGATGGCGGCCTTGAAATCGTATTGGGCCACCTGGTCGCCATTCCATTCATTCTTGCTGGCCGGCAGCAAAATGCTCACACGCAGATCCAACAACCAGACGTCGTAGTCGTGCTTGCACAAGTACTCCAGCAGGTTGGTATGGATGGTGTCGGTGGAGAAAATATTCGAGCCAACGCCCAGGCCGTGCACCAGCATCACCGGGCCCTTGCTGCCCGCCTGGTAACGGGTCAGGCGCAGCTCGACGTTGTCTTCGGTCTGGAAGAAATGCACGGTCGGCGCTGGCGCGTCCAAGGGCCGCTTGATGCGAGGTGGCGCATCCGGATTGAAGTAGACATCACCGGCAAACACCCCGCCGTAACTTTCCCACAAGATACCGGCGAAGAATTTTCCGAACCGCGCCAATGCCTCGACGCGCTCGCGTTCATTGCGGGCGTTGAGCACTTTCATGGTGGTCATCTGCTTGGCGAAGTCGGCCGGCAGAATGTGCATCACCCCCGAGCCAATCACCGCACCGGTCTTGTCCGGCCCGCGATACAGGGTGACATACAGCGTGCTGGTGTCGTGCCAGATGTTCAGCACGCCGTTATCCTCGGGCACGGTCTTGAAGGCGCTGAAGTAGTAGTCATTGCCGTCTTCGGCGCTCAGCTTCATGTCGTAGTTCATGTGCCGCACGCCAACCTGTTCCTGGTACTGCTCGAACAGATTGAACACGCCGTTGCTGGCGACCAGCGGTTGCGGCGAGAGCAGCGGCGCATCCAGCGTGCCCACCAGGGTCGCGGCGTGCTCCGGCTCCTTGATCAGGCGGTTGAGGTCGTCGGCGGTGATGGTCAGGGTGAATTCGATAGGCGAGTTTTCAGCCTTGCCACGCTTGGCCGCCGCTTCGTATAACGTGAGATCGGTGCCCTGGGGCTGGGTGAAGGCTGTGGAAAAATAACCCTTCATGGTTTCGGTGAACTGCACGCCGAGGGTCGGCGCGGCCACCGGTTTGCGCGGGGCCGACGGCAGCGTGTAGTCGATGATCCAACCCCGGTCGGCCGCCAGCAGCCCCATGTTGCGCTCACTCACCGCCGAGATGGTCAGCAGCGGATTGACCGCCAGCGACGTCGGGATCACCGCACCATCGGTGACATACAGGCCAGGGTAGACGTCGGTTCCGCTGGCGCCACTGAACACTTGGCCCTTGTGGTTGACCACGCCTTGCGTCGCATCTTCGCCCATCACACAACCGCCCAACGGGTGGACCGAGACGATGCTGTGCTTGAGCAGCTTGGTCCAGATCGGGTTCTCGACCCAGATCCCGCCCAACGCCTTGGTGCTCTGGTGCAAGCGCTCGTTGCCGAGGGTGACGTTTTCCTGTTCGCCGACGCCGGGCCAATCGATGCGCAACTGATCCTTGTTGTCGAGCAGCATGCGGCCCTTGCCATCGTCGTGGCTCATGATGAGGTAGGTCTGCATGTTATGCAGCGCGCCGTAGTAAGGACCTCGCAGAAAACTCTCGGCTTCGCGGCCCTTGTATTTGAGGCTGGCGCCGAAGCCCGTGTCGGTGGGCACGCCGATCATTTCCGAGAACGCGGCCATGCTCGGCACCATCGGCCGACCGAGGGCCCCGGGGATCGAGCCTTCCTCGATGACCATGCGGCTGCGCCAGTCGCCCTCGGTGCGCATGTCGATGACCGAGGTAATGCACGGCCCCACCGCTTCGAGTTCCTTGGCCGAATGGGCGCCGAAGCCAATCCCGTTGATGGTCTGGTCGCAGTTATGGCCGAACCCGAGGATGTCGCCGTTGCCGCTCATGTTCTCGCCCAGTTGGCCGGACATCGGCAGGCCTTTATCCCGGGAACGCAACAGGATCTCGGTGGAACCCAGGGTCCCGGCGGACACCACCACGATGTCGGCGCGCACGAACAGCGTGGGTGCCGAGAACATCTCGCGGCCGCTGTCCAGGTATTGGAAATGCACGATCCAACCGTTGCCGTCGCGCTCCAGGTGCCGCACCTGGGCCTGGCAGAAAATCTCCGCACCGTGGTTCCAGGCATCGGGCAGGTAATTCATCAGCGTGGTGTTCTTGGCCTTGTTGTTACAGCCCGAGACGCAATCGCCGCACCCGTTGCAGGGCAGTTGTTCGACGCCGACGTGGTTGAGGTTGTTGTCCAGCTTGTCGAAAGTCACGTTGATCGGCGGCTTGTAGAAGTGCGCACCTTGCTTGAGATAGTCCGCCGACTTTTTATGGGCGTCGAGCTTGGGCAGGTTCGGCCCGGAGGCTGGATAAGGGTTGGGCTTGAGCATTTCCCGGGCCCGCGCATAACCGTCCTTGAGCAGGGTGTCGCGGTGCTCACGTACCGCCAGTGGCCAGCGCGGATCGTCGAAGACCCCGGGTTCCGGTTCCAGCGCAACGTTGGCGTTGATCAGCGAAGTGCCGCCCAGGCCACAACCGACCACCACGTTCTGCTGGGCGTTGACGTGCAAGTCGAACAACCCGGTGCGCGAACCGATGTGGCCGTCCGGATCGTGCACCTGCAACTCCTCGGTCGCCGCGAGCATGGTGTTGGGGTATTCGCCGGGTTGGATTTCCCGGCCACGCTCCAGCAGGCACACCTTGCGTCCGGCCCGGGAGAGGCGCGAGGCGGCAATGCCGCCGCCATAGCCGGAACCGATGACGATAACGTCGTAGTGTTCCTGGATTTGGCTGATGGGGGTCGATATCCGTGTCATGTTCAAGTCCTCTCAGGCAGAAGGGGCAACTCTGCGGTTGCCTGCGAATCGACAGGCGCACGAACGCCTGGCCACTCTTCCCGTACAGGTTCGAGCGGCAGTCAGCGGTGCTACAGGGGGAAAAGCCGAACGCTATAGACGCGCACGCTGGTTAGCGGCGCGACGGTGGATACGCTTGTGCAACGAGGTGGGAGGTGTCGGGACGCAGGTTACGGGTGAAAGCGGATGCGAGCGGGGATCCTTGCCATCCATCCTGTGTTCTCCCTGAACCTGATGTGGATAAAGTTGCGATGTCCTTGTGCCATGGAGTGAAGACAGCCGACAGCCCATCGTCAAGGCAGTTCTTTAGAACTGTATGAAATTTGATCTATCGCGATTTGGGCTATACGCACCGAGGCTTGCAGCATTCAACGAACAAGTTATCCACATGGCCACCCACAGCAAATGGGGACAAGTGTGCCTACTGCCGACATTTATTCAGCGACAAAGCGAATAAAAACCGTGACTTATGAATAAAGTCGATTTCCCAGGCACATAGGTTGTTTTTTGATCGAATCGTTGCAGGGCCCGTTAATAAAGGGCTGTAGTGGTAAGCGAACACCTTATCCACAGAAGGACCAACAGCGTTTGGGGGTAATTTTGACTGTTCTGTGGAAAACCGCCTCCGGAGCGTATAAATCGGGGTTTTCACGTGATAACTCAGATAAAAACAACGAATAGATCATTTAATGATCAATCTTGCGCAGACCCCGTTCCGTATGGCTTGCAGAGGATAGCGAACATCTTATCCACAGAAGCGCCAACAGAGATTGGGGGCAACTGTGATTTCAATTCGGTCTTTGTTCACAGAGAAAAGCCAGTAAAAACCGCAGGTTAGGCTGGCTATTTTTTGATCGCAGGCTTGCAGGGCCTGATTGGCGTGGCGTACAGCGATGGGCGAACAGCTTATCCACAGGCGGACGCACAGGGATTGTGAGTAACCATGGAACTTACTGTGGGAGCGGGCTTGCTCGCGAAAGCGGTGTGTCAGCTAGGGCAAAATCGCCTGACACTCCGCTTTCGCGAGCAAGCCCGCTCCCACAAGGGTCTCGCGGGTGTTCCTGGATTCAGCGAACCACCCCTTCCTCGACCAACAACTTGAGAATCGCCTCGGCCCCGGCTTCCGGGCTCACGCCCTTGAGCACCTGGCCGCCTCCGCCGCTGGCCTTGGCCGTGGCGGCTTTCATGCGGTCGGCGCCGCTCTTGGCCTTGATCACTTTCAAGCGTTTGGGGCGTGGTTTGGCCGGTTGCAGGGTCGCCACCGCCAACAAGGTGTCGTCGATCACCTCCACCTCTTCAGCGTGCAAGGCCCCGCGCCGGGCCGGGCCGAAGGCGCTTTGCCGAGGCTTGGGCGCAGCGTTATCCACAGTGGCCAGAAACGGCAGGCGTACTTTCAGTCGACGCCGCTGGCCCCGGGGCAACGCTTGCAGCACCAGCGCCACGCCGTTGTCGATGGATTCGACCTGGGCCAGCCCCACCACCAGCGGCCAGCCGAGGTTTTCCGCCAGCAGGAATGGGAGCATCCCTGAACCTTCACCGGTTTCCGCCTGGCTGCCGGTGAGCACAACCTGGGCACCGGCGTCACGCAGGTAGTCAGTCAGGGCCGGCAATGCGTCGGCACCAACGGGGTTATCCAGCACATGAAGTTCGTCCAGGCCCATGCCCAGGTAGGCGCGCAAGGCCGGTTCGGCCACGTCGCCGGCGTGCAGCACTTGCAGCTCGCTGCCAGCCAGTTGCAGGCCCAGCTCCACGGCCCGGGCGTCCTGCTCAGCACGGCGCGGCCGACCGGAGGTCGGATGGGCGCCGATGGACACGAGGCTGATCACTTGGGTACTCATCAACTCATCCTTCTCTTAAGCCGCTTCGCGCTTGGCTTCGTTGCGGTAAGCCTCTACCGCCGCGATCAAGGCCTGGAGAATCGCCGCGCTGTCACCGATCACCGACAGGTCTGCCCGCTTGATCATGTCGCAGCCCGGGTCGAGGTTGATCGCCACCACCTTGTCGCAGGCACCGATGCCTTGCAGATGCTGGATCGCCCCGGAAATTCCCACGGCCACATAGACTCGCGCCGTGACCCAGGTGCCAGACGCACCGACCTGGCGGTCACGGGCCATGAAACCATCGTCCACCGCTACCCGCGATGCACCTTCGGTAGCTCCCAGGGCCGCCGCGGTCTGGTGGAACAGCGCCCAGTCTTTGACACCATTGCCGCCAGAGAAAATGAATTCGGCTTCGGCCATCGGGATCGCCCCCGGGTCCACCGCGACTGCGCCCAGGTCTTCGATACGCGACAGGCTGCGCGCCACGCTTGTGGATAACTCCACAGGCAACGCTTCGTGACGGGTTTCGCTGACCGGCTCAGCGCACTCAGCCGCCGCCAGGATCAAGCGCGCCAATGGCCGCGCCAGGTCTTGCAGGCCTGCACCGGCACGCCCGATGCACTCCTCGCCCTTGACCTGCCAGACCCGGGTGGCCGGGCGTTCGCCCAGGGCCGCAGCAAAACGTCGGCCCAATTCGCCACCACCGGTGCGGCTGTCGGGCAGCAACCAATGACGTGGGTTGAATTGGTTATCCACAGCCCGCAGGCCTTGCACCCGTTGTTCCGGTGCATAACCGCTGAACGCCTCGCCTTCGAGTACCAGCAAGCGGTCGACGCCGGCCGTGGCGAAGGCGTTTTCCTTGTGCTCGCCGAAGACCACCGCCAGCACCGCACCATCGCTACCGGCCAACTGATGCGCCAGGCCGAGCAGGTCGCGGTCGTGGCTGCTGAGGCGGCCACCGACCATGTCGGGTACCACGCTGATGTAGAACGCCGGTTGCGGCACCTGATGCAGCGGCAATTGCACTTCAACGGCGGCGGTGCGCTTGCTCGCGCCACCCTGTTGGGCACCGCTGCGGTCGATGCGTTTGATGCCGTTGGGGCCGATGAAACCGACGCCATGGACATTCTTGCGGATAACGCCGTTAGGGCCCATCCAGCTTTGTTGTACCGGTTGCATGGCCGCGTGCAGCGGGTGCAAGCGGTTGCGGGCGATCCACTCGGCGCGAGGGTCGCGGCGGATAATGTCGCTCATTAATGCACCTCCGCGGGTTCACGTTTGGCTGGAGTCACGGGCTTGCTCGGGGCGGTGTCTTCGAGCAGGGCATCGGCCACCAACTCGGCGATGTCCTTGATCAGCGGCCGTGGTTCGACCACGCCCTCAAGCATCGCGGTGCATTGTGGACAACCCACGGCCACCAGTTCGGCGCCGGTTTCGCGGATGTCTTCCATACGCATGTCGGGAATCCGCTGTTTGCCAGGGATGTCGGTGATCGGCGCACCGCCGCCACCGCCGCAGCAACGCGAACGGAAACCGGAACGCTGCATCTCCTTGACCTCGATACCCAGCGCACGCAGCACCTGGCGCGGCGCCTCGTATTCGCCGTTGTAGCGACCCAGGTAGCAAGGATCGTGATAGGTCACGCTGTCGCCTTTGTGCTGACCCAGATTAAGCCCGCCGGCCTCGATGATTTCTGCCATATAGGTGCTGTGGTGTTGCACCCGGTAGTTGCCATCGAAGGCGCCGTATTCGTTTTTCAACACGTGGAAGCTGTGGGGATCGCAGGTGACGATGCGGTTGAAACTGTATTTGGCCAGGGTCTGGATGTTGCGCTTGGCCAACAGTTGGAACGTCGCTTCATCGCCCAGGCGGCGAGCCACGTCACCGCTGTCACGCTCTTCGAGGCCGAGCACGGCGAAGTCGATTTTCGCCGCCTTGAGCACTTTGACGAACGCGCGCAGGGTGCGTTGGTTACGCATGTCGAAGGCGCCGTCGCCGACCCAGAACAGCACGTCGGTGGATTTCTTCTCGCTGAGCAGGTTCAGGTTCAGGTCCGCCGCCCAGTTCATCCGCCCACCCGGGGCAAAGCCGCCCGGGTTGTCGGTGGCGATGAGGTTTTCCAGCACCTCGGCGCCCTTGTTCGGCGTGGCGCCTTTTTCCAGGGTCAGGTGGCGACGCATGTCGACGATGGCATCGACGTGCTCGATCATCATCGGACATTCCTCGACGCACGCCCGGCAGGTGGTGCAGGACCACAGCGTCTCGGCGTCCACCAGGCCGTTGACGATTGGCTGATGCGGATTACCGCTGTGTTCGCCCACCGCCTTGCCAGGGTACGGACTGCCGGCAAACTTCGCGTCGGTGCCGCCGGCCAGGCCAACGACCATGTCCTGGATGAGTTTTTTCGGGTTCAGCGGCTGGCCGGCGGCGAAGGCCGGGCAAGCGGCTTCGCACTTGCCACACTGCACGCAAGCATCGAAACCGAGCAGTTGGTTCCAAGTGAAATCCTTGGGTTTCTCAACGCCCAGCGGCGCCGCCGGATCGTTCAGGTCCAGCGGCTTGAGGCCCGTGGAACGGCCGCCGCCAAAGCGCTCGGCGCGGCGATGCCAGGCCAGGTGCAGGGCACCGGCGAAGGCATGCTTCATCGGCCCGCCCCAGGTCATGCCGAAGAACATTTCCGACACGCCCCACAGCACGCCCAGGCCCAGCAATGTCACCAACACCCAACCGCCGAAGTCCGCCGGCAGGATCCCGGCCACCGGCAAGGTCACCAGGAAGAAGCTGATGGAAAACGCGAACAGGCTCTTGGGCAGACGCATCCAGGGGCCTTTCGACAGCCGTGCCGGTGGATTGCGGCGACGCAGGGCAATGAAGATCGCACCGCTGAACATCAGCAGGGTGGCGAACAACAATGCATAGCCCAGGATGCGGTTCTGCAGGCCGAAGCCGTGCACCAGGATTGCCAGCACTGCCGCCAGCACAAAACCACCCGCCGTGGCGACGTGGGTGTTGGCGATGTACTTGTCCCGCGCGACCACATGGTGCAAATCCACCATGTAGCGCTTGGGCATGGCGAAGAGACCGCCGATCAGGTCGACCTTGGCCGGTCGGCCCCGGCGCCACATGTTCACCCGCCGCAAGGCGCCAAGGACCGCGAGGCCCAGGGCAGCAAACAGCAGGATGGGGAGAAGGGTGTTCAACATAGGTGTTGCTCCCAAAGACCTCAGGGTCTTGCAGGTCGAGATGCCTTACTCGGTTCCTGTGGGAGCGAGCTTGCTCGCGAATGCATTTTGTCAGTCACATCAGGATTGACTGACCCACCGCTTTCGCGAGCAAGCTCGCTCCCACAGGGTCATGTGCAAGCTTTAGAAATCCTTGCACAACCGCAGGGCGTCGTAGATGGCCGCGTGGGTATTACGCTGGGCCACGCAGTCGCCGATGCGGAACAGCAGGTAGCCATCACCGCTCTGCTCCAGGCACGGTTGGGGCTTGATCGCGAACAGGGCTTCGACGTCGATCTGGCCCTTGTTGCGCGAACCTTCCTTGAGTGCGTAGTAGATTTCTTCGTCCGGCCGCACACCGTTCTCCACCACAACCTGGTCGACCACGCGTTCTTCCTTGGCCCCGGTGTATTCGTTCTCCAGCACCGCCACCAGCTTGTCGCCTTCGCGGTAGACCTTCTCCAGCATCATGTCCCCGGTCATGATCACTTCCTTGGGGTACATGCTGCGGTAATAGGTAGGGAACGAGGTCCCGCCAATCGCCACGCCCGGCTTGATGTCGTCGGTGACGATCTCGACCTGGCTGCCCTTGTCGGCGAGGAAATCGGCCACCGACATACCGGTGAATTCGCAGATGGT
The DNA here is from genome assembly GCF_000281895.1 of Pseudomonas fluorescens Q2-87. Taxonomy (NCBI): domain Bacteria; kingdom Pseudomonadati; phylum Pseudomonadota; class Gammaproteobacteria; order Pseudomonadales; family Pseudomonadaceae; genus Pseudomonas; species Pseudomonas fluorescens. The sequence goes on along the minus strand of NZ_CM001558.1, from coordinate 517,208 downwards.
GTCGTAGACCAACACGTTCTTGCCCGGTGCAACCTTGCCGTCGAGCACGTCCCAGCTGCTGACCACCAGCCCTTCGGCGGCGCCCCAGTGCTCGTTCTGCTCCAGGAACGGATGCCCGCCGACGGCCAGCACCACCACGTCCGGACGCAAGTCCATGATGGTCGCCGCATCCGCCGCCACGCCCAGGCGCAGGTCGACTTTCAGCCGCGCCAGCTCCAGCTGGAACCAGCGGGTGATACCGGCGATCTGGTCCCGTTGCGGGGCTTTCGAGGCCGTGGTGATCTGCCCACCGATGAATTCTTTCTTCTCGAACAGGGTCACCTCGTGCCCACGTTCGGCGGCCACGCGTGCTGCTTCCATCCCGGCCGGGCCGGCACCCACGACCACCACCTTGCGTTTCGGCCCGGTGGACTTCTCGATGATGTGCGGCACGCCCATGTATTCACGGGACGTCGCGGCGTTCTGGATGCACAGCACGTCCAGGCCCTGGTACTGACGGTCGATGCAGTAGTTGGCGCCGACGCACTGCTTGATCTGGTCGATCTGGCCCATCTTGATCTTGGCGATCAGGTGCGGGTCGGCGATGTGCGCACGAGTCATGCCGACCATGTCGACGTAACCGCCCTCGAGGATCCGCGTGGCCTGGTTCGGGTCCTTGATGTTCTGCGCGTGCAGCACCGGGACCTTGACCACTTCCTTGATACCGGCGGCCAAGTGCAGGAACGGCTCCGGTGGATAACTCATGTTCGGGATAACGTTGGCCAGGGTGTTGTGGGTGTCGCAACCCGAGCCCACCACGCCGATGAAATCCAGCATGCCGGTGTCGTCGTAGTACTTGGCGATCTGCTTCATGTCCTCGTGGGACAAGCCGTCCGGGTGGAATTCGTCACCGCACAGGCGCATGCCCACGCAGAAATCGTCACCCACTTCGGCGCGCACGGCCTTGAGCACTTCCAGGCCGAATTTCATCCGGCCTTCGAAGCTGCCGCCCCATTCGTCGGTACGCTTGTTGACCCGCGGGCTCCAGAACTGGTCGATCATGTGCTGGTGCACGGCGGACAGCTCGACGCCGTCCAGGCCACCGGCCTTGGCCCGCTTGGCGGCGCTGGCGTAGTTGCCGATCACCCGCCAGATTTCTTCCGGCTCGATGGTCTTGCAGGTGGCGCGATGCACCGGCTCACGCACGCCGGACGGCGACATCAAGGTCGGCCAGTTGAAGCCGTCCCAGCGCGAGCGACGGCCCATGTGGGTAATCTGGATCATGATCTTGGCGCCATGCTTGTGCATGGCATCGGCCAGGTTCTGGAAGTGCGGGATGATGCGGTCGGTGGACAGGTTCACCGAGCTCCACCATTCCTGCGGGCTGTCGATGGCAACCACCGACGAGCCCCCGCAAATGGCCAGGCCGATGCCACCCTTGGCCTTCTCTTCGTAATACTTCACGTACCGGTCGGTGGTCATCCCGCCGTCGGTGGCATAGACCTCGGCGTGGGCGGTGCTGAGCACGCGGTTACGGATGGTCAGTTTGCCGATCTGGATCGGCTGGAACATTGCTTCAAAAGCCATGGCGCGATCCTCGACTTACAACGGCTTGACGATGAACAGGCCGTCGTCGTGGCCTTCTTCGGAACCGCCGTAGACCTGCTCGGCCACAGTGCGGATCTTGCTGCCGCGAGCGGCGAGGATCTGGTCCATGGCGCCGGCAAACCAGCCGGTGAACATATAGTCGACCTTGCGCCCGACCTTGCCGTAAACATAGACGAACGCCGAGTGCTCGAGCTTGACGCTGGCGGTGCCTTTGTCGAGGTCGATGTCCTGGATTTTGAACAGGCCCCAGCCGCGTTGCGACAGGCGCTTCATGTAGTGCTCGAACACCGCGACGCCTTCCAGGCCGTGGCATTCGGCTTCTTTTTCACACCAGTGCCAGGCGGACTTGTAGCCAGCCTTGTAGAGAATCTCGGCGTAGGCGTCGGCGCCCAGCACTTCCTCGATGCCCATGTGGTTGTTGACGAAGAAGTGACGCGGCACGTAGAGCATCGGCAGGGCGTCGGAGGTCCAGACACCGGTTTCGCTGTCGACTTCGATAGGCAGTTGCGGGGCGATCTTGGCCATGAAACGTTAACTCCAGAAAATTCGTAGTCAGTGCTTAGCAATGCTTTTGCTTCGCTCTTATAAACCAGCCGTGTGAATGACTTTGGAGCCGTAGCGAGCACGTCGAGAGCAAGGAAGGACCGGAGCGACAAGCGAGACAGTACGGGACGTACGGCGAGCTTGGCGCGAGGACCTGACGCAGCTATCGGCGAGCGGAGTAGGCTCCTGAGTTATTCATTCGCCCCAGACGTCTTTCAGGACGCTTACCCAGTTTTCACCCATGATCTTGCGCACCACCCGCTCTGGATGGCCGCGCTTGAGCAGCGTTTCGGTGAGGTTCGGGAACTCGCCCACGGTGCGGATGCCCAGGGGGTTGATGATCTTGCCGAAGCTGGTCAGACGACGGGCATAGCCCTTGTCGTGGGTCAGCATTTCGAAGAAGTCCTGGCCGTGGCCCTGGGTGAAGTCGGTGCCGATGCCGATGGCGTCTTCGCCGACGATGTTCATGGTGTATTCGATGGCTTCGGCGTAGTCGTCGATGGTCGAATCGATGCCCTTGGCCAGGAACGGCGCGAACATGGTCACGCCGACAAAGCCGCCGTGGTCGGCGATGAACTTCAGCTCTTCATCGGACTTGTTGCGCGGATGTTCTTTCAGGCCGGACGGCAGGCAGTGGGAATAGCAGACCGGTTTCTTCGATTCGAGGATGACTTCTTCGGAAGTCTTGGAACCGACATGGGAGAGGTCGCACATGACGCCGACCCGGTTCATCTCGGCAACGATTTCGCGACCGAAGCCCGACAGGCCACCGTCACGCTCATAGCAACCGGTGCCCACCAGGTTCTGGGTGTTGTAGCACATCTGCACCACGCCAACGCCAAGCTGCTTGAAGATCTCGACGTAGCCGAGTTGGTCTTCGAACGCGTGGGCGTTCTGGAAGCCGAAGATGATGCCGGTCTTGCCCTGTTCCTTGGCGCGGCGGATATCGGCGGTGGTTTTCACCGGGATCACCAGGTCGCTGTTCTCGCGGATCAGCTTCTGGCTGGCGACGATATTGTTGATGGTCGCCTGGAAGCCTTCCCACACCGACACGGTGCAGTTGGCGGCGGTCAGCCCACCCTTGCGCATATCTTCGAACAGTTCACGGTTCCACTTGGCAATGATCAGCCCGTCGATAACGATGCTGTCGGCGTGCAATTCGGCTGGGCTCATCAGGCAGTCCCCTTTTGTCAGATCCACGCGCCGAATCGTGTGCCGGCGCTTTGGGGCCAGCATATGCCTGAGGGCCGTGGCGACCGGGTGCAAAAACGACAGGGGAATTGCCGAAAGCGTCAATCCGCGACAAAGGGTCATGGCCGCTCCACCCTGCCCGTCTGTTCTTTACCCGTCGCTTGCGCCAGAATCCGCCGCATCACTGGTTTTCACTGGACTGAGCGGCGACGCGATGAAATCACTTTTCCTGGCTTTGGCATTGATCAGCACCGTGGCCCACGCCACCGAAGACACCGAACAAAACCCCTGCGACGCGGTGGAAAACGACGTCCAGACCCTGGCCTGCTCGGCCTATGGCAAGACCGCCGCCGAACAACTGCTCAATGAGAACCTGCAAAGCCTCAACGAACGCCTGCAAACCCGCTACGCCAGCGACAAGGCGCAACTCAACGACATCACCGCCAAGATCAAGGCCGCCCAGCAACTGTGGCTAAAACAGCGCGAAGCCGACTGCGCCATCGCCGCCTTCCCGGCCAAACCCGGCAGCGAAGCCTACAAAATCGCCGAAAACGACTGCATGGCCCAGGTGAGCGATGATCGGTCGGAGTTTTTGGAGTCGATTGGGCAGGAGTAAGCTGCACACCCCCTCAAGCAAAGAGATTCACATGAAAACCTGCGGCATCGAAATCAAAGGCAGCGAAGCGATCATCGCCGTTGCCTCGCTGGATCAGCTGGCCTTGACCCACGTCGCGCTGAACACCAAGAAAATCGCCCTGGACGACGATGACGAAGCCGCCAACGTCAAGGCGTTTGCCGCTCAGGTGCGGGCATTCGTGGCTGAGCATGGTATCGAACGCATCGCCATCAAGAAGCGCAGCAAGAAAGGCGAGTTCGCCGGCGGACCGACCACGTTCAAGATTGAAGGGGTTTTTCAATTGCTGGAGGATTGCGAGGTGACGCTGCTGTCACCGCAGACCATCAACGCGCAGCACAAGAAACATGACTTCGCCTTGCCAGCGACGCTGAACAAATATCAGCATGAGGCCTACAAGGCAGCGTGTTCGGCGTTGCTGAAAAAATAAATGCGTTTCCCCTGTGGAATGCGCCCCCCCGTGGCGAGGGAGCTTGCTCCCGCTGGGGCGCGCAGCGGCCCTCGCTTTTTTGGGGCTGCTACGCAGCCCAGCGGGAGCAAGCTCCCTCGCCACAGGTGTAGGCGGACATCAGGCTTTTATCCCCGTTTATGGCGACAGGTATAATTTATAGTCGCGGGAATAATTGAGTATAAAAGCCTCTCAAACCAGCTCCCGCCCGTCCCCAATCACCGCCGGGTCTTCTCAAACCAGATACGACTGGTTCTATGGGATGATCCCCGTGGATCCATGGGTCAGCGTTTCCCAAAGGTAATGAAATTTTCCTTTGACTGGGCGGTGCTTTTGCAGGAACAGCGACGTCTGCGGCAGGGAAGCGCCTTGACGCAACGCGTAGTGATTGAATCCTATTTCGAACGTGCCGACCGTATCGTTCCTGTATCCATCATAGGACTTGCATAGTTTTGCCTGATCACCATTTTGATAGGCACTGTGCAACTCCATCGCCGCCGCAATGCGTAACGCGGCCTGGCTGGTTTGATCCCCATATAAATCAATCCCTTGTAAACGTGCGCTCTCCGCAACGTTGATTATTGCCGCCAGACCATAAGCCGCATGCTCAAAGTCCCGGCAACTTTCTTGCGACAAACCTTCCACGTAGACTTCAGGGCTACTCCAGTGCGCATTAACTTGTGCGTTGCTACGCGAGCACCACGGAGCATTCTTCGGACGTGCGCCATCGGAGGAGAGATAAATATAGGACGGAACAAGGCCACGCCACTTCGCAACGGCGTCATCCAACCACGCCTGTTTTTTATTGAATACAGCAATATTAAACATTGCTTCAATGGCACTTGCATGCCAGTTCTTGTTATAGCAACTATAACTCCCGGAAAAAGCACGCAGCACGTCAGGATAATACTGCCTGGCAAATAACCTGGTCACTTTGTCTTTTTCCGGCTGGGGCCAACCATCGTAGGAATATTTGACAATTTCAGCGGCTCTGGTAAACAACGCTGCCGTCCATGCAGCTTGCAAGGGACCATTACTATTGGTGTGACCACCGATCAGTGTGTCGGCCCAAGCATTGAGGATTTTTCGTACATTCTCTGCATACCGAGGGTCACCGCTCAGCCGCCATAATAAAGCCTGCGTGTAGGCTGCCCGGGCGTCTCTGGTCTCGTCCGAACAGCCGTTATTGGGATTGGAATACGAGCCACACTCTACCGTCGTCCAAGGCGTCGGCTCGTAATTTCTATCGCCCAAGGGGTCTTGCAGGGCTTTTTCATAAGCGCTCCTCCAAGGCTCTCGATGTATATTTTCCTTCACGTACTGTAATTGCTTGAAGTCCACCAGAATTCCAGGATGGGCGAGATTTGCTTGTACCAAACGACTAACTAATAGCAATACAAAAAAAAGCCAAATATTTCTCTTCATGCACAGCACCTCCCTTGGCCCTATTCAGCGGTCCGTTAAAACACGTTTCTTGGATCGGCAGAAAATCCTTTAGCCGCCATCAGAACTAACAGCACCAGTCTTTAAAAAAACCAAGACGATCGCCAGGAATAATTTAAATCAAAAAATTTAAATACCGTTTTTGGTGCAGGTGCCCTAGAGGTGTTTTGCTTTCAAACCAACTGCCGCCGCCGATCCTCCCGCGGGCAGCGTTCGAACCGTGCCCGGTAACTGCGGGTGAAGTACGACGGTGATTCGAAACCGCAGGCAATGCTCACTTCCAACACGCTCATGTCGGTCTGGCGCAGCAGTTGCCGGGCCTTTTCCAGGCGCAAGCGCAGGTAGAAGTTGCTCGGGGTGTCGTTCAAGTGCAGGCGGAACAGCCTTTCGAGCTGGCGACGTGTGACGCTGATGGATTCGGCCAGGGCCAAAGTGCTCAGGGGCGGTTCGCTGTGGGTTTCCATCTCGCCGATGACATGCACCAGTTTCTTGTTGCGAATGCCGTAGCGACTGGCGATTTCCATGCGCTGATGGTCTTTGCGCGGGCGAATGCGGCCAAGCACGAATTGCTCGCTCACTTGAATCGCCAGCTCGGGACCGTGGGCCTGGCCGATCAGGTCGAGCATCAGGTCGATGGAAGCGGTGCCGCCGGCGCAGGTGATACGGCGACGGTCGATTTCGAACAATTCCTGGGTCACGCTGAGCTGTGGATAAGACTCTTTGAACGCCTCGATCGCTTCCCAGTGCAGGGTCACGCGATGCCCTTCCAGCAGACCCGCTTCGGCCAGGACCACACTGCCCGTGTCGATACCGCCCAGGCTCACGCCTTCGTTGTCCAGCCGATGCAGCCAGCGCTCCAATGCCGGGGTGGCGAACTTCAGCGGTTCGAACCCCGCCACCACCCAAAGGGTCGCGCCCTTTTTCAGTGGCTCCAGCGCGGCATCGGCGTTGACCGACATACCGTTGCTCGCCAGCACCGCTCCACCATCGGCACTCAACACATGCCAGCGGTACAGCTCGCCGCGAAAACGATTGGCGACCCGCAACGGCTCGATAGCCGAAATGAAACCGATGGCCGAGAAACCCGGCATCAACAAGAAGTAGAAATCCTGGGACATGGAGCGCACTCGGTTGGCGGGTAGCGTGCCGACCTTGATACGCCACAGGTCGCTGCAGTGCAAGAGCGCGTCGCCGCTGTGCGTTTTGCAAGGCTGCGGGCTGCGTAACTTGGCATCACCGGCGCGCAGACACCGGAACCCATAACAATAAGCTGCCGAGGACCCCGTCATGAAACGATTGATCAGCTACTGCGTTCTTGCCCTGAGCGGTACCACTTTGTTGAATGGCGCCGCCCTGGCAGCCGAGCCCGCCGCGTGCCAGAACGTGCGCCTGGGCGTGGTCAACTGGACCGACGTCATCGCCACCAGCGCCCTGACCCAGGTGATGCTCGATGGCCTCGGCTACAAGACCAAACAGACCAGCGCCTCCCAGCAAATCATCTTTGCCGGCATCCGCGACCAGCGCCTGGACCTGTTCCTCGGCTACTGGAATCCGCTGATGACCCAGACCATCACCCCGTTCGTCGAGGCCAAGCAGGTCAAAGTGCTGACGGAGCCAAGCCTCAAGGATGCGCGCGCCACCCTGGCCGTGCCCACCTACCTGGCCGACAAGGGCCTGAAGACGTTCGCCGACATCGCCAAGTTCGAAAAAGAACTGGGCGGCAAGATCTATGGCATCGAGCCAGGCTCCGGCGCCAACACCCAGATCAAGGCGATGATCGCCAAGAACCAGTTCGGTCTGGGCAAATTCCAACTGGTCGAGTCCAGCGAGGCCGGCATGCTCGCCGCTGTGGACCGCGCCGTGCGGCGCAAGGAAGCCGTGGTGTTCTTTGGCTGGGCACCGCACCCGATGAACGTCAATGTGCAAATGACCTACCTCACCGGCAGCGAAGACGCCCTCGGTCCGAACGAAGGCATGGCCACCGTGTGGACCGTCACCGCTCCGGACTATGCCCAGCAATGCCCGAACGTCGGGCGGTTGTTGAGCAACCTGACATTCACCGCCGATGACGAGAGCCGGATGATGCAGCCACTGCTCGATCACAAGGACCCGCTCGAATCGGCCCGGCAATGGCTCAAGGATCACCCGCAAGACAAACAGCGTTGGCTCGAAGGCGTAACCACCTTCGACGGCAAGCCGGCCGCCGACAACCTGAAACTGACCAGCAACTGACCCACCACTACCTATCTGCGCAGCGCCCGACGGCTGCGCAGTGACCGACCACGCCTGAAGGAATCCGCACCATGAACCACGACGTCATCATCACCTGCGCACTCACCGGTGCTGGCGACACGACCGCCAAGAGCCCCCACGTGCCGGTCACCCCGAAACAGATCGCCGAGGCCGCCGTCGAGGCCGCCAAGGCCGGAGCCACGGTGGTCCACTGCCATGTTCGCGACCCGCAGACCGGCAAGTTCAGCCGGGACGTGACGCTGTACCGCGAAGTGATGGAACGCATCCGTGAGGCAGACGTGGACATCATCGTCAATCTCACCGCCGGCATGGGCGGCGACCTGGAGATCGGTGCCGGTGAACGGCCGATGGAGTTCGGCCCCAACACCGACCTCGTGGGCCCGCTGACCCGCCTGGCCCACGTCGAAGCGCTACTGCCGGAGATTTGCACGCTGGATTGCGGCACCCTGAACTTCGGCGATGGCGACACCATTTATGTGTCCACCCCGACGCAACTGCGAGCCGGCGCCAAGCGCATCACCGAGCTGGGGGTCAAGGCCGAGCTGGAAATCTTCGACACCGGCCATCTGTGGTTCGCCAAGCAACTGATCAAGGAAGGCCTGCTGGACAACCCGCTGTTCCAGCTCTGCCTGGGCATCCCATGGGGCGCACCGGCCGACACCACGACGATGAAAGCCATGGTCGACAACCTGCCGGCCGACGCGGTGTGGGCCGGCTTCGGCATTGGCCGCATGCAAATGCCGATGGCGGCCCAGGCCGTGTTGCTGGGCGGCAACGTGCGGGTCGGCCTGGAAGATAACTTGTGGCTGGACAAAGGCGTGCTCGCCACGAATGGCCAGTTGGTGGAACGCGCCGGAGAAATTCTCAATCGCCTCGGTGCCCGCGTGCTGACGCCCGCAGAGGGTCGCAAGAAAATGGGCCTGACCAAACGCAGCTAAACCAAACGCGCACATAGGATCTGCACTGACCGCAGATCCCAAGACCACCACAGATCGAGTGTGGGAGCGGGCTTGCTCGCGAAGGGGCCGGTACCTCCGATGGATCTTCTGTGAAAGGAATTCCGTCTTCGCGAGCAAGCCCGCTCCCACATTAGGAATCGGCGAACCATTCAGGAAATCACCATGAGCTTTATCACTGACATCAAAATCTTCGCCGCCCTGGGCAGCGGTGTGATCGGCAGCGGCTGGGTCAGCCGCGCCCTGGCCCATGGCCTGGACGTCGTGGCCTGGGACCCAGCGCCGGGCGCCGAGGCGGCATTGCGCAAGCGCGTCGCCAACGCCTGGGGCGCGCTGGAGAAACAGGGCCTGGCCCCTGGGGCGTCGCAGGATCGGCTGCGCTTTGTCGCGACCATCGAAGAGTGTGTACGCGACGCCGACTTCATCCAGGAAAGCGCCCCCGAGCGCCTGGAACTGAAACTGGAACTGCACGGCCAGATCAGCGCCGCCGCCAAGCCGAACGCGCTGATCGGTTCCAGCACTTCGGGGCTTTTGCCCAGCGAATTCTATGAAGGTTGCACGCACCCGGAACGCTGCGTGGTCGGGCACCCGTTCAACCCGGTTTATCTGTTGCCGCTGGTGGAAGTGGTGGGCGGCAAACACACCGCGCCAGAAGCGGTGCAGGCGGCCATGCAGGTATATGAATCCCTCGGCATGCGGCCGCTGCATGTGCGCAAGGAAGTGCCCGGTTTCATCGCCGACCGGTTGCTCGAAGCGCTGTGGCGCGAAGCCTTGCACCTGGTCAACGACGGCGTGGCCACCACCGGTGAAATCGACGACGCCATTCGTTTTGGGGCCGGGTTGCGCTGGTCATTCATGGGCACGTTCCTGACCTATACCCTGGCTGGCGGCGATGCCGGGATGCGTCACTTCATGGCCCAGTTCGGCCCGGCGCTGCAATTGCCATGGACCTACCTGCCAGCGCCGGAACTGACTGAAAAACTCATCGACGACGTGGTGGACGGGACGAGCGAGCAACTGGGCAGCCACAGCATTTCGGCCCTGGAGCGCTATCGTGATGATTGCCTGCTGGCGGTGCTGGAGGCGGTGAAGACGACCAAAGCCAAGCATGGGATGGCGTTCACTGAATAATCACAACCCCATGTGGCGAGGGAGCTTGCTCCCGCTGGACTGCGAAGCAGTCCCAAAACCGGCAAATGCGGTGTCAGTCAAATTGCATTCGCCGGTTTTACGACCGCTTCGCGGCCGAGCGGGAGCAAGCTCCCTCGCCACAAAAGGTGTACATCAGCGACTGTTTGTGGAGTTCCGCCATGCCCACTCTAACCACCTACCAAACCCGCATCCTCCCGGAATGGGTCGATTACAACGGCCACCTGCGCGACGCCTTCTACCTGCTGATCTTCAGTTATGCCACCGATGCGTTGATGGACCGGCTCGGCCTGGACAGCCAGAACCGCGAGGCCAGCGGTCACTCTCTGTTCACCCTCGAACTGCACCTCAACTACCTGCACGAAGTAAAACTCGACGCCGCCGTGGAAGTGCGCACGCACATCATCGGCCATGACGCCAAGCGCCTGCACCTCTACCACAGCCTGCACTTGGCGGGCGGCGATAAAGAGCTGGCCGGTAATGAGCAAATGCTGCTGCACGTCGACCTGGCCGGCCCGCGTTCGGCGCCTTTCACGGAGCAGACCTTGGGCAGACTCACCGCCCTGCTCGATGAACAGTCCGACCTGCCATCCCCGGCCTACATCGGGCGGGTCATCGCGCTGCCAGCCGCCCGATAAGTCCGCAACAGGAGATCGCCATGAACACCGCCGCCGCTTTTGCCGACTTCCGCCGATATCCTCGGATCTGCGCACTGGGCGCGGTGACGCCCATGGCCGACCGGCTACAGGTCACCTGGGCCGACAGCCGGGTCAGCCCCTTCCACCATCAATGGCTGCGGGACAACTGCCCTTGCCCTGAATGCGTCTACAGCGTCACTCGGGAACAGGTGCTGGAAATCGTCGACGTCCCCGAACACCTTGCCCCCGCTACCGTCGGCCTCGACGACGAAGGTTGCCTGTGCGTCAGTTGGCAGGACGGTCACCAGAGCCGTTTCGATCCAGGCTGGTTGCGCGCCCACGCCTACGATGATCAATCCAGGGCCGAGCGCCTGGCGAACAAACCTCGGCCCCAGCTATGGCAGCACGATCTACAACTACCGGTGTTCGATTACCCGACGCTGATGGAAGACGCCGATGCGTTGCTGCACTGGCTGCTGGCGGTGCGCGACATCGGCCTGACGCAAGTACGCGGCGTGCCCACCGAACCCGGGTCGCTGAAACAGATTGCCCAGCGCATTTCCTTTATCCGCGAAAGCAACTTCGGCGTGCTGTTCAACGTGCAATCCAAGGCCAATGCCGACAGCAACGCCTACACCGCTTTCAACTTGCCACTGCACAGCGATTTGCCGACGCGGGAGTTGCAGCCGGGGCTTCAGTTCTTGCATTGCCTGGTGAATGACGCTGAGGGTGGCGAGAGTATTTTTGTCGACGGCTTTGCCATCGCCGAGACGCTGCGCCAGGAAGATCCCGAAGCCTTCGACGCGCTGTGCCAGATCCCGGTGGAGTTTCGCAACAAGGATCGTCACAGCGATTACCGTTGCCTGGCGCCGATCATTGCGCTGGATGCCCTCGGGCATGTCTCGGAGATCCGCATGGCGAACTTCCTGCGCGGGCCGTTCGACACCTCGGTCGAGCAGATGCCCCGGCTGTACCGCGCGTACCGTCGCTTCATCGCCCTGACCCGCGAGCCACAATTTCGTCTGGTACAGCGTCTCGAACCCGGCCAACTCTGGTGCTTCGACAACCGCCGCACCCTCCACGCCCGCAACGCCTTCGACCCGGCTTCCGGGGCACGGCATTTCCAGGGTTGTTATGTGGATCGGGATGAGTTGTTGTCGCGGATTCTGGTTCTACAACGCTAGACCGCGTAACGGCCATTCGCGAGCAAGCCCGCTCCCACAGGAGTCCGGGTTCCCATGTGGGAGCGGGCTTGCTCGCGATAGCGGTCTGTCCGGCAGCCCATCTCCCCCTGTTTCACCCAGGCAAAAAATCCCCGATCAAGCCGTGACTGGATCGGGGCAGGTGCGTTACTGGAGGAGCCGTCGCGCGAGGGTGACCAAACCATCGTGATTCAGCTTGAGTTCAGTGTGCCCAGTACGGGTTCGCGAGAGTTAGCCGAAAACGACCTGTTCATAGGTATCCGGGCCATTGCGACAGTTTGCCCTTGCCGCCGCTTCGGACGGCTACCAGAATCGAGGCACGACCCCAATCCCTGAACAAGGAAAAGCGTCATGATGTACGCCGATTTGATCGACCAGGAAGACCTGCTGGGCCAGCTCAAGGCCCTGGGGCTCCAGATACCCAGCGGCTCTACGGCCGAGCAGGCGTGTGAGTGCGCCGTGCGGGGCTTGGACCGGGCCCGCGCCAATGAGCTGCGGCGGATGGTCAAGGACATGTACACCAGCAGCGCCACCATCCTGCCAGCCGTGCGCCAGGCGATCGATAAGCAGTTGCTGCCGGCATTGACCGAATATCAGCAAAACCATAGCGCCTGACCCTGTGGCGAGGGAGCTTGCTCCCGCTCGGCCGCGAAGCGGTCGTAAACCTGGCTACGCTATATGTCCGAGACACCGCATAGTCCGGTTTTGGGACTGCTTCGCAGTCCAGCGGGAGCAAGCTCCCTCGCCACAAAAGCTGTTGCGCTAGAGCCTTACGCTGGCAAACGTCGACTCATTGCGCGCCTGGCTCAGCGCCGACAGCGGGCCGGACAGCGGCGACAGCACCAGTGCCTGTGGCAGCGGCATCATCGCCACTTGCTGCGTGGTATTGGAACCTACACGCTCGTCCCGTGGCGGAATGCCGAAGTACTCGCGATAGCACTTGGAGAAGTGCGGCGTGGAGACGAAACCGCATACCGACGCCACTTCGATGATCGACATCGGCGTCTGCTTGAGCAACTGCCGTGCACGAATCAGCCGCAGCTTGAGGTAATAGCGCGACGGCGAGCAGTGCAGGTACTTCTGGAACAACCGCTCCAGCTGACGCCGGGACACGGCGACGTACACCGCCAGTTCGTCCAGGTCGATCGGCTCTTCGAGATTGGCTTCCATCAGCGCGACGATTTCCTGCAACTTCGGCTGGTTGGTGCCAAGCATGTGCTTGAGTGGCACACGCTGGTGGTCCTGCTCGTTGCGGATACGCTCGTAGACAAACATTTCGGAGATCGCCGCCGACAGTTCGCGGCCGTGATCACGGCTGATCAGGTGCAGCATCATGTCCAGCGGTGCGGTGCCGCCGGAGCTGGTGAAACGGTTGCGGTCGAGGGTGAACAGACGGGTGCTCATCGATACCCGTGGAAAGGCTTCCTGCATCGCGGCCAGGCATTCCCAATGCACGCTGCAATCGAAACCGTCCAGCAGGCCGGCGCAGGCCAGGGCCCAACTGCCGGTGCAGACCGCACCGAGGCGACGGGACTGACGGGCCTGGCTTTGCAGCCATGACACATGTTCGCGGGTGACGGTGCGCTGGATACCGATGCCGCCACAGACGATGACCGTGTCCAGTGCCGGGGCCTTGTGCATGGAGGCATCCGGGGTGATCTGTAAACCATCGCTGGCCCAGACTTGCCCGCCGTCAACGGTGAGGGTGGTCCAACGATATAGCTCGCGACCGGATAACTGGTTAGCCATGCGTAGCGGTTCTACCGCGGACGCCAGGGAAATCAGCGTGAAATTGTCCAGCAGCAGAAAGCCGATGGATTGAGGCGCACGGTTCTGGGGTTGGGCCCCGGAGTTGGACGTCGTCATCGCGGTATCTCCTCACACAAAGCGGGTGATGGCCTCAGGCGGAGGCTCTTGTTATTGCCATCGTTCTCTTGCGTGAGACGGGGCTTTATCGGGATAGAGCAATTGCCGTGCCTAAAATTGAATGGGTGTTCAATAAATCCTGAAAACGACATCGCGGCCTGTCTATATAAGGCATGCGTGATGTGGGGGTTATAAGCGCCATCCAGGCCGCAGGTACCTGTCACAGCGGGCTGTGAGCAGATCGGTAGCACTTGTGGGAACTGGGCTGCGGCGCTTGTGCGGCGGATGTCACCGCAAGCGCGGGGACGGATGGTCGGGCGGTGTGCAAAGGAGTGACCGACAAGTCACGTCTTATCTGTTTGCGACGCGCCAAAACGTGGCGTGTTTGCGCATGAGTGTTCATTTAACGAGCGGTTTTCTCGATACCCGTGGCGAGGGAGCTTGCTCCCTCGCCACAGGATTATTCACAGCGCCTTAATCAGCACTCCACCGCACTGACCGCCAAGCCACCCCGGGAGGTTTCCTTGTATTTGTCATGCATGTCGGCGCCGGTATCGCGCATGGTGCGGATCACCCGGTCCAGGGAGATGAAGTGTTGGCCGTCGCCCCGCAACGCCATTTGCGCGGCGTTGATGGCTTTCACCGCGGCAATCGCATTGCGCTCGATGCACGGCACTTGCACCAGGCCACCCACCGGATCGCAGGTCAGGCCAAGGTTGTGTTCCAGGCCGATTTCCGCCGCGTTGCACAGTTGTTCCGGCGTGGCTCCGAGAATCTCCGCCAAACCCGCCGCCGCCATGGCGCAGGCCGACCCCACCTCGCCCTGGCAACCGACTTCGGCGCCGGAGATCGAAGCGTTTTTCTTGCACAGGATCCCTACTGCCGCCGCGCTGAGGAAATAATCCACGACGTTGGCGTCGGTGACCGCTTCGCTGAATTTCATGAAGTAATGCAGCACCGCCGGAATGATTCCCGCCGCGCCATTGGTCGGCGCCGTGACCATGCGCCCGCCGGCGGCGTTTTCTTCGTTGACCGCCAGGGCGAAAAGATTGACCCACTCCATGGCGCTCAGGGTCGAGCCGATGACATTGGGCTTGTTCAGCTCTTGCAGGCTGCGGTGCAATTTGGCCGCACGCCGGCGTACATTCAGACCGCCAGGCAGGATGCCCTCATGCTTGAGACCCTGCTCGACGCAATCCTGCATGGCGCGCCAGAGTTTCATCAGGCCGCTGCGAATCTCTTCTTCCGAGCGCCAGACCTTTTCGTTGGCCATCATCAACTCGGCCACCCGCAGGTTGTGGGTGCGACACAGATCGAGCAATTCTTCGGCGCTGGAAAAATCGTAAGGCAGTTCGGTGCGGTCCAGGTCCACCACGCCGCTGGACGCCTGGGCCTGATCGACGACAAAACCGCCGCCGACAGAATAATAGGTATCACGGTGCAGCTCGCCGCTATCACCCTCGGCCACCAGCGTCATCGCATTGGGGTGGAACGGCAGGTTCTCGTCGATCAGGCGCATGTCCCGCGACCAGATGAAAGGCACCGGCAAGCGACTGTCCAGCAGCAGCGTCCCGGTCTCGCGCAGCAGTTCGATACGCGTGCCGATCTGCGACGGATCGATCGAATCCGGCCACTCCCCCATCAAGCCCATGATCACTGCGTTGTCGCTGCCGTGGCCAATGCCGGTGGCCGACAGTGAACCGAACAACTGCACCTCGACCCGTCGCACATCGTGCAGCATCGCTTTGGCCCGCAGCGCCTCTACAAACAAAGCCGCGGCGCGCATGGGGCCTACCGTGTGGGAGCTGGACGGGCCGATACCAATCTTGAACAGGTCGAAAACGCTGATTGCCATTGCCGAGAACCTCCGAGAACAGGCACATCCGGGCGCAGGAGCGTCCGGTGGCGGAGCTGCTACGCTCAACGCCGGGGATGGCCGCATCATCCGGCTTTTGTCTTGAGGCCCGACGTCTGACACCGACGCAATCATGCCCGCCAACGCCGCCTGGCGTTTGCCCCGGTTTTGCGCCGTTTTTTTGCGGTTCAGAAGCCTGCCAAGGGCGGAAAAAATCTGTAAACGACGTTACCCGCACTGGATGCGACCATCCCTGTACTGGATACGACCCACCCTGTAGGCGTCGGATTTGCACTGGTACATGATCGGTTACGGCTCGATTGCAAGGCCGCGTGTCAGAAGAGTGCTCACGCGCCACCAACCGCAACATCCAATAAGCGCGGTTGTCCTGACCGGACACTGCCGATAAAACACCAGGAGTCCACCCATGAAAGGTTCCACGCCGTTGTTGTTGGCCGCCATGCTGAGTCTTCCGATGCTGGCCAACGCTGCAGAACCCGCACAGTGCAGCACCGTCAACTTCTCCGATGTCGGCTGGACCGACATCACCGTGACCACCGCCACCACCAGCGTTGTACTCGACGCGCTGGGCTACAAGACCAAGACCACCATGATTTCCGTGCCGGTGACCTACAAGTCCCTGGCCGACGGCAAGAACATGGACGTTTTCCTCGGCAATTGGATGCCGACCATGGAAAACGACATCAAGGCTTACCGCGACGCCGGCACAGTGGAAACCGTGCGCACCAACCTCAAGGGTGCCAAGTACACCCTCGCCGTGCCTCAGGCCCTGTATGACAAAGGCCTGCACGATTTCGCCGACATCCCCAAATTCAAGAAGGAACTGGACGGCAAGATCTACGGGATCGAGCCCGGCAACGACGGCAACCGCCTGATCCAGAGCATGATCGAGAAGAACGCCTTCGGCCTGAAGGACGCAGGCTTCAAGGTCGTCGAGTCGAGTGAAGCGGGCATGCTCTCCCAGGTCGACCGCGCCTCCAAACGCAATACCGACGTGGTGTTCCTCGGCTGGGCGCCACACCCGATGAACACGCGCTTCAAAATTCAGTACCTGACCGGTGGCGACGACTTCTTCGGCCCGGATTTCGGCGCTGCGACCGTCGCGACCAACACCCGCAAGGGCTACAGCCAGGAATGCAGCAATGTGGGCCAGCTGTTGAAAAACCTGGAATTCACGGTCGACATGGAAAGCTCGCTGATGGGCAACGTGCTTGACGACAAGATGAAGCCTGAAGCCGCGGCCAAGGCCTGGCTGAAGAAAAACCCACAGGTACTCGATACCTGGCTCGCTGGCGTCACCACCATTGACGGTAAACCAGGCCTGGACGCCGTGAAAGCCAAGCTCGCGCAGTAATTGCTCATGTTATGCCGGGCGGGTTCGCTCGCCCGGGCTGTTTATCCCTTGCATGCGGACGTTCACTACCATGCTCATTGATCAGAAAATACCCTTGGGCCAGTACATAGCCGGCTTTGTCGAATGGTTGACGCAACACGGCGCCAGCACATTCGACGCAATCGCGCTGTTCCTGGAAACGATGATTCACGGCGTGACGTTTGCGCTGACCTGGTTCAACCCACTGGCCTTGATCGGCCTCATCGCGCTATTGGCGCACTTCATCCAGCGCAAATGGGGCCTGACCGTATTCGTCATCGCCTCCTTCCTGCTGATCCTCAACCTGGGTTATTGGCAGGAAACCATGGAAACCCTCGCCCAGGTGCTGTTCGCCACCCTGGTCTGCGTACTGATCGGCGTGCCGCTGGGCATTGTTGCCGCGCACAAGCCGATGTTCTACACCCTGATGCGTCCGGTACTCGATCTGATGCAGACCGTACCGACCTTCGTTTACCTCATTCCTACCCTGACCCTTTTCGGTCTGGGTGTGGTCCCGGGCTTGATCTCCACGGTGGTGTTCGCGATTGCCGCGCCCATCCGTCTGACCTACCTGGGCATCCGCGACGTTCCGGAAGAACTGATGGACGCCGGCAAAGCCTTCGGCTGTTCCCGCCGTCAACTTCTGTCGCGCATCGAACTGCCCCACGCGATGCCCAGCATCGCGGCCGGTATCACCCAGTGCATCATGCTGTCGTTGTCGATGGTGGTGATCGCCGCGCTGGTGGGTGCCGATGGCCTGGGCAAACCCGTGGTCAACGCACTGAACACCGCCGATATCGCCCTGGGCTTCGAAGCCGGCCTGGCGATTGTATTGCTGGCGATCATGCTCGACCGAATCTGCAAACAACCCGACGCTAAAGTAGGGGGTGACGCATGAGCATAATCCGCTTCGAAGAGGTCGACGTGATCTTTGCCAAAGATCCACGCGAAGCCCTCAAGCTGCTCGACAAAGGCCTGACCCGAAACGAAATCCTGAAGAAGACCGGGCAAATCGTCGGCGTGGAAAAAGCCAGCCTGGACATCGAGAAAGGTGAAATCTGCGTACTGATGGGCCTGTCCGGCTCGGGCAAGTCCAGCCTGCTGCGCTGTATCAATGGCCTGAACACCGTGAGCCGCGGCAAGCTGTTCGTCGAGCACGAAGGCCGCCAGATCGACATCGCTTCCTGTACCCCAGCCGAACTGAAGATGATGCGCACCAAGCGCATCGCCATGGTGTTCCAGAAGTTCGCCCTGATGCCTTGGCTGACCGTGCGCGAAAACATCAGCTTCGGCCTGGAAATGCAGGGCCGACCGGAAAAGGAACGCCGCAAGCTGGTGGATGAGAAGCTTGAGCTGGTGGGCCTGACCCAATGGCGCAACAAGAAGCCCGACGAGTTGTCCGGCGGCATGCAGCAACGAGTCGGCCTGGCCCGCGCCCTGGCGATGGACGCCGACATCCTGCTGATGGACGAACCGTTCTCGGCCCTCGACCCGCTGATCCGCCAAGGCCTGCAGGACGAACTGCTGGAGCTGCAACGCAAGCTGAGCAAGACCATTGTGTTCGTCAGCCACGACCTCGACGAAGCCCTGAAGCTGGGCAGCCGTATCGCGATCATGAAAGACGGCCGCATCATCCAGTACAGCAAGCCGGAAGAGATCGTATTGAACCCGGCGGACGATTATGTGCGCACCTTCGTCGCCCACACCAACCCACTCAACGTTCTCTGCGGGCGCAGCCTGATGCGCACCCTGGACAACTGCAAGCGCATCAACGGTTCGGTGTGCCTGGACCCGGGCGGCGACTCCTGGCTTGACCTGGCCGAGGGCAACACCATCAAGGGCGCCCGGCAGAACGGCGCGGCGCTGGACCTGCAAAACTGGGCACCGGGCCAGGCCGTCGAAGGCCTCGGCCGTCGCCCGACGCTGGTGGACTCCAACATCGGCATGCGCGACGCGTTGCAGATCCGCTACCAGACCGGCAACAAGCTGGTGCTTCACGATGACCAGAAAGTCGTCGGGATCCTGGGCGACAGCGAGCTGTATCACGCATTGCTCGGCAAAAACCTGGGCTAAGCCCCCCGCACACAAAAACGCCGCGAGATGATCGCGGCGTTTTTGTTTGTGTAGATACTCAGCCCTGACATTGCCCTCGCCACACAACCGTTTGCTCGGCATCCAACCGCCCCCCGAGTGTTATAAAGACATCCCGAAAAAGTCCCCGCCCCTGTACTACGGGTTTTCATACATGAAATTCCCGACAAACAGCGATGACTTGCGTATAGAACTTTGTTTTTGTTGATTGAACGTTCAATCAAAACAAAATAGACTGGCCTTCGCCACGGCAGACCCAACTCGTTCGCCGGCGGGCCTAAGGAGATGTGCTAGATGCCCAAGGTCGGTATGCAACCCATCCGCCGCCAGCAATTGATCGAAGCCACGTTGCAGGCCGTCGACCAGGTCGGGATGGGGGACGCCAGCATTGCGCTGATCGCTCGTTTGGCCGGTGTCTCGAACGGCATCATCAGTCACTACTTTCGGGACAAGAATGGCCTGATCGCGGCTACGGCCCAGTACCTGATGAGTGTCCTGAGCGAGAACGTCACCGCGCGCCGCCAGGCGCTCCAGGATTCGAGCCCACGGGCTCACCTGAAGGTGATCATCGAAGGCAACTTCGACGCCAGCCAGGTCAATGGCCCGGCAATGAAAACCTGGCTGGCCTTCTGGGCCACCAGCATGCATCACCCGTCTTTGCACAGGTTGCAGCGGATCAACGATCACCGTCTGTATTCCAACCTGTGCTGCCAGTTCCGCCGTGTGTTGCCCGTTCATCAGGCACGCAGCGCGGCACGGGGCCTGGCCGCCCTGATTGATGGTTTGTGGCTGCGCGGCGCGCTGTCGGGAGACGCGTTCGACACCGCCCAGGCACACCGGATCGCTTACGAATACATGGATTTCCAACTGACCAAAGCAGGCGTGCCAGAGCACACAGAACCGCTCGGCTCCTGAACCGCCACCGACCCGCGCAGTCAGCTATAGACGACACGCCCGGTGGCCAGCCAACCACTTATGCACTTGCGAGGACTTTATGGCCCGTTTCGAACTGCAAAAACTCTACATCGATGGCGCGTACAGCGATGCCAGCGGCGACGCCACCTTCGAAGCCATCAACCCTGCCAACGGTGAAGTCCTTGCCCAAGTGCAGCGCGCGACCAAGGAAGATGTCGAGCGCGCCGTGGTCAGCGCCGAAAAGGGCCAGAAAATCTGGGCCGCGATGACCGCCATGCAGCGTTCGCGCATCCTGCGCCGCGCCGTCGACATCCTGCGCGAGCGCAACGATGAACTGGCCGCCCTGGAAACCCTGGACACCGGCAAATCGTTCTCCGAAACCAAATACGTCGACATCGTCACTGGCGCCGACGTGCTGGAATACTACGCCGGCCTGGTGCCCGCCATCGAAGGCGAGCAGGTTCCGCTGCGCACCACTTCGTTCGTCTATACCCGTCGCGAGCCCCTGGGCGTGGTAGCGGGTATCGGCGCGTGGAACTACCCGATCCAGATCGCCCTGTGGAAATCCGCACCGGCCCTGGCGGCGGGCAACGCGATGATCTTCAAGCCGAGCGAAGTCACCTCGCTGACCACCCTGAAACTGGCCGAGATCTACACCGAGGCCGGTCTTCCAGCGGGCGTGTTCAACGTACTGACCGGCAGCGGCCGTGAAGTCGGCACCTGGCTGACCGAGCACCCGCGCATCGAGAAGATTTCCTTCACCGGCGGCACCGACACCGGCAAGAAAGTCATGGCCAGCGCTTCGAGCTCTTCGCTCAAGGACGTGACCATGGAACTGGGCGGCAAGTCGCCGCTGATCATCTTCGATGACGCCGACCTGGATCGCGCCGCCGACACCGCGATGATGGCCAACTTCTATAGCTCCGGCCAGGTCTGCACCAACGGCACCCGCGTATTCGTGCCGAGCCACCTCAAGGCGGCCTTCGAAGCCAAGATCGCCGAGCGCGTGGCACGCATTCGGATCGGCAACCCGGAGGACGAAAACACCAACTTCGGGCCGCTGGTGAGCTTCGCCCACATGGAAAGCGTGTTGGGCTACATCGAGAAAGGCAAGGCCGAGGGCGCGCGCCTGCTGTGCGGCGGCGGTCGCCTGACCGACGGCGAATTCGCCAAGGGCGCATTCGTCGCCCCGACCGTGTTCACCGACTGCACTGACGAAATGACCATCGTGCGCGAAGAAATCTTCGGCCCGGTGATGAGCATCCTCACCTATGAAACCGAAGAAGAAGTGATCCGCCGCGCCAACGACACCGAGTTCGGCCTGGCCGCCGGCGTCGTGACCCGCGACCTGAACCGCGCCCACCGTGTCATCCATCAGCTCGAAGCGGGCATCTGCTGGATCAACGCCTGGGGCGAGTCGGCGGCGGAGATGCCGGTCGGTGGCTACAAGCAATCGGGCGTGGGCCGTGAGAACGGCATCAGCTCGCTGAACAACTTCACGCGCATCAAATCGGTACAGGTCGAACTGGGCGATTACGCGTCGGTGTTCTGATCTGGCACGAGGCCTGAGTGAACGCTGTTGTGGCGAGGGAGCTTGCTCCCGCTGGGCTGCGAAGCAGCCCCAATTTCAGGCACCACAGTCATTCAGACAGACCACAGTCGTAGATTTTGCGACTGCTGCGCAGCCGAGCGGGAGCAAGCTCCCTCGCCACAAGGGCACTCGGCTGCCGCGACCTGAACCCAATTCCAGAAGAGGGTGCATTCAATGTCCCAAGAATTCGATTACATCATCATCGGCGCAGGCTCGGCCGGTAACACCCTGGCCACCCGCCTGACCGAAGACGAAGGCGTCACCGTCCTGCTGCTCGAAGCCGGCGGTCCGGACTATCGCCTGGATTTCCGCACGCAAATGCCCGCCGCACTGGCGTTTCCGCTGCAAGGCCGGCGCTACAACTGGGCCTATGAGACCGACCCGGAGCCACACATGAACGGCCGCCGGATGGAGTGCGGTCGCGGCAAGGGCCTGGGCGGCTCCTCCCTGATCAACGGCATGTGCTACATCCGCGGCAACGCCCTGGACTATGACAACTGGTCCAAGCTGCCCGGTCTGGAAGACTGGGCCTACCTGGACTGCCTGCCGTATTTCCGCAAGGCCGAAACCCGCGACATCGGCCCGAACGATTACCACGGTGGCGACGGCCCGGTCAGCGTGACCACGCCCAAACCCAGCAACAATCCGCTGTTCAACGCCATGGTCGAAGCGGGCGTACAGGCAGGCTATCCGCGTACCGAAGACCTCAACGGCTACCAACAGGAAGGTTTCGGCCCGATGGACCGCACCGTCACGCCGAACGGCCGTCGCGCCAGCACCGCCCGTGGCTACCTGGACGTTGCGAAGAAGCGTTCGACGCTGACGATCGTCACCCATGCCCTGACCGACAAGATTCTGTTCGAAGGCAAGCGTGCCGTGGGCGTGCGCTACCTGGTGGGCGCCGCCGAAGAGCGCGTCGAAGCCCGGGCACGCAAGGAAGTGCTGCTGTGCTCCGGCGCCATCGCCTCGCCGCAGATTCTCCAGCGTTCCGGCGTCGGCCCGGCCAAGCTGCTGGAAAGCCTCGACATCCCGGTGGTCCACGAGCTGCCAGGCGTCGGCGAAAACCTGCAGGACCACCTCGAACTGTACCTGCAATACGCCTGCACCCAACCGGTTTCGCTGTACCCATCGCTGCTCTGGTACAACCAACCGGCCATCGGTGCCGAGTGGCTGTTCAATGGCACCGGCATCGGCGCCAGCAACCAGTTCGAGGCCGGCGGTTTCATCCGCACCCGTCCGGATTTCGATTGGCCGAACATCCAGTACCACTTCCTGCCGGTGGCGATTAACTACAACGGCAGCAACGGCGTGAAGGAACATGGCTTCCAGGCGCACATGGGTTCCATGCGTTCGCCAAGCCGTGGCCGGATCCAGGCCAAGTCCAAGGACCCGCGCCAGCATCCGAGCATCCTGTTCAACTACATGGCCACCGAGCAGGACTGGCAGGAATTTCGCGATGGCATCCGCCTGACCCGCGAGATCATGCAGCAACCTGCGCTCGATCCGTTCCGCGGTCGTGAAATCAGCCCGGGCATCGAGGTGCAGACGGACGAGCAACTGGACCAGTTCATCCGCGAGCACGCCGAAACCGCGTTCCACCCGTCCTGCTCGTGCAAGATGGGCACCGACGACATGGCCGTGGTGGATGGCGAAGGCCGCGTACATGGCCTGCAGGGGCTGCGAGTGGTCGATGCCTCGATCATGCCGATCATCACCACCGGCAACTTGAACGCGCCGACGATCATGATCGCCGAGAAGATCGCCGACAAGATCCGTGGTCGCAAGCCACTGCCTCGCAGCACCGCGCCGTACTACGTCGCCGGCGACGCGCCAGTGCGCGGCAAGCCGCTGCGTGAAGTAGGGCCTACCGCCCAGTAAGGCTCGGAACCGCGGCGCGGCCTTCGCGAGCAGGCTCGCTCCCACATTGGGATCTGCAGCGGACATACATTTTGTGACCACTAAGATCCCTTGTGGGAGCGGGCTTGCTCGCGAAAGCAGTGGGTCAACTTGCATCAATGTTGGATGTGCCGCCGTCTTCGCGAGCAAGCTCGCTCCCACAGGGATTGGTGGTGAACACAGATTTTGTGACCGCCGAAAATCCACTGGGAGCGAGCTTGCTCGCGATTGCGTCCAATCTGACACGCCAAATTCCCATCTGCCTTGATCCCTCCCCCGCCCAGGCCTAATCTAGAGCCGCCGCGTCAATGCGCCGCATGCCGCTGCACCGCCACTCCAGACAAGGAGGTTCCATGTTCGACTTCCACCCCCAGCTCAAGCAGCGTTTTGCTGCCTTGCGCACGGGCGCTGAATTTTTTTCCCTGCGCTACGTGCGCGAGTCCGGCCAGCATCTGTCGGTGCGCAAGAACGTTGCCGAACCGCCCAGCCTGGGCCGCGACGAAGGCGCGATGCTTACCGCGCGGGTCAATGGCGTCGAGGCATATGCCTCCACCAACGACCTGTCCCAGGCCGGTCTGCAAGCGGCGCTGGAGCGGGCCGAGCAACAAGCCCGGCGGCTCAAGCCCCATGCCCTGCTGGACCTGCGCGAGCAACCGGTGTCCAGCGACCGCGCCGATTACTACTCACCTCATTTCGACCAGGCGTTCCCGGCCCTGAGCGATTGCTACCAACTGCTCGGCGACGAATCGGCGGCGGTGCCCCGGGACGAGCGTTTGGTGAACTGGCAAGTCAGCATCGGCCTGACCCAAGTCGAACAGATCTACCTCAACAGCGCTGGCGCCGAACTGCGCCAGGCCCAACGTTTCATCTACCCGGCCCTGGACGTCACCGCCTTCGACGGCCATGACAGCCAGACTCGTACCCTCGGCCGGGAAAATTTTGGCCAGCAAGGCGGCTTCGATGTGATCAGCCGCTGCGGCCTGATCGGCGCCGGGCCGAAAATCGCCGACCAGGCCCTGCAGTTGCTGATGGCGCCGAACACCCCGCAGGGTCCGCGCGACCTGCTGCTGATGCCCGACCAGATGATGCTGCAGATCCACGAGTCCATCGGCCATCCACTGGAGCTGGACCGCATCCTCGGCGACGAGCGCAATTACGCCGGCACCAGCTTCGTCAAGGCCAGCGACTTCGGCCACCTGCAATACGGTTCCAGCCTGCTGAACGTGACCTTCGACCCGGACATCCCCGAGGAATTGGCGAGCTACAGCCATGACGACGAAGGCACCGCCGCCAGCAAACAGTTCTTGATCCGCGAGGGCCGTTTGCTGCGGCCGTTGGGCGGAGCGTTGTCGCAGTTTCGCGCGGGCCTGGACGGTGTCGCCAACAGCCGTGCCTGCGGTTGGAATCGCCCGCCCATCGACCGCATGGCGAACCTCAACATCGAACCCGGCGACCAACCCCTGGAGCAACTGATCCAGGGTATCGAGCGCGGCGTGCTGATGCGCACCAACCGCTCCTGGTCCATCGACGACGCCCGCAACAAATTCCAGTTCGGCTGCGAGTGGGGCCAACTGATCGAGAACGGTGAGCTCAAGGGCGTGGTGAAGAACCCCAACTACCGGGGCATTTCCGCGCACTTCTGGAAGAGCCTGCGCGCCGTGGGCGATGCCAGCACCTCACAAGTCCTGGGCACGCCCAACTGTGGCAAGGGCGAACCGAACCAGGTCATCCGCGTCGGCCATGCCTCGCCGGCCTGCGTGTTCAGCAATGTCGATGTGTTTGGGGGAGATGCCTGATGAGTACCGTCAATAATCAGGCCGGGGCGTTCAAGGCGTTGGTCGACTGGCTGCGCGAAGCCCTGCATACGCCTGAACAGTTCACCCTCGGCTACGCCGCCGAGTCCTCGGCCTTTGTGCGGTTCAACCACGGCAAGGTCCGCCAGGCCGGACACGTGCAACAGGCCAGTGTCAGTTTCAAACTGATCGACGAGGGTCGCCACGCCGACTTGCAGATCACGTTGTCCGGCGACGCCGAGACCGACCTGCAACGCCTGGCCGAGGGTCTGCAGCAACTGCGCGAAACCTTGCCGCTGCTGCCCCCGGATCCGTATTTGCTGCTCAACCAAAACCACTGGCAGAGCAACAATGTGCAGGACCATCCCCTGCCGGAAACCGAGCACGCCGTGGCCGAAATCACCCGCGCCGCCGAAGGCCTGGACCTGGTGGGGTTCTACGCGGCGGGCCCCATCAGCCGTGGTTTCGCCAGCTCGTCGGGGGCGTTCGGCTGGCATCAGGCCAACAGTTTCAACTTCGATTTCAGCCTGTTCCATGAGAACGGCCAGGCGGTGAAAGCCAGCTACGCCGGGCATGAATGGAGCGACGAGGGGTTTGCCCGGCGCTTCGAGCAGGCCCGCGAGCAGCTTGAGTTTCTCGGTCGCCCCTTGCGCACGCTGCCGCCCGGCGAATACCGGGCCTACCTGGCGCCGGCGGCCCTGGAAGAGATCATGGGCATGCTCAGTTGGGGCGGGTTCTCGGCCCGGGCAATTGCCAGCAAGCAGAGCCCGTTGCAGAAATTCTACGCCAGCGAAGCTTGTTTCAGCCCCACTGTATGGCTGAGCGAACAGGTCAGCAGCTCCTTGAGCCCGGCATTCTCCGATGAAGGTTATCCCCGCGATGACCTGGGGCTGATCGCCAAGGGCATGGCCAATGCGCGGCTGGTCAATTCCCGCAGCGCCGCCGAATATGGCCTCACCGCCAACGGCGCCAGCAGCTATGAATACCCCACGGCGCTGGTCATGCAGGAAGGTCTGCTGGAGCAAAAGCACATCCTCGAGGCCCTCGGCACCGGGCTGTATATCAGCAACCTCTGGTACCTGAACTACTCGGACCAACCGGCTGCGCGCCTGACCGGCATGACCCGCTTCGCCACGTTCTGGGTCGAGAACGGCCAGATCGTGGCGCCGGTCAGCACCATGCGCTTCGACGACAGCGTCTACAGCCTGCTCGGTTCACAACTCGAAAGCCTGACCCAGGAGCGGGAACTTCTACTCTCGGCCAGCACCTACAGCCAGCGGGCCACGGCCTCGATGCTGTTGCCGGGGGCGCTGGTCAAGCGGTTGACGTTGACACTGTAAACCGAGGGCTTTCCCGGTGGCGAGGGAGCTTGCTCCCGCTGGGGCGCGAAGCGCCCCCAAACCGACCAACACGGTGTACCTGAAAGATCGCGTCGTCTGGATTACGACTGCTTCGCAGCCGAGCGGGAGCAAGCTCCCTCGCCACAAGAGCTGCCTCGCCACAGTTATTTATTCACTGTTCATACAAGAGGTCCCATGCCCAACCGCGCACCGCTCGACGCCGTCACCGCCCGCTGGCTTCCGTGGGTGGTGGCAATCGCCTTCTTCATGCAGTCCCTGGACGGGACCATCCTCAACACCGCCCTGCCCGCCATGGCCAGTGACCTGGCGGAAAACCCATTGCGCATGCAAGGCGTGATCATCGCCTACATGCTCACCGTGGCGCTGCTGATCCCGGCCTCGGGCTGGATCGCCGACCGTTTCGGCACCAAGAAGATTTTCTTCGGCGCGATCCTGTTGTTCAGTTTCGGCTCGCTGCTGTGCGCCTTGTCCAGTTCGTTGAGCATGCTGATTGGCGCACGGGTGATCCAGGGCTTGGGCGGCGCATTGATGTTGCCGGTCGGCAGGCTGGTGGTGCTGCGGGCGTATCCGCGCTCGGAACTGGTACGGATCATGGGTTTCATCACCATCCCCGGCCTGCTCGGCCCGTTGATCGGCCCGACCATGGGCGGCTGGATGGTGGAATACCTGACTTGGCACTGGATCTTCATCATCAACCTGCCGGTGGGCATGATCGGTTGTTATGCGGTGTGGAAGTTCATCCCCGACCTTCGCGGCAGCGAGCGCACCCGTTTCGATGGGCTAGGCTTCCTGCTGTTCGGCGCGGCGATGGTGCTGATCACCATCGCCATGGAAGGCCTGGGTGAGCTGCACCTGCCGCACCTGCGGGTGATGCTGTTGTTGTTCGGCGGCATGGCGTGCCTGGCGGCCTATTGGCTGCGGGCCGGGCACGTTGAGAACGCGCTGTTCCCGCCGTCGCTGTTCAAGACCCGGACCTTCGCCGTCGGCATCCTCGGTAACCTGTTCGCGCGCCTGGGCAGCGGCGCCCTGCCGTTCCTGGTGCCGTTGCTGCTGCAAGTCGCCCTGGGTTATTCGCCGTCCCAGGCCGGGATGAGCATGTTGCCGCTGGCGGCCGCCGCGATGGTCGCCAAGTCCGTGGCCCGGCCGTTGATCGAACGCCTGGGCTATCGCATCGTCCTGACTGGCAACACTGTGGCCTTGGGCCTGATGTTGGCGAGCATGGGTCTGGTCAGTGAACAGACGCCGTACTGGCTGCTGCTCGCGCAATTGGCGGTGCTGGGGGCGATCAACTCACTGCAATTCACCGCGATGAATACCGTAACCCTGATCGACCTCGACGATGCCAGCGCCAGCAGCGGCAACAGCCTGCTGTCGGTGGTGGCGCAATTGTCCCTGAGCCTCGGCGTGGCGTGCGCCGGTGCGCTGCTCGGCGGCTTCACGGCCCAGGTAGGCAATGACGGGGTCGACACCGTCCTGGGCGCGTTCCAGCTAACATTCGTGACAGTGGGGATCATGGCGATGCTGGCGGCGACGATTTTCTCCCAGTTATCCAAGCAGGATGGGCGACGGGTCAAGCGGCCGGATGAGCATATCGAGCACTAACGGCATTGGCTGCCTGACCACAACAGCTCGTCCATAACTTTCGAAGAAAGTGGCACGAGGCTGCTACACTGCGCGACATTTTGTTTTGCAGGCCAGTCCCGTGACCACCATTGCCACCGCTTTTAATACTCTACCGCTGTCCGCCGCCATGCTGGCTAACCTCGAATCACTCGGTTATGCCCAGATGACGCCGATCCAGGCGCAGAGCTTGCCGGTGATTCTCAAGGGCATGGACCTGATCGCCCAGGCCAAGACCGGTAGCGGCAAGACCGCGGCCTTCGGCATCGGCCTGCTGAACCCGATCAACCCGCGCTTCTTCGGTTGCCAGGCACTGGTGATGTGCCCGACCCGCGAGCTGGCCGACCAGGTCGCCAAGGAAATCCGTCGACTGGCCCGTGCCGAAGACAACATCAAGGTCCTGACCCTGTGCGGCGGCGTGTCCTTCGGCCCGCAGATCGCCTCCCTTGAACACGGCGCCCACATCATCGTCGGCACGCCAGGGCGCATCCAGCAACACCTGCGCAAGGGCTCGCTGGTGCTGGACGGCCTCAACACGCTGATCCTCGACGAAGCCGACCGCATGCTCGACATGGGTTTCTACGACGCCATCGAAGACATCATCCAACAGACCCCGGAACGCCGCCAGACGCTGCTGTTCTCGGCCACCTACCCGGTGGGCATCAAGCAACTGTCGTCCAAGTTCATGCGCAACCCGCAGCAAGTGAAGGCCGAGGCGTTTCACTCCGACGCGCAGATCGAGCAGCGCTTCTACGAGATATCGCCCGAGGAGCGCATGGACGCGGTGGTCAAGGTGCTGGCGCATTTCCGCCCGGCTTCCTGCGTGGCGTTCTGCTTCACCAAGCAGCAGGTCCAGGAAACCGTCGACCACCTGACAGCCAAAGGCATCTCCGCCGTGGGCCTGCACGGGGACCTGGAACAACGTGACCGTGATCAGGTGCTGGCGATGTTCGCCAACCGCAGCACCTCCGTGCTGGTAGCCACCGACGTGGCGGCCCGTGGCCTGGACATCGATGCCCTGGACATGGTGATCAACGTTGAGTTGGCGCGGGATTCGGAGATTCATATCCACCGCGTCGGCCGCACCGGGCGCGCCGGGGAAAAAGGCATCGCCATCAGCCTCGTCGCACCGTCCGAAGCCCACCGCGCCCAGGCCATCGAGCAACTGCAGAAATCGCCGCTGAGCTGGGACCAGTTGGACAACCTCAAGCCCCAGGGCGGTGGTCCGCTGCTGCCGGCCATGAGTACCCTGTGCATCGGCGCCGGGCGCAAGGACAAGGTCCGCCCCGGCGATATCCTCGGCGCCCTGACCGGCGAGGCCGGTATCCCTGGTGCCCAGGTCGGCAAGATTGCGATTTTCGACTTCCAGGCCTATGTGGCCGTGGAACGCGGCATCGCCAAACAGGCCTTGCAACGCCTGAACGATGGCAAGATCAAGGGGCGCTCGCTGCGGGTGCGGATCCTGTAAGCGATCTTCCATCCAACGAAGATCCCCTTGTGGGAGCGGGCTTGCTCGCGAAGGCGGTGTATCAGTCGATTCAATGTTGACTGACACACCGTCTTCGCGGGCAAGCCCGCTCCCACATTGGTTTGTCGGTGAAATTAAAATTTGTGAGAGGACACCGTTTTGCGCTCTACCGAAGTCGTGATCATTGGCGCTGGCGCCGCCGGATTGATGTGCGCATTGACCGCCGCCGCGCGCGGGCGCCAGGTGCTGTTGCTGGACCACGCCAACAAGGCCGGCAAGAAAATCCTCATGTCGGGCGGTGGGCGTTGCAATTTCACCAACATGTACACCGAGCCGGGCAACTTCCTCTCGCAGAACCCGCATTTTTGCAAATCGGCCCTGGCGCGCTACACCCAGTGGGATTTCATTGCCCTGGTGGCCAAGCACGGCGTGCCCTATCACGAGAAAAAGCTCGGCCAGTTGTTCTGCGATAACAAGTCCAGCGACATCCTCGGCCTGTTGCTGGATGAATGCGACCAGGCCGGCGTCAGCCTGCACCTGGACACCTCGATCACCCACATCGAAAAAACCGACAGCGGCTACCTGCTGCAAACCACCCTCGGCGCCATCGCCTGCCAGTCCTTGGTGATCGCCACGGGCGGGCTGTCGATCCCGACCTTGGGCGCCACCGGCTTCGGCTACCAAGTCGCCCAGCAATTCGGCCACCAACTGCTGCCCACCCGCGCCGGGCTGGTGCCGTTCACCATCACCGACCAGCTCAAGGCATTGTGTACCGAACTCTCCGGCACATCGGTGGACTGCCTGGTGAGCTGCAACGACCAGAGCTTTCGCGAGAACATCCTGTTCACCCACCGCGGCCTGAGCGGCCCGGCGATCTTGCAGATTTCGTCGTTCTGGGAGCCGGGCGATACGGTGCAGATCAACCTGCTGCCGGATCACGACGTGCCGCAGTGGCTGCAACAGCAACAGGCCGAGCGCCCCAACAGCGAATTGAAAACCCTGTTGGGCGAACTGTTCACCAAGAAGATGGCCAACCTGTTGGCCGACAGCTGGTTCGTGTCCAAGCCCATGAAGCAATACACCCACGCTGAGTTGGCGGACATCGCCGAAAAACTGGCGAGCTGGAACGTGGTCCCGGCCGGCACCGAAGGCTACCGCACCGCCGAAGTCACCCTGGGCGGCGTCGACACCCGGGAAGTCTCGTCCAAGACCATGGAGTCGCTGAAAAGCCCTGGCTTGTATTTCATCGGCGAAGTGCTGGACGTCACCGGCCATCTGGGCGGGTTCAACTTCCAATGGGCCTGGGCGTCGGGTTATGCGGCTGCGCAGTACGTATGACACAGCACACATCAAATGTGGGAGCGGGCTTGCTCGCGAATGCGGTGAGTCAGTCAATTCGATGCTGCTGACACACCGTATTCGCGGGCAAGCCCGCTCCCACAGTAGGTTGGTGGTGCATCCCGGAACACTTTTTGCTGCCAGATGTGCTCGCCGCCATTGCATCGGCGTCATTACTGCCTCAATTTAGCGTCATTGCCCGTCAGGCCCGTGCACTTCATGTCATCGACCTCGTTTAGCCAGTCTCTGCGTCGCCTTTGGGCGTTGGATAAGTTCAGTTATAGCGTGCGGGTGTTCATCGCCCTGACCGGCAGCATGGGGCTGTGCTGGTACCTGGACGAGATGGCGCTGCTGATCCCCCTGTTCCTGGGCATCATCGCCAGCGCCCTGGCCGAGACCGACGACAGTTGGCAGGGCCGCCTCACTGCGCTGGCTGTGACCCTGGTGTGCTTCACCGTCGCGGCACTGTCGGTGGAGTTGCTGTTCCCATACCCCATCGTGTTCATCGTTGCCCTGGCCCTGGCGAGTTTCGGCCTGACCATGCTGGGTGCCCTGGGCGAACGCTATGGCGCGATTGCCTCGGCCACGTTGATTCTGTCGGTCTACACGGTGATCGGCGTGGATCAGCGCGGCGGCGCTGTCACTGATTTCTGGCACGAGCCCCTGCTGCTGGTGGCGGGCGCGGCGTGGTACGGCCTGCTCTCGGTGTTGTGGCACGCGCTGTTTTCCAACCAGCCGGTGCAGCAGAGCCTGGCGCGGCTGTTTCGCGAACTGGGGCGTTACCTGAAACTCAAATCATCGTTGCTGGAGCCGATCCGTCAGCTGGACATCGAAGCCCGCCGCCTGGAACTGGCCCAGCAGAACGGCCGGGTGGTGGCGGCGCTCAACAGCGCGAAGGAAATCATCCTGCACCGGGTGGGCAATGGCCGGCCGGGGTCGAAAGTCAGCCGCTACCTGAAGCTGTATTTCCTGGCCCAGGACATCCATGAACGCGCCAGCTCGTCTCATTACCCCTATAACGCACTGGCCGAAGCCTTCTTCCACAGCGACGTGCTGTTCCGCTGCCAACGCCTGCTGCGCCAGCAAGGCAAGGCCTGTCAGGCGCTGGCCGAGTCGATCCAGCTGCGCCAGCCGTTCGTCTACGACCATACCTTCGCTGAAGCCCTCAACGACCTGCACGCGTCGCTGGAACACTTGCGCATCCAGAGCAACCCGGCCTGGCGCGGCTTGCTGCGGTCATTGCGGGCATTGGCGGCGAACCTTGGCACTATGGACCGGCTGCTCAGCGACGCGAGCAACCCTGACGCACTGGCCGATGCCACCGACAGCAGCCTGCTGGACCGCTCGCCGCGCAACCTCAAGGACGTCTGGCTGCGCCTGCGCACACAACTCACGCCCACCTCGCTGCTGTTCCGCCATGCCCTGCGCCTGCCCCTGGCCCTTAGTGTGGGCTACGCCGTGGTGCACATGATCCACCCGTCCCAGGGCTACTGGATCATCCTCACCACACTGTTCGTCTGCCAGCCCAACTACGGCGCCACCCGGCGCAAGCTCGGCCAAAGGATCATCGGCACCGCCATCGGCCTCACGGTGGCTTGGGCGCTGTTCGATCTGTTCCCCAACCCGCTGGTGCAATCGTGCTTCGCGATCGCCGCCGGGGTGGTGTTCTTTACCAACCGCACCACCCGCTACACCCTGGCGACAGCGGCGATCACCATCATGGTGCTGTTCTGCTTCAACCAGGTGGGCGACGGCTACGGGCTGCTGCTGCCGCGGCTGTTCGATACGCTGCTCGGCAGCCTGATCGCCGGGCTTGCGGTGTTCCTGTTCCTGCCGGACTGGCAAGGTCGGCGGCTGAACAAGGTGCTGGCCAACACGCTGACCTGCAACAGCATTTACCTGCGCCAGATCATGCAGCAATACGCCACCGGCAAAAGCGATGACCTGGCCTATCGCCTGGCCCGACGCAACGCCCACAACGCCGATGCCGCGCTGTCCACCACGCTGGCCAATATGCTGATGGAACCGGGGCATTTCCGTAAGGAAGCCGATGTGGGGTTCCGCTTCCTCGTGCTGTCCCACACTCTGCTCAGTTACTTGTCAGGCCTGGGCGCGCACCGGGGCACCGAGCTGCCAGCGCACGTGCATGAACAGTTGATCAACGGCGCCGGTGTGAAACTGGCAACGAGCATCGATGAAATCGCCCAGGGGTTGGCGAGCAAGCAAGCGATTGCGATCCAGAGCGATGAAGAAGAAGCCTTGGCCAATGAACTCGAGCAGATGCCCGATGAAATCGATGAGGGCCAGCGGCTGGTGCAGACGCAACTGGCGTTGATCTGCCGTCAGCTGGGACCGTTGCGGACACTGGCGGCGCATTTGATCAAGGACCCCAGCGAGGTCTGAATACTGCGGTGAATGGGCGGGCCTCTTCGCGAGCAAGCTCGCTCCCACAGGGGTATGCATTCCAAACGTGGGAGCGGGCTTGCTCGCGAAGGGGCCAGTCCAGGTACTTACCCTCCAAGCTCACATTCCATGTTGCTTGAGTAACCGCGCATAACTCCCATCCGCCTTCATCGCCGCGATCTCCTGATCGAACTTCGCGATGATTTCCTGGTGCTCCGGGTTCTTCAGGCTGACCAGGATGTGCAGGCTGTTTTCGCTCAACGGCTTGGGCAGGAACTCCACGGCGCTGCGTACTTTGGCGGATTCACGGGCCAGGTAATAGCGGGCCACGTATTCATCCTCCACGGTCAGTTTCACCCGCTCGGCGACCAGCATGCGCACGGCCATGGCGAAGTTATGCACAGGGATCTTTTGCATTTGCAGATCTTCATCGAATTCCTTGGAGTAGGCATACCCCCGGACCACGGCGATGGGATAGGCATGCAACTGTGGCAATTGATCGAACTGGATATCGTCGTCCTTGCGCTTGATGAAACGCACTCGGTTGACCAGGTACTCGGCCGAGAACTGCCCCACCTGCGTGCGCTCTTCGCTGTACCAAGCATTGATCAATACGTCATAACGCCCCTCGCCAATGCCCAGCATCGCCCGGGCCCAGGGCACCTGCTCGAAGTCCGTGGCATAGCCGGCTCGCGCCAGGGCCGTACTGACAATGTCGGTCGCCAAGCCGCCGTTGACCAACGTGGAATCAGTGAACGGTGGCCAGCCATCGGCGACCAGACGCAACTTCTGCGCGCAGGCGCTGTAGCTCAGCAACAGCAACCCGACCAAAGCAAGAGTTCGATGCAATCGAGGCATGCCAGACATCCTTGACGGGTTCAAAGCCCGGTTTGTTTTTAGCCGAAACTCAAGGGATTTCCTCAGGTATCCGGTCCTAACATTAGCTCATCGAAATTGCTGCGCAGTGCTGCAGCGAAGATTACACAAAGAAGACAGCGCTGCGACAAGTGAATGATGGCATTTTGATTTTTTTGCCATTTTCCGGTCGACCGGGAACGAGACTTCCAGCGACGGCCCGCTTAATATCGGCATCAGGTTCTTCAGGAAATTCAAAAAATGGACATCGACTGGGTCTGCAAACATCACAGTGACCTGAGCAAGGAACAGCTGTACGCCATCCTCAAATTGCGCGCCGATGTGTTCGTCGTCGAGCAGAACTGCGCCTACCCGGACGTTGACGGCCTGGACCTGGAAGGCGACACCTGTCACCTGATGGCCTGGCAGGACGACCACCTGGTGGCCTACCTGCGCTTGCTGGACCCGCATTCACAAAACAGCGACGTGGTGATCGGCCGCGTCATCATTGCGCCGCAAGCACGGGGCCAGGGGCTGGGCCACACGCTGATGGAACAGGCGCTCAAACAGGCCGAAAAGCATTGGCCCGGGACGTCGATCTCGCTGTCAGCCCAGGCGCATCTGCAGGGGTACTATGGGCGGTATGGGTTTGAGGTGGTGGGGGTGGAGTATCTGGAGGATGGGATTCCACATATAGGCATGCATCGCCCTTGAAGGCGCCATCGCGAGCAGGCTCGCTCCCACATTTGATCTACGTAGCCCTTGAAGATCCCTGCTCGCGATGAGGCCAGCCCAGGCACAGCCACATCTCAGGGATACTCAAGCACCGCCTTGATCCGCTGCAAATTGCCCTCGATCCAGCCCCGGTCAATCGCACCCCAATCACGAATCCGATAACGTCCGGCGTGATTGCGCGCGCCCTGCTCCTGTTCGAACTCACACAGGATATCCAGGTCGGCCAGGGCCGCGACGGTGTCCTGGGCGGTGCGTCGCGGCATGCCGGTGACCTCGGTGAGGGCCGGGACATTGCTGGCGGCGCCGCTGTCGATCAGGTAAGCCACATACAAGCGACGATAAAAACTGGTCTTGGTCTTGCTGACGTCCATTCGGTCATTCCTTTTGGGATGGCAGATCGCGCCAGGTCAGGTACACCCTGAGATCGAATTCCAACTGGTGGTACCCCGGCAGCATGTGCTCGCAAAGCTGGTAGAACGCCTTGTTGTGGTCCGACTCCCTGAAGTGCGCCAACTCGTGCACCACAATCATCTTCAAGAACTCCGGCGCCGCCTCCTTGAACAGCGACGCGATGCGAATTTCCTTCTTGGCCTTGAGCTTGCCTCCCTGCACCCGCGAAATCGCCGTGTGCAGACCGAGGGCACGGTGGGTCAGGTCGAGGCGATTGTCGAACAACACCTTGTCGATGGCCGGCGCATTACGCAGGTATTGCTGCTTGAGATCCAGGGCATAAGCGTACAAGGCCTTGTCGCTCTGGATCGGATGGCGGCCGGGATAGCGCTGGTGCAGGTAATCGCCCAGTCGATCCTGAACGATCATTTGCTGCACCTGGGCTTGCAGGGCGGCGGGATAGGCCTGGAGGTATTTGAGCGCGGTCATCGGGGCGGCAACAGTTGCAAAAGGTCGCCAGTGTAGCGAATTCAGGCCCGCACCGCGCTCCAGTCGAACGGTGTGGCGAAGGCGCCCGTGTCGTCGGCTACCAAGGGACGTGCCACCAGGAACCCCTGCACATACTCGCACCCATGGGCTTGCAACCACTGATATTGCTCCAGGGTTTCCACCCCTTCGGCGATGACCCGCAAGCCCAATTGCTTGCACAACTCGATCACCGAGGCGGCCAGCGCGGCATCCCGGGGCGACCCTGGCAAGCGGGCGATCAAGTGACGGTCGAGCTTGAGGGTATCGAGTTCAAGGTCACGCAGATGCGCCAGCGAACATGGCCCCGAACCGAAGTCATCCAGCGCCACCCGCACACCGAGGTGACGTAGCAGGTGCAATTGCTTCTGGGTTTCATCAGGGTTGCGCATCAGCGCATCCTCAGTCACCTCAACCTCCAGTTGCCGGGGTTCCAAGGCGTGGCGCTCCAGGACCTGGCGCAGTTCAGTCACCAGGTTCGGCATACCGAATTGGGTGCTGCTCAAGCTCACCCCCAGTACCAGATCGTCGGCGAACAACCGTTCCCAGATTTTGCGCTGGGCCGCGCTGCGATGGTAAATCCAACTGCCCAGCCGGCTGATCAGCCGAGCCTCCTCCAGCAACGGCAGGAACAGGCCCGGCGGCACATCGCCGACGCTGGGGTGCTGCCAACGCAGCAAGGCTTCGAAGCCGCGGATTCGTCCATCGCTGATTCCCACCTGGGGTTGATAGACCATATTGAAGTCGCGGTTCTCGATGGCCGAACGCACGCTTTCTTCAAGCATCAGCCGTGAACGGGCTCGCCCGTTCATTTCCTGATCGTAGAAACGGTATTGCTGGCGTCCCGCGCGCTTGGCTTCGTACATGGCGATGTCCGACGCACGCAACAGCCCATCCAGGTTGGCGCCACAATCGGGATACGTGGCGATGCCGATGCTGGCTCCCAGCGCCACATCCATGCCCTCGATCTGCTGGCAGATCGCGACACGCTCGATGAGTTTCTCGGCGATCTTGGCGGCTTGCTCCGGGAATTCCAGGTCCAGCAGCGCCGTGAACTCATCACCGCCCAGGCGCGCCAGGATGTCGAACGGGCGCAGGCACGCCTTCAGTTGTTCCGACACCCAGCGCAACACCCGGTCCCCGGCGTCATGCCCTAGAGAGTCGTTGACCCGCTTGAAACCGTCGAGGTCCAGGTACAACAGCACCCAGTTGCTTTCCTGTCGCTCGCTGCGCATCAGCAGGTTTTCGGCGGTCTGGTAGAACCCGCGACGGTTGAGCAAACCGGTCAGCGGGTCCGTAACCGCCTGGTATTCGAGTTGCTGATGCAGATGGCGAACCACCGACATGTCCTGGAGCGTCACCACCATCGCCTTCTGCTCGGCGGGCAACGGTGCGCAGGACAAGGCTACCGAAACCTGTTGGCCAGGCGCGGTGCGCATGACGGCGTCGTGCAGGCGGAAGGTCTCGCCACGACGATAGGCCGTGTGGATATCACAATCGGCCCACTCGGCGATGTGCGGTTTCTGCAGGAAATCGAGGAACGGCCGCCCTTGCAACTGCTCGGCGGTGGCATTGAGCAAACGGCAGGTGGACGGGTTGGCGAAGCGGATACCGCCTGCCTCGTCCACCACCAGAATGCCTTCGGCGGCGTTGTCCAGCACCGAGGCGTTAAAGGCCCGGGCCGCTTCCAGATCCTGGCTCAGGCGCTGCAAGGCCCGGCGATTGCGCTGATGCTCGAGCAACGCCTGCACCTTGGGCTTGAGGATCTGCGGGTCGAAAGGTTTGAACAGGTAATCCACTGCGCCATTGGCGTAGCCCTTGATCACCGCATCCTGGGACTGTTCGTTGGCGGTCAGGAAGATGATCGGCGTCAGCCGCGTGCGCTGGCTGCCACGCATCAGGCGAGCCACTTCGAAACCGTCCATGTCGGGCATCTGCACGTCCAGCAGGACCAGGTCGATGTCATGTTCGAGCAGCAGGTTAAGCGCCTCGACACCCGAGGCAGCGGTCATCACTCGCCAATCCGGACGCTGCAACAACGCTCGCATGCTGAGCAGGTTTTCGGGGTAGTCATCAACAATCAAAAGGACGGAGCTGTCGTCGCCAATCGTGGGTTGCGCGCATTCCATGCTGCTTCTCTTATCAGGCGCCATGTCCGTTTTCCGTGGCAAAGCGGACAAATACTGTGAACTCACTCTAGACCGGGATTTTGAAAAGCAGTAGGTGTCATCGCGCCATCATCCAGACAAAGCCCGAAATAGCCGACTAACGGTCACCCTGGTCAGGCATAAAAACTGCAATACCCCTCATGACGTTCAATTGACGTCAAACATCCGCCGACAAAACAACTAAAAGCTCAAATCCCGGTGTTATCAGGACGCCCCTCAAGCGCGGGTTAGAGCCTCACGCTGTGGCGTTCATTCATTTCACTACGTTATGCAGGACCTCAACATGATCGATCTCACTACTTGGAATTTGAGCGTACCCGAAGGCACCCCAGCGATGACCATCGAGACCCCTCGACTGGCCCAAGGGTTCAAGGACCAATACTTCAACGCCGAAACCGGCACCCTGTTCTTCTGGGCCCCGGTAACCGGCACCAAGACCGCCAACGCGATATACCCACGCAGCGAACTGCGTGAGACCTACGCCGATGGCACCCTGCGCAACTGGCTCTATCCGGCGGCGGATAACACCTTGCGTGCGACCCTGACAGTCAATCAGGTACCCAGCTCCGGCAAGATCGTGATCGGCCAGATCCACACCAAGGACAGCACCAGCCCCATGGTGAAGCTGGAGTTCCAGTACAAGACCTCTAGCTCCACCGGCAACATTGTCGCCAAGGTCCGCATGCGTCCGGATGACGAATCGGGCCAGGTGATTACAGTCGCCACCGGCGTCAAGCTCGACCGCAATTTTTCCTACATGATCCACCTCAGCCCAGGTGGTGCGCTGGGGATCAGCGCGGCGGGCTTCAACTGGAGAACCTCGGTGGACCCGACCTGGAAGACCAAACCTCTGTATTTCAAGGCGGGCGTCTATGTGCAGGACAACACTGGCTACACCACCGAAGGCGGAAAAGTGACGTTCAGCCTGCTGGAAATCAAGCACACCACCCTTTAAGGGTATCAAGAGCACCGGTGCAGCAAGGATCGCTGCTCCGGTGCCCCCCGCCTATACAGATGCCATAGCGCCATAGTTCAGCCAAAAACCGAACTAACCGACCAACGGCCAACTATCTCGGGCACAAACACTGCGATGACCACTCTGACGGTCAGTTGACGCCAACCCTCCGCCGTACTGGCATGAGAAAAGGCCGACCCAGGCCTTGTCGAATCGACTCGATAAGTCCGGGCCAGAGCCTCTGGTTGCGTCATGCAGTATTTTCACTCGTATAAAGGACCCGAACATGGTCGATCTTGCAACCTGGAACTTGAGCATCCCTGAGGGCAGCCCTCCAAAAACCATTGAAACGCCCCGGCTGGTGGATGGGTTCAAGGATAAATACTTCAACTCCGAAGGCAGCACCGTGTATTTCTGGTCACCGGTGACCGGCACCAAGACGGAAAACGCGATTTACCCCCGTAGCGAATTACGCGAGACGTACAAGGACGGCACCTTGCGCAATTGGCTGTATCCCGACGCCGACAATAAATTGAGCGCGACGCTGGTCGTCAATCAGGTCCCCAGCAGCGGCAAGATTGTGATCGGGCAGATTCATGCCAAGGACAGCAGCAAGCCCTTGGTGAAACTGGAATACCAGTACAAGGATGATGGCAAGACCGGCGACATCGTTGCCAAGGTCCGCATGCGCCCCAACGACGACGAGGGCCGGGTTGTCACCGTCGCCACTGGCGTGAAGCTTTCCCAGTCCTTCAGTTATCGGCTCCACCTTGATCGTACGGGTGACCTGGGCATTACTGCGGCGGGTCGTAGTTGGTATACCACCATCAGTTCTACGTGGCGGGTCAAACCGTTGTATTTCAAGGCTGGGGTGTATGTTCAGGACAACAGTGGGTATACCAGCGAAGGTGGGAAGGTGACGTTCAGCAAGTTGGATATTGATCACAACACTTAACTGTGTGTTTTCGAAAGTCTCGTGGGGATGTATCTAGGGATACCGTGTGTATATCCGTTCCTGCGGTAACGGCCACTTAGGGTTACGCCCTTACGGCGTCTCACTTTTGAGAAGCGCAAAAGTAAGCAAAACGCTCTTGCCCCACCACTCGGTGCCTCGCCTAGGCTCGGCATGCCCTCAACTCCGGCATTGCTCCGTGGGCCCGAGATCAACGTCCCCCTCGAGGCGGCCTTATAGCCGGCCTGGTTGTTGGAGGGATCGCGTTTCTCCTGTGGGAGCGGGCTTGCTCGCGAAGGCGGTGGGGCAGGTTGCGGTGATGGTGGGTTGTTCGGCGCTTCGCTTGGGTGCGCATTTTCTGCTTATCCTGCCCTTCTGAAATTCTCGTAGGAATTTACTCACCGTGGCGAGGGAGCTTGCTCCCGCTGGGCGGCGAAGCAGCCCCCTCTTTTCGTCAGACCGACCTCATGCCCAGGTTTTACGGCGGCTGCGCCACCGAGCGGGAGCAAGCTCCCTCGCCACGGGGGGCCGGTGCGTCCTACAGGTCGATTTTTGCTTGGAAAATCTGCTCTATAGTTGGGTCTGCCCGCTGGCTTTGATCAGTGGGAGGGTTTCGCAGCCCTGGTGAGTTAGAATCACAACCGTCAAAAATCGGCATAGGCATACGCGCCTGTGTTCGGCTTTCATGGCGGCTGTGTGTGGGAGATCTTCGGGTCTGCCGGGTGCTAACTCCTCGGTCTGCGAACCCGCACATGGCTGCCCCCCAATTGTTTCGCAGCAAAACGGTGGCCAAATTTTCCCTTGAGTTAGAGATTTATTATGTCTACCGAACAATCGTTCCGCCGCTTCACCCCACTTACCCCGATCGCCACCACTCAGCCCGTCCTGTTCATCGACAAAACGGCCGCACTGCCCGAACTCCACGCCTGCGTTAGCGAACGCCTGCACGCCACCCTCGACTACCTGACGCTCATGGCCTGCAGCTCCCTGCGTGACTCAGGCGAAAACGACATCAATACCATCACCAACATCGCCCGGATCATGGTCCAGGATGTGGATGTGTTTGGGGTAATTGAACAACGCGGGCTCGAAGGTCAATAACGCTCCGTTTTGGTGGGAGCGAGCCCGCTCTCGATAGCACTGGATCAGTAGCGGGCGAGATAGTTAGGGGTTGAATCTGCTGCCGTCATCGCGAGCAAGCTCGCTCTCACATTGGATCTTCAGCAGACGCAGAAAATGATGCACCACACAAAACCCTGTGGGAGCGAGCTTGCTCGCGAAGAAGCCAGCAAATCCAGCATCTTCATCAACGGTGACATGCCCTTCGCGAGCAAGCCCGCTCCCACAGGGGAAGCGTGGTGCCACCTGGAACCAGGCCGGCTATAAGGCCGCCTCGCGCTGGCTTTTGATCTTGGGCGCCCCGTTAAACCACGCTGGCCGAACGCAGGCATTGCGCAGTGGGCACCTCGGCATGGATGCCGAGGTAGCCGCGCTGGGTCATGGATGACCCTTCGCGGCGGCCCACGGAGCAATGCCGGAGTGAGGGCGGAACCCTAAGTGGCCGTTACCGCAGCAACGGATATACACACACAACCATGACACCGCACAAACAAAAAACCCGCATCACTGCGGGTTTTTTCACACCACTAAAGCCTCAGTTAACCTTAGCGTTCAACTCACCCTTCAAATACCGCTGATACATCGCTTCCAACGAAATCGGCTTGATCTTCGAAGCATTCCCAGCAGTCCCAAACGCCTCATAACGCGCAATGCACACATCACGCATCGCAGTCACGGTCGCACCAAAGAACTTACGCGGATCAAACTCACTCGGATTGGTCGCCATCAAACGACGCATGGCACCCGTGGACGCCAAACGCAGGTCAGTATCGATATTGACCTTGCGCACGCCGTACTTGATGCCTTCAACGATTTCTTCAACCGGCACGCCGTAGGTTTCTTTAATGTCGCCGCCGTACTGATTGATGATCGCCAACCACTCTTGCGGCACGGAGGAAGAACCGTGCATCACCAAGTGGGTGTTGGGGATGCGCTTGTGGATTTCCTTGATGCGGTCGATCGCCAGCACGTCGCCGGTAGGTGGCTTGGTGAACTTGTAGGCGCCGTGGCTGGTGCCGATGGCGATGGCCAGGGCGTCGACCTGGGTTTTCTTGACGAAATCGGCGGCTTCTTCCGGGTCGGTCAGCATTTGGCTGTGATCCAGCACACCTTCGGCGCCAATGCCATCTTCTTCGCCGGCCATGCCGGTTTCCAGGGAGCCCAGGCAACCCAGCTCACCTTCCACCGAAACGCCGCAAGCGTGGGCCATGGCCACGGTTTGCTGGGTGACACGCACGTTGTACTCGTAGTCGGTCGGGGTCTTGCCGTCTTCGCCCAGGGAGCCATCCATCATCACCGAGCTGAAGCCCAGTTGGATGGAACGCTGGCAGACGTCCGGGCTGGTGCCGTGGTCCTGGTGCATGCACACCGGAATGTGCGGGAATTCTTCGATAGCGGCCAGGATCAGGTGGCGCAGGAACGGCGCACCGGCATATTTGCGGGCACCGGCCGAAGCCTGGACGATCACCGGAGAGTCAGTCTTGTCAGCGGCTTCCATGATGGCGCGCATCTGCTCAAGGTTGTTGACGTTAAAGGCTGGAACGCCGTAGCCGAACTCGGCTGCGTGGTCCAGCATCTGACGCATGCTGATAAGTGCCATTGTGTGTCTCTCCCGGTCGAGGGTCGTTAATCGTGCCAGCCTGCCGGAGCGGCGGCGGCTATTCAAGTCATTGCAGATCGGGGGGTGGTCCCGGTCTGCGTGTTCGGTGAAACAAAATCTCAAATTTTATAGAGGCCCTGTGGGAGCGGGCTTGCTCGCGAATGCAGTTTCACATTCAGCAGATATGCAAGCTGACCCACCGTATTCGCGAGCAAGCCCGCTCCCACATTGGACCTCTGTGGATCAATTGGCCTTGCAACCCCGCCCAATCAAGTCATTGGTGGCGACCCAATACACCAGGCCTTCGTCACCCTTGACGTGAAAAGCCAGCATGTCATCGCTGTACAGCGAACCCGAGGCGCCCGGCTCCTGCTTCAGGTGATAAACCTGATCGGCGCCGCCAAGGCGCACGTCGACTTCCTGGCGGGCGGCATCGGTGTAGCGCCAGAGCACTTTGGCCCCGCTGTCACAGGTCCAGCTTGTCCAGCCCTCTGCAACAGGCTCGGACGAATGCAAAAAACCCAGTTGCGCACAGCCGCCCAGCAATGCCAACGCCATTACGGTGATCAAGCCTTTCATCCGTGTTCCTCGACTGACGACGCGCGCCGCCAGCCATGAGTTAAGAGTCAGACCCGTCAAGGACAACCATGTTCCTTGGCCGGGGTTTGCGTCTCGTATTTGTCCAGGCCGTCCGGCCCGGAACGCTTGTTCAGCACCGGGTTGGTCTCGGCCTGCCAGTCGGCCTGGGAACAGCCATCCTCGGGCATCGACGTGCCTGTTTGCGGGGCCGGGGCCTCCGGGCTGCTTGAGCAAGCCACCAGCATTGTCGTCGCCAACAGCAACGTTAACGTCTTGACCATCGGAACACTCCTTTGCCTGGTCAACGCAGCTTCAGGCCTTGGCCCGGCTTTCCAGGACTTCCACGGCGGGCAGCACCTTGCCTTCGACGAATTCGAGGAACGCACCGCCACCGGTAGAAATGTAGGAGATCTGATCGGCTACGCCATATTTGTCGATGGCCGCCAGGGTATCGCCGCCGCCCGCAATCGAAAACGCAGCGCTGTCGGCGATGGCCTGGGCCAACACCTTGGTGCCGTTGCCGAACTGGTCGAACTCGAACACCCCCACCGGACCGTTCCACAGGATGGTCTGGGACGATTTCAGCAGTTCGGCGAAATGGGCCGCGGTTTGCGGGCCGATGTCGAGGATCATGTCATCTTCGGCCACGTCTGCGATCAGCTTGACGGTCGCGGTCGCGCTTTCGGCGAATTCCTTGGCGACCACCACGTCCACCGGCAATGGCACGCTGACCTTGGCGGCGATTTCACGGGCGGTGTCCAGCAGGTCCGGCTCGTACAGGGATTTACCAACCGGGTGACCGGCAGCGGCCAGGAACGTGTTGGCAATGCCACCACCGACGATCAATTGGTTGCACACCTGGCTCAGGCTGTTCAGTACATCAAGCTTGGTGGACACCTTGGAGCCGGCAACGATGGCAGCCATCGGCTGGGCCGGGGAGCCCAGGGCCTTGCCCAGCGCGTCCAGTTCAGCAGCCAGCAGCGGACCGGCCGCGGCGACCTTGGCGAACTTCGCCACGCCATGGGTCGAGCCCTCGGCGCGGTGGGCGGTGCCGAAGGCGTCCATCACGAACACGTCGCACAGGGCCGCGTATTGCTGGGCCAGTTCGTCGGCGTTCTTTTTCTCGCCCTTGTTGAAGCGCACGTTTTCGAACAGCACGACGTCGCCGGCCTTCACGTCCACGCCGCCCAGGTAATCGGCAACCAATGGCACGTCGCGGCCCAAGGCCTTGCTCAGGTAGTCGGCGACAGGCTTGAGGCTATT
The DNA here is from genome assembly GCF_000281895.1 of Pseudomonas fluorescens Q2-87. NCBI lineage: Bacteria > Pseudomonadati > Pseudomonadota > Gammaproteobacteria > Pseudomonadales > Pseudomonadaceae > Pseudomonas > Pseudomonas fluorescens. The sequence goes on along the minus strand of NZ_CM001558.1, from coordinate 472,433 downwards.
CTCGGCCGAGAACTCACCCTCGGTCGGACGGCCCAAGTGCGAGCAAACCATCACGGCCGCGCCTTTTTCCAGGGCCAGCTTGATGGTCGGCAGCGAAGCCAGGATGCGCGCGTCGCTGGTGACAACACCGTCCTTGACGGGGACGTTGAGGTCTTCGCGGATCAGTACGCGCTTACCTTGCAGATCGAGGTCGGACATCTTCAACACGGTCATGGGTCGCAATTCCTGGATAACTGTTTAGAGAGCAGGTTTGTTGGAAGCAGCAAGCGAAGTCGCTGTTTGCAGATAATGTTCAGCAACGTCCAGCATTCGATTGGCAAAACCCCATTCGTTGTCGAACCAGGCCAGGATGTTCACGAGCCGTGGCCCGGAAACCCGGGTCTGGCTGGCATCGACGATGGCCGAATGCGGGTCATGATTAAAATCACAACTGGCATGAGGCAACTCGGTATAGGCCAGCAAGCCTTTGAGCGGGCCGCTGGTGGCGGCTTCGCGCAAGATCCGGTTGACCTCGGTGGCGTCGGTATCGCTCACGGTCTGCATCGTAATATCGAGGCAGGACACGTTGACCGTCGGCACCCGCACGGCTTTGGCCTGAATTCGCCCCGCAAGTTCCGGCAACAGCCGCTCGATACCGCGCGCCAGACCAGTGGACACCGGAATCACCGACTGGAACGCCGAACGGGTACGGCGCAGGTCTTCATGATGATAGGCGTCGATCACCGGCTGGTCGTTCATCGCCGAGTGGATGGTGGTGATCGATACGTATTCCAGGCCAATGGCCTGGTCCAGCAGGCGCAACAGCGGCACGCCGCAATTGGTGGTGCAGGACGCGTTGGACACCAGCAGCTCTTCACCGGTCAGGCAATCCTGGTTCACACCGTAGACGATGGTGGCGTCGACATCCGCTTCGCTGGCCATCGGCTGGGAGAACAGTACCCGTGGCGCGCCGGCCGCGAGGAAACGCTGGCCGTCGTCACGCGTGTGGTAGGCACCGGAGCATTCGAGCACCAGGTCGACATCCAGGGATGCCCAATCGATGCCTTCGGGGGTGGCACTGCGCAGGACTTTCACGCAATCGCCATTGATATGCAGACAATCGCCCTCGACCCGCACTTCGCCGGGAAATCGGCCATGGGTGGAGTCAAAGCGTGTCAGGTATTCGATGCTAGCCATGTCGGCCAGGTCGTTGATGGCCACGATTTCGAACCCAGCCTTGCTTCCTCGCTCGAACAACGCACGCAAGACGCAACGACCAATCCGGCCGTAGCCGTTGAGTGCAACTTTGTAGGGACGCGGTTGGGGCATGGGGTTCTCGATTAGCGTGGTGAATCCTTCAGCTCAGTATTGCCTGGGCCGGCGCTTTCGCGAGCAAGCCCGCTCCCACATTTGGAATGCAATCTCATGTGGGAGCGGGCTTGCTCGCGAAGGCGTCAGTCCAGACGACGCAACTTTCGGATCAGTCTTCCAGCAGCTCTTCAGCCTGGCCCAGGATGTTTTCCAGGGTGAAGCCGAATTCCTCGAACAGCGCCGGCGCAGGCGCCGATTCGCCGTAAGTGGTCATGCCGATGACGCGGCCTTCCAGGCCCACGTACTTGTACCAGTAATCGGCGTGAGCGGCTTCGATGGCGATCCGTGCGCTGACTTGCAGCGGCAACACGGCTTGCTTGTAGCCGGCGTCCTGGGCATCGAACACGCTGGTGCATGGCATGGACACAACGCGCACGTTGCGACCTTGCTCGGTCAGCTTGTCATAGGCCTGGACGGCCAGGCCGACCTCGGAACCGGTGGCGATCAGGATCAGCTCAGGCTCACCGATGCAATCCTTGAGCACGTAGCCACCGCGGGAGATATCGCCGATCTGGCCGGCATCGCGGGTTTGGTGCTGCAGGTTCTGGCGGGAGAAAATCAGCGCCGATGGGCCGTCGTTACGCTCGATGGCGTGCTTCCAGGCCACCGCCGACTCCACGGCGTCGCATGGGCGCCAGGTATCGAGGTTCGGGGTGCAGCGCAGGCTCGCCAGTTGCTCGATCGGCTGGTGAGTCGGGCCATCTTCGCCCAGGCCGATGGAGTCGTGGGTGAACACGTACAGGATGCGTTTTTTCATCAGTGCCGACATGCGCACGGCGTTGCGGGCGTATTCCATGAACATCAGGAAGGTCGCGCCGTAAGGCACCAGGCCGCCGTGCAGCGCGACGCCGTTCATGATCGCGCTCATGCCGAACTCGCGAACGCCGTAGTACATGTAGTTACCGCTGGCGTCTTCAGCCGTCACGCCCTTGCAGCCTTTCCACAGGGTCAGGTTGGAACCGGCCAGGTCGGCCGAGCCGCCCAGCAGTTCCGGCAGCAGCGGGCCGAACGCGTTCAGGGTGTTCTGGCTGGCCTTGCGGCTGGCGATGGTTTCGCCCTTGGCGGCGACTTCAGCGATGTAAGCCGAGGCTTTTTCAGCGAAATCGGCGGGCAGCTCACCGCTGAGGCGACGGACCAGTTCATTGGCCAGCTCAGGGAATTCAGCGGAATAAGCCGCGAAACGCTGGTCCCACTCGGCTTCGAGCGCACGACCTTTTTCCTTGGCATCCCACTCGGCATAGATGTCGGCCGGGATTTCGAACGGGCCGTGGTTCCACTTCAGGGCAGCGCGGGTCAGGGCGATTTCCTCGGCACCCAGCGGCGCGCCGTGGCAGTCTTCCTTGCCCTGCTTGTTCGGCGAACCGAAGCCGATGGTGGTCTTGCAGCAGATCAGGGTCGGCTGGGCGCTCTTGCGCGCGGTCTCGATGGCGGTCTTGATCTCTTCCGGATCATGGCCGTCGACGTTGCGGATCACCAGCCAGTTGTAGGCCTCGAAGCGCTTGGGGGTGTCGTCGGTGAACCAGCCTTCGACTTCGCCGTCGATGGAAATGCCGTTGTCGTCATAGAAGGCGATCAGCTTGTCCAGGCCCAAGGTGCCGGCCAGGGAGGCGACTTCATGGGAAATGCCTTCCATCATGCAGCCATCACCCAGGAATACGTAGGTGTGGTGATCGACAACGTTATGGCCCGGGCGGTTGAACTGCGCAGCCAATACTTTTTCTGCCAGGGCAAAGCCGACGGCGTTGGCCAAGCCTTGGCCCAGCGGACCGGTGGTGGTTTCCACGCCTGGGGTGTAGCCATATTCCGGGTGGCCTGGGGTGCGGCTGTGCAACTGGCGGAAGTTCTTCAGGTCATCGATGGACAGGTCATAGCCGGTCAGGTGCAGCAGCGAGTAGATCAACATCGAGCCGTGGCCGTTGGACAGCACGAAGCGGTCACGATCGGCGAAGGCTGGGTTGCTCGGGCTGTGCTTGAGGTAATCGCGCCAAAGCACCTCGGCGATATCCGCCATACCCATAGGGGCACCGGGATGGCCGCTGTTGGCTTTCTGCACGGCATCCATGCTGAGGGCACGAATGGCATTGGCACGCTCACGACGGCTGGGCATCGCTGATCTCCTGCGGGAATTGAATCGAGAATGAATAAAACGAAACTGAAAAAAGGCGAGCATTTTCCCTCACCCACCCGCTCCGGGCAATGACAGATAGTCATCCTGAAGCGTTTTTCCGGTGGATAAGGCCGCATTCGCCAGATGAAACCTTTCCGCTCATGGTCGGTAGAGTCAAGCACATCCCGGGAAGTGCCTTTTATCGTGCAATATCAAAACTTTTTGATATTGAACTTGCAGGGATTCAACCCCCTCTCTAGACTGCGGCACTATGAATTTACCCGCGCCCTCCATCCGCCATGACGATTGCGATGAGCTGGCGGCCCTTTGCAAGGCCGGCGGCGATCCGCTGCGGCTCAATGTATTGCGCGCCCTGGCCAACGATTCGTTCGGCGTGCTGGAGCTGGCGCAGATCTTCGGCATCGGTCAGTCCGGCATGAGCCATCACCTGAAGGTACTGGCCCAGGCCGACCTGGTGGCGACACGCCGCGAAGGAAACGCGATCTTCTATCGCCGCGCCCTGCCCCACACCGACCTTCTGGGCGGCATGCTGCACGCCGCCCTGCTGGATGAGGTGGATGCGCTGAACCTGCCGAGCGACGTGCAGGCGCGCATCGCCCAGGTCCACCGGCAACGGGCCGCCGCCAGCCAGGATTTTTTCGCCCGGGTGGCCGAAAAGTTTCGCGCCCAGCAGGACCTGATCGCCGGCCTGCCGCAGTACCGCGAGAGTGTCGTGGCGTTGCTCGACAAATTGGGTTTCGATTCCACGGCGACGGCGATTGAGGTCGGCCCTGGCGACGGCGCATTCCTGCCGGAGCTGGCACGGCGTTTCAGCCAGGTCACGGCGCTGGACAACAGCCCGGCCATGCTCGAACTGGCACGCCAGGTGTGCGAACGCGAAACGCTGGCTAATGTAAGCCTGCAGTTGGCCGACGCCTTGGACGGTGTGGGCCTGCAGGCCGACTGCGTCGTATTGAACATGGTGCTTCACCATTTCGCCGCACCGGCCGATGCGCTTCGGCACATGGCCGGCCTGCTGCAACCAGGCGGCAGCCTGCTGGTAACAGAGTTATGCAGCCACAACCAGAGCTGGGCCAGGGAGGCCTGCGGGGATCTCTGGCTCGGGTTTGAACAGGACGACCTGGCCCGCTGGGCCACCGCCGCGGGCCTCGTGCCCGGAGAAAGCCTCTATATTGGCTTACGTAATGGTTTCCAGATCCAGGTTCGCCACTTTCAGCGACCGACTGGCACACTCACCAACGGTAACTTGTAGGAATACATCGAGATGAGCGAATACTCCCTTTTCACCTCCGAGTCCGTGTCTGAAGGGCATCCGGACAAAATCGCCGACCAGATTTCTGATGCGGTGCTGGACGCCATCATTGCTGAAGACAAGTTCGCCCGCGTGGCGTGCGAGACGCTGGTGAAAACGGGCGTGGCGATCATTGCCGGCGAAGTCACCACTTCGGCCTGGGTCGACCTGGAACAGATCGTTCGCGATGTCATCCTGGGCATTGGCTACAACAGCTCCGACGTTGGCTTCGACGGCGCGACCTGCGGCGTGATGAACATCATTGGCAAGCAATCCCCCGACATCAACCAAGGCGTTGACCGTGCCAAGCCTGAAGACCAGGGCGCCGGCGACCAGGGCCTGATGTTCGGCTATGCCAGCAACGAAACCGACGTGCTGATGCCGGCCCCGATCACTTTCTCGCACCAGTTGGTGCAACGCCAGGCCGAGGCCCGTAAATCCGGCTTGCTGCCGTGGCTGCGCCCGGACGCCAAGTCCCAGGTGACGTGCCGTTACGAAGGCGGCAAAGTGGTCGGTATCGACGCCGTCGTACTGTCGACCCAGCACAACCCTGATGTGTCCTACAAAGACCTGCGCGAAGGCGTGATGGAGCTGATCGTCAAGCACGTGCTGCCTGCCGAGTTGCTGTCCAAGGACACCCAATTCCATATCAACCCCACTGGCCAATTCATCATCGGTGGCCCAGTGGGCGATTGCGGCCTGACCGGTCGCAAGATCATCGTCGACAGCTATGGCGGCATGGCCCGTCACGGTGGCGGCGCGTTCTCCGGCAAGGACCCATCGAAGGTCGACCGTTCGGCAGCCTACGCCGGCCGCTATGTGGCCAAGAACATCGTGGCCGCCGGCCTGGCCGAGCGCTGCGAGATCCAGGTGTCCTACGCCATCGGCGTCGCCCAACCTACGTCGATCTCGTTGAACACCTTCGGCACCGGCAAGATCGGCGATGACAAGATCATCAACCTGGTCCGTGAAGTGTTCGACCTGCGCCCGTACGCCATCACCACCATGCTCGACCTGCTGCACCCGATGTACCAGGACACCGCAGCCTATGGCCACTTCGGTCGTACGCCGCAGACCAAGACCGTGGGCGACGATACCTTCACCACGTTCACCTGGGAAAAAACCGACCGCGCCGACGCCCTGCGCGCCGCTGCCGGCCTGTAAGACCGCCGGAGACGAAAAGTCCCCCGTGGTGAGAGAGCTTGCTCCCTCACCACGGGGGACCTTCAGTGAATCTAGGCTCGCCGTGCCACCAGCAAAAACGAAGCCGCACTGGCCAGTAATCCCGCACACATCCGGTTGAACAGGCGCTTGCCGCTGGGCCGGGCGAACAACCGCCGCGCATGGATGCCCATGTAGCAATACAAGCCGATGGCGACGCATTCCAGCGCCAGGAATAACCCGCCCAGTATTGCGAACTGCTGGGTGACGGTGCCCGCGCGGTCGACGAATTGCGGCAGGAACGCGGTGAACAGCAGGATTGCCTTGGGGTTGCCAATCGCCACCAGGAATTCCTGACGCGCCAGGCTGCTCATGCTCATCGAGACGACTGCGGCGTCGCTGTCGGCCTCGGGCCGGGCTCGCCACAACTGCACGGCCAGGTAGAACAGGTAGCCGGCCCCGACAAGCTTGATTCCCAGGAACAGCAACTCCGAGGTGTGCAGCACCGCCGTCAGCCCCACTGCCGCCAAGGCGATCATGATCGCAAAAGCCACCAGCCGACCGACCCCGCCGCTGCATGCCCGGACGAAGCCATAGCGCGAGGCATTGCTGATGGACAACAGGTTATTGGGTCCCGGTGCCATGTTCAGCGCAAAGCAGGCCGGAATGAAAACGGCAAGTGTCGTCAGGTCCATTGTGAGAGCTCCCGGCCGGGGTGGATCGAACATCCATTCTGCGCCGGCCACGGCTGGGTTCAAGGGACAGTTGCGCGGCTAAATCACACCGCACTGTACCGCCGTGATTGTGCCATCAGGCTTCGTAAAACCCGGTAACGCAACGGGACTCGCAGCCCGTGCACCGACGTCTAGCCTTCAAAGACTCAACCAAGCAAGGATGCTTTGATGCCAGCGTTATTGTTCACACTCACCTTCCTTTTATTTCTTTCAGCCCCGGCCGTTGCGGCGACCTGCCCCGACTGGCCGATCGAACGCGCCCGGGCAGAAATCTCCGCCCTGCAACAGCAAATCGATAGCTGGGACGACAGTTACCACCGCCTCGGTCGCTCGCGGGTGGCCGACGAACTCTATGATCAGTCCCGCACGCAACTGGATCAGTGGCGCAGCTGTTTCGACTTGCAGAAGTCGGCCAGCCCATTGCGCACAGCGCGCGGGAAGGTGCCGCACCCTGTCGTGCATACGGGTCTTGAAAAGCTCAAGGACGTCGAGGCCGTGCGGGCCTGGCTGCACGGACGAGCGGACGTCTGGGCCCAGCCGAAAGTCGATGGCGTGGCGGTCACCCTGGTCTATCGCGCGGGTCGCTTGCACCAGGCGATCAGCCGCGGCGATGGTGTCCAGGGCCATGACTGGACCCCTAATGCGCGCAAGATCGGCGCCATCCCCCAACAGCTGAGCCAGCCCCTCGACCTGCTCGTTCAGGGCGAGTTGTACTGGCGCCTGCTCAGCCATGTACAGGCCAGCAGCGGCAGTCTCAACGCCCGCGGGACCGTGGCGGGCCTGATGGCGCGCACGAACATGACGGCGCAAGAGGCATCGGACATCGGCCTGTTTGTCTGGGAGTGGCCTGAAGGACCGGACACCCTGCCCGAGCGAATGGCCGCGCTGACGGCGCTGGGTTTCGCCGACACGCTCGACTACAACCAGCCGGTCCAGGCACTGGCCGATGCCGAACACTGGCGCGACCACTGGTATCGCACGCCGCTGCCATTCGCCAGTGACGGAATTGTCCTGCGCCAGAGCCGCCGTCCACCCAGTGATCGCTGGCGGGCCCGGGTGCCGTTCTGGAGCGTGGCCTGGAAATACCCGTATGCCCAGGCCTTGGCCGAAGTGCGCAAGGTACGCTTCAAGATCGGCCGCACCGGGCGCATTACCCCGGTGCTGGAACTTGAACCCATCAAGCTCGACGACCGCTGGATCCGCCGGGTGAGCGTCAGCTCCCTCAAGTATTGGGAGGACATGGATATCCGCCCCGGCGACCGGATCGCCATCAGCCTCGCCGGGTTGACCATCCCGCGGCTCGATGGCGTCGTCCTGCGCAGCGTGGTCCGCCAGGACCTCAGTGTCCCGCGGGCAGCCGATCATCACTTATTGAGTTGCTGGCAACCTACAGCTGGCTGCGAGAGCCAGTTCCTGGCACGCCTGGACTGGCTCAGCGGCAAGCACGGTCTTGCCCTGCCCCATGTCGGCCCGGGCACCTGGAAAAAATTGTTGGCCGCCGGTCGACTCGACGGATTGCTCGATTGGTTGACCCTCGATGCTGCCGGGCTTGCTACCATTGCCGGCTTCGGCGAACGCAGTAGCGCGCGCCTGCTCGACAGCCTGGGTGAAGCCCGGCAACGTCCTTTCGGGCAATGGCTCAAGGCACTTGGCCTTCCGCCCGCCGGCGAGGCCCGGCTGGAAGGACCGTGGCAGGCGCTGGCCGAGCGCAGCACCGAACAATGGCAAGCCGAGGCCGGCATCGGAGCGGGTCGCGCCGCGCAATTGAGCGCGTTTTTTCGCGACCCGCAGGTGCTGGCCTTGAGCGACGTATTACGCGCCGCCGGAGTCGACGGTTTTTAATCCGGGCCCGTGCGGTTGAACCCAAGGGGCCAACATGCGTTCCAACAGCGCATCTGTGTCGACCCGCTCGCGATTTTTTTACGGAGTTGCTATGAATTTCCTGTCCCCCGTTGCCCTGCTGGTCTTATGCAGCGCCATGGCCGCCCCCTCGATGGCGGACGAGCAAGCACCGGAGCTTACCGGCTGCGCGGCCAAGCGCCAGGGCATCATCAACCAGATCGAGCTGGCCAAGTCCCGTGGCAACAAGGATCAGCAAGAAGGCCTGGAAACCGCGCTGAACGAAGTCACCACGCATTGCACCGACGCCTCCTTGCGCAAAGAGCGGGAAAACAAGGTGCTCGACGCCAAGCACGAAGTCAGCCGGCGCCAGGCCGACCTGGAAAAAGCCATGAAGAAAGGCGACGCCGAACGCATCAACAAACGCAAGGACAAGCTGGCCGCCTCCCGCAAGGAACTGCAGGAAGCGGTCGATGAGCTAGATCAGTAGTAGCTGCCTTTATTCAATGATCCCGAAACTTCTTATGACAGGCGCTGCAAGCATCCTCGACTTTCTGCACCGCCGGCGCCAAGTAGCTGGCCTTGTAGGGCTGCACCTTGCTGGCGATCACCAACTCGCCGGTGGCGGCTTCAAGATTGCGGGCCAGGTCTTGGAAATGTGCCTGCTTTTGCCAGACATCATCCAGGGCGCTGGTGTGGTCCTGCTCGCGTACTGGCGGGAAGTGCTTCCACGGCTCATGGGACAGTTGATCAAGCTTCACCGCGCCTTCGGCGAAACGCGCACCGTCGAACGGGACTCGGCCGCGCAACATGCCGCCCAACTCTTCGTTGGTCTTGAGCATCTGCTTGAAGATCGCCTTGCGTTGGCCCAGCGGGGAATTGGGATCGACACCGCCACAAGCGGACAACATCAGGCACGCCAGTACGGCCATGGAAAATCGTTTTACAAACATCTTGGCCTCGGGGGGCAGGAAACGGCGGTTAGTATCCTCGGGTCACCGGTAAAGACCAATGCCCCTATCAACAATACGGGTTGTTTGGGCGCCCCATAAAGCGCTCGAATGGCTGCAAAGGAAATCTTCATGAACAGCCGCTTCAAGACCTGGCACAAAGGCCTGGCGTTGACCCTACCGCTGATCGCGCTGCTGGCCGGCTGCAATCGCGGCGAAAAGGTCGAAGCGCCGCAGACCCACGCGCTCGCCACGTATGCCAGCGCGCCGTGGGAAGCCTTACCGTCGGTGTCCGACAAGGATTTGCTGGCCGGTTTCGGCTCTTGGCGCAGCGCTTGTACCCGGCTCAAGGCCGATGCGACGTGGGGGCCCACCTGCGCGGCAGCGGCCAATGTGCCGCAGACCGCACAGGCCGTTCGCAGCTTTCTGAAACAGAACCTGGACGTCTATGGCCTGCGTTCGGGCGACAACAGCCCCAACGGCCTGATCACCGGTTACTACGAGCCGGTCTACCCCGGCAGTCTCACCCGGACCGCTACCGCGAATATCCCGGTGTACGGGGTGCCGGAGGACATGATCATTGTGTCACTGGACAGCATTTACCCCGAACTCAAGGGTAAACGCCTGCGCGGTCGCCTCGAAGGCCGAGTGCTCAAGCCCTATGACGACGCAGCCACCATCGAAAACAATGGAGTGAAGGCCCCCGTCATCGCCTGGCTGACAGACCCGATGAACCTGCAATTCCTGCAAATCCAGGGCTCGGGTCGCATCCGCCTCGACGATGGCCGCCTATTGCGTATCGGCTATGCCGACCAGAATGGTCATCCTTATCGCCCCATTGGCCGCTGGCTGGTGGAACAGGGGGAACTGAAAAAAGAAGACGTCACCATGGGCACCATCAGTGCCTGGGCCAAGGCCAACCCGAACCGCATTCCTGAGCTGCTGGGCAGCAACCCCAGCTACGTGTTTTTCAATCGCAACCCTGACAGCAACGAAGGCCCGCGCGGCTCGCTGAACGTACCGTTGACCGCGGGCTACAGCGTGGCGGTGGACCGCAAGGTGATTCCGCTGGGCAGCCTGCTGTGGCTGTCCACCACGCGCCCCGACGGCAGCGCCCTGAATCGCCCCGTCGCCGCCCAGGACACCGGCGGCGCAATTACCGGCGAAGTACGGGCGGACCTGTTCTGGGGCACGGGCGAGGCGGCAGGGCAACTGGCCGGGGACATGAAGCAACAGGGGCAGATCTGGATGCTCTGGCCCAAGGGCATGGCGTTGCCCCAAGTGCCACAGGTGGCGAATGCGGTTAGCGCCAATCCCTAAGGAATGAGGTGCTTTGTCCGGCCCCATCGCGAACAGGCTCGCTCCCACAGTTGATCTCCAGTGGACACATATTTTGTGTACGGCTAGATCCAATGTGGGAGCGAGCCTGCTCGCGACAGGGCCAGTACAGACGCCGCCGATTCAACCGCCAGCCTCAGACCGAAACGAAGAAGAAACTCAACACCAACCCTACGCCCACGAACCACACCAGCGAGCGCAGGATCGCCCAGTCCGCCAGGTAGCAGATGATGTACAACAGGCGGCTGGTGATGAACAACACGGACAACACATTGATGGTCACCAGCTCGGCATTGCCGGCCAGGTGCGCGACGATCACGGCGGCGGCAAAAAACGGGGTGATTTCAAAGCTGTTCAATTGCGCGGCGTATGCGCGTCGAGGTGCGCCTTCAAGCGTTTCGAGGAAATCCCGAGGGTCGTAATTATCCCGCAACCGGTATTTCCCACCGACCTTGGCGATTGCAATACAGAGGTAAGGCAAGAGAAAGGCAATCAACACGCACCACAGGGCAACCGTCATGAAGCAGTTCCTTCTTTGAGTTTTAGAGAAATCACGAGTCAGGGCGCCGGTCAGAATTTCATCACCAGCATGCCCGCCAGCACCAGCCCGCAAGCTAAGAGCCGCGGCCGGCCGAAAGGTTCTTTCAGGTAACGCATGCCGAACAACACCACCAGGATCACACTGATCTCCCGCAGCGCCGCCGCTTCGGCGATCGACCCCAATTGCATGGCCCAGAGCACCAGAGCGTAGCTGAACAATACACAGAACCCGACCGCCAGCCCCAGCCGCCACTGCTCACGCCAGAACCGCATGAACGCCGGCCGCTTGGCGACCAACGTCAGCAGCGGGAACGGCCAGGCGCTGAGCAACGTGACCCAGACCAGGTAATCCAGCGGATGGGACCAGCGCCGCAGGGCGTGGCCGTCGATAAAGGTGTAGCAGCCAATGCACAAGCCGATCAGCGCCACCACCGGCAGCATCGACCAGGGCAGCCGCGCCCCGCCACCGCCCTGCCACAACAGGCAGAGCATGCCGAACGGGATCAGCAGGATGCCGACGATCTGCTGGGTTGTCAGCGCTTCACCGGCGAAGATAAAAGTCAGGACCAGCACCACCAGCGGCGACAACCCTCGCATCAGCGGATAGACCAGCCCCAGGTCACCGACCCGATACGCCTGGATCAGCAAATAGCGATACAGCAACTCGAACGCCGCCGACGCCAGGATCCACGGCCAGATGTCCACGGGCGGCAGGGCCACGAAGCCCAGGGCCAGGGCGACGAACAGCAACGCGACGCTGTCCATGCACGCCACCACCAACAGACGCTCGCCACTGAACTTGATCAGCGTATTCCACGCCGCATGCAACAGCGCCGCAACCAACACCAAGGCCGTCGCAAGCACGGCACGCTCCTTATTCCATCCAGAGAATTGATTCGCGATCCATCGGCAGCGGTTTATACTGCTGGCGACCACGCCGCATTCAGTTGCGCATAAGCCAATTCCAATAATTCCGTCGCTGCCCTGTTCGTTCGAACCGGGGCGCCGGCATGCGTATGCCTGATCAGAGCGTCAAGACTACAGACAGAGACCCTGCGCATGCCACTCGCCTTGCTTGCTTTGGCCGTCGCCGCTTTCGGCATCGGCACGACTGAATTCGTCATCATGGGCCTGCTGCCCGATGTCGCCCGTGACCTGGCGGTGAGCATTCCCCAGGCCGGGCTGTTGATCACCGGCTACGCCCTGGGCGTGGTGTTCGGCGCACCGATCCTGGCCATCGGCACCGCGAACATGCCGCGCAAGGCAACGCTGCTGGGCATGACGCTGATGTTCATCCTGGGCAACGTGCTCTGCGCCCTGGCGCCGAACTACACCACGCTAATGGCCGCCCGGGTCATCACTGCCCTGTGTCACGGGGCGTTCTTTGGCATCGGTTCGGTGGTGGCCGCCGGGTTGGTGGCGCCGAACAAACGGGCCCAAGCGATCGCAATGATGTTCACCGGCCTGACCCTGGCCAACGTGTTGGGCGTGCCGTTGGGCACGGCCCTGGGGCAATACGCCGGCTGGCGCTCGACCTTCTGGGCGGTGTCGGTCATCGGCGTGATCGCAGCCATTGCCCAATGGGTCTGGCTGCCCAAGGACATCCCCATGGAAAAAGCCAACCTGGCGAGCGAGTTCAAGGTCCTGGGCAAGGTCAACGTGTTGCTGGCCCTGGGCATGAGTGTGCTGGCCTCCACCAGCCTGTTCAGCGTGTTCACCTACATCGCACCGATCCTGCAGGACATCACCGGCGTCAGTCCGCACGGCGTGACGATCATGCTGCTGTTGTTCGGTGTCGGCCTGACGGCGGGCAGCTTCCTTGGCGGACGGCTGGCCGACCGGCGCCTGCTACCGTCGCTGGTGGCCATGGCCCTGGCCGTGGTGCTGGTGCTCGCCGCGTTCAGCCAGACCAGCCAGTCGGTGATACCCGCCGCCATCACCCTCGTGCTGTGGGGCATCTTCGCCTTCGCCCTGTGCCCGATCTTGCAACTGCTGATCATTGACCAGGCCCACGAAGCCCCGAATCTCGGCTCGACCCTGAACCAGAGCGCGTTCAACCTCGGTAATGCGGCCGGGGCGTGGATTGGCGGGTTGGTGGTGGCCAGCGGGGCTGATTTGGCCGACTTGCCATGGACGGGGGCAGCTGTCGGCGGCCTTACGGTATTGACAGCCTTGTTCTTTATTCATCGGCAACGACGCTTGGCGGCAGTGGCTGTTTGATCATCTGAGAAACCTGCCCGGCCCGCGAGCGAATGGGCAACACTTTCAGTAGGATTTTGTCCTCATGCGTGCGAGCTGTTTTACCGACCGTCTAGGAGCCTTGTTCTAGAGCGCTTTCCATTGAGATTCGCCGACTGCCGTTTGCAGCCAGCGGATATTTGTCCAGTTGAGTCACAACGCAATTAGTCTTCAGATAATGCTTACAGTTCGGTCCCCCTCTTGGGCACACGGAACGAACCCGAATGCTAGAAATTTCGCAATACAATCCTTCCCTTCACGCTTGTGAACACGTAGACCCGCTTGCCAAACAAGCCCCCCCTGAAGGCCCCCAACAATTGCTCTGCGGCGCGACAGACCGGTCGATCACTCTCGTTCGAAATGAGGACGGTAGCGTCCAGGTCAGTATGAATCGGCCGCCCATCACAGAAGTGGTCCTGAGCGGCGGTGGCGCCAAGGGGGTGGCTTATTCCGGCCTCGTCGATACGCTCGAAGCCAACGGCCTCATGGACTTTATCGAAACGTTCTTAGGTGCCTCTGCGGGGGCCCTAGCGGCCGCTTTACTCGCCTGCGGTATGACTCATGCCGGCTTCGACAGGATCTCCGACGACATCTCCCTCGTTAAGTTGCTCAACAGCAGCAAGGACGAGGTTTCAATCTGGCAGGACAGGTTGTCGAAATTGGGCGAGCAATTGAAAAGCATTCCCCTGGCGCAATTGCTCTGTGATCTGTTGCCACGCCTGGGCTCCAAGGGGATGCCGCTGGAGGAACTGATCAGAAAGGAATCCTGCGCGGCGCTTTTGCAATGCTGCGAAAAGCACCCCACACCTCTTTCCACAGAAGCGCAAAAAGCCGTTGCCAACGTGGAAATAAACCAGCACGTCACCTTTGCCGACCTGGCAGCGCTGAGCAAAGATATCCCGCAGATCAAGACGCTAGAAATCACCGGCACCGCCATGTTCGAGGAAGGTACGCAATCAGTGTTCTTCAACGCGAACCTGACCCCGAACATGGACATTGCCGTGGCAGCACGTATCTCCGCGTCGCTGCCGGTGGTGTTCAGCAAGCCGACCCTGCAAGGGCAGCCGTTCCAACCCATGGGCACCACCACGGCATTTGCCGATGGCGGCATCCTGAACAACACACCGGTACCTGCTATCTATAACCCGACTGCCTCGACGAGCCCGATCCCGAACGGCGAGCACTTGATACTGGTATTCGACACTGAAAAATCAGGCCAGGAAACCCAGCGGGGGACGGGTATGTCAGCCCTGATCGATAGACTTCTCAAGGCCCCCCATACGGCCAGCTCTGTGTGGAATGCCGAGCAACTGAAGCGTTTTGACGAACATACCGTCGTCGTACCGCTGAAATTCAAAGAAGGCGATCACTCCGGCCTGAGGGGAACGGTCGATTTCAATATGCCCAAGAAGACAAAGAATTTTCTTCAGGAAGAACTGCGCAAGGCTGTCCAAGCCCATCTGGACGAGCGCAACGCCACTCAGCTAACCTATTCGTTTGCCTCAATCAGGGAGGCCCTGCTGGCGTTTGACGACAACACGTTAGAGCAGCTAAGCGCAGAGCTGGAGCACGAC
The DNA here is from genome assembly GCF_000281895.1 of Pseudomonas fluorescens Q2-87. Taxonomy (NCBI): domain Bacteria; kingdom Pseudomonadati; phylum Pseudomonadota; class Gammaproteobacteria; order Pseudomonadales; family Pseudomonadaceae; genus Pseudomonas; species Pseudomonas fluorescens. The sequence continues at coordinate 457,290 of NZ_CM001558.1, read as the reverse complement.
GAAGCCTGCGCCGAGGTGATCGCCTTCAGGCGGCACGCACAACTGGCGCTGAAAGAATTAAAGGAATCGATCAAGACAGCAAACAAAACGTCCTCCAAGCTTGAACCCACCCAAGAGATGCACATGCCTATCTGGGCCCTCGACCAGCTTGCGGATCAGCCCGACCAGTTGGAATGGCTGGCAAAACGCCTCAATCACGGCAATGACCCGGACTTCATGCAGTTCCTGCAGGCCGCCGCCGAGTGGGACAAAGGCGCGCCCAGCGCCATTTCCGTGGTGACCCAGCACGCCGTCGAGAAAATGCATCTGCAAGACGTTGCCACCCGCGCCCATAACGTCGTGCAACACGTACTGAATCCCGCGCGCTTTCTCGGCGGCCAGCCCGATGCGAACATCAAGCTGATCAACGGGGCCATTCGGGAATTGCAAGAGGTGCAAGATCCAAAGGCGTCCAAAAATTCACTGGAACAGAAGATCGCGTTCAACAATTCACTTGAACGGGTCATCGCGAACTACAGGTCGCGCTACACGGGGCTGCTCGATCCGGAGTCAAAAACCCGCACGACACTGCGCAACATGCGATTCAAATAACCGCCACGCCCACCGGGAGCCTATAAATCGGCTCCCCCTACTCCGAGTCGCTGCGCCGCGCTGGCGCAGCAGATGGCTTACCTCTGGGCAGGCTCACTTCGCTACGAATCTGCGCATGGCTGATCAGCGCAAAAATAAAGCTGCCACCGATGATATTCCCCGCCAACGTCGGCCCGGCGAACACCAGCCAGAAGTCCTCCCACGACAGTTGCCCGGCAAAGACCAGATACGACACCTCGGCCGAGCCGACCACGATGTGGGTGAAATCGCCCAGCGCCATCAAGTAGGTGATGAGCGTGATGATCCACATCTTGGCGCTTTCCATCGACGGGATCATCCAGACCATGGTGGCGATCATCCAGCCAGAAATGATGCCCTTGGCGAACATCTGGCCGGTGTCGTTTTCCATGACCTTGCGGCCGATCTCCAGGAATGCCTGGTCGGTGGGCTTGTCGAAAATCGGCAGGTGCAGCATCACGTACGCCACCAGCAAGGTTCCGCAGAGGTTGCCCACCAGCACCACGCCCCACAGCCGCAGCAGCCGGCCGAAATTGGCCAGCGTGGGGTTGCTCATGACCGGCAACACGGCAGTCAGGGTGTTTTCGGTGAACAATTGCTGTCGAGCCAGGATCACCGCGAGAAAACCGGCGCAGTAGCCAAAACTGGCGATCACCTTGAAGCCTTCGTGATCCGGCAACCGCGAGTTGAGCAACCCCATCGCCATCAGCGACAGGCCCATGGTCAACCCCGCCGCCAGGGCCGACCACCAGAGCGCGGCAATACTGCGCTCCAATTCCTGATTGCCCTGGGTGCGGATGATTTCATGCAGCACCGCCGCCCGCGGCGGCTGGTTGCGGTCGACTTCGTGTTGCTCCTGGGCCGAAAGGTCAGGGGTCTTGCCTTCTTCGTGGGTATCCATACAGCTCCTGAACCGGTGGCGTGATGTACCTACGACACGCGGCGTCCGGAGCTGTTCAGTGTGGGCCAATGTTCACGGGGGCCTGAAGCCGCCTCTCACTCGCTGGTGATGCCGTCCTGGAACTGATCCTTGACGTACTTGATCTCCGTCCGGCCATGGGGCGCGGGCAAGCCGTCTTCGCCGAGATTGACGAAGACCATTTTTTCCACCGTCAGGATGCTTTTGCGGGTGATCTTGTTGCGCACTTCACAGGTCAGGGTGATGGACGTGCGGCCAAATTCGGTAGCGGTGATACCCAGCTCGATGATGTCGCCCTGGCGCGAGGCGCTGACGAAATTGATTTCCGAGATGTACTTGGTGACTACGCGCTGGTTGCCCAACTGGACGATGGCGTAGATCGCCGCCTCTTCGTCGATCCAGCGCAACAGGCTGCCGCCGAATAGCGTGCCGTTGGGGTTGAGGTCTTCGGGCTTGACCCATTTGCGGGTGTGGAAATTCATGTTCACTCCTGAGCGTCTGGCCGATGAATAGCCGCATCATGGCAGACCGGGCGGTCAGGCTCTAGGTCGCGAGCCCTATGACAGCTATCGGCAGTTTTGATTTGCCGACAGAAACCCTTTGGAAGATCCGATTAGCCCGTTATAATCGCCCCGCTTTACTTCGGCCCACGCTTTGGGCCGTTCCCGCCACCTGTCCGAGGGGCGCTGCAGCAGGTTCGACCTGTCAGGCTCGGATGGGGCGTTGTCTGTACGGGGCTACCCGCACCGACACTAAACGCACAACGGCGCCCATTCGCATACATTACGAATGGAGGCTCTTCATGAGCGCTGTTATCACGCCTGCAGATTTTACCGACTACAAAGTCGCCGACATGTCCCTCGCCGCCTGGGGCCGTCGCGAAATCATCATCGCCGAATCCGAAATGCCAGCCCTGATGGGCCTGCGCCGCAAATACGCCGGCGAGCAGCCGCTCAAGGGCGCGAAGATCCTCGGCTGCATCCACATGACCATCCAGACCGCCGTGCTGATCGAAACCCTGGTTGCCCTGGGTGCCGAAGTACGTTGGTCGTCCTGCAACATCTTCTCGACCCAGGACCAGGCCGCTGCCGCCATCGCCGCCGCCGGTGTCCCAGTGTTCGCCTGGAAAGGCGAGACCGAGCAGGAGTACGAGTGGTGCCTGGAGCAGACCATCCTCAAGGATGGCCAGCCGTGGGATGCCAACATGATCCTCGACGACGGCGGCGACCTCACCGAGCTGCTGCACAAGAAGTACGCAGCCGTGCTGGACAAGGTTCACGGCGTCACCGAAGAGACCACCACCGGCGTACACCGTCTGTTGGACATGCTGGCCAAGGGTGAGCTGAAGATCCCGGCCATCAACGTCAACGACTCGGTGACCAAGAGCAAGAACGACAACAAGTACGGCTGCCGTCACAGCCTCAACGACGCCATCAAGCGCGGCACCGACCACCTGTTGTCGGGCAAGCAGGCGCTGGTGATCGGCTACGGTGACGTGGGCAAGGGCTCGGCCCAGTCCCTGCGCCAGGAAGGCATGATCGTCAAGGTATCGGAAGTCGATCCGATCTGCGCCATGCAAGCCTGCATGGACGGTTTCGAACTGGTTTCGCCGTTCGTCGACGGGATCAACGACGGCACCGAAGCCAGCATCGACAAGGCGCTGCTGGGCAAGATCGACCTGATCGTGACCACCACCGGTAACGTCAATGTCTGCGATGCGAACATGCTCAAGGCCCTGAAGAAGCGCGCCGTGGTTTGCAACATCGGCCACTTCGACAATGAAATCGACACCGCTTTCATGCGCAAGAATTGGGCGTGGGAAGAAGTGAAGCCACAGGTCCACAAGGTTCACCGCACCGGCACCGGCAGCTTCGATCCACAGAACGACGACTACCTGATCCTGCTGGCCGAAGGCCGCCTGGTTAACCTGGGCAATGCCACCGGCCACCCAAGCCGCATCATGGACGGCTCGTTCGCCAACCAGGTCCTGGCCCAGATCTTCCTGTTCGGCCAGAAATACGCCGACCTGTCGCCAGCCCAGAAAGCCGAGCGCCTGACCGTGGAAGTACTGCCCAAGAAACTCGACGAAGAAGTGGCCCTGGAAATGGTCCGCGGTTTCGGCGGCGTGGTCACCCAACTGACCAAGCAACAGGCTGACTACATCGGCGTCACCGTCGAAGGCCCGTTCAAGCCGCACGCTTACCGCTACTGATCGGCTCTATTGCCTGCTCTCCCTGTGGGAGCGGGCTTGCTCGCGAAGGCGGAGGATCAGGCGACATCAATGTTGAATGATGAACCGCCTTCGCGAGCAAGCCCGCTCCCACATTGGGATGCGCCAGGCTTTCAGCCCTACGAGTTTCCAAGGATATGACCATGTCCCAAGACCGTCGCTACAGCTTCGAGTTCTTCCCGACGAAGACCGATGCTGGGCATGAAAAACTCATCGCCACTGCCCGTCAGTTGGCCAGCTACAACCCCGACTTCTTCTCCTGCACCTATGGCGCCGGCGGTTCGACCCGTGACCGCACGATGAACACCGTGTTGCAGCTCGAAAGCGAAGTCAAAGTCCCGGCCGCACCTCACCTGTCCTGTGTGGGTGACAGCAAGGAAGACCTGCGCAGCCTGCTGACGCAATACAAGGCCGCGGGCATCAATCGCATCGTCGCCCTGCGCGGTGACCTGCCCTCCGGCATGGGCATGGCCAGCGGCGAGCTGCGCCATGCCAACGAACTGGTGAGCTTCATTCGAGAAGAAACCGGGGAGCATTTCCACATCGAAGTGGCCGCCTACCCGGAAATGCACCCCCAGGCGCGTAATTTCGAAGACGATCTGCTCAATTTCGTGCGCAAGGCCAAAGCCGGCGCCAATAGTGCGATCACGCAATATTTCTTCAATGCCGACAGTTATTTCTATTTTGTTGAGCGTATCCGCAAGATGGGTGTCGATATTCCTGTGGTGCCGGGAATCATGCCGATCACCAATTACAGCAAGCTTGCGCGCTTTTCCGACGCGTGCGGTGCAGAAATCCCGCGCTGGATCCGCAAGCAGCTGGAAGCCTACGGTGATGACAGTTCCAGCATCCAAAGCTTCGGCGAGGAAGTCATCACGCAAATGTGTGAGCGTTTGTTGCAGGGCGGTGCGCCGGGGCTGCATTTCTATACCCTTAATCAGGCCGAACCCAGCCTCGCCGTCTGGAACAATCTTAAACTGCCACGTTAATGACTTAATTCGCAGGTACAAGAAGGCCTTGGCGAACACCAAGGCCTTTTTTTCTACCCAAGAAAGCTGGAGGAATGCAGTAGATGCCCAATGGTCACAGGCTAACGACCCCCCAACTCATTTATCTGGTCTACGGGGCCGAGACCTATCACCAGGAAGCGCTGTTCAGCATAGCCAGTGCGTTGGCCGGTCTGCGCAAGACCCCGGGCGAAGCGCTGGATATCCAGGTGTTCACCGATAACCCCGCGCCGTACGAAGGGCTGCCGGTACGATTGCGCCCCTTGGATCACGAAACCCGCCAGGCCTGGATCGAGCCCCACGGATATCACTTCCGTGCCAAGCATGTGGTGATGCAAAAAGTGCTGGAAGAGGTCGAGTTAGCACTGCTGATCGACACCGATACGTTCTTCCACAGCTCCCCCCTCGATCTGTTCCGCCGTATCCGGCCGGGCACGTTGCTGTGCAACGCCTTTGGTCTGCCTTATGGCGCCAACAAGGACTCGGTGCTCTACCTGACGTTGGCAGACACATTGCGCCAACGGCAGTTGGCCGACGACCACATGCCCTTGCTGAACTCTGGAGTGATCGGCCTCACCTACGTGGACGCGTCCGTACTGGATCGCTCGATCGCCTTGATGGATGAGCTTTACCCGCTGGCGAAGGGTGCCTACACCCTGGAGGAATTCTGCCTGTCGGTGGCCGCCTATCGCTCGGTGCAGGTGCGCGAATGCCCCGACCTGATCCATCATTACTGGAGTCGCAAGCAACTGTTTCGCGCCAAGACCAAGGCCTGGCTCGACAAACACGGTGCCGCGCCCCTCTGCCAGCAAGCATTGGATGAAACCGGACAAGTCACCGCTACGCTGCCCAGGCCCCCGACATTTCAGCGACTGGCTTATAAATTGATCACCCTGGCGCTACCTCGTCATAAGCGGCAATTCATGCGTGAGATTCTCTATGGTTGCTACCGCCACACCAATCAGTTCGATCAGGCGTGCGCCCCGGTCTGGTGGGAAAAAGCCCTGGAAAACCTCGAAAATCGCCTGAAAAAGCCATTACCGGATCACGAGCTCAAACACTGGCTCGATCATCCACTGATCCGCCTGGTACTCGGTGAACGCCGCACAGCCATCTACCAACACCTGATGCAGGCAAAGGACAACTGAGGCGCAGGCCAGAGCGCTCTAGCTATTTGATGAGCTCTCGTCGTAACCTCAGGCCATGCCCGTCATTGCCCACCTACTGACTATTATTTTCCTCTTGTGCCTGAGCATGGTTGCCCGGGCCGAGAAGTTGCGCATCGTCACTGAACCCTGGGCGCCATACGTCTACGAAGAGAACGGCAAGGCCCTGGGATTGGACTACGAAACCACCGCCATTGTGTTCAAGCGCCTGGGTATCGACGTGGAATGGCAGTTCCTGCCATGGAAGCGTTGCCTGGCGATGCTGGAGCAAGGCCTCGCGGACGGTGCGCTGGACATTTTTCACAGTGACGAGCGCGAAGCCACGCTGCTCTACCCCAGCGAGCCGCTGTCGGATGTGGAGTTCGTGATGTTCTATGCCAATGCCCGGCCCCACCCGTTTCGTACCCTCGATGACCTGCGAGGCCTGACTGTCGGGACGTCGCCCGGTTACTTGTACAGCCAGGCATTCAGTGAGTCGCCGCTGTTCGAGCGTGAAACAGCACCGACCCACGAAGCCAATTTCGGGAAGTTGCAATTGGGCCGCATCGACCTGCTCATCACCGACCGCAGGGTGGGCCGGCATCTGCTTGAGCAAATGCGACTGGGCGACCAAATTACCGAAAACCCGCTGGTGGTCAGCCGTCAGAGCCAGTACCTGGCGGTGCGGCGCAACGCCGGGATGGATTTGCTGGTGCAGCGTTTTGGCGCCGAGCTCAAGCGGTTCAAGCGCGAACCGGGCTATGCCGAGCTGAGCGCCCGCTATGGCGCCGGCCCGATTGCCAAGGCTGCGCCACCCGACCCGGCCCAGACTGAAATAAACCGTTGAGCAGCAGGAAAGCGGCGCGCGGCGTTTGCTCTGTTATACTCGGGCCTTCCCGCCAGGCTCACGCCCGGACGCCCGGTCTTGCAAAAGGCATCCCGACACCGCTACAGCGCAGCTTCCAGCCCGCGCGAGCCTTGTCCGGACTCGCTTTTCAGACCCGGCAGGACCGGACGGGATGACGTCTTTTAATTGAACGTCATTCGCGCCGGGCAAGACTATCCCATTGGGCCAGGCCCTCACTAGAACAGGATTACTCATGTCCTTTGCTTCCCTCGGTCTCTCCGAGGCTTTAGTCGGCGCCATCGAAGCCGCCGGCTACACCCAGCCTACCCCAGTGCAACAGCGGGCCATTCCCGCCGTGTTGCAAGGTCGCGACCTGATGGTCGCGGCACAGACAGGTACTGGTAAAACCGGCGGTTTCGCCCTTCCGATCCTGGAGCGGTTGTTTCCCAACGGTCACCCAGACAAATCCCAGCGTCATGGCCCGCGCCAACCGCGCGTGCTGGTCCTGACCCCCACCCGCGAACTGGCTGCCCAGGTGCACGAGAGCTTCAAGATCTATGCTCGCGACCTGAAATTCGTCAGCGCCTGCATTTTCGGCGGTGTCGGCATGAACCCCCAGGTTCAGGCCATGGCCCGTGGCGTCGATGTGCTCGTGGCCTGCCCCGGCCGCCTGCTCGACCTGGCCGGCCAGGGCAGTGTCGACTTGTCCCACGTTGAAATCCTCGTGCTGGACGAAGCCGACCGCATGCTCGACATGGGCTTCGTCCATGACGTGAAGAAAGTCCTCGCCCGCCTGCCTGCCAAGCGCCAGAACCTGCTGTTTTCGGCGACGTTCTCCAAGGACATCACGGACTTGGCCGGCAAGCTGCTGCACAACCCGGAACGCATCGAGGTGACGCCGCCCAACACCACGGTCGAGCGCATCGAGCAGCGCGTATTCCGCCTGCCAGCCAGCCACAAGCGTGCACTGCTGGCACACCTGATCACCGCTGGCGCCTGGGAACAGGTCCTGGTGTTCACGCGCACCAAGCATGGCGCCAACCGCCTGGCCGAATACCTGGACAAGCATGGCCTGCCGGCCGTGGCGATCCATGGCAACAAGAGCCAGAACGCTCGCACCAAGGCCCTGGCTGATTTCAAGGCCGGCGAAGTGCGCATCCTGGTTGCCACCGACATCGCCGCCCGTGGCCTGGACATCGATCAGTTGCCTCACGTGGTCAACTTCGAGCTGCCAAACGTCGATGAAGACTATGTGCACCGTATCGGCCGCACCGGCCGGGCCGGTCGTTCGGGCGAAGCGATCTCGCTGGTCGCGCCGGACGAAGAAAAACTGCTCAAAAGCATCGAGCGCATGACCAAGCAGAAAATCGCCGACGGCGACCTGATGGGCTTCGACGCCAGCACTATCGAGGCCGAAAAGCCTGAAGTGCGTGAACGTCCGGACGTGCGTAACCCACGCAATGCTCGCGGTCCACGCGGTGACGGTCCGAATGGCACCGGCGGTGGCGGCGGTCGCAAAGACAAAGGCAAGGACAAGGGCAAGGAAAAACCTGCCAGCAACAGCCGTGGCGAACGCCCGGCTCGCGAACAGAAGCCCCGCGAAGGTACCCCGGCTCGTGAACAACAGCGTCCGGCACCACGCCCCGCGGCTGATCGTGCCCCGGACGAGTTCCTGGACGACGATGTCGATAACTTTGGTAACCGCGTCGACTACGTACCGCAGCAGAAACCGGCCCAAGGTCGCGGTCGCCGCCCAGGTGCCCCGGCGGCAGGCGCAGCAGGTGCAGGCGCCCCGCGCGGCGGCCAGCCACAAGGTCGCCAGAACGGGCCACGCAACAGCAACGGCTCGTCCACCGGCACCCCGCCGGCCAAGCGCAGCGGCCCACGTAACGGCGCACCCCGTGACGGCCAGGCTCGTCGCGACGACACTCGCCCTCGCCGCCCGGCCCGTGACGAGCAGCCTCGCCCGGAACCGGCCGTACAGAACCCGCGTGGCAACCAGCCCAAGATCATGCACAAGGAATCGAAAGCCGATCGCTTCCCGACGCCTGAGCAACTGGATCAACTGCCTAGCCGCCCACGGGGCGAGAAGCCAGCGTTGCTGACCCGCAATCGCTGAGTTTTCCAAGCCTTGAAAAATGCCCCAGGTCTTGCGACCTGGGGCATTTTCATTCGGGCGCCACTAACCTGAATGCGGGAGCGAGCAAGCCCGCTCCCATAGGGTAATGCTGTTCACTTAAGGCAATCGACAAACCCGTGGCGAGGAAGCTTGCTCCCGCTGGGCCGCGAAGCGGCCCCAAAACCGGCCAAATGCGGAGCATCAGACACACCGCACCCGCCGGTTTACGACTGCTTCGCAGCCGAGCGGGAGCAATCTCTGGCCACAGGTCCATCATCTTTCTTAAATGAACAGCATTAGCTCCCACAGGGGATTGCGCTGTTTGTTTGATTTTCTCGTGGCAATAAAAAACGCCCCTGATCGCAAGACCAGGGCCGTTTTTTGTCAGTGCGAAGATTACTTCGCTTTGACACCTTCAAACGACACGTACAGTTCAACGGAGTCGGATTGTGGACCCAGGTCCATCATTTTGCCGAAATCGGAACGCTTGATGCTGGTGGTGCCCTCGAAGCCGGCACGGTAGCCGCCCCATGGATCCTTGCCTTCACCCAGGAAAGTGGCCTTGACCACGATTGGCTTGGTCACACCGTGCAGGGTCAGGTCGCCGGTCACGTCGGCAGTGTCCTTGCCGGCAGCATTCTTACCGGTAGGCTTGACGCTGGTCGACACGAACTTGGCATCGGCGTACTTGGAAACTTCCAGGAAGTCTTTGCTGGCGATGTGCTTGTCGCGTTCGGCGTGGTTGGTGAACACGCTGGCGGTGCGCACGTTGAACTCGATCTTGCTGTCTTCAGGCTTGGCGGCGTCGAAGCTGAACTTGCCGTCGATGTCCTTGAAGGTACCGGTGATGTAGCTGTAGCCCAAGTGGCTGATCTTGAAGTCGACGAAGGCGTGCTGGCCTTCCTTGTCGACGACGTAGTCGGCGGCCATGGCCTGGCCGGCCGACAACAGTGCAGAACCGATTGCCAGGGCGGCGAGCGTCTTTTTCAACATGCTTTATATTCCTTTGGAGTCGAGGTTGAACATCAGGCTTGGCGCCCCAGCATTCGCTTGAGGGTCGCGTCACGGTCAATAAAGTGGTGTTTCAGTGCTGCCAACGCATGAAGGCCGGAAAAAATGACCAACGCCCACGCCAGGTACAGGTGAATCTCGCCAGCGACGTCTGCCTGATCGGGCAGTCCGGACACCAGCGCGGGTACTTCAAACAGGCCAAACACCGGAATCCCGACACCGTCTGCGGTGGAAATCAGGTAACCAGCGATCATCACGGCGAACAACCCGAGATACAGTGCGCTATGACCAAGCTTGGCGCTGATACGCGTCAGGCGGCCATAGCTTTGCAGGGTCGAGGGCGGCGGGCTGACAAAACGCCAGATCACTCGCAGCAACATGACCGCGAGCAGCACCAGGCCAATGCTCTTGTGCAGGTCCGGCGCGTCTTTTCGCCAAGTGCTGTAGTAATCCAGACCGACCATCCACAAGCCCAGGGCGAATAGCCCGTACACCGCCAGCGCGACGCCCCAGTGCAGAACGAGGCTGACCCAGCCATAACGAGAAGCAGAGTTGCGTAGCTGCATTGCTCATATCCTGTAAAAACTGCGACCAAGACTAGCGAGTTATCTATCGATTTAAAGCGGAAAATTTCGCTTTGAAATATCGAGAAATACGATCATCAGTCTGGTGGGGGTGGGTTAAGGAAAGATTAAAGAATAAATGATGGGTGATGGCGAGGGCACAGACAGCCGTTGGGGTCCGTAGGGACCTCATCGCGAGCAAGCTCAGGTAGAGCACTGCCCAAGCAGGTCGGATATTTCACGCTGATGAATAGGCAAAAAAAGCGCGACCTCAGGGCCGCGCTTTTTTTTTTACGCCTGAACGTTATTGAGCCTGGGTCTCAGGGGTCGCTGCCGGTTTCGCCGCTGGCTTCTTCGCTGGCTCTGCCTTTTTCACCGGGGCCTTTGCCGGGGCTTTTTTAGCCGGGGTCTTGGCTGTCGATTTCTTCGGCGTGGCTTTGGCCGCTGCCTTTTTGGTCGGCTCGGCTTTTACCGGTGCCGCAGGTGCAGGTGGCGCAACCGGCGCTGGAGCGGGTACCGGCGCTGGGGCTGGGGCCGGAGTGGGCGCGACCGGCTCGGGGGCCTTGACCGGCTCCGGCTTCTTGTCGTCATCCGAGCCACCGAACAGATTGGTGAAGAAGTTGCCTTTCTTCGCCGCCACTGCACCGGCCGCTGCCGCCGTCGCGGCCGGAACGACCTTGGCTGGTTCGAACGACTTGCCCGCGGCCAGGTCTTCAACCTGGCTGGCTGCCCGCTGACCACTGCGCAGGGCGCCTTCAAGGGTGCCAGGGTAGAGGGTGTCGGTGTGCTCGCCGGCAAAGGCTACGCGCTGCAATGGTTTTTCCCACAGGCGCCAGTATTTGCTGATCTGGCCGGGACCAAAGGCCAGGTAGGCGCCGCCCATGGAGGGATCGGTGCTGTAGCGGCGGATTTCATAGCCGGTAAAGGCGCCACGGGCCTGTGGATAAAACGCGTGCAGGCGGATCAGCACCTGGTCGACCATCTGCTTGTCGCCGAAGGCCTGCATCACCCGGGCATTGTCGCCGGACAGGTTGATGACGACGTTGGCGCCGCCCTTCATGGCCGGCTCGATCCACATCATGCCCAGGCCTGCGTTGCTGTAGATCTCGCCCGACATGCGCGCCTTGCTGTCCCAGACCGGGGTCTTGAACTTGAGCATGATCTGGTCGCGCCAACCGTAGTTGGTGCCCTTGATCGCGCCTTGATGCTGGGCATCCAGGGCCGGCGTCAGTTGGATCTTGTTCAGGGCCCGCAAAGGCACGGCCAGCACCACATAGTCGGCCTGATAGCCAACGCTGCCGACCTTGACGGTCACGCCGTCCTTGTCCTGGTTAATGGCCGATACCGGCGAATTGGTCTTGATGGTTTTCAGTTGCTTGACGAACGCCTGGGCCAATACCGGGCTGCCACCGAGCAGGCGCGAGGCCCGCAGGTCGCGGTCGGCCACGCCACGATAGACCCGGCTCTGCTGTGCGAAATACAGCAGCGACAGGCGCGAAGGTTCGTCGTAGCGGGTGCGGATTTCCTGGTTGACCAGTTGTCGCGCAGTGGCCGGCAGTTGCAGGCGGTCGAGCCAGTTGGACACGGTGATCTGGTCCAAGGCATGCAAGGTGCTGTTGGCAGCCGGGTTCTGCGGGTCCTCGATGGAGCGCGCCAGGTCGTCCAGGGTAGTTTCGTAGCGCTTGATGGCTTCGGCGGTGGCTGGCTGCTTGGTCGCCAGGTCGGCGGCGGTGAAGTAGGTGCCGTCGATCAGGTAGCTGGGGGTACGCACGAATTCCGGTGCCGGCGTGGTGCTCAGCTTGAATGTGGAAACGTATTTGTTCAGCACCGGCTGGGTCTTGTCATTGCCGATCCACTCGCTGGTGGCCATGCCAGAGCGGCCGCCCAGGTCAGGCTTGGCTTCGAGCAGCGTCACCATCCAGCCCTTGTTCTGCAACTCGTAGGCTGCCGTGAGCCCCGCCAGTCCACCGCCGATGACGATGGCCGTCGGTTGTTTGTCCTTGGCCAGCGCCGAAACGCTGAACAGCCCTATCATCACCAGCGCACAGGCGCGCAGCCAACCAGCAGACATTCAACGAACTCCGGAATAAAACGTAGGAAATTTCAGTTATTGGAGCCAGGCGGCTCAGAGAACGGCGAAGAATACGTCAGCCATCAAAACGCCGCCAGCGACGTCTATCGCCTCGCCCAAAGTAGCTGGTACGACACAATGGGTTGTCCCCACGGCCGCCATTGCATAGGCTTGCGCGATTGTTTTGCCCGCGCCCGCCGCGAGCCGCCTCGAGGAGACTGTAAATGGGCCTGAATAACCAATGGATGCAACGGGATCTCGCAGTGCTGTGGCATCCCTGCACCCAGATGAAAGATCACGAACAGCTGCCGCTGATCCCCATCAAGCGCGGCGAAGGCGTGTGGCTGGAAGACTTCGAAGGCAAGCGCTACCTCGATGCCGTCAGCTCCTGGTGGGTCAACGTGTTTGGCCACGCCAACCCGCGCATCAACCAGCGGATCAAGGATCAGGTCGATCAGTTGGAACATGTGATCCTCGCCGGATTCAGCCATCAGCCGGTGATCGAACTGTCCGAGCGCCTGGTGAGGATGACGCCCGATGGCCTGACCCGATGCTTCTACGCCGATAACGGCTCGTCCTGCATCGAAGTGGCGATGAAGATGAGCTTCCACTACTGGATCAATCGCGGCCGGCCGGACAAGAAGCGCTTCGTCACCCTGAGCAACAGCTACCACGGCGAAACCATCGCGGCGATGTCGGTGGGCGACGTGCCGCTGTTTACCGAAACCTACAAGGCGCTGCTGCTCGATACCCTCAAGGTGCCTAGCCCCGACTGCTACCACCGCCCCGAGGGCATGAGCTGGGAGGAACACTCGCGCACGATGTTCGCCGCCATGGAGCAGACCCTGGCCGAACACCACGACACCGTCGCGGCAGTGATCGTCGAGCCGCTGATCCAGGGCGCGGGCGGTATGCGCATGTATCACCCGGTGTACCTGAAGCTGCTGCGCGAGGCCTGCGATCGCTACGGCGTGCACCTGATCCATGACGAAATCGCCGTGGGCTTCGGCCGCACCGGAACGATGTTCGCCTGTGAGCAGGCCGGCATCACGCCGGACTTCCTCTGCCTGTCCAAGGCCCTGACCGGCGGCTATCTGCCGCTGGCGGCGTGCGTGACCACCGATGAGGTCTACAACGCCTTCTACGATGACTATCCGACCCTGCGCGCCTTCCTGCATTCCCATAGCTACACGGGCAACCCGCTGGCCTGCGCGGCGGCCCTGGCGACGCTGGATATCTTCGAAGAAGACAACGTCATCGCAAACAACAAGGCCCTGGCCCAGCGCATGGCCAGCGCCACCGCGCACCTGGCCGACCATCCGAAGGTGTCCGAAGTGCGCCAGACCGGCATGGTCCTGGCCATCGAGATGGTCAAGGACAAGGCCAGCAAGACCGCCTATCCGTGGCAGGAGCGACGTGGCCTGACGGTGTTCCAGCATGCCCTGGAGCGCGGTGCGTTGCTGCGCCCGCTGGGCAGCGTGGTGTATTTCCTGCCGCCGTATGTCATCACGCCCGAGCAGATCGACTTCCTCGCCGAAGTGGCCAGCGAAGGCATCGACATCGCGACCCGGGACAAGGTCAGCGTGGCGGTGCCGAAGGACTTCCATCCGGGGTTCCGTGATCCAGGCTGACAGGCAATTCTCTGTGGCGAGGGAGCTTGCTCCCGCTGGGCTGCGAAGCGGCCCTAAAGAAGAGCGGGCGCTGCGCCCTGGAGCGCCAGCCCGGCCGAGCGGGAGCAAGCTCCCTCGCCACAAAAGCACCCTCGCCGCAATGTCGAATTCAGATTCAATAGAGAACTAAGCATGAGACTGTCCCGCTTCTTCATCGACGCCCCGCTGAGCCTCGGCGATCACGAGTTGCCCGAAGCCCAGGCCCATTACATCGGCCGTGTGCTGCGCATGGCCGAAGGCGATGCGGTGCAGGTATTCGACGGCTCCGGCCAGGAGTTTCGCGGCACGCTGGCCGAGGTCGGCAAGAAACGCGTGCGGGTGCAACTGGACGAGCAGTTCGCGGGGCAGGTTGAGTCGCCGCTGCATATCCACCTCGGCCAGGGTTTGTCGCGGGGCGAGCGCATGGATTGGGCCATTCAGAAAGCCACCGAACTGGGCGTCAGCGAGATCACGCCAATATTCAGCGAGCGCTGCGAAGTACGCCTCAAGGACGAGCGCGCCGATAAACGCCTGCTGCACTGGCGCCAGGTGGCAATCAGCGCCTGCGAGCAGTGCGGGCGCTCCACCGTGCCGCTGATCCATCCGCCGCTGCTGTTGGCCGATTGGCTGAAGCAGACCGAGGCCGAGCTGAAGCTGGTGCTGCACCCCGTCGCCGAACCGCTGGTCAGCCACGCCAAGCCGTCGACGCTGGCGTTCCTGATCGGCCCCGAGGGCGGCCTGTCGGATGCCGAAGTCGAACAGGCCAAGACTGCTGGCTACCACGCCGCCCGACTCGGCCCCCGCGTACTGCGCACCGAAACCGCGCCTGTGGTGGCGTTGGCAGTGGCGCAGCAGTTGTGGGGGGATTTCTAGTCATCGCAGGCTTCGCAGCCGCCGAAGATCACTCGTGGGAGCGGGCTTGCTCGCGAACGCGGTGTGTCAGCCAGCATAAATAGTGACTGACGCACCGCTTTCGCGAGCAAGCCCGCTCCCACAGTGGCCCCGTGGATATCCGGATGACTTACTGCACCGGATCACTCGTCGGCTTGGCAATGATCGCCTTCAACTCGCTGGTCATCGGGAATTCCAGGTTCAAGCCCTTGGGCGGGATCGGTTTCTGGAACCAACGGTCGTAGATGTCGTTGATCTCTCCCGACTTGTACAGATCCGCCAGGGTCGCGTTGACCAGCGCCAGCAATTGCGGGTCGTCCTTGCGCACCATGCAGCTGTAGATTTCCCGCGACTGCTCTTGGCCTACCACCACCCATTTGTGCGGATCACGGGCCTTGGCCCGCTCGCCATAGAGCAGCGCATCGTCCATGTAGAACGCCGCCGCACGCCCGGTTTCGAGCATCTGGAAGGCCTCGCCGTGGTCCTTGGCGCTGATGACGAACATGTCGAGCTTGTTGTCCTGGTTGTAGCTTTTCAGGAAGCGTTCATTGGTGGTCCCGGCGGTGGTTACCACGTTCTTGCCGCGCAGGTCGGCGAAGCTATTGATGCCACTGTCCTTGGCCGTCAGCAGTTGGCCCTTCACATAGATGAAGCCGTAGGAAAACGCCACCTGTTTCTGCCGCTCGGCGGTCACCCCGGTAGAGCCACACTCCAGGTCCACGGTGCCGTTTTGCACCAGCGGGATGCGGGTCTGGGAAGTGACCAGGTTGTATTTGACTTGCAGTTGCGGCAGCGCCAGTTGTTTCTGGATACGCTCGACGATCTTGCTCGCCAGGTCCACCGAGTAACCCATCGGCTTGCCGCTGCTGTCACCCACATAGGAAAACGGCACCGAAGCATCGCGATAACCCAAGGTAATGCTATGGGAGCTGGCGATTTTCTCCAGCGTGCCGCTCTGGGGCGCCTCATTGGCGTGGGCCTGGACAGTCAACAGCAGGCTCAGGGTGCAGCCGATCAACGTGATTTTTTGCATTGTTATTCTCCGTTGGGGGTGGGTCAGGCAACGCGGGGCGTGAGGCCCTGCAAATCGATGGAAGGCGGGCGTCGGCGGATCAGCTCGCTGAGCAAGCGGGCGCTGCCGCAGGCCAGGGTAAAACCCAAGGCGCCATGGCCGAGGTTGAGCCATAGGTTACGGTAGCCGGTGGCGCCGATCAGCGGTACGCCGCTGGGAGTGGCCGGGCGCATGCCGGCCCATTCGATCGCATGGGCATAATCCCCGGCCAGGGGAAAGGTCTCCACGGCCTGGCGTTTGATCAGGGCCAGGCGCTTGGGGTCCGGTGACGGGTCGAAACCAACGATGTCCACCATCGCCGCGACACGCAGCTGTTCGCCGATGCGCGCGTAGACCATCTTGCGGTCGTAGTCGGTGATGCTCAGCTCCGGCGCCCGATGCTGCGCGCCGATGGGCACGCTCAGGCTGTAGCCTTTGAGCGGGTAAAGCGGCATGCGCAAATCGGGCAACGCGAGCGCGGCGCTGCGGTGGCCGGCGGCGATCACCAAGTGCTCGACCGGCAACTGTTGTCCGTTCAATTCAACGGCCCGGACCGTTCCAGCGGCATGGTCAATGGCAGTCACCGGATGTCCCAACAGAAATTCGCAACGCCCCGACGCGCGCAGGCGGGCCGCCAATCGCTGACAAAAGGCGTGACAATCGGCGACTTCTTCATCCGGCGTATAGATCCCGCCCACGAACGGTACATCAGCCAGGGCCGGTTCCAGGCTCGCGCATTCAGCGGGGCCAAGCACTTGTTGATGAGCGCTGTCCGCCAGCCCTTGCCGCGCCCGCTGGAAATGCCCGGCGTCGCGGAACATCACCAGCTTGCCGTTGCGCCGCCAGTCGAAACCGTCGAGGCCGTCGTCTTCACGCCAACCCTGCAAGGTGGCTTGGCTCAACAGTGCCAGGCGCAGCAGGTGGCTGCCGTTGCGCCGGTTCACCGAGGTCCGGCAGGCACCGATGAACGCGGCCATCCAGCGCCACTGCGCCGGGTCCAGGCGCGGGCGCAGCTTGAGCGGCGAGTCCGTGCGCAGCATCCAGCCCAGCGCTTGCCAGGGCACGCCGGCATCCGCCAATGGGGCGACATAGCGGTAGGACAACTGCCCGCCATTGGCGAAACTGGTTTCGCTGCCCAGCGCAGCCCGGGCCTCCACCAACGTCACGTCGATGCCGTCGCGAACCAGCGCATAAGCCGTCGCCAAGCCGACCACGCCGCCGCCAATGATGCATACCCGCTGAACCATGTCCGCCTCACATCTGTTTCCGATAGGCGCAGATTAGGAGCAGGTGACAGTGCTCGAACAATGAATAAAGATAGCCCTCCTATAAACAAAGGTTATGGGCCCGTCATGCGCCTTCGCCACATCGAGATTTTCCAGGCCATCCGCCAGACCGGCTCCATCAGCGGCGCCGCGCAACTGCTGCACGTCTCGCAACCGGCGGTAAGCAAAGTGTTGCAGCATGCCGAGCAACAGCTGGGGTTCGCGCTGTTCCTGCGGGTGCGCGGCAAGTTGCAGGCCACGCCGGAAGCGCTGGAGCTGGAGCGTGAAGTCGACAAGGTTAGCGAAAGCCTGCAAGGCGTGCGACGGTTGGCCCAGAGCCTGCGCCGCGAGCCGGGGCACAGCCTGCGGATCGGCGCGACACCGGCCCTGGCCTTGTCGTTGATGCCGGCAGCGATCCACCAATGGACCCGCCGCTACCCGGACATCGCCTGTGAACTGTCCAGCGCTCACAGCCGCGAGCTGGTGCAAAACCTGTTGATGCGCGAAATCGACGTCGCCCTGACCCTGCAACCGCCCGAACACCCCGGGCTCAAGGCCCAGGCCCTGGCCAACGGCGTGCTGGTGGCCCTGGCGCCGAGCGGTTACTGGGGGGACGCGGCAGTGGGTCAGCCGATGCCGTTACAGGAGCTGGCCGGAGCACCGTTGATCGGTCTGTCCAGCGCCGACCCACTGTCGGCCAAGCTGGACGGTTATCTGAAGTCTGTGGAACCGCCGCCGCGCATCAGCATCTCCGTGCAGACGTATTCATTGGCCAGGGCGATGGTCGAGTCGGGTGCCGGGCTGGCGGTGATCGACCCGTTCACGGCCCTGGGCGCCTCGGACACCCTCACGGCGATCCGGCCGTTGTCGCCGCCGTTGCCCATTACCCTGTACGCCGTGACCCGGGCCAACGAGGCACCCGCCCATACCGTGGGCGCGTTGCTGGAAATCTTCGCCAGCCAGGCCCAGGCGCAACTTGATCGCCTGTTCGCGACCGCTCAGAGCACGTAGAACAGAATCGCCACGAAGTGCAGCAAACTGCCGGCCATGACAAACAGGTGCCAGATGCCATGGGCGTGGCGCAGCCGATGGTCGAGGGCAAAAAAGATGATGCCCACGGTGTACAGCACGCCGCCCGAGGCCAGCCAGGCAAACCCGGCACTGCCCAGGGCCGCCAGCAAGGGCTTGACCGCCACCAGCACGATCCAGCCCATCACGGCGTAGATCACGATCGACAGGATTCGCGCTTCGGAACGCGGCTTGATCTCCTGCAAGATTCCGATCAGCGCCAGGCCCCAGACGATCCCGAACAAGGTCCAGCCCCAGGGCCCGCGCAACGTTACCAGGCAGAACGGCGTGTAGCTGCCGGCGATCAGCAGGTAGATCGAAAAGTGATCGACCTTTTGCATGATCGCCTTTTTGCGCCCGCGCACGCTGTGGTAAACCGTCGAAGCGCTGTACAGCACCAGCAAAGTGAACCCGTAAATCGCCACACTGACGATCTTCCATGGATCGCCGGCCATCCCGGCAATCACCAGCAACCACACCGCGCCGATAAAAGCCGCCACCGCCCCGACCAGGTGCGTCCAGGCGTTGAGTCGTTCCCCGTGATACATCCCATCCCACCTCAATTTGCGAAACAGGCGCCAAGGCTCAGGCTTGGCGCTGCAAAGTGCAATGGTTTGCTCAAGCTACCTAACATTCAAGAGCGTGAGGTCTCTGTGGCGAGGGAGCTTGCTCCCGCTGGGTCGGTCCGACGTTTCGGGCGCAGCCGCCCTAAAAATCTGTGAGCGCTGCGCACTCAAGCGGGAGCAAGCTCCCTCGCCACGGTTATTTCCTCACCGCAAGAGTCGGTTGGGGCACAATCAGGCCATACGAATAAGAGCCTGCCCCATGTTGATCGACGAAGAATTGACCCTGAAGAAACTCGAGGTGTTCCTGGCTTTCATGCGCACCGGCAACCTGGCGCGGGCGGCGGCGGAGTTGCAGACCAGCAACGTCAGCGTGCACCGGGCCATCCATTCGCTGGAAAGCGCCCTGCGTTGTCCGCTGTTCAAGCACGAAGGCCGCAACCTCACGCCGCTGGAAAGCGCCTATGTGCTGGAGGAACGGGCGCAGAAACTGATCCAGGACGTGGTCGAAAGCGTGCGCCTGACCCGCGAAGCCGCCGGTTTTTCCGCCGAGCGCTTCAAGCTCGGCTCGCTGTATTCGCTGACGGTCAAGACCGTACCCCAATTGATCATGGGCCTGAAGATTCGCCGCAGCGAACTCAATATCGACCTGATCATGGGCTCGAACATCGACCTGTTGTACAAGCTCAAGAACATGGAAGTCGACGCGATCCTGGTGTCGCTGGACGACAGCGTCAACGACCCTGACTGCGAGCACATTGCGCTGTTTTCCGATGATATTTTCCTTGCCACGCCAGCCGATTCACCCTTCGCCCAGCGGACCGAAGTGGACCTGGCCGAAGTGCGGGACGAGACGTTCATCACCCTGACCCAGGGCTTCGCCACGCACCAGGACGGCGTCCGTGTTTTCAAACAGGCAGGGTTCGAGCCGAAAGTGGCGATGCAGGTCAACGATATCTTCACCCTGCTGAGCATGGTCAGCTCCGGGGTCGGTTATGCGTTACTGCCGGGGCGGATTGCGGCGGTGTATGAAAACCGGGTGAAACTGATCCCGTTGCAGGAAAAGTACCGGCTGCAACAGCACATCGGCGTGGTATTCCTGAAGGCCAAGGAGCGCGATCCGAACCTGCTGGCGCTGTTGGCCGAGTGCCGAATGTATGCCAATCGCCAGGCTTGAGATCTTGTGGCGAGGGAGCTTGCTCCCGCTGGGCTGCGCAGCAGCCCCAAAAGAGCGGGCGCTGCGCACCCGAGCGGGAGCAAGCTCCCTCGCCACCCTAAGCAATGCCGCTTAACCGACAATTCCGCGAACAATGAAGTAGAGCAACGACGGCCCCAGCAGGCACCCAAGCCCGGTATGGAAGGTCGCCGTCAACGCGCCATACGGCACCAGCCGCCGATCCGTCGCCGCCAAGCCTGCCGTCACGCCGCTCACCGTACCGGCCAGACCACCGAACACCATGGCCGAGCGTGGGTTATCCAGGCCCATCCAGCGAGCCGCCATGGGAGTGCCGACCATGACGATGATCGCCTTGATCAAGCCGGTCGCAATGGACAGCGCCATCACATCCGACGTGGCGCCAATCGCCGCACCAGTCACAGGCCCGACAATGTAGGTCACCGCGCCCGCGCCGATGGTGGTCATGCTGACCGCATCGCGATACCCGAACACCCAGGCAATGCTTGCGCCGACGATGAACGGCAGGATCGTGCCCAGCAGCAGCGCGATGGCCCCGATCATCCCGGCCTTTTTCGCTTCGGTGGCCTGCACCTCGAACGCCGTGGCGACGATGGCGAAGTCCCGCAGCATGGCGCCGCCCATCAAGCCAATGCCGGAAAACAGCGACAGGTCCGCCAGGCCTTTCTGCCCGCCAGTCATGGTTCCGCCCACCCAGGCCAGCACCAGGCCGATGACAATGGCAATTGCCGAGCCATGGACCCGCCCATAGGTCAGGCGCTTGGACAGCACCACCGACACCCACATGATTATGCCGACGAAGGCAAACGCCGTGACCAGGCCGTTATGTTCCAGGCCGCTCTTTATGAGATCCCACATATCAGCGGCCTCCTACTGGCGTGCCAAGCGGCGTGACTTCAGCTGGCTCATCGGGCAAGGGTTCGCCTTTGTGCGTCCGGCTGATCAGCGCGATGGTGCAGCCACAGAGCACCACCGAACCGATGGCCGCCAACACCGCCACCGGGCCGCCATGCAGGGCGGTAACGACGTTCTGTTGCGCGGCCATCGCAACCACCACGGGGATGTACATGGCGCCCCAGAAGGCGACGCCCATTTCGCAGTCCTTGGTCATGCCGCCGCGCTTTTGTGTCCATAGCCGCGCGCAGATCAGCAGGATCATCGCGATGCCGACCCCACCCACATTGGATTTGACGCCCAGCAATACCCCGAGCATGTCGCCCAGGATCACCCCTGTCAGCGTACAAATCGCCAACAGCGCCACACCGTAAATAATCATTGTCGTAGTCCTCAAAGTGCATCGTCGAAGTTGTTGTTTTTGTGCTTCGCCAGCTTGAGTCGGTGTCTAGGGTTGGCGGTTTCCCTCCTCACGCAACAGCGTTTGCAAGGTGTCGAGCCGCGCACCGTCGAAGGCAATCACGGTGCCCTGCTCGAACACCCGGCGCGCCAGCCCGGTGAGTACCGCACCGGGCGGCAGTTCGATTTGTAGCCGCACACCTCGCTCGTAGGCGCTTTGTACCGTGCCGCGCCAATCGACGACACGGCACATGTTGAATGCCAGGTCGTCGCGCAAGGCTTCGACGTCAACCACCGGCCGGGCGCGGCTGCCACTGAGGTAGCCCAGCGTGGGCCTCGCCATCGGCACGCTGGCAAAGGCTTGGGCCAATGCCCGGGCCGGCGCTTGCAGTAACGGACAATGGGACGGCACGCTCACCGCCAGACGGCACGCCCTGGCCGCGCCCTGGTTTCGTGCCTGCCCGGCAACGATACCCATCGCCTCGTCGCTGCCGGCAATGACGATCTGGTTGTCCGCGTTGATGTTGGCCAGGTAGACCGGCGTCCTGTCGCTGTGCACCTGCGCCAGCAAGCTCTCTACAGTCGCGAGATCGAGGCCGATGATCGCGGTCATGCCATAGCCGTTGGGATACGCCTGCTGCATCAGCTCGCCACGCAGGCTCACCAATCGCAACGCATCATCGAACCCCAGCGCACCGGCCACTACCGCCGCCGGATACGCCCCGATGGACAGGCCCGTGACGTAGTCCGGCGCAGGTGCCTGCTCCAACAATCGACGGGCCCCGGCGACACCGGCGATCAACAGACATAACTGCACGGCACGGGTCGATTGCAACGCCTTGGCGCTGTCCAGCTGCAATACATCTTCGCCAAGCACATCACTTGCCTCGGCCAGGATCTGCGGCGCCAAGCCATGGAGCATGCCCGCTCGCTGCGCGCCCTGGCCGGGAAACACGAACAGGCTGCTCACGCCACCGACTCCAACGACGACTGCCAGGGATCGATCACCAGCCGGGCGCATACATCATCCTTGAGCAAGACCTGGTGCGACGATCCTGCCCACTCGCGAAGGGCAACGGCGCCCAAAGGCGTCTGCAATTGCATATCCACAGCACACCCCACGGCGTCCAGTTGCGCTAGCAGTTCCCGGGCCCGGTCGCGGCCCAACGGCTGTGGCGTGCGCAGGATCAGGTCCAGGTCGCTGTGTTCATGCAGTGCCTCGCTGCCGCTGGCGAGCTCAAAACCGGCGCTGCCGCTGACACCCCAGGCCCAGCCGCTGGCGTCGAGCAATGGCCGCAGCCGGGCCAACGCCTGCAACGCCGGCAAATTGCGTGTCGACTCGACATGACCAAGCGCTTCCGGCGCTACGCGGCGCGACACCACAGCCATCGACATCGTCGTGGCATAACGTTGCTCGCGCTGGCGCCCGCGTATCCCGACCGCCACATGGCCCGGCGCCGCCAGCGCGCGGCGGACCACCACAGGCTGCCCGGCGCGGATCGACTCCACCGCCCACACCGGCGCATCCGCCGGCAACTGCTGCGCGGTCATGCCCCAGAGCAGGTCATGGGCCAGGAATCTGCTCACCATTGTTCCCTCAACAGTTGGCGAACCTGGCTCGACGCGGCGCGATGGGACGCGCCCAGTCGGCTGCTCAAGTCCCGCGGCGCCCCGGCAATCTCATCGATGGCCTGGTGCAGACAATCGGTCACTCGCGCCAAGTCCGCCATCGTCGGCTGCTCGATCTGCTCCACCGACAGGGTTTCCCAGAGCAGCCCCAGGCTGGCAAAGCTGTCGATGTCATAGGCCATCGGCGGCACGCTGGTGGCCAGGGCTTCCAGTTCCTCGACGCTGCGCAAGGTCACCCGCGCCGCCGAGGCCTTGCCCATGGCATGGACCATCACACCCGGGTCGCGCAATGCGATCAATCGATTGGCCTGGTAGCCGTGGGCCAGGAACGCCCCGGACATCGCCTTGCCCACCAGCAAACCGATCACCGGATGCCCGGCAAGCCGCGCACGGGCATAGCTGTCTGCCGCGCCGGCCAGTGCCTGGTGAATGCCGAGGGCTTCCTCCCGGCGGCCATAGGCCTGGCTCGGCACATCGACAATGGCCACCAATGCCCGCTTGTGGGGGGCATCGCGGTCGGCCTCGATGGCGTCGTCCACGGCTTTGGCCAGGCCCCAGCCTTCGAGCAAACCGACTTCGCCATTGCGCGCACGAGGAAAGCGGCCGTCGGGATCAGCCACCACCGCCAGTAGGCGCACGTTCAGCCCAGCCAATTCGAGGTCAGCGACTTTCAACGAAGCGGGCAATCCTTCCAGCGGTTTGGCGCCGCCGCTCAAGGCCTCAAACCAGCGCAAGCCTCTCAACGAATATGAAGTCATGGGCGTTCTCCCTGATACAGCTGGCGAACCGCGGCCGGTTCGATTTGCACCTTTGTGTCCAACCGCGCCAAGCGCTGCAAGAACAGTTCGGCTTGGCCGCTGCGGTGTTCGGCCGGAACGCCCGCATGCAGCAACTGGCTGACCTGCGTGCGGATCTGCGCCACATCGTCAGCCGAATAACGGTCCACCAGACCGGTGGCAAAGCGCTGTTCGCCGCCGGTCAGGCTCCAGATGAATGGCCGGTCGCGAGAATCGTATTCGTCGAGCCCGGCCTCCTGTTCGATCACTTGCGGGCCGTTCAGGCCCAGCCGCGCTTCCTGGGTCACCAGCAGATAACTGCACAACCCGGCGGCGATGGACATGCCGCCAAAGCAGCCGACGCTGCCGGCCACTACGCCAACCACTGGCTGATACTGGCGCAGATCGACAATCGCCGAATGAATGTCGGCGATGGCAGCCAGCCCGAGATTGGCCTCTTGCAAGCGCACCCCGCCGGTTTCCAGCAGCAATACGGCACGGGTCGGAACGCCGTTGCGGTTGTCCTCGGCGGCCAGTTCCAGCGCGCCGGCAATCTTTGCCCCGCCGACTTCGCCGAGGCTGCCGCCCTGGAATGCGCCTTCAATGGCGGCGATCACCACCGGCAGGCCATCGATGCGGCCCTTGGCAATCACCACACCGTCGTCGCTTTGCGGCACCACGCCCTGGCGCAACAGCCACGGCGAGATGATTCGCTGGAACGGGTCGAGCAGTTCGCGAAACGTACCCTCGTCGAGCAGGGCCTTGGCCCGTTGCCGGGCACCGAGTTCGACAAAGCTGTGCTTGTTGAGCAGCGCTGCACTGTCAGTCATGGCCGATCTCCTCGAAGCCTTGCTCCAGGCGCAAACGCACCACGCCAGGGGTCGCGCCGAAGTCGTGGATGTCGATGGCCAGGGCCGGCGGCGTCTGGCCATCGAACATGCGGGCGAACAGATGTTCCCAACGTTGTTGGCTGCCGTTGACCGAGGTTTGCACCTGGATGGTCAGCTTGCCTGCCAGCCCGGGTTCGATCAGCACTTCCAGGTCGCCCGAGCCAACACAGCCCACCAGCGCCCGACCCCGTGGCGGCTGCCCGGCGGGGAATTCAAAGGATAAGGTTTCCATCAGCACACTCCAGGGAAGAGGCCATCGCCGCGTTCTATGCGGTCGAGAAACAGGCAGGCGGCGAGCAGGTCGGCGGCGCCACCGGGCGAGGCGTTCAAGGCAATCAGTTGTTGGTCCAGCGCATGCAGTTGGCGACGACCGCCCAGGCTCGCACTGCCACCGGCATCGAGCACCGCTTTGGCGCCTTGTTGCATGGCCTGCAAGCCCGGCTCGCCGGCGCGGTAGAGCACACAGGTATCGGCCAGGGTGGTCATGATCGCCAGCAAGGCATCGAGCCGGGCGTTCTGCTCACCGGCACCCGCCGCGCGGCTGCGCTTGAGCTGCGGCAGGCCCAGGCCGGTGACTGCCGGAAAAGCCAGCTGCGCTTCTTCACGGGCGCCGCGCACGCCGTAGCGCTGCGTGACCTGGGCGCCATGGCTCATGGGTTGCGGCGCATAGCGGTCGTTGAGCAAGGCCAGGCGCGCAGCACGAACAGTGACTGCGCCGGCGCCGCAGGATTGAGGTTCCAGCGCCACCGCCGCCACCAGCAAGCCCAAGGCCCAAATCGCGCCACGGTGAGTATTCACGCCGCCCGTGGTGACGAGCATTGCGGCCTCACCCTCGCGGCCGATCCGTCCGAGGGCTTCGCGCAACGGCAAGCCGATCTCAGCGCACTCGACAGCCGCTTCGGCCATTGCCTTGAACGCCGGCCACAGCGACAGCGCCGAGGCGTGCATCAGGCCCAGGTGCAAATCCGTATGGGCGCCGCTGCCACGCCGATCCACCAGCGCCGGTTTGGGCGAGAGGTCGGCTTCGTCGATCAGCGCGTCCACCGCTACGTCAGCCAGGCGCTCGGCCAGGGACAGTTTTGCAGGTTGCAGGTTGTAGGCGTGCATTTACCAACTCCTGAACTTGGCGGGCGGGTTGTAGAGGCCACCGGACCATTCCACCAGGTCGGCCACACTTTTGGCGGCAAGCAGCTCGCGGGTGGCGTCGGTGCGGCGGATGCCGAGGTCTTCGGGCAAGGCGATCAGCCCTTCGCGGCGCATGCGCGCGGTGTCTTTCGGGTCGTGGCGCAGGCCGATAGCGGTGACACCGGCCACCGCCGCGATCATCGCCTGGCGTTCCTCCAGGGAACGAGCCTTGTACAAATAAGCGATGCCTTCTTCGGTGAGCAAATGGGTGACGTCATCGCCGTAGATCATGATCGGCGCCAGGGGCATGCCGGCTTTCTTCGCCACCTCCACCGCATCGAGGGTCTCGACGAAGGTCGGTTTGCCGCCCTCCTGGAAGGTCTCGACCATCTGCACCACCAGTTTCTTGCCACGCTCCAGCAAGGGCGCCTCGCCGTCACCGTGGCGCATGTCGAGCCACGCCGGCGTGCCATGACGGCGACCGCGTGGGTCGTGGCCCATGTTCGGCGCACCACCGAAACCGGCCAGTCGGCCACGGGTCACGGTGGAGGAATGACCGTCGCCATCCACTTGCAGCGTCGCCCCAATGAACAGGTCCACCGCGTATTGCCCCGCCAATTGGCAGACCATGCGGTTGGAACGCAGCGAGCCGTCGCGCCCCGTGAAGAACACGTCCGGCCGGGCGGCGATGTAGTGTTCCATGCCCAATTCGGTGCCGAAGCAATGCACGCTTTCCACCCAGCCGCTTTCGATGGCCGGGATCAAGGTCGGGTGCGGGTTGAGCGTCCAGTTGCGGCAGATCTTGCCCTTCAAACCGAGAGATTCGCCGTAGGTCGGCAGGATCAGTTCGATGGCGGCGGTGTTGAAACCGATGCCGTGGTTGAGAGACTGGACGTTGTGTTTTTCGTAGATCCCACGGATCGCCATCATCGCCATCAGCACATGCACAGGCTTGATGTGGCGCGGGTCGCGGGTGAACAACGGTTCGATGTAGAACGGCCTGTCGGCCACCACCACGAAATCGACCCAGGACGCCGGGATATCCACCCGGGGCAAGTCACTGACGTCATCCACCAACTGGTTGACCTGGACGATGACGATGCCGTCGCTGAAGGCCGCCGGTTCGATCAGTGCCGGGGTGTCTTCGGTGCTGGGGCCGGTGTAGATATTGCCGGCGCGGTCGGCCATGAACCCGGCCGAGAGCACCACGTTGGGAATCAGGTCCACCACCAACCGGGCATAGAGCTCGATGTAAGTGTGGATCGCGCCGACTTCCAGCAGGCCATCTTCCAGCAACTGGCTGATGCGCAGGCTCTGGGTACCGGCGAAGGAGAAATCCAGCTTGCGGGCGATGCCGCGTTCGAACAGATCCAGGTGCTCGGACCGGCCGACACTGGGCATGATCATGTGTAAATCGTGCAGCTTCGAAGGGTCGGCTTTCGCCAGTGAGCGGGAGAGAAAATCCGCCTGCTTCTGGTTGTTGCCCTCCAGCACCACACGATCGCCAGGCAGGATCAACGCCTCCAGCGCCGCAACGATCTTGTCGGTGGGCAACACCACACCGTCGGCAAGCCCCTTCACCAGCTCGAGACGCCGCTGCTTCTCGCCGCGCCGCCGCGTCCAGCGCGAGTCGGGGGATATTGTTGTTGTCATGACCACTCCACGGGTTCGCTGTCGTGGGGGTTACCTTAGGAGCGTCGTGGCAGATGCATCAATCAAGCTCGGAGGCGAATCGTTACGGTTGGAGTAATGGTTGGAAAAACGGACCCAGCCCCCTGTGGGAGCGAGCTTGCTCGCGATGGCGTTTGATCAATCGATATGATGTTGGCTGACACACTGCTATCGAGAGCAAGCTCGCTCCCACAGGGGGATGGATTGGAAGTTTGCGGCGGCCACCATGGGTCAACTCAACATCATCAATTGCCGGACCCGTTCGAGCAGTTCTACCGCACTCTCAATCAGTTGGGTAAGAAGCGCATCATCTTCATCCATGTACCCCTCGTACTCGGCAAGGTTGCGCCGCTCATGGCATAGGGCGAATAGCCGGACCTGCACTTTGGTGACATCCGCCGTATGAACCAGACACTGAAAGACCAGATAACGTTTGTCCGAACGATAGCCGCTCAACCGTAGCGCCGTAAGGGCGGCGGCATGAGCGGCGTTGTACGCCAGGTCGAATCGACTGGCAAACGAAAGAGACACTGTTTGCGCATCTTTCAGGCGGTCCATTGCAGAACGCATCAAGCCCTCGCATTCCTGGCGATCCGGCGGTTCTGCTTTGAGGCTGCCGCTACGTAACAGATTTTCCAGACTTTCCTGCTTGCCCATCCTTGGACTCCAAAGGGTCTTCACCCAGCAAGTTGATCTTGTCCTGCCGCGCTACCCGCACCACGAAGCTGTTACCCGCCGCAAATTTTGCAGCCCAGTCCTGGGGCGTGTAGAGCGTAGGGTTAAGAGGACGGCCCAGTTGCTCTTCCAGAGGCATAAGCCGCTCCATCACTTCACTGTAATGCAGGCCTTCGCCGATCAGCATGAGATCTATGTCACTGGATGCGTTCGCCTGGCCTTTGGCGATGGAGCCGTAGACGAACGCCCAACTCAACTGCCTGGAAAACGGCTCCAAGGCTTGGCGTAACGGCTCGGCTATCCCCATGGTTTTTTGAACGATGCCCAACAGTTCCGCGTAGATCGGGCAGTGCATATTGGCTTGGTAATGGGTTTGATTGCCCTGACGAGTCATCAGCAAAATCCCTGAGTTTTGCAAACGCTCCAGCTCCCGCATGAGACTGCCCTTGCCAACTTGAGCCCAGCGAGCAATTTCATTGGCATAGAAACTTCGATCCGGTTTACCGAACAATAGGCCCAGGACCCGTTGCTGAGTGGCCGTGAACAAGGCATCGCTTAGAGAGAGGTGATTCATGGCAAAGGCTATAAGTCCCAAAAAGGGAACGATAGGTCCCTTTTTGGGACTTATCAAGTTGGGATTGGCATTAAACGTAGCGCCCGGCCTTTTTGGGAGAGACAGGGGTATGTGGTTGGGTTCGAATTCTGTAGCGAGGGGATTTATCCCCGTTGGGCTGCGCAGCAGCCGTACCCTGAGCAGTCCGACATTCCGAGAACTCAGGCTTGGGGGCCGCTGCGCGGCCCAACGGGGATAAATCCCCTCGCCACAAAAACGCGTTCAACTTTAGCGCGGGTCGACAATATCCAGCGCCCGATTGGCCAGCAACTGACTGAGTTCGATCATCTGCTGGATGCCCAGGGCAAAATGCCGGGGCGAACCCTCAAGGTCGAAAGCCAGCTCGTTGAGCATGACATTGGCGGAGGCGAGGGTTTCGCTGAGGTTGGCCAGGAGGCATTCGCTGTCGAGGTCATCCACGACAGTGAACAGTTGGCCTGGAGGTTGTTTCTTTTGGGTTTGAGGTTTGGGGTCGAGATAGAAGCTCAGGGCACGTTCGGCGGCTTCATCAAGCTTTTGCGGATCAAGGCCGGCGTGGGCTGATGAGGGGTCGGTTTCGGGGGGATTGGGGGTGACCTTGAACATAGGGTGACACTCCGTTTACTGGTTGGAGCTGCCACTTTCGTTTCCAAGCGAATGGGTGGCAGCCGTACGCAGGTTGGAAAACCGGGGTAAACGAGCCCGGCAGACCCGAAGGTCTCCCGCGCACAGCCGCCATAACGAAAGCAAGGTCAAAAAACGGCCGTCAGCATACGTTATGAAGGGCGCTTTTGCGCCGTCTACTTCGGGTTTCCAAGCCCGATCGCTGAATTTGCAGCGACAGGAAAAGGTTAGCGACAGCCCTTCCCACCCGGCAACCGCCAGAGTTCGTCGGAAAAATCTGCTTGAGTCAGGAAGTTTGTCCGACCATTCCCACAACCTTGGTCGGCTGTCAGGCCGCCATCGCGAGCAAGCTCGCTCCCACAAAGGTTTTTGGTCGTTTATAAGATCAGTGTCCACCGCCAATCTTATGGGAGCAAAGCTTGGTCGCGATAGCGGCTCTGCTTACATCAATACTGAATGTGCCGCCTTCGCGGGCAAGCCCGCTCCCACATTGGAATTGAGTACACCCGGGCGAAACAGGCCGGCTATAAGGCCGCCTCGCGCCGGACGTTGATCTCGGCGCCCCGTTAACCACGCTGGCCGAGCCTAGGCGAGGCACCGAGTGGTGGGGCAGAAGCGCTTTGGTTACTTTCGCGCTTTTTCGAAAGTGACCCGCCGTCAGGGCGGAATCCTAAGTGGCCGTTACCGAAGAAATGGATATGCACCCGGTCAACGACTATCAGGCCACCTCGCGGGCAAGCTCATTGGAACTTCGTATGTCTCAGGATTTGTGCTGCCGAACCAACCCCGCGGCCACCACCAACTCCTCCAACGCCAACAAGTCCGGCACTTTCGCCACATGTTCCCCCACCTGCACCGCCGCCTGCTCCAACCCGCACAGTGGCACGTCGACGTAGCTCAATTGGCTGTCGAGTTTGTAGGAGCGCGGGATGCCTTGCACCAGCAGTGCGATGAAGCGCAGTTCCGGGCGCCCGCCCAGTGCGTTGAGGATGACGATGCGGGCCCGCTCGCCGAGCACGGTTTTCTGGCCGCAGGCCGACTCGAAGCTCAGCAGCGGTATTTGCCGTTCGCGCCAGCTCACCCAGCCGAGGAACCACGGCGGGGTGTCCATATCAAAGGCGCTGCTCTGGTAGTCGATCAGTTCGGCCACGGCCACGTTGGGCAGGATCAGGTGCCGGTCGGCCAAGGGCAGCAGCAGGCCGGTGAGGTGGCTGGTGCGCTGGTGAAAATGCAGGTCATGCATGGGTCTTGCTCCAGCGGGCGATGCTGTCGAGCAGCACCGATTCCTGGTACGGCTTGCCCAGGTAGTCGTTGACGCCGATGGCCATGGCGCGGTCGCGGTGTTTCTGGCCGGTACGGGAGGTGATCATGATGATCGGCAGGTGCGCCAGGCGCGGGTCGTTGCGCACTTGCGTGGCCACTTCGAAGCCGTCCATGCGCGGCATCTCGATGTCCAGCAGCATCAGATCCGGGGAGTGCTCAGCCAGCAGTGCCATCGCGTCCACGCCGTCCTTGGCGGTGAGGACGTGCATGCCATGGCGTTCCAGCAGGCGGCTGGTGACCTTGCGCACCGTCACCGAGTCGTCCACCACCAGCACCAGCAACGGCCGCTGGTGCTCGCCCTCACCTTGCGCCGCCAACGGACGGCGCGGGACCTGGTGAGGCAAGGCGCGGATCGGCGCCAGCAGGTCGAGGATCAATACCACCCGGCCATCCCCCAGGATGGTCGCGCCGGATAGGCCCTGCACCGAGGAAAATTGCGGGCCGAGGCTCTTGACCACAATCTCGCGGGTCCCGGCGGTCGCGTCTACTTGCACCGCGACATGCCGCTCGTTGCACTGGATCAGCAGCACCGGCAAGGGTTGGCTCTGGCCCAGCAGTTTCGGGCGGGCGCCGGTCTTCAGCAGTTCGCCCAGGTAGCACAGTTCATAACGCTGGCCGGCATAGCTGTAGGTCGGCGGATCGAGCTGGTAATAACCGTCCAGTTCGGCGGGCAATACCCGGACGATGCTGTCGATGGTGTTCAACGGGATCGCGTACAGGTCGTCATGACACTGCACCATCAATGCCCGGTTGACCGCCACGGTGAACGGCAGGCGAATGCGAAAATGCACGCCCTGCCCGGGCGTCGAGTCGATGACCATGCTGCCGCCCAGTTGCCGCACCTCTTCATGGACCACGTCCATGCCAACGCCGCGCCCGGATATCTGAGTGATTTTTTCCGCCGTGGAGAACCCCGGCTGGAGGATGAACTGCAACACATCACGGTCGCTGATGTCGCTGTCCGGCGTCAGCAGGCCGCGCTTGATCGCCTTGCGCCGCACCGCCTCCAAGGGCACACCGGCGCCGTCGTCGCGGATGTCGAAAATGATGTCGCCGCCTTCCCGGGACAGGTCAAGGCTGATGCGTCCCCGGGCCGGCTTGCCGGCGGCGATACGCACATCGGCCGGCTCCAGGCCGTGGTCGACGGCGTTGCGCAGCATGTGTTCCAACGGCGCGGCCATGCGTTCGAGCACGTTGCGATCCATCTCGCCCTCGGCATTGCCGACCACGAATTCCACGTCCTTGCCAAGCTCCTGCGCCACCTGCCGGACGATACGCTTGAGGCGCGGGAGCATGCGCTCGAACGGAACCATGCGCGTACGCATCAGCCCTTCCTGGAGCTCGGTGTTGATGCGTCCTTGCTGTTGCAGCAGGTTCTCGGCGTCGTGGTTGCCGCGATCGAGGGTTTCCTTCAGGTCGAGCAGGTCCGAGGCGGACTCGAACAGCGCCCGGGACAACTGCTGCAACTGGGAATGCCGGTCCATCTCCAACGGGTCGAACTCTTCGTAGCCCAGGCGCTCGGCCTCAACCTGCTGGCGGCTGAGAATCCGCCCCTGGGTTTCGGTATCCAGGCGCCGCAACTGGTCGCGCATACGCTCGATGGTGGTTTCCATCTCGCTCAGGGCCACACGGGCGTCGTTGACCTGCTGTTCGATACGCCCACGGAAGATCGACGTCTCGCCGGCCAGGTTCACCAGGTCGTCGAGCAGCTCGGCGGAGACCTTGACCATGTCGGCACCGTCGCTGGGAACCGCCGGCTCGGTTCTGGCGGGCGTCGGCGTCGGGGGCGCAGAGACCGGTTCAGGGACCGCGACGGCTTGAGGCGTTTCAGGCTCCTGCGGATGATTCACCGCCTGGATCTGCGTGATCAGCCGATCAGCCAACGGGCACGGTTGCCCGGCGCGCACCGCGTCGAGCATCTGCGCCAATCGGTCATGGCTGCTTTGCAGCAAGGTGAACAATGCCGGACTCGGTTGCAGCAGCCCCGCCGACAGGCCTTCGTAAAGGTTCTCCAGTTCATGGGCGAGGTCACCGATGGGCCCGATTTCCACCATTCGCGCACCGCCCTTGAGCGTGTGCAAATCTCGCAGGAGGGTTTCCACGGCCTGGCGATTCGACGGTTCCGCCTGCCAGCGCAGCAACGCCGCACTGGAGCTGTCGAGGATGTCGAAGCCCTCTTCGAGGAAGATTTCAAGCAGCTCCGGGTCGTGACCGGCCGCATCGCCCTGGGCCGTCCCGGCGGCGTCGATGGCACTGGGTTGGTCCTGACGAAACCGGCGTATGGCATCGATCAATGCAACGGGATCGCCCAACGGCTGGCCCTGCTGCAATTGCCCAAGCAGCAGGTCCAGGCGCTCGTGGCTGCTGTTGAGCAGTTGCGCCAGTTCCTCGCTGTGGCTGTAACGGCGATCCACCAGGCCTTCGTAGAGGTTTTCCAGTTCCTGGGCCAGGTCGCTCACGGGGCGCACGCCCGCCATCCGCGCCCCGCCCTTGAGGGTGTGCAAATCCCGCTGCAACGAAGACAGCGGCGCGCCGTTGTCCGGATCGGCCAGCCAACGTTGCAACGCCTGGGCAGCGCTTTCGAGAATGTCCTGGGCTTCTTCGAGGAAGATCGCGGCAATATCATCGTCCACCGACGTGTCGGCGGGGGCTTCACGTTCAAGCTCAGCGGTGGCATTGCCCAGCTCGCGGATACTCAGGGTGCGGCTGCCGTCGCTGCGGATCAGACCGGTGGCCGCCGGATCGAGACTGGCCTCAAGCAGGCTGCGCAAGGCTTGTACCCGTTCGGGCTGCGGGCGCACATGCTGCCCGGCTGCCAGTTCATCGAGCATGTCGATAAGTGCTTCATGGGCGCGCTGCGCCTCTTGGAAAAACCCGTCGCTGACCGCCAGGCTGCTTTCTTCCACCGCGCCGTAGAGATCCAGCAAGGCTTCGCAAAGCTCGTCCACCGGATGCAAGTCGGCCAAATGCGCGCCTTCACCCAGGGTGGTCAGCTCATCCAGCAGCGCACTCAATTCCTGGCCTTCGCCGGGATGCTGCTGCCAGCGCTGCAACAGGCTTTCGGCGTCCAGCAGGATGTCCATGCCCTGGGCGAGGAAGTTGTTGATCAGTTGCGGATCACGCTTGGTCCGCAGCCCTTTGTCCGGTGTGCTGAGGGCCGCTTGCAGACGCTCGGCCAACTGAGCCTGGGCGCGGCGAATCAGGTCCTCGGCGCCGGGGATCGCTGCCAGTGGCTCGTTGTGCAGTTGCCGCAGCCCCAGCCGCAGCAGACCCTCGGCTTCCAGTAGCAGGTCGATTTCATCCAGATCGAGGGCGATCAGGTGCGCCTTGTACTCCCGGGCCAGGTCGTCCATCGCCCCGGCCAACTCGGCGATCGGTAGCACCCCGGCCATCGATGCACTGCCCTTGAGGGTGTGCAAGGCCCGCTGCAACTCATCGCTGGCCTGCAGCGGCAAGTGGTCGGCGGCCTGCTCAAGAAAATGATTGAGACTGGCCAGGTGGCCCTGGGCTTCGTTGCCGAAGATTTTCAATAACAAGGGATCGAGGGCGGCGACATCCTGCTCGTCGTCATCCTCTTCATCGTTGCCCTTGGCGAGGGCATGGGCGCGGGCGGCCAGCCGATCGACGTCGTCGCGTTGGCGCTGCTGGCTGTCGGCGAATTCGGCCACCAGGGCCGGCAGCAATTGCACCGTGTCCGCGATCAACTGGCGAACCGTCGCGCCCGCTTCGACGCTGTGCTCCAGCACCCGGTTGAGCAGGTTTTCCATGGCCCAGGCCAGTTCACCCAGCACCAATGCGCGCACCATCCGGCCACTGCCCTTGAGGGTGTGGAACGCCCGGCGCAGCTCGCCCAGGGCGTCATGATCGTCGGGATGGGCGTTCCAGCGCGGCAGGTACTCACGCAGGACGTCCAGCACCTCGGCGGTTTCCTCGAGGAAGACTTCGCGCAACTCATCGTCCACCGGGTGCTCATCCGTCGGTGGCGGCAGCAGGCTGCCCGGGGTATTGCGGGCCGGCGGGTTCACCGCCGAGACCGGACTGGCCAGCACTTGGGCGAGGGACTGCACCGTCTGCGGGTCATTCAGCTCCTGCAAGTCGTGCATGACCTGGGCCTCATTGGGGCTCAGCACATCGTCGAGCAACGGAACCCGCGCTTCGTCAGGGAAATAACCGAGGGCCGCCAGGCTCCGTTCGACGCCATCGAGCAAAGGCTCACCGGGGGTTTCCGGATCCTCGCTCAGCCGTTCCAGGTAATATTCGAGGCCGGTAATCACATCGGCCAGATGATCGAGTTCCTCCCAGCCTGGCTGGGCATGTTCCAGCAGCAGATGCTCGCGGATGAAACCGTTGCAAGCCTCCACCAGCCCGGCGGCGCGGCCCAGCGGGATCATCGCCAACGCGCCACGGACCTGGGTCAGCAGTGCCGGCAAGGGCTCCAACTGTTCGCTGTTCCAGTCAGCGTCGATGTAATCGACGATCATGTCCTTGGCCTGCTGCAAGCAGGTGTGGGCCTCCTTGATGACGATCTGGTGGATCTGGGTCAGGTCGGTGGTGGGCAGTTGGGTGTCTTCGCGGCTTTCGGGCTCGACGGTGCCGACCATGCCGGCCAGGGTCGCCTCGACATACAGCAAGGCGCCGGCGACATCCATCAGGGTCGCGTCATCCGGCTCGCGCTGGCCCTGGGCGAGGCTCAGCACCACCGCCAATTGGTCGATGATGACTTTGCGCGGCTGGCCGAAACCGAGCACCGCCAGGGTATCGGCGATCTGCCGCAAGGGCGCCAGCAGGCTGTCCAGCTCCGAGGCGTGCTGACGGTCGCTGCGCACGAACAGGTCGAGGCGTTCCTTGACCCGCACCAGTTCTTCACAGAGCGCGGTGAGCACCGAGCGCATGGCATCGCGGTCGGGCCCGGCCAGGCGCGCGCGTTCTTCGTCGACCATGGCGCTGTCAGGCAGCGCGTCGTCCAGTGAGTAGCGTTCTTTCATGATGTGCATCTGCCCGCTGGGATGTTCGGCCTTGGCAATATAGAACAACAAGCTCTTGAGCAGGTGGGGCGGTGCCGGTTGATTGATGCCTGACATGCCCTGGTCGAGCAAGCGCTTGAGTTCCTTGTCGGCTTCCTTGAACAGGCTGCGCAGCGCCGGGCTGTTGGCGATGCGCCCTTCACGCATGCCTTCGACCAGTGCCGAAGCCACCTGCCACAGCTCATTGAGCGGCGCTGCGGCGCACAGGCCCTCGAGGCGGTGGAAGACCTTGGCCAGGTAACCGAGATGGGTCGCATCGTCCTGTTCGCGCAGCAGGCCCGCCAGTGCCACTTGCAGGGTCTGGCGCAATTTGCGCAACGTGTTCGGCAGATCCGGCGGTTCGAGGCGCTTTAGGGCCTCGTCCTGGAGCGGCGCAATGTCGGGCAGCTCGGGACTGAACAGGCTGGTCTCCGACAACAGGCTCTCGCCCCGGGCACTGCGCAGGTCGTTGATCAGCGGCAGCACCACCAGCGGCAGGTCACGACGGGCGCTTTGTATGCGGTCCAGGTAGATCGGCAACTGGCCCAGGGCCTGGCTCAACAGGCTGATGGCTTCGTCACGATGGGCGATGCGGTTGTCTTGCAGGGCAGCGCACAGTTGCTCCATTTCCTCGGCCAGCAACGCCGCGCCGTAGAATTCGATCATCTGCAGGCCGCCGTGCACCTGGTGAATGCAGGCCAGGCATTGCCCAAGGGCATCCGCTGCCTGCGGATCGTCCAGCAGGCGGTTGAGGGCCAGATGGGCCTGCTTCAGCGTTTCGGCAATCTCGCCCTTGACCCATTCCAGGGCCACATAGTCGTGCCGATCACCCATAACCACTCCAAATCAAAGTCGTATGCCTGGGGCACGGACGAGAACCCCGTGGCGAGGGAGCTTGCTCCCGTTTGAGCGCGCAGCGCTCACACAATCTCTGGGGCGGCTGCGCCACCCAGCGGGAGCAAGCTCCCTCGCCACACGCTTGCACCAGGTAAATCCCCTTCCTGCCGGTCAGTCACCCTTTGTTCTCTTCAACCACCGGCCCCGCCGGCAAGGTAAACCCGGACACCGAGCGGCGTAGCTGGCTGGCCATTTTTGCCAGGTTGCCAATGCTTTCGGCGGTGGCGGTGGAGCCGGACGAGGTCTGCGTGGTGATTTGCTGGATCACATTCATGGTCAACGAAATCTGCCCCGCCGAGCTGGTCTGTCGCTGCGCCGCGTTGGAGATGCTCTGGATCAGCGCCGCCAGGGTCTTGGACACGCCTTCGATTTCTTCCAGGGCGACGCCGGCGTCCTGGGCCAGGCGAGCACCGCGCACCACTTCCGTGGTGGTCTGCTCCATGGAAATCACCGCCTCGTTGGTGTCGGCCTGGATCGCCCGCACCAGGGTTTCGATCTGCCGGGTCGCCGCTGAAGAGCGCTCCGCCAGCCGCTGCACTTCATCGGCCACCACTGCGAACCCGCGCCCGGCATCACCGGCCATGGACGCCTGAATGGCGGCATTGAGGGCCAGGATGTTGGTCTGGTCGGCGATGTCGTCGATCAGGCTGACAATGTCGCCAATTTCCTGGGACGACTCGCCCAGGCGCTTGATGCGCTTGGCGGTGTCCTGGATCTGCTCGCGAATGTTGTCCATGCCATGAATGGTGTTGTGCACCACCTCGTTGCCCTTGTTGGCGATCTCCACCGAACGCTCGGCCACCGCCGACGACTCGGCGGCATTGGCCGATACCTGGTCGATGGACTGGGCCATCTCATTGATTGAAGCCGATGCTTCGGAAATTTGCTGGGCCTGATGCTCGGATGCCTGGGCCAGGTGCATCGCCGTGGCCTGGGTTTCCTGCACGGCAGCGGCGACCTGGCCGGCGGTGAGGTTGATGGTCGCCACCAGGTCGCGCAATTGATCCACCGAGTAGTTGATGGAGTCGGCGATGGTGCCGGTGAAGTCCTCGGTGACCGAAGCGGTAACGGTCAGGTCGCCGTCGGCCAGGTCTTCGATTTCGTCCAGGAGCCGCATGATCGCGTTCTGGTTGCGCTCGTTCTTCTCTGCGGTTTCGCGCAGTTGGCGATTGGTTTCACGGACCATCACCAAGCCGATCAGGATGATCGACATCAGCGCCAGCAGGCCCAGTACGTAGCCGCCGATGGTGTTGACGGAGCGTCCGCCGGCCAGGTTCTCGAAGGCCGTGGCCAGGTGCGAAGCCTCGTCGAGCAGGGTCTGCGACAGGTTGAAGATATTGCCGGCCGACTCACGAACCTTGAACAGCTCCGGGGAGGTTTCGAGGATTTCATCCACCGAACCGGAGACGAATTCGAAAAGCTCGCTGATTTCAGTCAGGCGCGCCCGGGCATCGCGGTCCTGGACCTGGGAGATCTTCAAGGTCGGGTCACCTTGCAGCATGCCGTTGAGCACCTGGCCGAACCGGGCGGCGTCGCGGCCAAAGGTGTCGGCGGCCTGGCTGGCGTTTTCATCGCCGGCCAGCACGGTATTCACCGCGCCTAGAATCCGCTCGGCCAGCAGCGACTGGCGCTGGGCCATGGCGACCTGGGCGGCAGGCGCGCCGCGTTGCAGGAGGATCTCGACGACTTTTTCGTATTCGACCTGCAATTGCGGCACGGTTTCGGCCAGGGTGGCCGCCACCTGGTGCAGCGACAGCACGGTTTGTTCGCTGGACAGGATCGCATCGGTGTTCTGCAGCAGCCGTTCCCAATCCAATTGCACCGCGCGCATTTGCGGGCGCAGGGTGGCGGGCGCCGGTGGCAGGCCGGTCACCGGGTCACCCTGCTTCAGGTAGCCCCAACGCTGGGCAAAATCATTGCGCGCGTCGCTCAGCAACTTGAAGGCCGCAGGCTTGCCGGCGGCGGCCTCGGTGGCGTTCTTGGCGATGCGCTGGGAAAGCACCCGCAATTCACCGGCGTGACCGATGTACTGTTTGTCGTAAGTGGACTGGGTGTTGAGGTAAGCGAAGTTGGCGAACAGCAGCACGATGAAGATGATCAATGCGACGAACAGCACGATGATCTGCGAACGACTGCGCGACGCTTCCAGTGGCTTGCCTGTTTTTGCCTTGATCATCGATTCTCGCCTGTACTGCCCAATCAACTCACTGCGTTAACAGTGGGGGGCCACTGCCTTGCTTACCTGTCAGACCGAGTCGCCGCCTTCGCGAGCAAGCCCGCTCCCACATCTATCTGCGGTGAACTCAAACCTTGTGAGCACCACAGATCCAATGTGGGAGCGGGCTTGCCCGCGAAGAGGCCAGCCCGTTCACTCGAGCTTTTTCGTCAAACAGCTACATCCATGAACCCCGGTGACCGCGTCAACGCAAACGGGCTGAATACCTGCCACGCCTGCTCACCCCGGAACTGCCCTTTGACGAAGGCTGACTCCGGGCCGTCGAGGTCGTCGACCAGCGTCGGCTCCAGGCTATCCTGGGCGAAATGCTGCAGCCCGAGGACTTCGTCCACCAGCAATCCGGCGAACACCTCGTCGCGATCCACCACCAACACGCGTCGCTGTTTGCGCACCGTCGACAGTTCATGGCCGAAAAAACCGCACAGGTCCATCAACGGCAACAATCGCCCCCGCAGGTTAGCCACGCCACGGACCCATGGCTTGACCCCGGGCAACTGTGTGTAACGTGGCTCGTGCAGCACTTCGCTGACTTCGCCCATGGGCGCCACGTACCAGTGTTCGCCCAGGCGAAAGCCGATGCCGCTCCAACTGTCGCGGTGGGTCGGCTGCGAAGGCAGGTCCGCCCCCAGCAACCGGCAACGCCGATCGATCTGCAGCAGCAGCTCGAATGCGGTCAGGGACTGGCTCATGGCCGCGCCGTCAACCCGCCAGCACTTTGTTCAGGGTCGCGATCAGGGTTTCTTCGTCCACCGGTTTGGTCAGGTAATCCTTCGCACCCTGGCGCGTGCCCCAGACCTTGTCGGTTTCCTGATCCTTGGTGGTGATGATGATCACCGGGATGTGCCCGGTGTCCGGGTCCTTGGTCAACTGGCGTGTGGCCTGGAAACCGTTGAGGCCCGGCATGACGATATCCATCAGCACGGCGTCGGGTTTTTCCTGGCGAGCCAGGGCCACGCCATCGGCGCCATTTTCGGCCTTAAGGACCTGGTGGCCGTGCTTTTCCAGCATGCCGGTCAGTTTGTACATTTCGGTCGGTGAGTCATCGACGATCAGGATACGTGCCATGGTGTTCCCCATTTTTCTTGACCCCAGGCCCATTGGCCGAGCGTCATTAATATGCCTGGTGCGGCTGGACAGCGGCAAAGCCCGGGACATGGGCCTGTATCGCCCCCAGCAGTTCTTCCTTGCTGAACGGTTTGGTCAAAAACTGATCGGAGCCGACGATGCGCCCCTTGGCCTTGTCGAACAGGCCGTCCCGGGACGACAGCATGATCACCGGCGTGGCCTTGAATGCGCTGTTGTTCTTGATCAGGGCACAGGTCTGGTAGCCGTCCAGGCGCGGCATCATGATGTCGACAAAGATGATGCCCGGCTGATGGTCGGCAATCTTGGCCAGGGCATCGAAGCCGTCGACCGCCGTGATCACCTCGCAGCCCACGTTGCGCAGCAAGGTTTCGGCGGTGCGGCGGATGGTCTTCGAGTCGTCGATGACCATGACCTTCAAGGCGCTGGGTTGCTGTTGCGTAGGATGCTCTGCCATTGCCGCTGCGGACCGGTTTTTATCGCTTAAGAGTGAACGACAGCGCAAACCCTTGATGTTCAAGGCCCGCACGTCACATGGCAGCCTTTTTAGCACAGTCTCCATCGCCGATCTATCGGCCGCTCGGCGCGGCGGTTTTTCCTTGACCGCCAATCTTCCGGGCGCCACTCTGACGCCACTTTTTCACGCCATTTGTGCCCACCACATTTTCGAGGAACCAAGCCATGAGCGTACGCGTCGGCATTGTCATGGACCCTATCGCCAGCATTTCCTATAAAAAGGATAGCTCGCTGGCCATGCTGCTGGCCGCTCAAAAGCGCGGCTGGGAGCTGTTCTACATGGAGCAGCGCGACCTCTACCAGGCCGAAGGCCAGGCGCGGGCGCGGATGAAACCATTGAAGGTCTTCGCCAACCCCGAGAAGTGGTTCGAGCTGGGCGAGGAAAGCGATGCGCTGCTGAGCGATCTGGATGTGATCCTGATGCGCAAGGATCCGCCGTTCGACATGGAATTCGTGTACTCCACCTACCTGCTGGAGCAGGCTGAAAACGCCGGCGTGCTGGTGGTCAACAAACCCCAGAGCCTGCGCGACTGCAATGAAAAGCTGTTCGCCACGCTGTTCCCGCAGTGCACGCCGCCGACCATCGTCAGCCGTCGCCCGGACGTGTTGCGCGAATTCGCCGACCATCACGGCGACGTGATCCTCAAGCCCCTGGACGGCATGGGCGGTTCCTCGATCTTCCGGCACACCGCCGGCCACCCGAACCTGTCCGTGATCCTGGAAACCCTGACCCTGCATGGCAAGCAGCAAATCATGATCCAGGGTTACCTGCCGGCCATCGTCGATGGCGACAAGCGCATCCTGATGATCGACGGTGAGCCAGTGGACTATTGCCTGGCGCGCATCCCGGCCGCCGGCGAAACCCGCGGCAACCTGGCGGCGGGTGGCCGTGGCGAAGCGCGTCCGTTGACCGACAAGGACCGCTGGATCGCCGCCCAGGTCGGCCCGACCCTGCGTGAGAAAGGCCTGTTGTTCGTGGGCCTGGACGTGATTGGCGAGCACCTGACGGAAATCAACGTCACCAGCCCGACGTGCATCCGCGAGATCGACAACGCCTTTGGCACCGACATTGGCGGCATGCTGATGGATGCGATAGAGAAGCAGCTGCAAGCTATAAGCTTCAAGCGGCAAGTTTGATACGGACGACATACAGCTTGTCACTTGCAGCTTGAAGCTTGCAGCTAAAAACCAACATTGCGTTATCATGCCGGGCCTGAAAAACGCGATGTTGGTTTTGCTGCCATGACACTCCCGTCCGATCTGCCTCTAGAGCTCGCCCATCGTGGCGTGCGCCCGGCTGATCGCCTCGGTTTTACCCTGTTCCTGGCGGCTTTGATCCACCTGGCCTTGCTGCTGGGCGTCGGGTTTGCCACGGTCGAACCCAAGCAGATCAGCCAGACCCTGGAAATCACCCTGGCGACCTTCAAGAGCGAAACCAAGCCGGCAAAGGCGGATTTCCTGGCCCAGGACAACCAGCAAGGCAGTGGCACCCTGGAAAAGAAGGCGATCCCCAAGACCACCGAGATCGCGCCATTCCAGGACAACACGGTACAGAAAGTCACCCCGCCGCCGGCAGCCAAGCCCGAGGTCCAGGAAACGGCGCCCAAGGCGGCCGTGACCACTGTGGCGCCGAAGCCGAAAAAAGCCCCGGTCAAGGAAGAGGTCAAGCCCGACCCCAAGCCCAAGGCGCCTGCCCCGAGCTTCGACAGCTCACAATTGTCCAGCGACATCGCCAGCCTGGAAGCCGAACTGGCCCAGGAGCAACAGCTCTACGCCAAGCGCCCGCGCATCCATCGCCTGAGCGCCGCTTCGACCATGCGCGACAAGGGTGCCTGGTACAAAGATGAGTGGCGCAAGAAAGTCGAGCGCATCGGCAACCTCAATTACCCCGACGAAGCACGCCGCAAGCAGATCTACGGCAACCTGCGGCTAATGGTCTCGATCAACCGCGACGGCTCGCTGTATGAAGTGCTGGTGCTCGAATCCTCCGGCCAGCCACTGCTGGACCAGGCCGCCCAGCGGATCGTGCGTCTGGCGGCCCCATTCGCGCCGTTTACCGGGGACTTGTCGGACATCGACCGACTGGAAATCATCCGCACCTGGAAGTTTGCCCGGGGCGATCGGCTGTCCAGTAACTGAGCCATGTAGATAGCCTGAGCCTGCCGCGGATCCCCTGTGGGAGTGGGCTTGCCCGCGAAGGCGGCGGTCCTGCCACAGGAGATCCATCGGATGTGCTGGCGCCTTCGCGAGCAAGCTCGCTCCCACATTTGATCGGTGTCGCCCACCAGATCGAGGCATTTCCTGCGCATCCCCAGCTTGTCAGTTCGGCCCTGCGCCGCCACACTAGCGCCTATGAAAAACGTCAGCCCCACCTACCTCAAGCATCAATTCCTGATTGCCATGCCGCACATGGCCGATCCGAACTTTGCCCACACCTTGACCTACATCGTCGAGCACACGGCCAATGGGGCCATGGGGCTGGTGGTCAATCGCCCGCAGGAACTGAACCTGGCGGACATTCTTGAGCAACTGCGCCCCGATGTAGAACCGCCACTCCTGTGCCAGCACGTACCGATCTTCATTGGCGGCCCGGTGCAGACCGATCGCGGCTTCGTTCTCCATCCGTCGGGCCCTAAATACCAAGCCACGGTAGACCTCAACGGCGTGTCGCTGTCGACTTCGCAGGACGTGCTGTTCGCCATCG
This sequence comes from Pseudomonas fluorescens Q2-87, assembly GCF_000281895.1. Lineage (NCBI taxonomy): Bacteria > Pseudomonadati > Pseudomonadota > Gammaproteobacteria > Pseudomonadales > Pseudomonadaceae > Pseudomonas > Pseudomonas fluorescens. Next base: position 414,050 of record NZ_CM001558.1, on the reverse strand, counting down.
CCGACGGTGTCGGCCCGGAAAAAAGCCTGATTGCCCTCGGCTATGCCGGCTGGGAACCTGGGCAACTGGAAGCCGAACTGGCCGACAACGCCTGGCTGACCTGCCCGTTCGACGCCGACATCCTGTTCAACACCAGCAGCGAACTGCGCCTGGAAGCTGCGGCCAGTCGGTTGGGGGTCAACCTCAGCCTGCTCACCAGCCAGGCGGGACACGCCTGATGGCCCTGCGCCTGCTGCTGGGCTTCGACTACGGCACCAAACAGATCGGCGTGGCGGTCGGCCAGGTCATTACTGGCCAGGCCCGCGAATTGTGCACATTGAAGGCGCAGAACGGCGTTCCGGACTGGAACCAGGTCGAAGCGCTGATCAAGGAATGGAAACCCGATGCCGTGGTGGTCGGCCTGCCATTGAATATGGACGGCACACCCAGCGACATGTGCCTGCGCGCTGAAAAATTCGCCCGCCGGCTCAACGGCCGCTACAACCTGCCCTTCTATACCCATGACGAACGCCTGACCACCTTCGAGGCCAAGGGCGAGCGCCTGGTGCGTGGCGGGCAGAAAGGCAGTTACCGCGATAACCCGGTGGACGCCATCGCCGCCGCCCTGCTGCTGCAAGGCTGGCTCGATGCCAACGCCGCCCTGTTCGAAACCTGATTTTTTGAAAGCGCCGCAAGGCGCTTTCTCTTAGCGATAGACCGCGCCACCCACCCCGGCCCGGGAACCTGAAGGAGCCAGCATGAGCCTGCCCAATCCTGCCGAACTGATCAGCCAGATGGCGATTCGTCTTACGGCACACCTGGAACAACGCGGCATCAGCGAACCGCGCTACATCGGCATTCGCACCGGTGGCGTCTGGGTCGCCCAGGCCTTGCTCGAAGAATTGGGCAGCCCATCGCCGTTGGGCACCCTGGACGTGTCTTTCTACCGCGACGACTTCAGCCAGAACGGCCTGCACCCGCAAGTACGCCCGTCGGCCCTGCCTTTCGAGATCGAAGGCCAGCACCTGGTGCTGATCGACGACGTACTGATGAGCGGCCGGACCATCCGCGCCGCCATGAACGAACTGTTCGACTACGGCCGCCCGGCCAGCGTGACGCTGGTCTGCCTGCTGGACCTGGACGCCGCCGAGCTGCCGATCCGCCCGAACGTGGTCGGCGCAACCTTGACGCTGGCCGCCCATGAGCGGGTCAAGCTCTCCGGACCGTCGCCGCTGCAACTCGAACTGCAAGACCTTGCCCTTTAACTGCCCTTGTAAGAGTCCATCGCGATGACGCCTCTCGAAACCAAGCGCCCGCTGCAGCTCAACGATCAGGGCCAGCTGCGGCACTTCCTGTCCCTCGACGGCCTGCGCCGCGAGCTGCTGACGGAAATCCTCGACACCGCCGACTCGTTCCTCGAAGTCGGTGCCCGGGCGGTGAAGAAAGTCCCGTTGCTGCGCGGCAAGACCGTGTGCAACGTGTTCTTCGAAAACTCCACCCGCACCCGCACCACCTTCGAACTGGCGGCCCAGCGCCTGTCGGCGGACGTGATCACCCTCAACGTGTCCACATCCTCGGCAAGCAAGGGTGAAACCCTGCTCGACACCCTGCGCAACCTCGAAGCCATGGCCGCCGACATGTTCGTCGTGCGTCACGGTGATTCCGGCGCGGCGCACTTCATCGCCGAGCATGTGTGCCCGCAAGTGGCGATCATCAACGGTGGCGACGGCCGTCACGCCCACCCGACCCAGGGCATGCTCGACATGCTGACCATCCGTCGGCACAAGGGCAGCTTCGAAAACCTCTCGGTGGCCATCGTCGGCGACATCCTGCACTCGCGGGTAGCCCGTTCGAACATGCTGGCCCTCAAGACCCTCGGCTGCCCCGACATCCGCGTGATCGCGCCGAAAACCCTGCTGCCCATCGGCGTCGAGCAATACGGGGTGAAGGTCTACACCGACATGACCGAAGGCCTGAAAGATGTGGACGTGGTGATCATGCTGCGCCTGCAGCGCGAACGCATGACCGGCGGCCTGCTGCCCAGCGAAGGCGAGTTCTACCGCCTGTTCGGCCTGACCACCGCCCGCCTGGCCGGCGCCAAGCCGGATGCCATTGTCATGCACCCCGGGCCGATCAACCGCGGCGTGGAGATCGAATCGGCGGTGGCCGACGGGCCGCATTCGGTGATCCTCAACCAGGTCACCTACGGCATCGCCATCCGCATGGCCGTGCTGTCCATGGCCATGAGCGGGCAAACGGCCCAGCGCCAATTCGACCAGGAGAACGCCCAGTGAAGCTCAGCATTCTCGGCGCACGCGTGATCGATCCAGCCAGTGGCCTGGATCAAGTGACCGACATTCATATCGATGCCTGCAAAATCGTCGCCCTGGGCGCCGCACCGACCGGTTTCGTAGCTGCCGAAGTCCTCGACGCCCAAGGGCTCGTGGCCGCCCCCGGCCTAGTGGACCTGAACGTTGCGCTGCGCGAACCCGGCTACAGCCGCAAAGGCAGCATCGTCAGCGAAACCCGCGCCGCCGCTGCCGGTGGCGTGACCAGCCTGTGCTGCCCGCCACAGACCAAACCGGTGCTGGATACCTCGGCCGTGGCCGAACTGATCCTCGACCGCGCCCGTGAAGCCGGCAACACCAAGGTCTTCCCGATCGGTGCCTTGAGCAAAGGCCTCGATGGCGAGCAGCTGGCCGAGCTCATCGCCCTGCGTGACGCCGGGTGCGTGGCGTTCGGCAACGGCCTCAACAGCTTTCGCAACACCCGTACCCTGTGCCGCGCCCTGGAATACGCAGCGACCTTCGGCCTCACGGTGATCTTCAACTCCCAGGATCACGATCTAGCCGAAGGTGGCCTGGCCCACGAAGGCCCCACCGCCAGTTTCCTCGGTCTGCCGGGCATTCCGGAAACCGCCGAGACCGTGGCCCTGGCGCGGGATCTGCTGCTGGTAGAGCAAAGCGGCGTGCGCGCGCATTTCAGCCAACTGACCAGCGCCCGCGGTGCGGCACTGATTGCCCAGGCCCAGGCCCGCGGGTTGCCGGTGACCGCCGACGTAGCGCTGTACCAACTGATCCTGACCGACGAAGCGCTGATCGATTTCAACAGCGTCTATCACGTCCAGCCGCCACTGCGCACCCGCGCCGACCGCGATGGCTTGCGCGCAGCCGTGAAGTCCGGGGTGATCTCAGCCATCTCCAGCCATCACCAACCCCACGAGCGCGATGCCAAGCTGGCACCGTTCGGGGCCACCGAGCCGGGCATCAGTAGTGTCGAGCTGCTGCTGCCGCTGGCGCTGACGCTGGTGGAAGACGGTTTGCTGGACTTGCCGACCCTGCTGGCACGCCTGAGCGCCGGCCCGGCCCAGGCGCTGCAACTACCCGCTGGGAAACTGGCGGTTGGCGCAGCGGCGGACCTGGTGCTGTTCGATCCCTCAGCTTCCACCGTCGCGGGTGAAACCTGGCGCTCCAAGGGCGACAACTGCCCGTTCCTGGGCCACAGCTTGCCGGGTGTGGTGCGCTACACCTTGATGGACGGGCGGATCACTCACCAGGCTTGATACCTCGGCGACTGCTTCGCGAGCAAGCCCGCTCCCACACTGGATCTTCAGTGATCACATGTTTTGTGAACGCCTCGGATCAAATGTGGGAGCGGGCTTGCTCGCGAATGCAGGCGACTGGATCGCCCCGTCTTACCGAAAAGCCCCCCGCTTCTGCGCATTGCGAATCGAGACCTGATCGTTCAGCGTCCAGAAGTCATACAGCACCCCCAGGAAAAACACCCCGCCGGTCAGCAGGTAAATAATCCCGCTGAGCCATTTGCCCTGGTACATGCGGTGCACGCCCAGCACGCCGAGAAACGTCAGCAGGATCCACGCCACGGTGTATTCGATCGGCCCCGGAGTGAAGCGCAGATCGGCTTCGCGGTCCATGGCCGGGATCAGGAACAGGTCGATCAGCCAGCCAATGCCCAACAGGCCGAAGGTGAAGAACCAGATCGTGCCGGTGACGGGCTTGCCGTAATAAAAACGATGGGCACCGGTGAAACCGAAAATCCAGAGCAGATACCCGATGACTTTGCTGTGGGTATCGGAGCTCGTGTCCTGTTGATAGCTGTTCATGGAGAGTCTCTTTTGCCTCGATAGATAAATTTTTTCGGACTTTTTGTGACTTTTTTGTGTCTCGCCGACAAGCGGTCCTGGACCAACCGAATCGATGAAAGCCCCGTGACACAGGGGCTGTGTCGGACAATCGGGGCAATTTGTCGCATTTATAGGGATTTGACGCTGGGTTTCGAATCGACAAACGGCCTCGGAAAGGCAAAAAAAGCTGTTATAAAGTTGCGCGCTAACCTTTAAGAGCCCTGCCTAATGCGTCCATTTTTCAAGACATGGCTAACCATTTGCCTATTATTGCCACTGGCCGCCCACGCCACCAATCGTGAGCAACGTCTTCCCAACGTCAACGGCTTTACCCCTAAATCCCACGTTTCTGCTCCTTCGAGCAAGAACAAGCAAAACACCCAGCGCTCGGGTACTGCCAACAGCGCGCTGGTTGCGCCGATGGCGACCAAAGCGAGCAGCAACGTATTGAGCCGCGCGGTGAACGTCCTCGGTACACCCTATCGTTGGGGCGGCAGCAGCCCAAGTAAAGGCTTCGATTGCAGCGGACTGGTGAAATACGCCTTCAATGATGCGACTTTCGATCTGCCGCGCACCTCCAACGCCATGGCCGCCGGCCACGGCGAGAAGGTCGAGCGCAAGGATCTCAAGCCCGGCGACCTGATCTTCTTCAAGCTCAAGAGCCGCCGGGTCAACCACGTAGCCATCTACCTGGGCAACGACCGTTTCATCCACGCCCCGCGCCGTGGCAAGTCGGTGACCATCGACACCTTGAACAAACCGTACTGGGACACCCATTACGTGGTTGCCAAGCGGGTCTTGCCGAAAGAACCGGCGGCGATGCGGGTTGTGCAGCGCTGATCCGAACCGTACACGGCCTTGTGGCGAGGGAGCTTGCTCCCGCCGGGTGGCGCAGCCGCCCCAAACAGACCAATGATCTCCCTGGACCCAATCATTTTGGGTCCGCTTCGCGGCCCAGCGGGAGCAAGCTCCCTCGCCACAAGAGCTCCCTCTTTCCCGCTAAAAGTTATCCGGCGTCCGCGCCTTCTCCCGCGCATGTTCGCGGCTGATCAGGCCCTTGTTCACCAGGTCCTTCAAGCACATGTCCAGGGTCTGCATCCCCAGCGAGCCACCGGTCTGGATCGATGAATACATCTGCGCGATCTTGTCTTCGCGGATCAGATTGCGGATGGCCGAGGTGCCCAACATGATTTCATGGGCCGCGACCCGCCCGCCGCCGATCTTCTTGACCAGCGTCTGGGAAATCACCGCCTGCAACGACTCCGACAGCATCGAGCGCACCATCGACTTCTCATCGCCCGGGAACACGTCCACCACCCGGTCGATGGTCTTGGCCGCCGACGTGGTATGCAGGGTGCCAAATACCAAGTGGCCGGTTTCGGCAGCGGTCAACGCCAGGCGGATAGTCTCCAGGTCGCGCATTTCCCCCACCAGGATTACGTCGGGATCCTCCCGCAGGGCCGAGCGCAAGGCGGTGGAGAAGCTTTGCGTGTCGCGGTGCACTTCGCGCTGATTGATCAGGCATTTGCGCGGCTCGTGGACAAATTCGATCGGGTCTTCAATGGTGAGGATGTGGTGGTGTTTATGGCTGTTCAGGTGATCGATCATCGCCGCGAGGGTGGTGGACTTGCCTGAGCCGGTTGGCCCGGTCACCAGCACAAGGCCGCGAGCTGCTTCGGTCACCTTGCGAAATACCTCGCCCATCCCCAGGTCTTCCATGGTCAGGACCTTCGAGGGAATGGTCCGGAACACGGCACCCGCACCGCGATTCTGATTGAAGGCGTTGACCCGAAACCGCGCGATGCCCGGTACGTCAAAAGAAAAATCGGTTTCAAGAAACTTCTCGTAATCTACCCGTTGCCGGTCGTTCATGATGTCGAAGATCAACTCATGGACCTGCTTGTGGTCCAGCGCCGGCAGGTTGATCCGCCGCACATCGCCATCCACGCGGATCATGGGCGGCAGCCCGGCGGACAGGTGCAGGTCCGACGCCCCCTGTTTGGCGCTGAACGCCAGCAGTTCAGTGATATCCATAGCGCTCCTCAATTCCAGTAGAATGCCGCGAACCTCACCGCTGGCGCTTCTTTATGTCCACCATAGCAGACAACATCGTTCAGGTTAGATCCCGCATCCGCGCTGCGGAGCAGGCCGCCCAGCGTGCCGAACACAGTGTCCAGCTGCTGGCCGTGAGCAAGACCAAACCCGCCCAGGCCCTGCGCGAAGCCTATGCCGCCGGCTTGCGGGACTTCGGTGAGAACTACCTGCAAGAGGCGCTTGGCAAACAGGTCGAACTGACCGACCTGCCCTTGATCTGGCACTTCATCGGCCCCATTCAATCGAACAAGACGCGCGCGATCGCTGAACATTTCGACTGGGTGCACTCCGTGGATCGCTTGAAAATTGCACAGCGCCTGTCCGAACAACGGCCGGCCGACCTGGCGCCGCTGAATATCTGCATACAGGTCAATGTCAGCGGTGAAGCCAGCAAATCCGGCTGCACCCCGGCAGACCTGCCAGCATTGGCCAACGCCATCTGCGCCCTGCCGCGCCTGAAGTTGCGTGGGTTGATGGCGATTCCCGAACCCACCGAAGACCGCGCCGCCCAGGATGCGGCCTTCGCCGCGGTTCAACGCCTGCAAGCCAGCCTCGGACTGCCACTGGACACGCTGTCGATGGGCATGAGCCATGACCTCGAGTCGGCGATTGCCCAGGGCGCCACCTGGGTACGCATCGGCACCGCCCTGTTCGGCGCCCGCGACTACGGACAATCTTGAAACATGGCCCACTCATCTCTTTATAAGGACCTGTCATGAGCAACACGCGTATTGCCTTCATCGGCGCCGGCAACATGGCCGCCAGCCTGATCGGCGGCCTGCGGGCCAAGGGCCTGGCCGCCTTGCAGATCCGCGCCAGCGATCCGGGCGAAGAGACCCGCACCCGGGTGAGCGCCGAGCACGGCATCGAAACCTTCGCCGACAACGCCCAGGCCATCGATGGCGCGGATGTCATTGTGCTGGCGGTCAAGCCACAAGCCATGAAGACCGTGTGCCAAGCCCTTCGCCCAAGCCTCAAGCCTCATCAACTGGTGGTATCGATTGCAGCGGGCATCACCTGTGCCAGCATGAACAACTGGCTCGGCGCGCAACCCATCGTGCGCTGCATGCCCAACACCCCGGCACTGCTGCGCCAGGGCGTCAGCGGCCTGTTTGCCACCGAACAGGTGACCCGCGAACAACGCCAGCAAGCCGAAACGCTGCTGTCGGCCGTGGGCCTGGCGCTCTGGCTGGAAACCGAGCAACAGCTGGATGCGGTAACCGCGGTTTCCGGCTCGGGCCCGGCGTATTTCTTCCTGCTGATCGAAGCCATGACCGCCGCCGGCGAGAAGCTCGGCCTGCCACGGGACATCGCTGCGAAGCTGACCTTGCAGACCGCTCTCGGCGCCGCGCACATGGCAGTCTCCAGCGATGTCGACGCGGCCGAGCTGCGTCGCCGCGTGACTTCGCCGGCCGGCACCACCGAAGCGGCCATCAAATCGTTCCAGGCCGGGGGCTTCGAAGCCCTGGTGGAAAAAGCACTCGGCGCCGCCGCGCACCGCTCGGCCGAGATGGCCGAACAACTGGGCCAATAAGGAGCCATTCATGATTGGATTGAACACTGCAGCGGTCTACGTGCTGCAAACCCTCGGCAGCCTGTACCTGCTGATCGTGCTGCTGCGTTTCGTGCTGCAACTGGTGCGCGCCAACTTCTACAACCCGCTGTGCCAGTTCATCGTCAAGGCCACCCAACCGCTGCTCAAGCCCCTGCGCCGGATCATCCCCAGCCTGTTCGGCCTGGACATGTCGTCGCTGGTCCTGGCGATCCTCGTGCAATTGGCGCTGATGGCCCTGACCCTGCTGCTGACCTACGGCACCACCGGCAACCCGCTGCAACTGCTGATCTGGTCGATCATTGGCGTGACTGCACTGTTCCTGAAGATTTTCTTCTTTGCCCTGATCATCAGCGTGATCCTGTCGTGGGTCGCCCAAGGCAGCCATAACCCGGGTGCCGAACTGGTGAACCAGATCTGCGAGCCGGCCCTGGCGCCGTTCCGCCGCATCGTGCCGAACCTCGGCGGCCTGGATATCTCGCCAATCCTGGCGTTCATGGTGCTCAAGCTGATCGACATGCTGGTGATCAACAACCTGGCGGCGATGACCATGATGCCGGAAATCCTGCGCCTGCTGATCTGACCCAGGCTGCCTGATCCCTGTGGTGAGGGAGCAAGCTCCCTCACCACAAAAACGACAGCGCAGCCGTTTGCTTGCCCCCCGCCACAGCGGTCTTTAGACTTACGCCTCATTTCAACGCGAGCAGGGTCGATGCCAGCTGCCTTTCCCCCCGATTCCGTTGGTCTGGTGACGCCGCAAATGGCGCATTTCAGCGAGCCCCTGGCCCTGGCCTGCGGCCGTTCGTTGCCAGCCTATGACCTGATCTACGAAACCTACGGCACCCTCAATGCCACGGCGAGCAATGCCGTGCTGATTTGCCACGCCTTGTCGGGCCATCACCACGCCGCCGGCTACCACAGCATCGACGACCGCAAGCCGGGCTGGTGGGACAGTTGCATCGGCCCGGGCAAGCCCATCGACACCAGCAGATTTTTCGTGGTCAGCCTGAACAACCTCGGCGGCTGCAACGGCTCCACCGGCCCCAGCAGCCTCAACCCGGACACCGGCAAGCCCTTTGGCGCCGATTTCCCGGTGCTGACGGTGGAAGACTGGGTCCACAGCCAGGCTCGCCTGGCCGATCGCCTCGGCATCGGGCAATGGGCGGCAGTGATCGGTGGCAGCCTGGGCGGCATGCAGGCGCTGCAATGGACCATCACCTACCCGGACCGCGTGCGTCATTGCCTAGCCATTGCCTCGGCCCCCAAGTTGTCGGCGCAGAACATTGCGTTCAACGAAGTGGCACGCCAGGCGATTCTCACCGATCCCGAATTCCACGGCGGTTCGTTCCAGGAACATGGCGTGATCCCCAAGCGCGGCTTGATGCTGGCGCGGATGGTCGGGCACATCACCTACCTGTCCGATGATTCCATGGGCGAAAAATTCGGCCGTGGTCTCAAGAGCGAAAAGCTCAACTACGACTTCCACAGCGTCGAGTTCCAGGTGGAAAGCTACCTGCGTTATCAGGGCGAGGAGTTCTCCGGGCGGTTCGACGCCAACACCTACCTGCTGATGACCAAGGCCCTGGACTACTTCGACCCGGCGGCGAACTTCGACGATAACCTGGCGAAAACCTTCGCCAATGCCACGGCCAAGTTCTGCGTGATGTCGTTTACCACCGATTGGCGCTTCTCCCCGGCCCGCTCGCGGGAACTGGTGGATGCGCTGATGGCTGCGCGCAAGGATGTCTGCTACCTGGAAATCGACGCGCCCCAGGGCCACGACGCCTTTTTGATCCCGATCCCGCGCTACCTGCAGGCGTTCGGCAACTACATGAACCGTATAACGCTGTGAGGACGCCATGAGAGCCGATCTGGACATCATCCAGGAATGGATCCCCGCCGGCAGCCGCGTGCTCGACCTGGGTTGCGGCAACGGCGAACTGCTGACCTGGCTGCGCGATAACAAGCAGGTCAGCGGCTATGGCCTGGAAAACGACCCGCAGAACATTGCCGAGTGCGTCGCCAAGGGCATCAACGTCATCGAGCAGGACCTGGACAAGGGCCTGGGCAACTTCGCCAGCAACAGCTTCGACATCGTGGTCATGACCCAGGCCCTGCAAGCGGTGCATTATCCGGACAAGATCCTCGACGAAATGCTGCGGGTCGGGCGCCAGTGCATCATCACCTTTCCCAACTTCGGGCATTGGCGCTGCCGCTGGTACCTGGCGAGCAAGGGCCGCATGCCGGTATCGGAATTCCTGCCCTATACCTGGTACAACACGCCAAACATCCACTTCTGTACGTTTGAGGACTTCGAGGCGCTGTGCCGCGAGCGGGAAGCCAAGGTCATCGACCGCCTGGCGGTGGACCAGCAGCATCGCCACGGGTGGGCCAGCAAGCTTTGGCCTAACCTGTTAGGTGAGATAGGCATCTATCGGGTCAGCAGCCCAGGCCTCAGCGATTACCAGGTCGCGGTGTGAACCCCGGCCTCATCAGGAGCACGACATGAAACGTCTAGCGTTGTTTCTCATCACCGCTTGCCTGGGCGCCGGCGTCATGGCCGCCGATGCCATCAAGGGCGAGCGCAAGGAAGTGTTCGGCGACGTCACCGTGCACTACAACACCTTCAATTCCACTTACCTGACGCCGGATATCGCCAAGGCCGCCGAGCTGATCCGCAGCAAGAGCCAGGGCGTTATCAACGTTTCGGTGATCAAGTCCGGCAAGCCATTGGTCGCTGACGTCAGCGGCACGGTGAAAGACCTCACCAGCCAGAGCGTGCCATTGAAATTCAAGCAGGTGGTGGAGCAAGACGCGATCTACTACATCGCCCAATACCCGGTGAACCAGCAGGAAACCCGCACCTTCGAGATCAAGGTGCAGACCGGCGACAAGATCAACACCCTCAACTTCAACCAGGAACTGTTCCCCGGCGAATGATGAACTTCACCCAACTCGTACTCGCCAGCCACAACGGCGGCAAACTCAAGGAACTCCAGGCCATGCTCGGTGGCTCGGTGCAGTTGCGCTCGATTGGCGAATTCAGCCAGGTCGAACCTGAAGAGACCGGTCTGTCATTCGTCGAGAATGCCATCCTCAAGGCGCGCAACGCTGCGCGCATCTCGGGCCTGCCGGCGTTGGCCGACGACTCCGGGCTGGCGGTGGACTTCCTGGGTGGCGCGCCGGGCATTTATTCGGCCCGCTACGCCGACGGCAAAGGTGACGCGGCGAACAATGCCAAGCTGCTCGAAGCCCTCAAGGACGTGCCTGAAGCCGAACGCGGCGCGCAGTTCGTGTGCGTCCTGGCCCTGGTGCGGCATGCCGATGATCCGCTGCCGATCCTCTGCGAAGGTTTGTGGCACGGGCGCATCCTCACCGAGGCCAGTGGCGAGCACGGTTTCGGCTACGACCCGCTGTTCTGGGTGCCGGAACGCAATTGCTCCAGCGCCGAGCTCGGCCCGGTGGAAAAAAACCAGCTGAGCCACCGCGCCCGGGCCATGGTCCTGCTGCGTCAGCGCCTGGGTCTGCAATGACCGATGACGCTCCAGCCCCGCTGATTCACGGCGGAGCACAAACGCCTCGGGCGCCGCTGCCGGTGCTGCCGCCCCTGGCGCTGTATGTCCACATCCCCTGGTGCGTGCGCAAATGCCCGTATTGCGACTTCAATTCCCACACCGCCAGCGCGCAACTGCCGGAAGAGGAGTACGTCGACGCCTTGCTGGCCGACCTTGACCAGGACCTGCACGGGGTGCATGGACGCGCGTTGAGCTCGATCTTCTTCGGCGGCGGCACCCCCAGCCTGTTCAGCGCCCAGGCCCTGGGCCGGTTGCTCAAAGGTGTCGAGGCACGAATCGCCTTCGCCCCGGATATCGAAATCACCCTGGAAGCCAACCCCGGCACCTTCGAGCAGGAAAAATTCGTGGCCTACCGGGCGCTGGGGATCAACCGCCTGTCCATCGGCATCCAGAGTTTCCAGCAGGCCAAGCTCGAGGCCCTGGGCCGGATCCATAACGGTGACGAGGCGATACGCGCCGCCGGCATGGCTCGCCAGGCCGGCTTCGATAACTTCAACCTGGACTTGATGCATGGCCTGCCCGATCAGTCCCTCGACGATGCCCTGGGCGATCTGCGCCAGGCCATCGCCTTGAAGCCAACGCACCTGTCCTGGTACCAGCTGACGCTGGAGCCGAATACGGTGTTCTGGAACCAACCGCCGACCCTGCCCGAAGACGACACGCTCTGGGACATCCAGGAAGCCGGTCAAGCGCTGCTGGCCGAGCACGGCTACGCCCAGTACGAAGTCTCGGCGTATGCCCAGCCCGGCAGGCCGGCGCGGCATAACCTCAATTACTGGAGCTTCGGCGACTTCATCGGCATCGGTGCCGGCGCCCATGGCAAGCTCAGTCATCCGGACGGACGCATCGTTCGCACCTGGAAGACCCGCCTGCCCAAGGATTACCTCAACCCGGCCAAACGTTTCCTGGCCGGCGAGAAAGCCCTGGCCAACGAAGAGCTGCCATTCGAGTTCTTGATGAACGCCCTGCGCCTGACCGAAGGCGTGGAAGCGCGGCTCTACCCCGAGCGCACCGGGCTGCCCCTGGAAAGCCTGGCCGAAGGCCGGCGCGAGGCCGAACAAAGCGGTTTGTTGCAGGTCGAACCGACACGTCTGGCAGCCACCGAGCGCGGACAATTGTTTCTCAACGACTTGCTGCAAACATTCTTGAGCTGATCAACACAAAGGAAATCGAATGGATCTGGTACTCGACCTGCTCGCCACCGTGTCCCGCTGGAGCCGCAGCAACCTGTCGGAAATCTCCCTGGCGCTGGTGGGCTGCCTGCTGGTGCTGTTTGGCGCGGACATCAAGGGCTGGGTCGAACAACGCCTGGGCAGCATCGCCGGCGCCCTGCGCGTCCCGCTGATCGCCCTGCTGTGCATGATCGGCAGCGGCGCGGCACTGATCTACGCCACGCCATGGGTCGTCAGGGGGTTGAGCCAGTTCAACAACTACAGCCTGGCACCGGTGCTGTTGGTGGTGCTGGTGTTGATTGGCGTGGTGGCGGATCGACGCTGATTTAGCGCCCCCCCTAAACAACTGTGGGAGCGGGCTTGCTCGCGAATGCGGTGTGTCAGACGACAATAATTTGCCTGATACACCGCATTCGCGAGCAAGCCCGCTCCCACATTGGGTATTGCGTGATGCTTACGCCAGCTTCTCGAACTTCAAATCCCAAACCCCATGCCCGAGCCGTTCGCCACGGCGCTCGAACTTGGTGATCGGTCGTTCGGCCGGGCGCGGGACGCATTTGCCGTCTTCGGCCAGGTTGCGATAACCCGGTGCGACGTTCATCACTTCCAGCATGTATTCGGCGTAGGGCTCCCAATCGGTGGCCATGTGCAGCACGCCACCGACCTTCAACTTGCTACGCACCAGCTCAGCGAATGAAGCCTGGACGATACGGCGCTTGTGATGGCGGCTTTTGTGCCACGGATCGGGGAAGAACAGCATCAGCCGGTCGAGACTGTTATCGGCCACGCAGCGGTTGAGCACTTCGATGGCGTCGCAATCGTAGACCCGCAGGTTGGTCAATCCTTGGGTCAGCACGCCGTTGAGCAGCGCACCGACGCCAGGGCGATGCACTTCCACGCCAATGAAATCCTGTTCCGGCGAAGCGGCGGCCATTTCCAGCAGCGAGTGGCCCATGCCGAAGCCGATTTCCAGCGAGCGCGGGGCCGAACGGCCGAACACCTGGTCGAAATCCACCGGTTCATCGGCCAGGGGCAGCACGAACAGCGGCGCGCCCTGTTCCAGACCGCGTTGTTGGCCTTCGGTCATGCGCCCGGCGCGCATCACGAAACTCTTGATGCGGCGGTGTTGGCGCTCTTCGCCTTCTTCCGGCAGGACAGGCGTGTCGTTCGATTCAGTCATCAATGGCTCTTACTTGATCAGACCATCCAGCGGCGAGGAGGCGCTGGCGTAGAGTTTTTTCGGCATGCGGCCGGCCAGATAGGCCAGGCGACCCGCCACAATGGCGTGCTTCATGGCTTCAGCCATCAGGATCGGCTGTTGGGCGTGGGCGATGGCGGAGTTCATCAGCACCGCTTCGCAACCCAGTTCCATGGCGATGGTGGCGTCGGAGGCAGTGCCGACACCGGCATCCACCAACACCGGGATCTTGGCTTCTTCGAGGATGATCTGCAGGTTGTACGGGTTGCAGATCCCCAGGCCCGTGCCGATCAGGCCGGCCAGCGGCATGACCGCAATGCAGCCGATTTCCGCCAGTTGACGGGCAATGATCGGGTCATCGCTGGTGTAGACCATCACGTCGAAACCTTCCTTGACCAATGTTTCTGCGGCCTTGAGGGTTTCGATCACGTTGGGGAACAGGGTCTTCTGGTCCGCCAGCACTTCCAGCTTCACCAGGTTGTGGCCGTCAAGCAGCTCACGGGCCAGTCGGCAAGTGCGCACGGCCTCGATGGCGTCGAAGCAACCGGCGGTGTTCGGCAGGATGGTGTAGCGGTCCGGCGGGAGGATATCCAGCAGGTTCGGTTCGCCCGGGTTCTGGCCAATGTTGGTGCGGCGCACGGCGACGGTCACGATTTCGGCGCCCGAGGCTTCGATGGCCAAGCGGGTTTCTTCCATGTCGCGGTATTTGCCGGTGCCTACCAGCAAGCGCGACTGGTAGGTACGACCGGCCAGGACGAAGGGCTTGTCGCTACGAACGATGCTCATGGGAAATCCTCTGTAGGGGTGAGGTTCTTGCGAAATACTGCGAAGCCGAGGGGGTTCAGCCGCCGCCAATGGCGTGCACGACTTCAACCTGGTCACCCTCGTTGAGAGTCGTGTCGGCATGCTGGCTACGCGGGACGATATCCAGATTGAGCTCCACCGCGACGCGGCGTCCGGTGAGTTCCAGACGGGTCAGCAGGGCCGCGACGGTTTCGCCATCGGGCAGTTCAAGGGGTTCGCCGTTCAACTGAATGCGCATGCCGGATGCCGCCATCATTTTTAGGGGCTGGCATTCTAGCCCGATCAGTCAGGGTGACCCAAGTCCCTTGGTCAGCTATAAGCGGCGAGCTTCAAGCGGCAAGCTGCAAGCGCCACGCCGCGAGGCCCAGGCAGAGCCAGCCAATCAGGAACGCCAGTCCGCCAAACGGTGTGATGATGCCCAGCTTGGTGATGCCGGTCATCGTCAACAGATACAGACTGCCTGAGAACAGCAGGATGCCAATCACGAATGAAATCCCGGCCCAGGTGACGATGCGACCGGGAATGTGCGTGGCCAGCAACGCCACGCCCAACAACGCCAGGGTGTGCACCAGTTGGTAGGTGACGCCGGTGTGGAAAATCGCCAGGTAATCGGCGCTCAGGCGGTTTTTCAGGCCGTGGGCGGCAAACGCCCCCAGTGCTACGCCCGTGAAGCCGAAAAAAGCAGCCAGCATCAGAAAGCTACGCAGCATGAGAACTCCTCAGACTCGGTGGACAGGGTCTGTATAATGGCCCGCTCGACGGGTTCGGCCAAGCCATCTCTATGCTGCGTACATTGTTTCGACGATTCCTTAAAGCCCTGCTCTGGTTCGCCGTCGGCAGCGTTGTGCTGGTGCTGCTGTTTCGTGTGGTGCCGCCGCCGTTCACCGCGTTGATGATCGAGCGCAAGGTTGAATCCTGGTTTGGCGGTGAACCGATCGACCTGCAGCGCACCTGGCAGCCTTGGGAGCGGATTTCCGACAACCTCAAAATTGCGGTGATTGCTGGTGAAGACCAGAAATTCCCCGAGCATTGGGGCTTCGACATCAGCGCCATCCAGGCCGCGTTCGCTCACAACGGGCGTGGCGGTTCGATTCGCGGCGCCAGTACCCTCAGCCAGCAAGTGTCCAAGAATCTGTTTTTGTGGTCGGGCCGCAGTTGGCTGCGCAAAGGGCTGGAAGCCTGGTTCACGGCGCTGATCGAGGTGTTCTGGCCCAAGCAACGGATCCTCGAGGTGTATCTCAACAGCGTCGAGTGGGATGACGGTGTGTTCGGGGCAGAAGCGGCGGCACGGCATCACTTCCGCACCAGCGCTGACGCCTTGTCCCGGCAACAGGCCAGCCTGCTGGCGGCGGTGTTGCCCAACCCGCGGGTGTGGAGCGCCAGCCGACCGAGCCCCTATGTATTGCGGCGGGCGAGCTGGATCCGCCAGCAGATGAGCCAGTTGGGCGGCGATAGTTATTTGCTGGGGCTCAATGATTCGCGACGGGCACCGTGGGCCCAATAGCCCAAACACTGAAGACCCCCTGTGGGAGCGGGCTTGCTCGCGAATGCGGTGTGTCAGTCCACATCGATGTATCCGGTGTACCGAATTCGCGAGCAAGCCCGCTCCCACAGGTGGAGTCTCGGGTCCGACATTGAGCACAAACAAAAACGCCCCGACCATCACCGGTCGGGGCGTTTTTGTATTAGCGTTGCCGCCGGTCAGGCCGCAATCGACACCTTGAGCTTGTTCATCGCGCTTTTCTCAAGCTGGCGAATCCGCTCGGCCGACACGTTGTACTTCTGCGCCAGGTCGTGCAGCGTGGCTTTTTCCTCAGCCAACCAGCGCTGGTAGAGAATGTCGCGGCTGCGCTCGTCCAGCACTTCCAGGGCTTCGTGCAGGTTGGTGTTGGAGTTGTCGCTCCAGTCGGCGTCTTCCAGCTGACGCGCCGGGTCGTACCGGTGGTCTTCCAGGTAGTTGGCCGGCGATTGGAACGCGCTGTCGTCGTCCGCTTCGGCAGCCGGGTCGAACGCCATGTCATGGCCGGTCAGGCGACTTTCCATCTCGCGCACTTCCCGAGGCTCTACGCCCAGGCTTTCGGCCACGCGATGGACTTCCTCGTTGTTCAACCAGGCCAGGCGCTTCTTCTGGCTGCGCAGGTTGAAGAACAGCTTGCGCTGGGCCTTGGTGGTCGCGACTTTCACGATGCGCCAGTTGCGCAGGATGAACTCGTGGATTTCCGCCTTGATCCAGTGCACCGCAAACGACACCAGGCGCACACCCATTTCCGGGTTGAAACGCTTGACCGCCTTCATCAGGCCGACGTTGCCTTCCTGGATCAGGTCGGCCTGGGCCAGCCCGTAGCCGGAATAGCTGCGGGCGATATGTACGACAAAACGCAGGTGGGCGAGCACCATCTGCCGAGCCGCCTCAAGATCCTGCTCATAATAGAGACTCTCGGCCAGTTCACGCTCCTGCTCAGGTGTCAGCAATGGAATGCTGTTCACCGTGTGCACATAGGCCTCCAGGTTCGCACCCGGGACCAGAGCATAAGCAGGTTGCAAAGAAGTGGTCATACGAAAAAACCTCCGACTCACATAACTCGTGCAGTTCAGCACTGCGAAAATTGACCGGGAACCGTAGGACAAGTTCCCACAAAAACTGAAAGGTCAATACGCGCAAAAAAACCTATTTTGGCGCCAGCTCACGCAAGTGGCGTGCGACCGCAATCCATGCACCGATATAACCCAACAGCACCGCGCCAAGCAAGAGCGACAGACCGTCGGCGACTGGCACGCCGGCCAACGCGAAATCGCTGCCGTACAAACCGGCCAGTCCCACTACCGCATCGTTCAGCCAATCCAGGCCGAACGCCAATACGCCCCAGGACAGAATCCCGGCGCCGAAGCCGTACAAAGCCCCCATATAAAGGAAAGGCCTGCGTACATAGCTGTCCGTACCGCCAACGAGTTTAATCACTTCTATCTCGGTGCGGCGGTTTTCAATATGAAGACGAATGGTATTGCCTATCACCAAAAGTAATGCAGAAACCAACAGCACCGTCAGACCGAAGACAAACCGGTCGCCGAGCTTGAGGATCGCCGCAAGACGCTCGACCCAGACTAAATCAAGCTGCGCCTGTTGTACCTTGGGCAGTTCGGAAAGTCTTTGTCTCAATGCTTCCAGGGCCGGCTTGTCGACCTCGTTGGGCGTTACCAGTACGACGCCTGGCAGAGGGTTCTCCGGCAGTTCCTTCAGGGCTTCGCCCAGGCCGGACTGCTGTTGGAACTCTTCCAGTGCCTGCTCGCGGCTGATGTATTCGGCATCGGCCACGCCTGGCATTACTTTTATCTGCTCGCGCAACGCCTCGCCTTCGCCTGGCGTCGCGTCCAGTTGCAGGTACAGGGATATCTGCGCCGCGCGCTGCCAGGAACCGCCCAGACGCTCCACGTTGTTAAGCAATAATGACAGGCCCATGGGCAGGCTCAGGGCAACCGCCATCACCATGCAGGTAAAGAAGCTGCCGATGGGCTGCTTGCCCAGGCGTCGCAGGCTGTCCAGCAGGCTGGCGCGATGGCTTTCGATCCAGGCACGCAGCAGCGTAGGAAAGTCCGGACCGTCATCATCGTCACGCTTTTTCTTTTGCGGCTGTGGGTCGGTGGCCTTCGGGGCCACGCGTTCGGCCACTTTTGGACTGCGAGTCGCACTCATACGCCAGCCTCCCCGTCACCGATCAATCGACCGCGCTGCAACGTGAGCATGCGGTGACGCATGCGGGCGATCAGGGCCAAGTCGTGACTGGCGATCAGCACGCTGGTGCCCAGACGGTTGATGTCTTCGAATACGCCCATGATTTCCGCCGCCAGGCGTGGATCGAGGTTACCGGTGGGTTCGTCCGCCAGCAGCAAGGCTGGACGGTGGACGATGGCCCGCGCAATGCCGACGCGCTGTTGCTGACCGGTGGACAGGTCGCCCGGGTACAGATCGGTCTTGTCCGACAGGGCCACCCGCTCCAGGGCCGAATCCACGCGCTTGATGATCTCGGCCTTGGACAGGCCAAGGATCTGCAACGGCAGCGCCACGTTGTTGAACACGGTGCGATCGAACAGCAGCTGGTGATTCTGGAACACCACGCCGATCTGCCGACGCAGGTAGGGGATCTGCGCATTGCTGATGGTGCTCAGGTCCTGCCCGGCCAGCAGCAGTTTGCCGGTGGACGGCCGCTCCATCGCCAGCAACAGGCGCAACAAGGTACTTTTACCGGCCCCGGAATGGCCAGTGACAAACAGAAACTCGCCCCGACGGACCCGAAAGCTCAGCTCATGCAAGCCGACGTGACCGTTCGGATAGCGTTTACCGACCTGTTCGAAACGAATCATGAATGCTCCCGCTCGGCAAACAGTGCCTGGACAAAGGGCTCGGCTTCAAAGGTGCGCAAGTCGTCGATGCTTTCACCCACGCCGATATAACGAATGGGCAGGCCGAATTGCTTGGCCAGGGCGAAAATCACTCCGCCCTTGGCGGTGCCGTCGAGCTTGGTGAGGGCCAGGCCAGTCAGTTCGACGGTCTGGTTGAATTGCTTGGCCTGGTTGATGGCGTTCTGGCCGGTACCGGCGTCCAGCACCAACAACACCTCGTGGGGTGCATCGGCATCGAGCTTGCCGATGACCCGGCGAACCTTCTTCAACTCTTCCATCAGGTTGTCTTTGGTGTGCAGGCGACCGGCCGTGTCGGCGATCAGCACGTCAATGCCCCGGGCCTTGGCGGCCTGCACGGCGTCGAAGATCACCGAAGCGGAATCGGCGCCGGTGTGCTGGGCGATGACCGGGATCTTGTTGCGCTCGCCCCACACTTGCAGTTGCTCGACGGCGGCAGCGCGGAAGGTGTCGCCGGCGGCGAGCATGACTTTCTTGCCTTCCAACTGCAGCTTCTTCGCCAGCTTGCCGATGGTGGTGGTCTTGCCGGCACCATTGACGCCTACCACCAGAATGACGAACGGCTTGTTCTGCGAGGCGATCACCAGCGGCTTTTCCACTGGCTTGAGCATATTGGTCAGCTCGCCCTGCAAGGATTTGTACAACGCGTCGGCGTCGGTCAACTGCTTGCGCGCGACCTTCTGGGTCAGGCTCTGGATGATCACCGATGTCGCCTCGACGCCAACATCGGCGGTCAGCAGGCGGGTTTCGATGTCTTCAAGCAATTCGTCGTCGATGACTTTCTTGCCCAGGAACAGGCTGGCCATGCCTTCGCCGATACTGGCGCTGGTCTTGGACAGGCCTTGCTTGAGGCGGGCGAAGAAGCCGACTTTGCTTTCCTCGGCAACAGCTAGGGGTTCGATGGGAGCGGTCGTGTCCGGCGCAGCCGGTTGCGCCTCGGGCGCTGCTTGCGCAACCACGGGCATAATGGCGGCGACCGGCGGCTCAACGACAGGTTCGACGACTGGTGCCTCGACAGCATGCGTCGGGGCAGGAATCGGCGGGGTGATGTGCGGGGCCTGTTCATCCTCGACAAACGCCACTGGCTCTTCCGCCACTGGCAGGGTCAACCAGGGGGCCTGCTCGACGGGCGGGGGCAGCGGCTGTTCGGCCACGGGTTCTGGCGCAGGTTCGGGCTCAGGCTCGACCGGTTGCAGCACCGGCTCGGCGATCGGCAGGACGATCGGCTCCGCTTGCTCGGCCACCGCCTCGACGGCAGGCTCTGGCAGCGGTTGCGGCTGTTCGACGGCGGATTCCTGCGGTTTCTTGCGCAGCCATCCGAACAGGCCTTTTTTCTCGCCAGCCGCAGCTGGGGTCTTCTTGTCGTCGTTGGAACCAAACATGGAGGACGGCTATCTCACGGTAGCGACGCGCCACGAGGGCGCCTCGGTGATAAATATTCGATGCTGAACAGACTGCGTTTCATCCAGCTCGTTCACGCGCAACAGATTGTCGAAATGTCCCAAGGACACCCCATCGTCGATTTTACGAAGGACTGGCAGGGCATCATCGGCGAAAACGCAGGGAACCACGAAAAAACCCAACACTCGCGGACCACCCTGGGCCGACAAAACGCCCGATAGGCGTGGCCGCCAGTAAAACGGATCAGTATCCTAGCACCTCCTCGCCTGCTGAGGCTAAGACCTAGCAGGCAGCCCAACAGGTTTAAACACGAATGAATGCTCTTGCCCGCCGCGCCGCAGGCCTGCTGCTCAGCACAGTTTGTCTGCCCTTTTCAGCCTTGGCTGCCGACCCACAACCCACCCACGAATTCACCCTCGACAATGGCCTGAAGGTCGTGGTTCGTGAAGATCATCGTGCGCCGGTGGTGGTCTCACAGGTCTGGTACAAGGTTGGCTCCAGCTATGAAACGCCGGGCCAGACCGGTCTGTCCCACGCCTTGGAGCACATGATGTTCAAGGGCAGCGAAAAAGTCGGCCCCGGCGAAGCGTCGCTGATCCTGCGGGACCTGGGCGCCGAAGAAAACGCGTTCACCAGCGATGATTTCACTGCCTACTATCAGGTGCTGGCCCGTGACCGCCTGGGCGTGGCCTTCGAATTGGAAGCCGACCGCATGGCCAGCCTGCGCCTGCCGCCGGAGGAGTTCAGCCGCGAGATCGAGGTAATCAAGGAAGAACGCCGCATGCGCACCGACGACAAGCCCATGTCCAAGGCTTTCGAGCGCTTCAAGGCCATGGCTTACCCGGCCAGCGGCTACCACACGCCGACCATTGGCTGGATGGCTGACCTGGACCGCATGACCGTGCAGGAGCTGCGGCACTGGTACGAATCCTGGTACACCCCGAACAACGCCACCCTGGTGGTGGTCGGCGACGTGACGCCGGACGAGGTCAAGGCCCTGGCCCAGCGGTATTTCGGCCCGATTGCGCGGCGCGACGTGCCGGTGGCGAAAATTCCCCTGGAGCTGGCCGAACCCGGCGAACGCCAGATCACCCTGCATGTGCAGACCCAACTGCCGAGCCTGATGCTGGCCTTCAACGTGCCCAGCATCGCCACCACGACGGACAAACGTTCGGTCAACGCCCTGCGGTTGATCTCGGCCTTGCTGGACGGCGGCTACAGCGGGCGGATCCCAGCCCAGCTCGAGCGCGGTGAAGAACTGGTGTCCGGCGGCTCGTCGAACTACGACGCCTTCACCCGTGGCGACACGCTGTTCACCTTGTCGGCGACGCCCAACACCCAGAAAAACAAAACCCTCGCCCAGACCGAAGCCGGCCTGTGGCGCCTGCTCGATCAGTTGAAAACCACCGCCCCGGCTGCCGACGAACTGGAACGCGTGCGCGCCCAGGTCATTGCCGGCCTGGTGTACGAACGCGACTCGATCACCAGCCAGGCCACCGCCATCGGCCAGCTGGAAACCGTCGGCCTGTCCTGGAAGCTGATGGACACCGAGCTCGCCGAGCTGCAAAGCGTGACCCCGCAAGATATCCAGAAGGCAGCCCAGCTGTATTTCACCCGCTCGCGCCTGAGCGTTGCGCACGTCCTGCCCGAGGAGAAAGCTCATGAGTGAGCGCAAATCACCGCGCCTGGTGCTGGTTGGCCTGGTACTCATCGCCCTGGTCGGTGCCGTGGCCTTCTACCTGACGCCGTCCACTGGCGTCACCGCGAGCCAGGCCCTGGACAACGCCCAATCCGGTAACAAGCTGCAATCACTGGCGGAACTCGACGGTAAAGCGCCCAGCCACCGCCAGCTCGACGTGCAAAGCTGGAAAACCGCCGAGGGCGCCAAGGTACTGTTCGTCGAAGCCCGGGAATTGCCGATGTTCGACCTGCGCCTGACGTTCGCCGCCGGCAGCAGCCAGGACGGCGATGCTCCCGGCCTGGCGCTGCTGACCAATGCCATGCTCAACGAAGGCGTGGCCGGCAAGGATGTCGGTGCCATTGCCCAAGGGTTCGAAAGCCTCGGCGCGGACTTCGGCAACGGCGCCTACCGCGACATGGCCGTGGCGTCCCTGCGCAGCCTCAGCGCGCTGGACAAACGCGAGCCGGCGTTGAAGCTGTTCGCCGAGGTGGTCGGCAAACCGACCTTCCCCGCCGATTCCTTCGCCCGCATCAAGAACCAAATGCTCTCCGGTTTCGAGTACCAGAAACAGAACCCCGGCAAGCTGGCGGGGCTGGAGCTGATGAAGCGCTTGTACGGCGAACACCCCTACGCCCATTCCAGTGACGGCACAGCCGAGAGCATTCCACCGATCACACTGGCCCAGGCCCGGGCATTCCACGCCAAGGCCTATACCGCCGGCAACGCCGTGATTGCTTTGGTGGGCGATTTGTCCCGCGCCGAAGCCGAGGCCATTGCCAGCCAAGTATCCGTGGCGCTGCCCAAGGGTCCCGCCCTGGTGAAAACTCCCGCACCGGTGGAACCCAAGGCCAGCGTTGGCCATATCGAATTCCCGTCCAAGCAAACCAACCTGATGCTCGCGCAACTGGGCATCGACCGGGACGATCCGGATTTCGCCGCCGTGTCCCTGGGCAACCAGATCCTGGGCGGCGGTGGTTTCGGCACGCGGCTGATGACCGAGGTCCGGGAGAAGCGCGGCCTGACCTACGGCGTTTATTCGGGCTTTACGCCGATGCAGGCCCGCGGCCCGTTCATGATCAACCTGCAAACCCGTGCCGAGATGAGCGAAGGCACCTTGAAACTGGTGCAGGAGGTATTCGCCGATTACCTCAAGAACGGCCCCACCCAGAAAGAACTCGATGACGCCAAACGCGAGCTGGCGGGCAGTTTCCCATTGTCCACCGCCAGCAACGCAGACATCGTCGGCCAGCTCGGCGCCATGGGTTTCTACGACTTGCCACTCAGCTACCTGGAAGACTTCATGCGCCAGTCCCAGGCGCTGACGGTCGAGCAGGTCAAGGCTGCACTGAACAAACACCTGAGCACGGACAAAATGGTCATCGTCACCGCCGGCCCGACCGTGCCGCAGAAGCCGCTACCGGCCCCCACTGACAAACCTGCCGAGCAACCGCTCGGGGTACCGGAGCATTAATGGCCCGTCCATCGAATTCCAGCAAGAAACCCGTTCACAACGGTGTGAACCAATTGCGCATCATTGGCGGACAATGGCGCAGCCGGCGCCTGAGTTTCCCCGACGCCCCGGGCTTGCGGCCGACGCCGGACCGGGTGCGGGAGACCCTCTTCAACTGGCTCGCACCTTACGTGGCGGGCGCGAGGGTGCTCGACCCGTTCGCCGGCAGCGGCGCGTTGTTTCTCGAAGCGCTGTCCCGTGGCGCGGCCATGGGCCAGGCCCTGGACGCCAGCGGCCTGGCGGTCTCGAGCCTGAAGGAGCATCTGGGCACCCTGCGCTGCACCGTCGGCCAGGTGCAAACGGCCGACGCGCTGCGCTACCTCGACAGCCAGCCGGCAACGCCCTTCGACCTGGTGTTCCTCGACCCGCCGTTCAACCAGAACCTGTTGCCGACGGTGTGCGCCCTGCTCGAGGAACGGCAGTGGCTGGCCGAGGATGCCTGGGTCTACACTGAAAGCGAGACCGCCCCGTCCACACTGGGCTTGCCCGGCAATTGGCGTTTGCATCGGGAGCAGAAATCCGGACGGGTCTATTACGCGTTGTGGCAGCGCTCGGCAAAGGACGATGACTGAACGGCTGCCAGTGCATCGAGAATAAGAATGTCCGCCGCACCTGAACCTTTCGTTCCGGCCCTTGGCCTTCGCAACCCCCACTTGCAAACCTTGTGGGGCCCTTTGTGGCGCAAGACCACCCATGTCGATCGCCAGCGCGAGCGCCTGTGGCTGGAGGATGGTGACTTCCTCGATCTCGACTGGCATGGCCCCCACAGCGCCAAGGCGCCACTGGTGCTGGTGCTTCATGGGCTGACCGGTTCGTCCAACTCGCCTTACGTGGCCGGACTGCAACAAGCCCTTGGCCGTCAAGGCTGGGCCAGTGTTGCGCTGAACTGGCGCGGCTGTTCGGGCGAGCCGAACCTTTTGCCACGCAGTTACCACTCCGGCGTCAGCGAAGACCTGGCCGCCGCCATCGCGCATTTGCGCGCCCGACGGCCCTTGGCGCCGCTGTTTGCGGTGGGCTATTCGCTGGGCGGCAATGTGCTGCTCAAGCATCTGGGGGAAACCGGCGGCGACAGCCAGTTGCAGGGCGCGGTGGCGGTCTCGGTGCCGTTTCGCCTCGACCAGTGCGCCGACCGTATCGGACAGGGGTTCTCCAAGTTCTACCAAGCACATTTCATGCGCCAGCTGGTGATCTATGTACGTAACAAGCAACGCCAGTTCCAGCACGACGGACGCCACGAAGGCCTGGCGACCCTGACGGCGCTGGGCCCGTTGGAAAACATGCGCACCTTCTGGGACTTCGATGGCCGCGTAACGGCGCCATTGCACGGTTTCTCGGATGCGGCGGATTACTACCGGCGCGCCTCCAGCCGCTATTTCATGGGTGGGATCAAGACGCCGACCCTGGTTATCCAGGCTGCCGACGATCCTTTCGTGTTTCCCCACAGTTTGCCCGGGCCTGCGGAGTTGTCTGCGTCAACCCAACTTGAGTTGCACGAGCAAGGTGGGCATGTGGGTTTTGTCGACGGGACGTTGCGGCGCCCGGGGTATTACCTGGAGCGGCGGATTCCCCATTGGCTGGCCAGTCTGGGCCGGGGTTGAACCGGCGCCACGGAAGCTCCCTGCCAATATCTATTCACCCGTCGCCACTTCCCGCTGCGGGTCCGTAATCCACTCGCTCCACGAGCCAGCGTACAGCTTGCCCAGCGGATAGCCTGCCAGGCACAGGGCAAACAGGTTATGGCACGCCGTCACGCCAGAGCCGCAGTACGCCACCAGGTCCGTCGGTGAACGATCCCCCAGTCTCTCGGCGAAGCGCTGCTTGAGCTGATTGACTGGCAAAAAGCGCCCATCTGCGCCCAAGTTGTCGGCGAACGCTGCGCATTGGGCACCTGGGATGTGCCCGGCCACTGGATCGATCGGCTCGACTTCGCCCTTGAAGCGCGGCAATGCCCGGGCGTCCAGCAGGGTCATGTCCGGTTGGCCGAGGCGTTGTTGCAGCGTTTGTGCACTGAGCAGCAAGGATGCGTCGGGCGATCCAGCGAAGGTCCCGCGCGTGCCCTGGGGGGCATCAAGACTCAAGGGCAGGCCGGCGGCGTGCCAAGCCTTGAGCCCGCCGTCGAGGATGAACACGCCATCACGCTTGCCCAGCCAAGCCAGCAGCCACCAGGCCCGGGCGGCAAAGGCACCGGGGCCGTCGTCATAAAGCACGATGTCGCTGTCGTTGCTGATGCCCCAGGCCTGAAGGCGTTCTATCAAGGCCTCGGGCTCCGGCAGCGGATGACGCCCGGTCACGCCCTTGGTCACCGGCCCGCTCAAATCTCGCTCAAGGTCCGCGAACGACGCCCCGGCGATATGACCCTCGGCGTAACTGCACTGGCCGTAATCCGGATCCTCCAGGGCAAACCGGCAATCGAGGATCACCAGCCCCGGCTGTGACCTTTTATCCTCAAGGGCTGAGGGGCTGATGAGTTGCGCGATGGGCATGGTGAGCTCCTGTGTGGTCAAGTCGAGATCCGATGCCTACTGCCCTTCTTCCAGGGTCTGGGCCAGCGGGACGTAATATTCTTTGAACAGTGCATCCACCGCGTCGCGGGCCTGATCGGTGACGAAACCGGCCTCCAGCACCAGCACTTGATAAACGCCACGCTTGATGGCCTGTTCACTCAGGTGACTGAAATTTTCCCGCGTGGTGCACAGAAAACGCACCCAGGACGTCAGGATGATCCAGGCATTGAGAGTCAGGGACTCGATCTGCACCCGGTCCATTTTCAGGATGCCGGCAGCGACGAAGCCTTCATAGATGGCGGTGCCGTGAATCAGGCTGCGCTGGGAAAACCGTCGGTAGCGCGCCGCAAGCTCCGGATCGCTGTCGAGCAGGTGCTCCAGGTCCCGATGCAGGAAGCGGTAGCGCCACATGGCCGCCAGCAGCTCCTGGAGGTAGAAGCGCTTGTCCTCCACCGTGGCCGCTCGCCCCTGGGGCGGGCGCAGGAAGCTGTCCACCAGGTTTTCATACTCACTGAACAGCACGGCGATGATCGCCTGCTTGTTGGGGAAGTGGTAATAGAGATTGCCCGGCGACATGTCCATATGGGCGGCAATATGGTTGGTGCTGACGCTGCGCTCACCTTGCTGGTTGAACAGCTCAAGGCTGTTTTGCACGATGCGCTCGCTGGTTTTTATTCGTGGGGCCATGGTTTGGGCTTTAATTCGACGAAGGCATTGCATGGCATCTTACGACCTAACGGTCACAGGAAAAACCCATCGCCGTTGCACAAGCCATTGACTTTCTAGAGTACAAGCTCTAGAAAACACCCATTCCAATAATAACCGGTGCCCGACGATGCCTGCCGACGTTGCTTACCTGCACGAGTCTCAACAGCAACTCGGCGAGTTGCGGTCTCTCTTCGATGCCCAGCGCCAGGCCTATGCCGCCCATCCGATGCCGCCGGCCGAACAGCGCCGCCAGTGGCTCAAGGCGCTGCGAGAGGTCCTGAGCAGTGAACGGCAAGCCTTGATCGACGCCATCAGCGAGGATTTCAGCCACCGCAGCGCTGACGAAACGCTGCTGGCCGAGCTGATGCCCAGCCTGCACGGCATCCATTACGCCAGCCGTCACCTCCCGCGCTGGATGAAACCGTCCCGACGCAAGGTGGGCATGGCTTTCCAGCCGGCGTCGGCCAAAGTGGTGTATCAACCACTGGGGGTGGTTGGGGTCATCGTGCCTTGGAACTATCCGCTGTTCCTGGCCATCGGGCCGTTGGTGGGCGCCTTGGCTGCGGGCAACCGGGTGATGCTCAAGCTCAGCGAATCGACCCCTGCCACCGGGCTGCTGCTCAAGCAACTACTGGCCCGGATCTTTCCTCAGGACCTGGTGTGCGTGGTGCTTGGCGAGGCTGAGATCGGCATGGCGTTTTCCCGGCTCCCGTTCGACCACCTGTTGTTCACCGGCGCCACCAGCATCGGCAAGCATGTCATGCGGGCGGCGGCCGAACACCTGACGCCGGTCACGCTCGAACTGGGTGGGAAATCGCCGGCCATCGTGTCGGCCGACGTGCCCCTCAAGGACGCCGCCGAACGCATTGCTTTCGGCAAGACCCTGAATGCCGGGCAAACCTGCGTCGCGCCGGACTACGTGCTGGTGCCACAAAGCCGTGTCGGTGAATTCGTCGAAGCCTATCGCGCGGCGGTTCGCGGGTTTTATCCGACCCTGGCGGACAATCCGGACTACACCGCCATCATCAACGAGCGACAACTGGCGCGGCTCAACGGCTACATCAGTGACGCCACCAGCAAGGGCGCCTTGCTGATCGAACTGTTCGAGCAGGGCCAGGGACGCCGCATGGCCCACAGCCTGCTGCTCAATGTCAGTGACGACATGACCGTCATGCAGGACGAGATCTTCGGCCCGTTGCTGCCTATCGTGCCTTATGAAAATCTGGACCAGGCATTTGCCTACATCAACCAGCGACCTCGCCCGCTGGCGCTCTACTACTTTGGCTACAACAAGGCCGAACAGAATCGAGTGCTGCATGAAACCCATTCCGGCGGCGTCTGCATGAACGACACGCTGCTGCACGTTGCCCAGGATGACTTGCCGTTTGGCGGCATCGGGCCTTCGGGCATGGGCCATTACCACGGGCACGAAGGCTTCCTGACCTTCAGCAAAGCCAAGGGCGTGCTGGTCAAGCAGCGATTCAACGTCGCGAAACTGATTTATCCGCCCTACGGCAAGCCGCTGCAGAAGTTGATCCAGAAGCTGTTCGTCCGCTAACGCGCATCTCTGCCGGTGTGACCAAAATGCCCCCAAGCCTCACTGATACCCCTGCCCTGTCACGGCGCGGCCTGCTGAAGTTCAGCTTCGGCGCCAGCGCTTTCCTGGCCA
Source organism: Pseudomonas fluorescens Q2-87 (assembly GCF_000281895.1). Lineage (NCBI taxonomy): Bacteria > Pseudomonadati > Pseudomonadota > Gammaproteobacteria > Pseudomonadales > Pseudomonadaceae > Pseudomonas > Pseudomonas fluorescens. Next base: position 385,643 of record NZ_CM001558.1, on the reverse strand, counting down.
CCGTCGGGTTGGGGGCGAGCCTGAGCGGCTGCTCGGCCAGCCAACCGGCCGGTGGCCTGGCGGTGCTGCGTGACAGCGACCTGCCGTTCTTGCGCGCCGTCATTCCGGTGCTACTCGATGGTGCAGTGGCCGTAGAGCAGATCCCCGCCGCCGCCAGCACGACCCTGCAGAGCCTGGACGACGGCCTGGCCCACCTGTCGCCCTCCATGCTCAAACTCACGCGCCAGCTATTCGATGTGCTGACCCTGGGCGTGACCCGCGGGCCGTTGACCGGGGTCTGGGGCTCGTGGGAAAACGCCGACGCCGATGGCATTCGCCAGTTTCTGACGCGCTGGGAAAACAGCTCGCTGGACCTTTTGCAGCAAGGCCACAGCTCGTTGCTGCAGATGGTGATGATGGCGTGGTACAGCCGGCCCGAAGCCTGGGCGCATTGCGGGTATCCGGGACCGCCGACCGTTTGAAAACCAGACCAGCCTCTCCTCTGTGGGAGCGGGCTTGCCCGCGAAGGCGGTGTGTCAGCTTGCAAAAGTATTGAATGCGCAACGGTATTCGCAAGCAAGCCCGCTCCCACAGGGTTCTTTCGACAACTCATAACAATAAGAGAACCTGAACATGCCCGTACCCGATCCCTTCCTCGAAGGCCTGGCCCGTGGCTGGACCACCTATAACGGCGCGCAGCTGAGCAGCGACATGACCCTGGAAGCGGACGTGGCGATCATCGGCAGCGGCGCCGGCGGCGGCACCACGGCAGAAATTCTCAGCGCCGCCGGCTATAAAGTGCTGCTGATCGAGGAAGGCCCGCTCAAGACCAGCCATGATTTCAAGCTCCTCGAGGCCCAGGCCTACACCAGCCTGTATCAGGAAGGCCTCGGCCGCATGAGCAAGGATGGCGCGATCACCATTCTTCAAGGCCGGGCGGTCGGAGGCACAACGCTGATCAACTGGACCTCCAGTTTTCGCACCCCCACGCAAACCCTCGAACACTGGGCCACCGAGCACAACGTCAAGGGGCACAGCGCCGCCGAGATGGCGCCCTGGTTCGAGCGGATGGAGCAACGCCTGGGCGTGGCGCCGTGGCTGGTTCCACCCAATGCCAACAACGACGTGATCCGCAAGGGCTGCGAACAATTGGGCTATAGCTGGCACGTCATCCCGCGCAATGTGCGCGGCTGCTGGAACCTGGGCTATTGCGGCATGGGCTGCCCGACCAACGCCAAACAGTCGATGCTGGTCACCACCATCCCCGCCACGCTGGAAAAGGGCGGCGCGCTGCTTTACCTGGCCCGGGCCGAACGCCTGTTATTCAAGCACGATGCGGTTGTGGGCCTGGAATGCCAAGCCATGGATGAGCGCTGCGTGGCCCCGACCGGGCGGCGCATAACGGTCAAGGCGCGGCACTACGTGCTGGCGGGCGGCGGTATCAATAGCCCGGGCCTGCTGTTGCGCTCCGATGCACCAGATCCGCATGCACGCTTGGGCAAGCGCACCTTCCTGCATCTGGTGAACATGTCCGCCGGGCAATTCGACGAGGTCATCAACCCGTTCTACGGCGCCCCTCAATCGATCTATTCCGATCATTTCCAATGGCAGGACGGCGCCACCGGCAAGATGTCCTACAAACTCGAAGTCCCGCCCTTGCACCCGGCCCTTGCTGCCACGCTACTGGGCGGGTTCGGCCCCGAGAACGCCTTGCACATGTCGCGACTGCCCCACACCCACGCGATGCTGGCGCTGCTGCGCGACGGCTTTCATCCGGACAGCCCCGGCGGCAGCGTCGAGTTGCGCGGCGACGGCACGCCGGTGCTCGACTATCCGGTTTCGCCATACGCCTGGGACGGCTTGCGCCGGGCCTTCCACAGCATGGCGGAGATTCAGTTCGCCGGCGGTGCCCAGGCGGTCATGCCCCTGCACAGCGACGCCGGCTATGTAAAAACCCTGGCGCAAGCCCGCTCGCTGATCGACGGCCTGGACCTCGCGCTATACCGCACGCGCCTGGGCAGCGCCCACGTGATGGGAGGTTGCGCCATGGGTGAGGATCCGAAAACCGCCGTGACCGACAGCCTTGGTCGCCATCATCAACTGGGCAATCTTTCGATCCATGACGGTTCGCTCTTTCCCACGAGCATCGGCGCCAACCCGCAATTATCGGTGTACGGGCTGACTGCACAATTGGCGACTGCCTTGGCCGAGCGCCTGAAGAACTCATGAATATCCGCAGTATTCGCAGCGTCTATAGTGCTTTCTTACCGAACAGCCGACTTGGCCGACCGAGTAGGCTGCGATACCATCCGACTCCCCAACGGACTCCCGCCAGGACGACGCGATGAACCGAGTGTTGTACCCAGGTACCTTCGACCCTATTACCAAGGGCCATGGCGATCTGGTCGAACGCGCCGCGCGCCTGTTCGACCATGTGATCATTGCTGTCGCCGCCAGCCCGAAGAAAAACCCGCTGTTCCCGCTGGAACAACGCGTGGAGCTGGCCCGCGAAGTCACCAAGCACCTGCCCAACGTGGAAGTGGTCGGCTTCTCGACGCTGTTGGCGCATTTTGCCAAGGAAAAGAACGCCAATGTGTTCCTGCGCGGCCTGCGCGCGGTCTCGGACTTCGAGTACGAGTTCCAGCTGGCCAACATGAACCGCCAGTTGGCGCCGGACGTCGAAAGCCTTTTCCTCACGCCGTCGGAGCGTTATTCGTTTATCTCTTCGACCCTGGTGCGGGAAATCGCGGCCCTGGGCGGCGATATCACCAAGTTCGTCCACCCGGCCGTGGCCGACGCGCTGACCCTGCGCTTCAAGAAATAACCTGCTGGCGCTGCGAGCCATCTCGCAGCACAGCGCAGTCCATCGCCCCCGCGTGCACTGCGCGCGCCAATGCGGCACAATTGCGCCCATACGTTTTCAGATGCCCGGGCTCAACGCCCCGGCAGGAGCCTGCATGTCCCTGATCATCACCGACGACTGCATCAATTGCGACGTCTGCGAACCCGAATGCCCGAACGAAGCGATTTCCCAAGGCGAAGAGATCTACGTCATCGACCCGAACCTGTGCACCCAATGCGTCGGCCATTACGACGAGCCCCAGTGCCAGCAGGTTTGCCCGGTGGATTGCATCCCGCTCGACGAAGCGCATCCGGAGACGGAAGAACAGTTGATGGCCAAGTACATCAAGATTACCGCCAAGGCTTGAACCCAGTAGTTTTGTAGCGCCTGTGCCGGCCTCATCGCGAGCAGGCTCGCTCCCACAGGGGATTTGCTTAAGGCACAAGTGCTGTGGACACCACAAAACCCTGTGGGAGCGAGCTTGCTCGCGAAGGGGCCATCAGCAACGCCCAAAATCCAACTGCCCGCCTCACTCCTGCCGCTCAAACCCCTCGCCAATGCACCCCAGGCATCGCACAAACGTGGCTTTCGCCGGGTCCACCACCAACGCTTTTCCAGCATCGCCGACCCCACCGCCCAGCACGGTAAAGGGCAGCGACACCACGAACGCCCCCGTGCCGATCACCGTGGCGGCGAGCAGCAGCGGACGGGCGATCAGCAGATCGCCGAGCATGGCGTAGGCGGGCGGATTCTGGATGGTGTAGCGCGGGTCGCCGCTGCCGCCGTTCGCCTGGGCAGGCAAACCGACACTCAGCAGCAGCGCAAGAACGACAGGTCGAAGCAGATTCATGGCGCGATCCTTCGGCTAAGCAGTATGACTACTGACTATAGACCCTAGGACGAATCAGCTCTGGCAGCGTGGGCACCAGACGCTGGCCCGCTGTCCCAGGCGGATTTCCCGAAGTCCGCTGCCGCAGACCTTGCAAAGCTCCCCGCCCCGGCCATACACGAACAGTTCCTGCTGGAAGTACCCGGGCTGGCCATCCCCGCCGATGAAGTCACGCAACGTGGTGCCGCCGCGCTCGATGGCATGGGCAAGGATGCGTTTGATTTCGATGGCCAGCTTCAGGTAACGCGCCCGGGAAATGCCCCCGGCCGGCCGACGCGGATCGATGCCGGCGGCAAACAGTGCCTCGGTCGCGTAGATATTGCCCACGCCCACCACCACCGCGTTATCCATGATGAACGGCTTGACCGCCATGGAGCGACCGCGGGAGAGCTGGAACAGGCGCTCGCCATCGAACAGGTCGGTCAGCGGCTCCGGCCCGAGGCGAATCAGCAACTCATGATTGAGCGGATCGAGGCTCCAGAGCATCGCCCCGAAGCGCCGCGGGTCGGTGTAGCGCAAGGCCAGGCCGGATTCCAGCTCGATGTCGACGTGTTCGTGCTTGGCGGCAGGCATACCGACCTCCACCAACCGCAGGTTGCCGGACATGCCCAAATGACTGATCAAGGTACCGACCTCGGCATTGATCAGCAGGTACTTGGCCCGCCGCTCCACCAGCACAATGCGCTGGCCCGAGAGCCGCACATCGAGATCTTCCGGGATAGGCCAGCGCAGGCGGCGGTCACGTACCACCACGCGGCTGACCCGTTGCCCTTCAAGGTGCGGCGCGATGCCGCGACGGGTGGTTTCGACTTCCGGCAGTTCTGGCATGAGGTTCTCGGGTCAGGCGAAGCAACGCACTCAACGAGAGGCGAGGTCGCGGATTTCCTGTTTCTGGGTCTGGAAGTCGTATTCCGACAAACCAAGGTAATCGAGCACCAGCGCACCGACACATTCCCACTCGTGGTCTTCGGCCTGATTGCCCAACACCCGGTGGGACGCGCAGATGTTCTCGGACATTTTCAGGATCGCCAGCAGGTTTTTCAGCGGGCTGTTGTTGCGCGAAGACTCGTCGCTGAAGATCGCCAAGGCGTTGTGGTGGTTGGCGATGGCCTGGCTGACGTGATCCGGCAGGCGCCAGGATTTGGAGGTGTAGTAGCCGACCACCGCATGGTTGGTGTTGAACACCCGGTTCTCGGTGTCGACCACTCGGCATTCGGCGCTGGCGCTGGCATAGGCCTGCTCCAGCACGCTCATGTAGTTGGGAAACTGCTTGAGCATCAACGGCACGCCGCAATCGTGGAACAAGCCCATTGCGTAGGCTTCGTCACCATTTTCCAGGCCGACCCGCTTGGCCAGGGTCAGGCAGGTCATCGCCACGTCCTGGGCGGTGTCCCAGAATCGGTTCAGGGTGACGATGGCGTCGTCATGCAATTCGCCCTTGATCGACTGCGCGTTGATCAGGTTGATGATCGACCGGCTGCCCAGCAGGTTCACCGCACGCTGGATGGAGGTGATCTTGTTGCGCAGGCCGTAATACGGCGAATTGACAATCTTGAGCAAGGCACCGGACAGGCCTGGATCCTGGGAGATCAGCTTGGCGATGGTCTCAAGGTCAGGGTCGGGCATGTACTGCTCCATCTGCAGATCCACCATGATCTGCGGCTGGGGCGGCACGCTGATGCCTTGCAGGGACTGTTGGATCTGTTCAGCGGAGAGTTCTTTGGACATGAGTACACACTCTGGGGCAGGCGGGGATTCTAACCCTTAAAGATGGATCCGATACACCGCCGGGTAGATCGGCGGAACTTTCCTTCAGGCACCGGCTTCGGACTGTGTAGGGCCGACAGTCACGCCTCATAGAGGCTAGGTCGGCAGCCCACCCACTCAGCTTGAGGAGATTTTTCATGCCCGGCTCCCTGAACAGTAAACGTGTTGCCATCCTGGTGACCGACGGTTTTGAACAGGCCGAACTGACCGGCCCCAAACAGGCCCTGGAACAGGCCGGGGTCAAGGTGGATATCGTTTCGGCCAGTGAAGGCCAGGTCAAAGGCTGGAACCATGACCAGCCGGCCGACGACTTCCCTATCGACCTGACCTTCAAGGCCGCCAATGTCGACCAATACGACGCCGTGGTGCTGCCCGGCGGCGTGCAGAACTCCGACACGATCCGCATCGACCCCGACGCCCAGGAACTGGTCAAGGGCTTCGAGGCGGCGGGCAAGCCCATCGCAGTGATTTGCCATGGCGGTTGGTTGCTGGTGTCCAGCGGCCTGGTCAAGGGCAAGACCCTGACCAGCTACAAGACGCTCAAGGACGATCTGGTCAACGCGGGCGCGAACTGGGTCGACCAGGAAGTGGTCAAGGACGGTACCTGGATCAGCAGCCGCCAGCCCGATGATATTCCCGCCTTCAATCGCGAGCTGATCAACGCACTTTCGGCCTGACCCCTCGTGGCGAGAGCGCTGCCACCCGGCGAAACAAGCGCACTCGCCACATGTCCACCGCAAGCCCCGTGCAGGCTTCAACGCGTTATACTCCCGCTCTTTTTTCCGGAGCGACGTCATGTCCCTGCCTAGCCTGCGCCTCAAAGCCAACGCCGACCGTCGCCTGCGCGCCGGCCACCTGTGGGTCTACAGTAACGAAATCGATGTGGCGGCCACCCCACTGCATGGCTTCAAGGCCGGCGACCAGGCCATCCTCGAAGCCGCCGGCGGCAAGCCGTTGGGCATCGTCGCGATGAGCCCCAACAACCTGATCTGCGCGCGGTTGCTGTCCCGCGACGTGAAGCTGCCCCTGGACAAGTCCCTGTTGGTGCATCGCCTCAACGTGGCGTTGTCCCTGCGCGAGCGGCTGTTCGACAAACCTTTCTACCGTCTGGTCTACGGCGATTCCGACTTGCTGCCGGGCCTGGTGGTCGACCGTTTTGGTGACATTCTTGTGGTGCAGATCGCCTCCGCCACCATGGAAGCCCACAAAGACGACGTGATCGCCGCCCTGACCCAGGTGCTCAAGCCCAGCGGCATCCTGTTCAAGAACGACTCCGCCGCCCGCGACGCCGAAGGCCTGAACCGCTACGTCGAGACCGTGTTCGGCCTCGTCCCGGAATGGGTTGCCCTGGAAGAGAACGGCGTGAAATTCGAAGCACCGGTCATGGAAGGCCAGAAAACCGGCTGGTTCTACGACCACCGCATGAACCGCGCACGCCTGGCACCGTATGCCAAGGGCAAGCGCGTCCTGGACCTGTTCAGCTACATCGGTGGCTGGGGCGTACAAGCCGCAGCGTTCGGTGCCAGCGAAGTATTCTGCATCGACGCTTCGGCCTTCGCCCTTGACGGCGTCGAACGCAACGCCGCGTTGAACGGCTTCGCCGAGAAACTGACCTGCATCGAAGGCGACGTGTTCGAAGCCCTGAAGGAGCTCAAGGCCAGCGAAGAGCGTTTCGACGTGATCGTGGCCGACCCACCCGCCTTCATCAAGCGCAAGAAAGACCTGAAGAACGGCGAAGGCGCCTACCGCCGCCTCAACGAGCAAGCCATGCGCCTGCTCAGCAAGGACGGCATCCTGGTCAGCGCGTCGTGCTCGATGCACCTGCCCGAAGATGACCTGCAGAACATCCTGCTGACCAGCGCCCGTCACCTGGACCGCAACATCCAACTGCTCGAACGCGGCGGTCAAGGCCCGGACCATCCGGTACACCCGGCCATCGCGGAAACCCGTTACATCAAGAGCATCACCTGCCGGCTGTTGCCCAACAGTTGAGGCTGGACGGGGCCAGGGCCATCGCTCTGCGCCCCGCGCGCTCATATCAGCGGCATCCTGATCGCAGCCTTGGCTGCGATTTTTTTTTGCCCGTGCGAATAAATCTGTAGGAGACCCCCCACGCAATTTCCAGAGCCTTCCTACTCAATCTACCCGGCGCTCGGCGGGCATGACGCATTAGGATTGAAACGTGCCGCTCAGGTACGCCTTGGGGTCCCCGATGACTGATCCGCAAAATCGCCTGGCTGCCCATAAACCTGCCACCGTTGGCTTATTGCTCATGCTGACATTGCTCGGCGTCTTTCCTATCGATGTTGTGCTGCCGTCCTTTCCGGCTCTTTCCGCGCAGTTCGAACGCCCATCGTCGGACATCGCCCTGTCGGTCAGCCTGTACGCGATCGGCATCGCCTTGGCGCAACTGGTGGTCGGCCCGCTTTCCGATACGATCGGGCGCAAGCAGTTATTACTGGCCGGCATCACCGTTGCAGCCATCGGCGCGACCGGCTGCGTCGTCGCTGATGAGTTTGAATTCTTCCTGTTGTTTCGCATCATCCAGGCGTTGGGGTGCGGCTGTTTCGTGCTGTCCCAAGCATTGATACAGGATCTATTTACAGGCGACGAGCAGCCGCGCTTGCGCATCTTCCTGGTCACCTGCGGCGGAATTTTCATTTCCGTCTCGCCGTTGGTCGGCACCTGGCTGCAGGGCTGGATGGATTGGCGTGGCAGTTTCCTGGTGTTCATCGCCTTGGCGGTCGTTGCGTTCCTGGGCGCCTGCCGCTTGCTGCGCGGCTCGATAACAGACCGCAAACCCAGGCCTCTGAATTTCATGGAGGCCTATCGAAACGTATGCAGTGACTTCAGCTTCATGGCTTATTGGCTTACGTCAGCGCTGGCGTTTTCCTGCCACTTCTCATTCATCGTCATTTCGCCATTGGTTTTCATCGATCAATTACAACTCTCGCCTCAGTCTTTCTCCCTTGTCCTGTTGGCCTACGGACTGGCCTACATCGGCGGGGGAGCCATTGCGGCCGCGCTGAGCAGCCGAATCGGCACTCAAACGCAAATCATCGCCGGTCTAAGCCTGATCCTGATGGCGGGGGTCCTGATGGTCGTGTCCTTGCGTTATCTCGGCACGACAGTGATGACCGTATTGCTGCCCATGATCATCTGCACCACCGGAACGACCATCACCCGTGCCGCGGCCCACACCCTGGCCATGAACACGTTTCCCGAACAGGCCGGCACGTCCGCCTCGGCCGGTAGCGTGCTGATCTTCGTCGTCGGCGGGCTGACCAGTGCGGCGATCAGCGCCTCTGCGCTGGATCTTCAACTCACACTGGCCCTGTGCTTGATACTGCTCAGTCTCCTGGGACTGATGCTTAACGCCTTGGTCCGGCATCGTGACAGAGCGCTGCAAGCCGGTTGAACACTGCCAGTCGTCATCCCGCACGCGACATTGGCGTTCGATCAGCGCTTTGCGTCATTTCATCCTGACGCCAGCGGTGTAGAATCGCGTCATTCATCGCCATTCATCCCCGGCGGGTTTATGAGCTCATGCTGAGGCGCGCAGCGATCCTGCACCGTCATCGGCCACTTCCGGACTCTCGGCCAATCCCCGGTGTTCCAGAACGTCAACAGAAGCTCACTTCCCCTTTGATATCTGATTAGCCGCCCGGAGTGCTCCATGCCTGATTACCGCTCGAAAACATCCACCCATGGCCGCAACATGGCCGGCGCCCGCGCATTGTGGCGCGCCACGGGGATGAAGGATGACGACTTCAAGAAGCCGATCATCGCCATTGCCAACTCCTTCACCCAGTTCGTACCGGGCCACGTTCATCTCAAGGACCTGGGTCAACTGGTTGCCCGGGAAATCGAACGTGTCGGCGGCGTTGCCAAGGAATTCAACACCATCGCCGTGGACGACGGCATCGCCATGGGCCACGACGGCATGCTGTATTCGCTGCCGAGCCGCGAGATCATCGCCGACTCCGTCGAGTACATGGTCAACGCCCACTGTGCCGACGCCATCGTGTGCATTTCCAACTGCGACAAGATCACCCCTGGCATGCTGATGGCCGCCCTGCGGCTGAACATCCCGGTGATCTTCGTCTCCGGCGGCCCGATGGAAGCCGGCAAGACCAAGCTCGCCAGCCACGGCCTCGACCTGGTGGATGCCATGGTCATCGCCGCCGACTCCAGCGCCTCTGACGAGAAGGTCGCCGAGTACGAGCGCAGCGCCTGCCCGACCTGCGGTTCGTGCTCCGGCATGTTCACCGCCAACTCGATGAACTGCCTGACCGAGGCCCTGGGCCTCGCCCTGCCGGGCAACGGTTCGACACTGGCCACCCACAGCGACCGCGAAGCGCTGTTCTTGCAGGCCGGCCGGACCATCGTCGAGCTGTGCAAGCGCTACTATGGCGAGAACGACGAGTCGGTATTGCCGCGCAATATCGCCAACTTCAAGGCGTTCGAAAACGCAATGACCCTGGACATCGCCATGGGCGGTTCCACCAACACCATCCTGCACTTGCTGGCCGCAGCCCAGGAAGCCGAGATCGATTTCGACCTGCGCGACATCGATCGCCTGTCCCGTCACGTGCCGCAACTGTGCAAGGTCGCGCCGAATATCCAGAAGTACCACATGGAAGACGTGCACCGCGCCGGCGGCATCTTCAGCATCCTCGGCTCCCTGGCCCGTGGCGGCCTGTTGCACACCGACCTGCCGACCGTGCACAGCAAGACCATGGCCGAAGGCATCGCCAAATGGGACATCACCCAGACCACCGACGAGGCAGTGCATCATTTCTTCAAGGCGGGCCCGGCGGGCATTCCGACACAGACCGCGTTCAGCCAGTCGACCCGTTGGGAAACCCTGGATGACGACCGCGAAAACGGCTGCATTCGCAGTGTCGAACATGCTTATTCCAAGGAAGGCGGCCTGGCCGTGCTGTACGGCAACATCGCCCTGGACGGCTGCGTGGTGAAAACCGCCGGTGTCGACGAGTCGATCCACGTGTTCGAAGGCAACGCCAAGATTTTCGAAAGCCAGGACAGCGCGGTGCGCGGGATCCTCGCCGACGAAGTGAAGGCTGGCGATATCGTGATCATCCGCTACGAAGGCCCGAAAGGCGGCCCGGGCATGCAGGAAATGCTCTACCCCACCTCCTACCTGAAGTCCAAGGGCCTGGGCAAAGCCTGCGCCCTGCTCACCGACGGCCGTTTCTCCGGCGGCACCTCTGGCCTGTCCATCGGCCACGCTTCGCCGGAAGCGGCTGCTGGCGGCGCCATCGGCCTGGTACGGGATGGCGACAAGGTATTGATCGACATTCCGAACCGCTCGATCAACCTGTTGATCAGCGATGAAGAACTGGCCGCGCGCCGCGTCGAACAGGACCAGAAAGGCTGGAAACCGGTGGAAGTGCGTCCGCGCAAAGTCACCACCGCGCTCAAGGCCTACGCCCTGCTCGCCACCAGCGCCGACAAAGGCGCGGTGCGCAACAAGGCGATGCTCGACGGCCTGTAAGCGTCGTTAGCCGTAATAAAAAATGCCCCGCCAAGTGCGGGGCATTTTTATGGGTGGGACAACCCTGACAACACCGATCCCCCTGTGGGGGGCGGGCTTGCTCGCGAATGCGGTGGGTCAGCTTGCATCAGTATCGAATGTGCCGACGTCTTTCCGGGCAAGCCCACTCCCACAGGGGGACGGGGGGGCCGCACATTTTCGAATACCCACAGATCTTTGTGGGAGCGGGCTTGCTCGCGAAGGCGGTGGGTCAGCTTGCATCAGTATCGAAGTGCCGACGTCTTCGCGGGCAAGCCCGCTCCCACAAGGTTCCATGAGACTTACTGGATGTCTTCAGGCTTGACGATCACCCAATTTTTATCCGCCGTCACCGCCAGTCCTTCCTTGGCCTGGGCCGCGGCGTGCTTGGCCATCATCCCGTTTATCTGGGTCATGTACTTGTCCTTGCGGTTGACCCACAGGTGAATACCGCCCTTGGCCACGTCCACGTCGTGGAACAGCATGTAGCCATCGCTGCTCGGCGTGTCGCCCCCCACCAGCACCGGTTTTTTCCATTCGTCGATGTAGGTCAGGATCGCCGCGTGTTTACCGGCCATCCAGGTCGCCGGGGTCCATAGATAAGGCGTGTACTCGAGGCCCAGGTTAGCTTTCTCGTCATATTTGCCGGCGGTGATCTGCTTGCGTGCGGTGGTCAGCTCACCGGTCTTGCGATCCTTGAGCAGGGTGGTCACGCCTATCACGTTCTGCGGCTTGAGGTTGTAGCCGTACTTCGGATCGGAAGCGACCATGCGCACCAGTTCTTCGGAAGCGGCGGTCATGACATAGACTTCGATGCCGTTTTCCATCAGCTTGTTGTACAGCTCGGCCTGGCCGGTGAAGACTTTCGGCGGGTTGACGTTGTACTGGACCACCTTGTCGCCATCGTAATAGGTGGTCGGCACCGGTTTGCCGGAAGCCATCAGTTCGTCGACGTAGCCCTTGAGTTCCTGCAGGGTAAAACCGGAGAACACTTGGGCAACCCATGGATAGCAGACCATGTCGTCCACTTCGCACAGGCGGTAGTAATAACTGAACAGGCTCTCCTTGTGATCGGCCGTGTCCTTGAATGGCATCAGCTTCAACGAAGGGTCCAGGGTTTCGCGGGTGATGAGGCCCTTGTTCTCCATGAACGGCAGCAACGACTCTTCCAGATCGTAGCGGTAGCTGGTGTTGTCCATGTCGAACACCGCGAAGTTACCCTTGTTGGCATTGGCCGCGATCATCGCGTCCAGGGCCTTGGCCTGCTCCGCCGGCCAATGCTTGAGATCGGTGGCGAGTGCCTGACCGGCGAGGCTCAGGCCCAAGGCGACAGCGAGAAGGTGCGGTACGAGCTTCATCGGCGTTACTCCCAGGGTTTAAAGACTCGACGCTAACAAATGCCTGTGACAATCCTCGCCTGTGCGCGACCGCTTGCATCCCGATAACGCCAGTGGCATTCCCCAGAGCGTCAGCGGCTTATTCCAAAAGCGACAGTTCACATGCGCTTTTAGTATTAATTCAATAGTTATCAAGCTGTTAGGCTTCCCGGCTCACAGTCGCAGCATCAAGCGACTGGCCAGTCTTATCGGAGTCTCTTTTTGATGAATCTGCCGCTGATCCTCAATCTCCTGGTGTTCCTCGCCTTGCTGTTCGGCCTGGCGCAAACCCGTCACAGCACCTGGAGCCTGGCCAAGAAAGTGCTGCTGGCACTGGCGTTGGGCGTGGTGTTCGGTGTCGCCCTGCACGCGATTTATGGCGCAGGTAACCCGGTGCTCAAAGCCTCGATCGGCTGGTTCGACCTGGTGGGCAACGGCTACGTGCAATTGCTGCAGATGATCGTGATCCCGCTGGTCTTCGCCTCGATTCTCAGCGCCGTGGCCCGGCTGCATAACGCCTCGTCCCTGGGCAAGATCAGCTTCCTGACCATCGGCACGTTGCTGTTCACCACCGCCATCGCCGCCCTGATCGGCATCGGCCTGACCAACCTGTTCGGTCTCACCGCCGAAGGCTTGGTGGCCGGGACCCAGGAGCTGGCGCGCCTGCAAGTGATCCAAAGCGACTACGCCGGCAAGGTCGCCGACCTGAATGTCCCGCAACTGCTGCTTTCGTTCATTCCACAGAACCCCTTCGCCGACCTGGCCCGGGCCAAGCCGACGTCGATCATCAGCGTGGTGATTTTCGCCGCGTTCCTGGGTGTCGCGGCCCTGCAATTGCTCAAGGATGATGTGGAGAAAGGTCAGAAAGTGATCAACGCCATCGACACCCTGCAAAGCTGGGTGACTCGCCTGGTGCGCCTGGTGATGAAGTTGACCCCATACGGTGTGCTGGCACTGATGACCAAAGTGGTCGCCGGCTCCAACCTGCAAGACATCATCAAGCTCGGCAGTTTTGTCGTGGTGTCGTACTTGGGGCTGGGCCTGATGTTCGTGGTTCATGGCCTGCTGGTGTCCGCCGCTGGAATAAACCCGCTGCGCTTCTTCCGCAAGATCTGGCCGGTGCTGACCTTTGCGTTCACCAGCCGCTCCAGCGCCGCAACCATCCCGTTGAGCATTGAAGCCCAGACCAGCCGCCTCGGCATTCCACGGGCCATCGCCAGCTTCAGCGCTTCGTTCGGCGCGACCATCGGCCAGAACGGCTGCGCCGGGCTCTATCCGGCCATGCTGGCGGTGATGGTCGCACCGACCGTGGGCATCAACCCGCTGGATCCGCTGTGGATCGCGACACTGGTGGCAATTGTGACCCTGAGTTCAGCCGGTGTGGCCGGGGTCGGTGGCGGCGCGACATTCGCTGCGTTGATCGTGCTACCGGCCATGGGCTTGCCGGTCTCGTTGGTGGCGCTGCTGATTTCCGTCGAACCACTGATCGACATGGGCCGCACGGCGTTGAACGTCAGCGGCTCGATCACCGCCGGGGCGATCACCAGCCAGGTGATGCAGCAAACCGACAAGGCGTTGCTGGATGCCGAGGAGCATGGGGAATTGGTGCACGCTTGAGTTGCGGCGCCTGGTCGATCGCCTTCGCGAGCAAGCCCGCTCCCACAGTCGACCGGTTTCTGCTGATACAACTCGGTCAATTGTGGGAGCGGGCTTGCTCGCGAAGCTTTTGCCTTAGAGCTTCTCCCACACCTCGAAGCTATAAGCCGGCTTGTCCCCTTGCGCCGGGTTCGGCTGGTTCGAAACCAGCTTCCACTGGCTCGAATCAAACTCCGGGAACCACGCATCGCCATCCGGGCTCAGCGCCACACGGGTGAGGTACAGCCGATCAGCCTGTTCCAGGGCCTGGGCATACAACTGCGCACCGCCGATCAGCATCAGTTCATCGGCACCCTGTTCCAGCGCCCACGCCTGCGCTCGCTGCACCGCTGTGTCCAGCGAGGAAAAGACTTCCGCCCCTTCCAGCACCAGGCCCGGTTGACGGCTGACCACGATGTTCAAGCGCCCCGGCAGCGGCCGCCCCAGGGAATCCCAGGTCTTGCGCCCCATGATGATCGGCTTGCCCAGCGTGGTGGCCTTGAAGTATTTGAAATCCTCCGGCAAGTGCCAGGGCATGCTGTTGTCGACGCCGATCACGCGGTTTTCACCGAGGGCTGCGATCAGGCTGAGGGGGAGAGTTTTTTTCATGGCGGCGAGGATACCAGAGGCTCGCCGCCTGGCAACGTACCCCGACAAGCGCCACAGAGGTTATGCTCATCGCTCATTCGAGCAACGGAAGCGCCCGTGACAGAACTGCAGAACCTCTGGTTGACCGAGACGGTTCGCCTGCGTGAAGAACACGCCGGCCCGCTCGAGGACCAGGAAGCCAATCGCCTGGCCCGTGCGGCGGGCGGCGACTTATCCACCCGCATCCGCCGCCGTGCCCGCTCGCTGGCCGAACGTGATGGTCTCACCCAAGCCCTGCGCCATTGGCTGCAAGGGGCGCGGCTGGCGTTGATCGTCCTGGCGGCGCTCGCCATCATCAGCGGCGCCGGCCTCGGGTTCGCCGCGCTCGGTGACGGGCAAACACCCGTCAATGTGTTCTGGGCCCTGGGCAGCCTGCTGGGGTTGAACCTGATCCTGCTCATCGGCTGGGCCCTGGGCCTGATATTCGCCAGCGAGCAAGGCGCAACGTTGGGACGCTTGTGGTTGTGGCTCAGCGAAAAGCTTGCCCGCGATGCCAAGGCCGCCCAATTGGCGCCGGCCCTGCTGCTGTTGCTGCAACGCCACAAGCTCAATCGCTGGGCGCTCGGTGGGCTGGTCAACGGCTTATGGCTGCTGGCGATGCTCAGTGCGCTGGTCATCGTACTGATGCTGATGGCGACCCGGCGCTATGGCTTTGTCTGGGAGACCACGATCCTTGGCGGCGAGACCTTCGTTGCCGTGACCCAGGCCCTCGGTGCTTTGCCCGCACTGTTGGGTTTGAGCGTGCCAACCGTGGACATGATCCGCGCCAGTGGCGACGCAGCCCTCAACATCGAAAGCGCCCGCCAGGCCTGGGCCGGCTGGTTGGTGGGCGTGCTGCTGGTCTACGGCGTGTTGCCGCGCCTGTGCCTGGCGCTGCTGTGCCTGTGGCGCTGGCGGCGCGGCCGGGCCACGTTGCGCCTGGACTTGAACCTGCCGGGTTACGCGCAACTGCGCGAACGCCTGATGCCCAGCAGTGAGCGCCTGGGCGTCAACGACGCCGCGCCCGCGCAGTTGCATCCGGTCGAAACCACCCAGAATCCGATGCACAGCGACGGCGCGCTGTTGGTGGCCATTGAGTTGGACGAGCGGCCCTGGCCGCCAAAACTGCCCGGCAGCGTGAAAAACGCCGGCATTCTCGACAGCCGCGAGTCGCGCCACAAACTTCTTGAGCAACTGTCGCGCTTTCCCCCTGCCCGACTGGCGATTGCCTGCGACCCACGCCGCTCACCGGACCGCGGCAGCCTGGCATTGATCGCCGAGTTGGCCCGCAGCGCCGGCGCCACCCGCGTCTGGCTGTTACAGGTGCCGCCCGGCGAAGCGCTGGACGCCGAGCGCCTGGGCGACTGGCACAACGCGCTGCGCCAGCTGCAATTGCCGTTCGCCGATTGCGCCCCCCTGAACTGGCTGGAGAGCGGCCATGACTGACGCCATCAAGCCGCTGAAACTCGCCGTGGTCGGCCATACCAACGTCGGTAAGACCTCGTTGTTGCGAACGTTGACCCGGGACGTCGGCTTCGGCGAAGTCTCCCACCGCCCCAGCACCACTCGCCACGTCGAGGGCGCGCGTTTGTCGGTGGACGGCGAGGCCTTGCTGGAGCTGTACGACACGCCGGGGCTGGAAGACGCCATCGCCCTGCTCGATTATCTCGAACGCCTTGAACGCCCTGGCGAACGCCTGGACGGTCCGGCGCGCCTGGCGCGCTTTCTCGATGGCAGCGAGGCGCGGCAACGCTTCGAGCAGGAAGCCAAGGTGCTGCGGCAATTGCTCGCCAGCGATGCCGGACTGTATGTGATCGACGCCCGGGAACCGGTGCTGGCCAAATATCGCGATGAGTTGGAAGTCCTCGCCAGTTGCGGCAAGCCCTTGTTGCCGGTATTGAATTTTGTCAGCAGCACCCACCATCGCGAGCCCGACTGGCGCGAAGCCCTGGCGCGATTGGGCCTGCACGCCCTGGTGCGCTTTGACAGTGTTGCCCCGCCCGAAGACGGCGAACGGCGCCTGTATGAAAGCCTCGCGCTGTTGCTGGAAAGCGCTCGCGGCCAACTGGAACGGTTGATAGCCGACCAGCAGGCCCAACGTCTGGCCCGGCAGCAGAGCGCGGCGCGACTGATCGCCGAACTGCTGATCGACTGCGCCGCCTGCCGACGCAGCGTCGCCAGCACTCCCGAGCTTGAGCACCAAGCCATCAGCGACTTGCGCAACGCGGTGCGGCAGCGGGAACAACGGTGCGTCGAGGCCCTGCTCAAGCTCTACGCCTTCCGTCCCCGCGACGCTGCCGCCAGCGACCTGCCGCTGCTCGACGGGCGTTGGGGCGATGATTTGTTCAACCCCGAAACCCTCAAGCAATTGGGCGTGCGGGTCGGCAGCGGGATCGCGGCGGGCGCAGCGGCCGGCGCCGGCGTCGATTTGCTGGTGGGCGGCCTGACCCTCGGCGCCGCCGCCCTGGCCGGGGCCATCGCTGGCGGTGCCCTGCAAACCGCACGCAGCTATGGCAATCGGCTGATGGGCAAGCTCAAGGGCCAGCGCGAGCTGACGGTGGATGACAACGTGCTGCGCCTGTTGGCCTTGCGCCAGCGCCAGCTGTTGCACGCACTCGACCAGCGCGGCCATGCGGCGATGGACAGCATCCGCATCGCCCCGCCTGAGGACAAAGCCTGGCGCGAAGGCAAGTTGCCCGAAGCCTTGAGCAAGGCCCGGGCGTATCCGCAATGGTCCTCTTTGAATCCTCAGCCGCGATTGAGCCAGGCAGAACGGCAGGAGCAGATCGAGCGGTTGGCCGAAGAAATCTGAAGCGACACAAAACCCCGTGGCGAGGGAGCTTGCTCCCGCTGGGCTGCGCAGCAGCCCCAAAACCGGACACGTCGGTGTCTCAGGTCAACCTCGTTCCGGCTTTTTGGGGCCACTGCGTGGCCCGGCGGGAGCAAGCTCCCTCGCCACAAGAGCGACAGCCACTTCAGGCAATTCCAGTTCACTGAACACCTTTACTCCATGTCGCTTGAGCAAGGCTGCCGTCACGCCTTCACCAGGGACTTTCACGCCGCCGAACGTCCCGTCATAGGTCAGCAGGTTCCCGCACGATGGGCTGTTGGCCTTGAGCACGGCGATCCGGATGCCATGCTCACGCACCAACGCCAGCGCTTGGTACGCACCTGACAAGAATTGCGCGCTGACGTCTTCGCCGTCAGTGGTGATCACCGCTGCGCGACCGTCGAGCACTTGTCCGCCCTGCCCGCCGGGGATCTCCGCCGCCGCCCGAGGGGTGGACAAGCCGCCGGCGACTTCCGGGCACAGCGGCACGACCCGGCCGTCGTCGAGCCACTGCTGTAGCTGATCGAATGGCCCGCTCGCGCCACCGTCATAGCGCACACGATGGCCGAGCAGGCAGCGACTGACCAGAATCTTTTCCATGTTCAAAACAACTCATTGCCACGGCGCCGGAACCAGCCGGTCAGTGACAGGCGATCCCGCGTGGCCGGCAACACTTCGTGAGGAATATCCCCCGAGAGGAACACCACCAGGCAGCCGCCGATGGGCACCACGTCCTGTTCCACGGCGTCGTCCAAGTACATGCGCAATTGCCCGCCATGCTCCGGCTGCCAGGCCTCATTGAGGTAGAGCACCGCCGACACCATGCGTCGGTCATCGTCGCGAAAGCGGTCGACGTGCTTGAGGTAGAACGCGCCGGGCGGGTAAAGGGCGAAGTGGCTCTCGAAATCTTCCAGGCCCAGGAAAAGCCCACGATTCATCGCCTCACGCAGGCTGTCCATCAGCATCAGATAATCGTCACAGGCTTGCGCCTGGCCGGGCTCGATCCATTGGATCCGGTCACCGCGAATGCCCTCCCGGATCTCCGAAAACGGCCCGCGCCCGACTGCCGCCGGGGCCAGTTCGCCTTCGGCGGCACGTTGCCGACATTCGGCCGCGAGGGCGCGAGTCAGCGCATCCGGCAGGAAAATGTCCTGCTGCGACCAGCCGCGCTCGGCGAGGTCGTCCACGATACGTAGCAGCAGCGGATGATCAGAAGGTATTTGCATGGCGCGCATAGTATTCCTGTGCCTGCAAAACCGACAGCGCCACGCAGCAGGTTCGCCGCGCCAGATGGCACCACGGTACGAACTTGATACGAATTCTCGACAAGATCCCACACCCCACGGAGAATAGTCGGCTGCTGACAGGAGTCCCTATGCGCCGTTTGCTTTTCTCACTGTTGATGTTCTGCGTGTTGCCCGCCTGGGCAGACAGCTATGACCAGTTGTACAAGGTCGCCGGCTGGCCGGAACAACGTGCGCATTTCAACGATGCCTTGAGCGCCGCGCAGCAGCGCTATCAAAATAGCCTGCCACCGGCGGTGTTCCAGGCGCTGGTGAACAACAGCAACCAACGCTTCGCCCCCCAGGCCATGGACCAGCGGGCCGAGGCGCAAATGCGCAAGAACCTGCGAGACCCAAGCCCGGCGCTGGAATTTTTCCAATCACCCCTGGGCCGCAAGGTGGTTTCCGCCGAGCTGTTGGCGACCCGGCGCGATCAATTGGCCAAGAACGCCAAGGGCCTGCCGAAGATGCAAGCCAGCGACAACCGCTTGCTGACCATCGGTCACCTGGCCCAGGCCCTGCCCGCCCGCGAAGCCGGCGCCGAGGTCAGCCTGGCGATCGCCGGTGTCGCGGCCGACAGCCTGAGTTCGATGATCCCCGGACTGTTGGGCGGCGGCCAGGCCCAAGGCATGCTGAACGGCCAGCGTCAGCGGCTGATGGAGCAGATCGGCGCCGACCTGAACAACACGCTGCTGTATGTCTACCGTGACTTGACGGACACCGAGCTGGAAGAATTCGCCACGTTCGCCGAATCGGCCGAGGGCCAGGCTTATTATCAGGCGGCTTTGGCGGCGATTCGGGCGGGGCTGGCGGTGGGACAGAATCTCGGGCAGTAGATTCGCAGCGCCTGCATGGCCGCCATCGCGAGCAAGCCCGCTCCCACAGGGTCTTGAGTGAACTTAAGTTCTTCGACCGGCGAAGATCCCATGTGGGAGCGGGCTTGCTCGCGAAGGCGATTGATCAGTCACCGCCGAACCCGGCTCATCCGCTTCGTCAGAAACCCAAACATCTCCTGCCGCATCGCCAGGGCCTCGTTCGCCAGATGATGCCGGCCCTCGGGCAGCATCAACACTTGGGGCCGGTCGAACTTGCTGCGCAGCACTTGCAGGTTGTGCGCCCAATCCACCGTCATGTCCGCCTGCCCTTGCACGATCAGCGGCTGGCGTGGGCTGCTCGGGGCGGCTTCGATGCGTTTGATCCAACGCCCCAACGCGCCAACCCACGCGGTGGGCAGGCGCAGCGGTTGCAGCGGATCGGCCTGTAGAAATGGCAAGAACTGGGGGTCAGTGGAGTTCTCGCTGAAGCGACGGGCGATGCCGGTCACGAAAGGTTTGAGCAAGTAATAACTCAGCCGCGACCAGCCCCAGGCCCGTGGCCGCACCAGGGGCGACAACAGGATGACCTGGCCCTGGGCCGGGCTGTGCGCGCCGTGGTTGAGCACGTGATCGACCACGATCGCCCCGCCAGTGCTTTGCCCACACAGATGCCAGGGTTGCGGCAGGCCCAATGTGCCGGCCTCGACCAGCAGGCCCTGCAACGTCGCCTGGTATTCGGCGAAATCGCCAATGCTGGCGCGCTCGCCGCTGGACAGGCCATGACCCGGCAAGTCGCAGGCAATCACCGCGAATTTCTGCCCCAGCGCCCATTCGATCAAGTGCCGGTACAACCCCATGTGATCGTAGTAACCGTGGAACACGAACATCGTCGCCACGGCTTTTTCCGGCCACCAGGCTTGGGCAACCACCTCATACCCGTCGATCTCGAAACGCCCCAATCCCTTACGCAACGGGTATTGGGGGAAATCCAATCCATAGAACCGCTGGTAAGCCTGCGCCTGCTCCGACAGGGGTTGCCACTGAGCCAGGGGCAGCAGGCTGGCGCGCAGGTCATCCGGATCAAAAGTGGCAGGCATCAGTATTCCCAGGCAGGCGCATCGCGCGAAACAGACTTTTAGGCCTGCGATATTCATCTGTCGCGACAGGCATGGCAAGCTACGCGGCTCCAGAGGATCGACTTCATGCGCCCGTCCCACCGCACGACCTTGCTTGCCAGCCTGCTCGCCCTCGGATGCGCCGTCGTGTTGTGGATGGCCTACGACTGGTTCCAGGGACGTTTCCTGCGGGCCTTCAGCCAACATACGGCGGTGTTTTCCGGCGATCCACTGCGCCTGCCCGCCGACCTCGCCGGCCCCGGCCCGATCCGTCTCGTGCATTTCTGGGACCCGGCCTGCCCGTGCAACGTTGGCAATCAACAACACCTTTCCGAGCTGGTCGATAAATACCTGCCGCAAGGCGTCGAGTTCTATGCCGTACAAAAGACCGGCAGCCAGGGCCAATTACCGGCCACGCTGACGCGCCTCAAACCTCTCGCCGCGCTGCCCGGCTCGAACCAGATCCCCGCCAGCCCAGCCGTGGCGATCTGGGATCACAGCGGCGAACTGGCGTATTTCGGCCCTTACAGCGAAGGCCTGACCTGCAACTCGAGCAACAGCTTCATCGAACCGATTCTCGAGGCGTTGAGCGTTGGCCGGGCGGTCAATGCAACCCACACTTTGGCGGTGGGCTGCTATTGCCCGTGGTCGACTTCCACCCCATGAACCCGGTCGCCCACGAGCAGCACCATTGCGGTTTTTCATCCCTGGCAGTCGTAAACCGTTAGAGCAATTGCTCGCTATTAGAGCTGCTGCTCCAATTGCTTGCCGATGCTGAACCGTTTGTCGGATCCAATCCTGCCCAAATGAGGCCGATACGCTTCCTTAACGGCCTGTTCGCCAGAGAACCCGGGGTTGTGCAGGCTTATCGGAGTTTCCTGAGCGTCCGCTGAATCGATTAACAGACGCCTCCAAGCATGAACTTTTTTTAATCGCTTCTCTAAACCTCGGTACCAGCAAAATGTTGATTTCTGTGCAGTCGCGCGGCGGCGCTCTATCGAGGATCTTGTAAACGCCTTTTCATCGTCCTACTCGTCGACCTTCCTAAACTAAACAAAAAATGGAATCGTCAGTGATGCAAAAGCTGCTATGCGCTGCACTTTCCAACACCCATAAAGAAGATGCGCTCAACCTCGAGGCGTTTGTCCAAAGCGTGGCGCCGCTCATGATCGACGTGCTTCTGCGCGGTGAGACCGGCACTGGCAAGGATACGCTGGCAGAGAAAATCCACCGGATGTCCGGCTGCTCCGGCAAGTTCGTGGCCATCAACTGCGCCGCTATCCCCGAATCCCTGGCGGAAAGCCAACTCTTCGGCGCCAACACTGGCGCGTTCACCGGGGTCAGCCAAAATCGCGCCGGATTCGTCGAAGCCGCACATAACGGCACGCTATACCTCGACGAAATCGACAGCATGCCCTTGTCGCTGCAAGCCAAGCTGTTGCGTGTCCTGGAGTCCAGGACGGTCCAGCGACTGGGTTCGACTCAGAACATTCCAGTGAACATGCGGGTGATCGCCTCCGCCCAGTGCCCGTTGGGAGAGATGGTCGAGCGGGGTGAATTTCGCCGCGATCTGTATTTCCGCCTGAACATCATCAGCCTCAAGCTGCCTCCGCTGCGCAGCCGGAAGGAGCGCATCGTGCCGCTGTTCCAGTCGCTGGTACGCCGCGAGGCGCTGGCGCTTGACCGGCCCTATATCGCACCTTCGCCAGAGCTGTTGCGCCAGTTACTCGGCTACTCGTGGCCTGGAAACATTCGCGAGTTGCAATCCGCCGCCAAGCGATACGTGCTGGGCTTGCCGCCGTTGCCCCGCGCCGAACCACTGGAACACAGCAGTTCCACCCTCAAGCTGAAGGAACACCTGCAGCAGTTCGAGAAAATCCTCATCGAGGACTGCATGCGCCGCCACCATCACTGCATCGACAAGGTCATCGCCGAACTGGGTATCGCCAGGCGCACGCTGTATTACCGGATGAAGTGCCTGCAAATATCGACGAGTCAACTGGATCGGTGTGGAACCGTTTAGGTCCCCGCCACCACTTACCCGTCGAGACGCTCACGATCGTCTCGCCATTCCACAATCTGGAGATACGACTATGAGTTTTGGTGGACTTTCTCTCGCCGCCTCGACGGCTGCCATGCAGCAGATGGACGCTACCTCGGCTGCGATGACAACCATGAAATCCGAGTTCGACCAGAAAAAACTGGTCGCCGACACCATGAACGCCATCGCGGCCGGCTCGATGGACACCGCGACCAAAGCCATCACGGCCATGGGGGAGGCCTCGAAGAACATACGATTCTGACACCACGCTCCAGACCCCGCCCTGGCGGGGTAACCCCAAGCGCGATGAGAGGAGGCGCCATGCACATCGACTTGCTGAACAGCCTTCGTTCGTCCGAGGACCTGCCACCTGACGCATCCACGCGGCGCCCGGCCCCGGCCTCGCAAGGCCTGGCGAGCGTGGTCGTCGAGCACCTGACACATCATGCGGCCAGCGACCGGTTGAAGGAGTCGCTTGCGCAATGGGGCAGCGAGCATGGCACGGCGTCAGGCCGGTCCCAGCAAGATTGGCGAGGCTCGCAGAACAGCTTGGCGCCAGAGACGGCGAATCCCTTGCACCTTGTGCTGCAAGACATCCTGGAAGAGATCAACGGCGGCACCGGTTCCAATCTCAACGTCGATATCGATGATGCCTACTCCGACGAAGATCTGTTCGACGACCTGGCGCAGATGTTCGCCCATCGCCGGCAGCCCATCGGCGATAACGATGTCGACAGCCAGAGCGAGTTCGGCAATGCCAACAACCCTTTCTGCGGCGCACTGTTCGGTGCCTGGGAAATGGACGGTGGCCCCGCCACCCTGCGCGATCGCAACAGTGCGAACCTGTTGCTGCTGCTAAAGCTCATTGCGGTCCTGGGTCGTCGCAAATTACTGACGCTGCTGGACATCGACGAAAGCGACGGCCGGGCGCGCCATGAGCCAGACGACCGGGACCTGCTGTTGGAAATCGCAGCATTCATGGACCAGCATCCCGCGCGATATCCGCCCCCTGCGGCTTTCAGCGCCGAGCCGTGGACATGGACCCTACGTATTGCCCAGGGCTCATGGCTCGATGCCCATGAGGCCCGCCTGTTTCAACTCGCCCTGGAACAACTGGACTTCGCACTGGCCCGCCTGGCCGGCCAGCACGCTCCGATGCGTCGGCGCGGCAAACGGAGCCGGGAAGAAATCGAGTTTCACCTGAGCGTCACCGGTAGCGCTCGCAACGTCTTGAGACTGATGTGCGTCTGAAGCCCCCCTGCAATGAATCCGTTCGGCACTGGAGAAAACCCCATGGAAATACAAGCCATCGATACCAGCAACCTCGCTTCTGCTTCTGCCAAGGCCACCGCCCGGCCAAACGGCGGCGCCGAAGCCAGTGACGTCCATTGGTTCAACGCGCAGATGCGCGACAAGCCACCCGTCCCGGACAGCGAGAACAATGTCGCGGCAAGGATCATCGACTCGTTGTCGAGCCGCTCCGGCGAACTGCAGCGGCTCGATGATCGCGCCAACCGAGACATGCTCAAGGCCGTCCGCACCGCAGACCCACAGGACATGTTGCAGTCGAACCGGTCCTTGTCAGCGTTTCAACTGGAAAGCCTGATGACCGCGAAGATGGTCAGCAAAGGCTCCCAGGCGATCGAGAAGCTCACCAATCTTCAATAAAGGAAGGCTCGGTCATGTGCATGCGTGCGCTCTCCACACTGCTGCTGTGTCTGCTGCTCAACGGTTGCGACGAGCGAGCGGCGCTGCATAGCCGCCTCTCCGAGCAAGATGCCAACGAAGTGATCGCTGAACTGGCGGACAAGAGCATCGAGGCCAGCAAGCAAGCCGACAAGGAAGGGCTGACCGTGCTGGTTGAGCCGGCCGACATGAACAGCGCCGTTCATGTGCTCGAAGCCGCGGGCCTGCCTCGTCGCTCGCGCTCCAGCCTGGGTGAAATCTTCCGCAAGGAGGGGGTCATTTCCACGCCGATGGAAGAACGTGCCCGCTATATCTATGCGCTGTCCCAGGAACTCGAATCGACGCTTTCACAGATCGACGGCGTGGTGCTCGCCCGCGTCCATGTGGTCCTGCCGGAACGGGTTGCACCGGGTGAGCCGGTGCAGCCAGCATCGGCCTCGGTATTCATCAAGCACACCCGTGCCCTGGACCCCGACAGTATTACGCCGCGTGTGCGCAACCTGGTCGCCAGCGGGATCCCCGGCATGGCCGACGCCGCCCAGAACGCGAGCAAGTTGTCGGTGGTGTTCGTGCCCACGGCGCCGTATCAGGAACGTCGCAAGATGGCTTACTTCGGCCCCTTTCTCATGCAGGCGGATGACGTCGGCTATTGGCGGGCGATGACCGTGGCGGCGAGCATCACGTTGCTGGCCTTGCTGCTGGGCGGCGTGTTCGGCCTCTACAGGCTATGGCGCAAAGGTGTGTGGGTGCTGCCAGGATTTCTGGAACGCAAGCTCGCCAAGCCGACCATGACCGCCTCCTCACCGCATGGCAGCACGACGCCTCCGCTCTTTGCAGTGAAATCTCCGGGCGCCAAGCCGGATAGCAAGGGAAGCGCCGCATGAGCACGGCGCTTGAGTGGGCTCGTTGGTGGAGTCAGGCGTGGCGCGAGGCAGACAGTGACTGGTATCCGCCGACGCTTTGCCTGCTGAGCGCGGCGCACCTCGACGCCCTGGCCCGAGGGCATCATGGCGCAATTGCGCGCAGCTTCGGCATCACCCCTTGTCTGCCACCACAGCCCAACCCGGCAGTGCAGTCGTTGCTCTGCGGCACTCCCCAGGCCTTGCCCCTGGCCTGCGAACTGGTGGCAACTACCTGCTCGCCATTGACCGCAACGGATGCGCTTTCGCCGCAAGATCGAGCCTGGTGCGAACGCACCGCCAAAGCCTTGCGCCCGGGCCACTGGCTGGAACAAGGCCAGGACCCGCTCGCCTTGTTGCGTGCCTGGCTGGGGGAGCGGACCTGGGAACGCGCGCGCCTGGCCTTCCCTCGCGCCCGGATCATTGCCCTCCAATCCTTACCAGCGCCACAACCGCCGGCTTCCAAGCTCAACACACTGTGGCTGTCCGCATGCTGGAAAGCCGAGCAAAGCCTGGCAATCCGCGCCCCTGTCGAAACGGAGACACACGATGTTCGCTCGGCGTTCGCTTGAACTGCGCCCCAATGGCCAGGGCTTGTTGCAGCCCTATATCGCACGCGAGACCCTGGCCGATTGCACCCGCGCGCAAGTCGTCATTGAACAGGCCCAGGCCCAGGCCGCTCAGTTGCTTGAGCGCGCCGCCGAAGAGGCCGACGCGGTGGTGCTCCAAGCCCAGGCTCAATTCTGGAACAACGCCGAGACCGTGCTCGCCGCGTGGGACGCCCAACGCCAGGCCATGTGGGAGCGGATCGAGACAAGTGCCGCGCAGCTGGTCAACGAAGCCTTGGGGACGCTATTGGACGATATCCCGGATCAGGCGCGCATCGATGCGCTCGTACGCCAGCTTGCCTATCGCCAGAACGACCCGGTCAGCGCCACCCTTCGCTGTCATCCCGAGGACCTGGCGCACCTGACGCAGAGCCTGGGCAGCGATGACCGACGCCCCTGGACGCCAGTGGCAGACGCCGACATGGCGCGGTATCAACTGAAACTGGAAACACCGGGCGGCACGTTCCTGCTCGACTGGAGCACCGCCGTCGAAGCACTACGCCTGCCCGAACCACACCAGTAATCGGACTTGCTCGCTCCCACAGGGGGTTTCAAGTCATTTACACCGTGGCGAGGGAGCTTGCTCCCGCTGGGGCGCGAAGCGGCCCTCAAGTCAGCCGACTCGGTCATTCAGATACACCGCTTGCTCTGGTTTGGGGCTGCTACGCAGCCCAGCGGGAGCAAGCTCCCTCGCCACGGGAATATGCACTTCTCAAGCGAGCGACATCCTGTGGGAGCGAGCTTGCTCCCGCTGGGGCGCGAAGCGGCCCTCAAGCCAGCCGACTCGGTTATTCAGATACACCGCATGCCCTGTGTGGGGCTGCTGCGCAGCCCAGCGGGAGCAAGCTCCCTCGCCACGGGAATATGTACTTCTCAAGCGAGCGACATCCTGTGGGAGCGGGCTTGCTCGCGAAGGCGGTAGTCCATCCAACAGCGGTGCAAGCTGAGCCACCGCTATCGCGAGCGAGCTTGCGCCTGAGGGATTGCGACTGTCGCGGAACCGCTGTGGGGGTCATCGCCACTCATACGGTGAATATGCCCAGCCAGGAGGAACCGTCCATGTCTTCTACCGATGCCGTCCAGCGCCGCCTCGACACCTATTTCCAGCGCGCCACCGACAACGTCAACGACGCGGCGATGAATGCCGCAGACACTCAGTCGCTCGACGATATGCATGCCTTCGTCACCAGCATGAACGGCATGTCCGTCGCGGTGAACGCGGCCACCCAGCAAACCACCGCCCACCATAACCTCGCCAAGGCGATCATCGATGCAATGCCATGAGCTGCGCGCGCAGCTCATGCGCTGGAGCACCAGTGGCGATGAACCGGAGGCCTTCGCCCTGATCGTCGACGATGGCGAAGCGACCTTCAGCAAGCTCGAAGAGACCCTGCTGGTTTCGGTCGAGCTGAGCCCGTCATGGGCCAACGGGGCTTCCCTGGAAGGGCTGCTTCGGCTGGCACACCCAAGCCTTTCACGATTTCCCGGTGCGCTGGCCCTTTCACCGCAGGACGGCCGGTTATGGCTGATGGCGCAACAGTCTCCCGGCTGGCACATCGACGACCTGATCGAGATGCTCGAAGCGCTGCTCAACCAGCGCGACACATGGCAGTCGATCCTCAACAAAGACCAACGTGCCGTTGCGGCGCCTGTGGCGCGACGCCCCTCGCACTCTCCCCTCCTCGGAACAGGAATCCGACATGCCTAACAGGTGGCTTACGCCGTACCGCTTGATGACCGAAGGCAAGGCACGCCTTCGCCAGTTGATCGCACGCCAGTGGGCGAGACCTTCACTCATGGCGCTGGCATTGGCCGGCACGCTTGGCCTGGGTATGCCGGCACAGGCAGCCGTGCCGACCGACTGGAAGAATACGCCCTACGCCTATGACGCCCAGAACACGCCGCTGGCCAAGGTACTCGGTGACTTCGCCAATACCTTCGCGGTGCAGTTGGTGATCGACGGCACCGTCAAAGGCACCGTCGAGGGCCGGATGCGCGCCGAAAGCCCCCAGGCGTTTCTCGACAGGCTCGGCCTGGAAAATCGTTTCCAGTGGTTCGTGTACGGCAACACCTTGTACGTCAGCCCGCTGCAAAACCAAGACTCCATGCGCCTGGAAGTCTCCGCCGATGCCGGTCCGGACATGAAACAGGCCCTGACCGACATCGGCCTGCTGGACCCGCGTTTTGGCTGGGGTGAATTGCCCGACGAAGGCGTCGTACTGGTCTCGGGCCCGGAGCGCTACGTGCGCCTGGTGGCGCAGTTTGCCGAGGCGCGCAAGACCCCGGAAGAGAAGCAGGAAGTCATCAGCTTCCCGCTGCGCTACGCCACCGCCGCCGACCGCAACGTCAAGTACCGGGGCGAGACACTGGTCATTCCCGGCGTCGCGAGCATCCTCAGGGGGTTGCTGGAAACCCGCAGTTCCGCGACGGGAGGCATGCAAACGGCTTCGCCGCAAGCGTCGTTCCAGAACATGCAGAACCATCAATCCCTGGCGATGGGCAATATCGAACAGTTGGCATTCAGCGGCATGGGCCGACCGAACACCAACCGGGTCCAACCCGTCGGGCACGGTGGTGGAGGTGGCCGAGGCAAGATCCGGGTCGAAGCCGACGTGCGCAACAATGCGGTGCTCATCTACGACGCGCCCAAGCGGAGGGAAATCTACACGCCGCTGATCCGCGACGTGGACGTGCCGCGCAAGCTGGTGGAAATCGACGCGATCATTCTGGACATCGACCGCACTCAACTGGCCGAACTGGCTTCGAACTGGAACGTCGAGAGCGGCGATCTGATTGGCGGGGCCTCGATGATTCGCCCTGGCGCCAGCTCGACGGTATTCATTCAGGACTACGGCGACTTCTCTGCACAACTGCGGGCACTGGAGGGGCGTGGCCTGGCCTCGGTGGTGGCGAATCCGTCAGTGTTGACCTTGGAAAACCAGCCAGCGGTGATTGACTTCAGCCGCACCGAATACCTCTCCGCCATCGGTGAACGCGTGGCCAACATCGAACCCATCACAGCAGGCACCAGCCTGCAGGTGGTACCCCATGCCATCGAAACCGGGGGTCGCAACCAGATCCAGATGTCCCTGGACATCGAAGACGGTCGCATCGAACCCTCGGAGGTTGGCCAGCAGACACCCAGCGTGCGCCGGGGCGTGGTCAGCACCC
This sequence comes from Pseudomonas fluorescens Q2-87, assembly GCF_000281895.1. Taxonomy (NCBI): domain Bacteria; kingdom Pseudomonadati; phylum Pseudomonadota; class Gammaproteobacteria; order Pseudomonadales; family Pseudomonadaceae; genus Pseudomonas; species Pseudomonas fluorescens. The sequence goes on along the minus strand of NZ_CM001558.1, from coordinate 356,544 downwards.
AGGCGGTCATGGGCGAAAGCCGCTCGTTGGTCGTGGGCGGTTTTCATACCGAAGAGACCGGCGACAACCTGGAACGGGTGCCGTGGCTGGGTCGTATCCCGCTGATCGGCCCGCTGCTGTTTTCTTCGACTACGCGCCAGACCAACCGCCGCGAACGGGTGTTCATCATCACACCACGCCTGATCGGCGACCAGGTCGACCCGGCCCGCTACATTTCCGCCCTGGACCGCGAACAGGTCGACAGCGCCATGGCGCGCCTGGAAGAGCGACGCAACGGCAACCGACCCGTCGGTCGGCTGGAGGTCAGCGACGTGCTGGCCCAACTCGCCGATGGTCATGTCCCGGCAACGTTCAAACAAGCGTCATCGATTCCGTACTCGCCCGATACGCTTTGCGCCTTGCCACCCGGATTAACGCTGGATGCGGCACGGGCCCAATGGTTTGCGGGCCCCGATTATGGAATCGCCGTGGGCGTGGTCCGCAATGACGGCCAGCAGCGTCTGCGCTTCGACGAGGCAAGCTGCAGCAGTCGCTGGTCCATGGCCGCCTCCGCCTGGCCGAAGGTGTGGCTTGAGCCCAGCGAGGAAACCGAAGTGTTCGTGGTGATGAAACAACCCGCTCGCACGCCTGCCGGTGAGCGCCCTTCCCTCCTGCAAACCCGTGCGAGGACCACGCCATGAATCGCCCATCACTGCTGTTCGTTCTACTACTGAGCCTGCCCGTGTTCGCCGGTTGTGCGAGCCGCTCGGGCTGCCACGGCGAGGCCTGTGATCGTGCCGAGCCCGACAGCGGCCGACTGGTGATCTGGTGGTCGCCCGGTATGCGTGGCGGCCTTGGCTCTCCTGAACACCCGCTCGACCATACAGTCGTCCCACTGGAGAACTGAAACGCCATGTCTTTTTCGGTACACAGCGTAAGCACTCGCCAGGCTTTTCAGAAAAACATCATGGCCGGCATCGCGACGTATTGGGAAATTGCTCCCGGCATTGAATTCAGCCTGCGACGCGAGCCGCACAGCGTGGGGCTCGCCTTGCAGATACAAAGCCAGGCGCTGCATGCGAACCAGATCCAACGGGCACTGGAGCGGCGCTTCGCCAACCCGACGGAGTACGCCCAATTGTTCGTATTTCTCGATCCACAGCGAGCGCTGGTGGTTTGGCATGCTCTGCCGGACTCGTCGATATCCACTGAACTGCTCGATCAAATCCAGTCCCGGCAGTTGTCGCTGCTGGGCCTGGAAGACCTCGACGACTACTCAGCCACTTATTGAGGGAGGTGTTCAATGACCGTCGCACCGCTAGCCCAGCATTTGATCTCGGCCCTCGCGGAACATCTGCACGCGGACTTGCAACTGGAAGGTGGCGTATGCGCGCTGTATGACACAAACAACCGCGAAGCCGTGGTCATCGAACTACCCGACCTCGGCGACGCCGTCATTCTTCATTGCTCGATCGATGTACCGGCCCACGCGCCCGGCCTGCACAAGCGCTTGCTGGAGCTCAATTTCCGCTTGGACCTGCTCGGCGGCAGCTGGCTGGCGCTGGACGATAAGGGCAGCGTTCGCCTTTGTGCCCATTGCCCGTTGTCGATGCTCGATGAGGCGCGGTTCTGCCATTGGATCGTGGGCTTCGTTGACCAGGTCGCCGAGGTTCGTACACGCCTGATGACCCCCGCGACGCCCGGTGGTCCACGCCCGGCTTCGCTCAACACAAACCGCACGCGGCTGGGTTAAGCGGCCACGGCATGAATGCCTTCCGACCCCGCTGGGCAACGCCCACGGGACCGAAAGGCACCGCCGGACGTTAACGAAGCTTCATGGCTTCTCCGCCCTCCTGCATGACTTTCCTCGCGCTGTCCATAAAGCCCTTGGTGACTTCTGTCACCGTATCGCTCATCAATTTGGCCATGTCGGCGGAGCTTTTAACCAGCACCATGGCGCTCTGGCGCTCTTCCATCCGCATCTGCATATCGAACTGCCTTTCCATCAACTGCTTTTGACGGGTTTCCATCTCGCTCATGAAGGAGTCCGGAGTGCGAGATGCCGAAGTGGGGCTGGAGGTTGACGCGTCATCCAGCGGTTGAGTGTCATTCGGCGCCGCCGCGTGGCTGGCATCCCGCGTCCGGGTGCGACCGCGTTGATGCACCGCCGGAGGCGTCGATGATGAACGTCCGCGGCCGTGCAGGCTTTGGGTGCCTTGGCGCTGCTGCGCCTCGCGGGGGCGTTGGCTCAGCGAGGGTGAGCGCGATGGCGATAAGCTGTCGATGCCGTGCAGGGCACCTGCGCGCCCCACGGGGCTCGTCAGGGAATTGGGTTCAGGCATGGGAATCCTCCACGAGTCGATGTCTGTGTGATGGGCACTGTCGGCAGGCCGGTATCCTCCGGACGAGCCTGGCTCACTACCTGAGTGGCAACCGCATGTGCATCGGTTCCATCGCCTCAGCGCAGATTCAATTCCGGAATCTCGATCACCTCCCCCTTGGCCTCATCGTCCAGCTCGCGCAGCACCCGATAAATGTGCGCAACCGCCTGCAGCGTTTCCCTGGGGATATAGCCACCGACGTCCTCGCGATAGATCGTGCGCGCCAGCCAGATGCATTGAATCACCGGAACCCGCGCCGCCTTGGCCCGCTCGATCAGCGCACGGGCCTCGGCATCGACACCTTTGACGATGAGCTGTGGCAGCGCGGTCTCTTCCGGCCGATACAACAACGCGACGGCAAAGTGGGTGGGGTTGACCACCAGCATGTCGGCATCTTCCACCGGCTTGGTCTCTTTGCTGGCGGGCTGCTCGACCCATTGCCGAGCCAGGCTGCGGCGATGCATCTTGACGTGAGGATCGCCTTCCATTTCCTTGAATTCCTTGCGCACCTCCTCCTCGCTCATGCGCAGGCGCTTGGCAAAGAAGTACTTCTGCAGGCCGAAATCGAGAATCGCCAGCACCAGCAACACACCCAGGCAAACGTGCATGATGTGCCGGAACAGACTGGCCAGGCCGCGCCAATAGGTGTGGAGGTCGCTGTTGACCAAACCGATCAGCGACCCGAGCGACGGCAGGGTCACCAGATAAAGCACCATGGCGATGAACGCCGCCTTTACCAGGCCCATCAGCAAATGGATCAACGCCTGGCCGGAGACCATTTGCTTGGCCTGGTTCAGCGGATTCAGACGGTTGGGGTCGGGTTGAAGGGCCTCCGGGGCGAACAGGAAGCCGAACTGCATCCAACCGGCCACCAGGCGCGTGACGATCGCCAGCCCTACGGTCATCAAGGTGAAACTGAGCAACACCCCACCGGCATGAGCCAGGGTCTCCTCGAACGCACGCACGAACCCGACATCCAGCCGGCGCAGCGGGAACGCCACCATGTCTTGCAGCGTCTGCATGCTGTCTTCGGCCTGCGTCAACGCCACCTCGGTGATGACTGCCAGCACCAGCAGGCTGCTCAGGTCCTGGCTCTGGCCGACCTGGCCTTTGTTGCGCGCGTCGCGAATTTTCTTCGGCGTCGCGCGCTTGGTCTTTTCACCGCTATCGTCGCTCATGGACGGAGCCCTCCATCAGGGTGCCTGCAACAGCAGGTGAAGCAGGTGCCGGATTTCCGAGTAGCGACCGAGACGGCCGGTCATCGCATCCCACAACGTGGGCAGGTAGAACAACAGGAAGCCCAAGCCGATCAGGCTCTTGGCCGGCATGGCAAGGACAAACACCTGCAATTGCGGGCTGTACAGGCTAAGCAGCGCCAGGCTGAATTCCACCAGCAACAGCAAGCCAATGAACGGCGCCGCATACAGCATCATGTGCATGAACATCTCGGCGATTATCCCCAGGAACACACCGAAGCCATCCGCTCCGGGCAACGGGAACCAGGCGGTGGGCGCCCACACTAGGTAGCTGTCCCAGATCACCTGCGTCAGCGTGCCAATGCCCAGCGTGGCGACCAGCAGCAGGATGGTCATTTCCTTGAACAGATGGCCCAGGGGCGTGGTGTCAGCGCCCAGCGCCGGGTTCAATTGGCCACCGATGAGGGCGCCGCGCTGGTTGTCCAGCAACGCACCTACCGATTCATACAGCCAGAACGGCACGGCGAGCAGCACCCCGAGCAAGAAACCCAACACCAGTTCCTTGAACATCAGCCCACCGAGTGACAGCCAGTTGACCTTTGCGTCGATCAAGGCCTGGCGGATGCCGGGCGCTGGCAACATGCTCAAGGCAAATACCACGGCATGACGCGGCAAGCCTCGCAGATGCTGGAAGCAGAACACCGGCACCAGGTAGGCGACCGGGTAAATGCGCGCCATACCGAGCGCTATCGACAGCAGCAAGTCGACATAGGGGATGAACGCCTGGGCCGTCATCAGGTGTTGGCCATCATTTCGAACGCCCGGCGCAACAACCCCAACAACTCCCCGCCGATCCAGCGTCCCGTTACCAGCAGGGTCAGCCCGACCGCCACCAGCTTGATACCGAAGGGCAAGGTCTGGTCCTGGATCTGCATCAGTGCCTGGACCAGCGAGGTCAGCACGCCGACGATCACCGCCACGATCAACGGCGGCGCAGAGAGCAGGACCACCAGCAACATGCCTTCCTTGAATAACGTCAGCGCATCCATCGCAGGTCCTCAAAGATAGGAATAGAAGAGGCTGTCGAGCAACTGCGTCCAGCCCTGCACAAGGACAAAGATCAGCAACTTGAGCGGCAACGAAATGGTCATGGGCGCGACCATCTGCATACCGAGCGCCAGCAGCAGGTTGGACACGATCAGGTCTATGACGATGAACGGGATGTAGATCAGGAACCCCATCTGGAAACCGGCTTCGAGCTCCGACAACATGAACGCTGGGATGAGCAGCATCAGGTCGTCACGGCTGGCCTGCTCGGCGCGCTCCTTGGGCCACATGCGCTGGGTGTTCTCCAGCAGGTGCGCAAGGATGTCCGGGTTGGTATTGCGCGACATGAAGGCTTGCAGCGGCTTGACTGCGTTCAAGGCCGTCTCCTGCAAGGCCTCGCTGTTGCTGAAATCCAGTGGCCGTTCCTTGAGCGCTTCGGCGATGTTGTGGCCGACCGGTGCCATGATGAACAGCGTCGCGGCCAGCGCAATCGCATACAGCGCCATGTTCGGCGGCACCTGCTGCACGCCGATGGCGTTGCGGGTGATCGTCAATACGATGGCGATCTTGAGAAAGGCACTGCAAATGATCAGCAGCAGCGGCACCAGCGAGATCCCACCGATGAACAGCGCCAGCAGAAAGGGGTCGACCCCCTGGAAACTCATCCAGCCACATCCACGCGGGCGACTTGCAGGCCCAGCCGGCCATCGACCTCCACCAACTCGCCATGGGCCAGGGCACGTTCGCCATAGAACAGCGCCCCGCCTCCTGGAGCCATGCCTTGCACTTGCAGCACGGCACCGGGCGCCAGGTTGCGCAGTTCGGCCAAGGTCAGGCTCAAGTGACCGCAGCGTATCGTGAGTGCCAGCGGCAGGTCATCGAAGCGCTCGTTGGCATCGACGGCGATCGGTTCGGCCATCACCTCGGCCGGGGTATCGGCAGCTAGCGATACCGGATGCGCTGCCGCCTCGTCGGCTTGGGCATCGGGTTCGTATCGGGCGGTATCGTCCCAGTCGGGCGTCAGGATATCGGTATCGGTGGTGGTGCTCATAACGGTCTCCTCCAGAGCGAATACGGTCAGGCGCAACGGCGCGGTACGGCTTTGCACGCACACCTGCAAACAATGCCGGCCCAAGTGGATCAGTCCCTGGCCGGACGAATCGAACAACGCTGTTTCCGGCACCAATACGTCACCGGGGCGCAGCGCCGCCAACTGCCCGGCGGGCAGTGCCAACTGGCCCACCAGTAACGGCACGCGTAGCTCAAGGCCCTCGATCCAAGGTGTTGCACGGCGTTGCCAGGGAGCGCCACGGAGCAGCGCCAGCAGGATCGATCCGGCAATTTCCAGATGACTGACGACGCACGCCGTCCCCAGCCTCACTTCGAGCCGACAGCCGATGCCAGGGGCGCTGGGCGTGGCCACCGGTTTGAGATAACCGAATGCCTGACGCAGGGTCTCGCTCAGGGTTTGATGAAACAGCGCCCAGAACCACGCGTCATCCGGCCCGGGGTCGGCAGGCAGCACCACCGGGCACTCACCGAACAGACTCAACACCGCGCCGGGCTCGCTCAGGGTGAAAACGCCATGGGCGCATTCCAGCACACAGGGCGCTGCGCCCTCGGGGCCGCTGCCCAGGGTCAGCTCCAGCAGCCCGGTCTCGCCGGCAACCTCGAAGGGCAAGCTGACGCCTATCCCTAAAAGCTGCCGGGCGCTGGCGTCCTCGGTGCGGATACGCGGTAGCGGTAACGCGCGGACGGTCATGTCAGGCTTTCCTCTTTTTCGCGCTCCACGCGCACGATCACTCGCTGGCCCAAGCCCTGGGTCAAGGCGTCTTCGAGGCGGCCGGAGCGACTCGACAGTCGCGCCTGTGCCTCATCGCTTTCGCCACTCAGGCCGATGTCCCAACCCGACGCCCCGCCCAAGCGCCGTGCGGCCACCCGGATGCGGCCCAGATTCGGCAGATGCAGCAGCAGGTCCAGTTGCTGGTCGAGCGTGGCCTGCAAGCGTGGCGTGAGCTGGTCGACGAAGGCCTCCACGTCGCCACCCTCCAGGCTCAACCGCCCAGACAGAGAACCGGTACCTGCGGTGTCATCTTGCGAGTCGCCCTGTGGCGCATCGACCCACTGGCGAAACCAGTAGCTGTCGCTGCGCCCCACCGTGCCATCAGGATCGCGCCCAGCACCCGGCGCAGGCTCGCGCGCCGCTGGCCGCGTCGCCCGACTGACCTGGACGGGCGGCGGCTCACAGGCCCGAAACGGATGCCGGACGGGGGGCGTCGAAGGTTCGTGACGGGGCGTCGACCCACTGCCCACGGTGCATTCATTCATCACAGGGAATCTCCACGAGGCTCTCCATCAATGCCTTGAGCTTTTCCAGGTCACGCCGGCGTCGTTGCAACTGCTGTTGGGCGGCTTCGGTGTTGCGGGCCTGTTGCGCCTGTTGCTCATCCAACACCTGCACGGCACGCGCCTGCTCGGCCAACTCGCCGATCAAGCGACGCTCCTGCGTGCCCCAGGCTTTCAATTGGCTCGCACTTACCGCCCGCCCCCGATGTTCGTCGTACAACGCCTCGCGCTGCGCCGCCTGCCGTTCAGCGGCGGCCTGCCATTGCGCCCGCGCGGCAACCAGCGCCGCTTCCCGCTCGCGCAAAAGGTCGCGCTGCTGGTGCCATACCCGTTCAGCTTGCGCTTCGCGGTGGCGGCGCACGGGCGCCAGGGCGTTCAGGTCAGCCCGGGACATAGGCGGTCAACTGCTGGAGATGATCGAGCGTGGACGCAAACAGCGCAGGCTCGCGCAGGTCCTGGCGCAGGAACGCATCCAGGGCACCACGCGACTCCACGGCAAGGTCGGTCAGCGGGTCGGCGCCGGCTTGGTATTCGCCCAGGCGCAGCATCAATTCGATTTGCTCATAGGCCGATAGCAGCCGACGCAGATTGATGCCCGCCCGCAGGTGCTCCGCCTCGGCTACGTTGGCCAGGGTTCGCGACAGGCTCGCCAGCACGTCGATCGCCGGGTAATGGCCGCGCTCGGCGAGCTTTCGTGACAGCACGATGTGACCGTCAAGCAAAGAACGCACTTCGTCCGCCACCGGATCGTTCATCGAGTCCTGCTCGATTAGCACCGTATACAGGGCGGTGATGGCGCCTTCGTTGGTCAGCCCGGCCCGCTCGACCAGGCGCGGCAGCAGGCTGTAGACCGACGGAGGCAGGCCACCGCGCCCCAACGGTTCGCCTGCGGCCAAGCCGATTTCCCGTTGGGCGCGGGCGAACCGGGTCAGCGAATCGATGAGCAGCAGCACGCGTTGGCCGCGGGCGCGAAAGCCCTCGGCCAATGCCGTGGCGGTAAACGCCGCGCGGGCGCGTTCCATGCTGGAACGGTCGGAGGTGGCACACACCAGGACGGCACGGGCACGGAGCTCATCGTCGAGTTCGTGGTCGAGGAACTCGCGCAGTTCACGACCACGCTCGCCGATCAGGCCGAACACGATGACGTCGCAGTCAACGTTGCGGGCGATCTCCGCCAGCAGCGTGGTCTTGCCGCAACCGGCACCGGCGAACAAGCCCACACGCTGGCCTTCGCCGAGCGTCAGCGGGCCGTCGATGGCCCGCACACCGGTCATCAAGGGCCGCTGGATGCGCGGCCTTGCGGTGGGCGCCGGGGCCTCGCCAATCACCACCGACGCGTGCAACACATGTGCATCGGCGAACGCTCCCGCACCGCCGTCTACGAGCGGCCGACCGAACCCATCCAGCACTTGGCCGAGCAATTGCGGCCCCACGCATACCCGATGCGGCATGCCCAGCGGTTCCACCGCCGCCCCAACCCGCACGCCTTCCAGGCCACCGAGGGCGCTGAGCAGAGCGTCGTGCTGATCGAAGCCGACGATCTCAGCCAGCAGCGATTCCCGTGCATCGCGCTCGACCCGGCACAGGTCGCCGATCTGTGCCCCAGGCAGGCGGCATTGCAACAATATGCCGCTGACCCGCTGCACCCGCCCGCGCACCACGACCGGCGCGAACCGACGCAAATGGACGCGCTGCCTGGTTTCCCAGTCCTCAAGGCGGGCGATGGCCGCCTGCGTCATCACCAGGTGACCTCGTAGCGTTGATCACCCTCGAAAACGACCTTGCCGCTGTCGATCGAGGTCAAGCGCAGGCCATCGATCTGGTCCCCCAGAAACAGCCGGCGCCCATCCGACGTGACGACATGGCCGCGCTTGCCGCCCACGATCTGGGCAATCTGAAAGGGCAGTTGCGTCAGGTGTTCCTTCACATTGGCCGTCAGGGTGACCGGCGTGTCATAGCGGTCATTGAAGCGCTCGATCAATCGCTCGACCACCGCCAGGCGTTGACGTGGCAGTTCACCCACCAGCACGAGCCGATCGTTATCCACCTCGACCCGCACGCCCGCGTCCAGATCACGCTCTTGCAGCATGCGGTCAAGCTCCAGGCGCACCGCCTCGACATTGTCCAATGTCACCTTGACGCGCTTGAGGGGCTGGGCCGGGCTGCGGTCCACGGTCTGCGTCGGTTGACTGGTGAATGCCCAGGCGCTGGAGGCAACGGTGATCACCGTCGCGGCGATCGCCAGGCGCTTGGGCCATGACGGCCGCGCGGCGGGCTTGAGGGTTTCCTGGCTCGCACCGATCGGGGCAGCGTCATCGAGCACCGCCTCGGACGGCCAAGGCTGATCGGCCAGGGCCAGGCACAACCAGACACCCGCCACCGAAAACGGCGTGTTGGCCTGTAGCACCTGAGGCTCGCCCTCGGTATCGCCCACCGTGCCCTCCAACCGATCCAACAGCCACTCGCCCTGTCTCTGGCTCAGGCGTACGTGACGGGCGCAGATACCCGGATCGTAAAGCGCCAGGTCGGCATCCTCCGCCGCTCCGACAACCCACTGCTCGCCCACCAGCGGCAATGCCGCGCCTTGATGCAGACCACTCAATACCCGCAGTTCGAACATGGCCAAGTCCTCAAAGGGGCGACCGATGTTCGCCCTCAATCCGGTTGTACGGCGGGGCTCTCGCGCCCCCCTTCTCCTGTCACAGCCAGGCCGTCGAACGCACCTGGATTTGCATCGTTGCGCGACGACGGTCCCGACGCGCCAAGCCCGTCCGTTACGCGGCTTCCTCCACTCGCAAGTGTTCCTGTTCGAGATCGAAACGACCCAGCACGTTGACCTGGGCGTTGCTGTGCAACTCGCTGAAGGCCAGCACCGGGACGTGATTGAATTCGTCACGCAGCAAATCACGCAGCGGTGCGCGCAGGTCCTGGGCCACCAGCAGCACGGCCACGCGCCTGGCACGCAACGGAAAGCCTTCGCGCAACTGCATCACCAAGGCACGGGTATGCAGGCTTTCCAAGGCAAAAAAGGTTTCTGTCTGGGTCTGGCGCAGCGCGTCGCGCAACAGCCCCTCGGTTTCCGGCGTCAGCAGCCACACGTGCAGGCCCGCTTCGTCGCGGTACTGGTGATAGATTTGCGACTTCAGGGCGATGCGCGCGTAGTCGGTCAACGCACCGACGTCACGCTCATGCTGCCCATGTTCGATCAAGGACTCGGCGATCAGGCGCACCGCGCGCAGCGGAACACCCTCCCCGGCCAGGCGCTGCAACACGGCGGCAAAACGGGCCAACGGCATGGTTCGCTGCAGTTCCTGCACCAGCTCCGGCTGGCCGGCTTCGAGCCAACTGAGAATCGACTTGCTTTCCTGAAGCCCGAGGAATTGCGGCCCCGTGGCAAACATGGCACGGCTCATCCGTTCCACCAGCAACTCGGCTGCCGACACTGCCTCCACGCGTTCGTCCGCCAGCAGCGGGTCATCTGGCGCCAGCCACAACCACTGGTGCTCGTCACGGACCTCGCTGCCTACTCGCGCATCGCTAGGCTCGAACGGCAGCGGCCCACGTGCCACGGCGACACGCTCTCCAAAGGTAGCCCGCAACATCGGCACTTCATGCACGCAGAACCGAAACTCGTCATCCTCCAGCGTGGCGCTGTACTCGATCTCGAAGGGTGGCAAGGTCAGGCCGAAGCCGGCCACCAATCCATTGCGCTTCTTGCGGATGGCCTGGATGACGTCTTCGGCCGCAGCGTTGCCTTCCATCGCTTTGGAAAACTGCAGCAGATAGGCACGGGTTGGGTCGAAGCTGCGCAGGTCTTCAGCGCCGTTGTGTTCGGGAGCCACGACATCCGTCGGCTGGTCGCCCCGGCGAGCTTCACGCGCGCGTGAATACAATTGGACGATGCCTGTGGTACCGGTGATCAGGGCGATCACGATGAACACCAGCGTGGGCATGCCGGGCAAGGCGGCAAAGCCGAGCATCCCCACCGAAGCGATCACCCAGGCCTTGGGTTCGGCGGTCAATTGCTTGGCGATTTCCTTGCCAACGCTGCTACCCGCCGGCTGCCCTTCCGGCGATACCCGGGTAATGATCATGCCGGCGGTCAGGGAAATCAGCAGTGCCGGAATTTGCGCGATCAAACCATCGCCGATGGTCAGCACGGCATACAAGTGCATCGATTCGGAGGCGCCGAGGTCGTGTTGCAGCATCCCCACCGAGAAACCACCGATGAGGTTGATCACCACGATCACCAGGCCGGCGATGGCGTCGCCCTTGACGAACTTCATCGCCCCGTCCATCGCACCGAACAGTTGGCTTTCCTTGTTCAGCTCTTCGCGACGCCGGCGGGCTTCGCTGACATCGATCAGGTTTGCACGCAGGTCGCTGTCGATGGACATCTGTTTGCCCGGCAAGGCGTCCAGGGTAAAACGCGCCGCCACTTCGGCGACCCGCTCGGAGCCCTTGGTAATCACCAGGAAGTTGACCACCGTCAGAATAAGAAAGATGACCAACCCGACCGCCAGGTTGCCTCCCACCACAAAATTGCCGAACGCCTGAACGATATGGCCGGCGTCGCCCTGGAGCAGGATCAATCGTGTGGTTGCCACCGACAGCGCCAACCGGAACAGCGTGGTCAGCAGCAGCACCGCCGGAAACGAGGAAAACGCCAGCGGCCGGGGCAGGTACAGCGAGAGCACGATCAGCAGGCAGGAGATGCAGATGTTGATTGCGATCAGCGCATCGACCACCGAGGTCGGCAAAGGCAGGATCAACATGAATACAATGCCGAGCACCACGAACGCCCCGACCACTTCGACGCGACGCACTGCTTCACCGGCCACTTTGTTCAACAGGGCGATCATGGGCGGCCCCCGATGACCGGGCGGGCGGTCTGTGTGCGGGGTTCGCCCCGGGAACGCTCATCGAGCAATACCAGCAGGTTCTTCAGCGCGGTCTGACGGCTCTTGCCATCGCGCCACAGGGCCACGGGCATGCGCTTGAGCATCGGGTACAACCCGTTCAGGCAAACCAATTGATCCCGCTCCAGTTCGCCACCCAATTCCCGACCGATGCGGCGTACTTCCGCCGAAGACAGGCCACTGCTGACGAATCCCAGCATGCGCTGGAGCAACAGCACGGCCGTGAGCTGGCTGGCCGGACAGCTGTAGGCCAACTGTTCCAGCAACTGGCGGCAACTTTGCAGCACGCTGCTGAGCTGGGTCGAGGCAGCCAGGCCAATCAGCAGCGTGCGCAGCAGGGCGGTTGGCCGCGAAGGTGTCTGCGCGGCGATGTCGTCCGCCAGCGCCCGACGCATCATGTCCAGCCCCGAAACGAATGCCGCTTCGCCGAACAGTCCCAGCAACGCCTGCATCATGGTGGGCAACGACTGCTTGAGCACCACCGTGTCGTAATAGAGTCGCCTGACCGCCTGGCGCAGCTCGGGGTCACCGCCCGAAGCACGCAGCGCTTCGGCGATGTTCATGCCCGCCTGGATTTGTGCGCCATAGCGTTCGCGCAACAGCTGCAGGTAATCGCGCGCACGCCTGGCTTCGACGAGGCGGCCTTGCGCCTCGGCATCACGCAACGCTTGCTGCAGGATCAGGTCGGTACGGGCCGGATCACCACCGGTGGCCTGTACCACCTCTTCGAGCACCGGCTCGCCATTCAATAGTATGCCGGCCTGGGCAGCCATCGCCCCGAGGCTCTGCTTGCCAGGATGACCGAGCTGGTCGTACCACTCTTCCAGCTGCTCACGCGTCTCGACCCGCGCCTGCCCCACCTCGCTGCGGGCGTTGCGAATACGCCGCTGGCTCAGCGCCTTGGTGTTGCGCTCCACATGATGGCTGAAGGTCATGCCGACTTCCTCCATCGAGTTGGACTGCACGGCCTGCAACGTTTCGCCAGGCCTGCCCAGGCCCGCCACCGCCGAAGCGGCCTGGGCAAGATTGACGGCAATGCGCGTATTGATCGGTGCTTCTACTTTCATGATGGCCGCGAGCGTGGTTTGGGACGCTCAGTGGGTGGCGGCGAGTGCGCATTGAGTTCCATCCCTGCACAGCCTTTTGCGCAGGCCTCCAGCGGCGACGACACACAGACCCTTGAGCCGATCCTCGTCCGTGCAAATTAGTGCAGCGGATCTTGTAGCCGCTGCGCAGCCCTTTGCACCGAACGCGTGTTTAAAGACAGATAAAACCCTTGTTTATCAGATAGATAAAAATAAACAGAGGTATGGCACAGCTCCTGCTGAAGGGGTCAGGTCGACCTTGCTGTCGACGCTATGGAATCCATTCAGAGGGATACATCAATGAGCAGTCTGAACCTCATGACACCCCCAGGGACCGTCCGATCCGGCGCCCGCGCAACCAGCTTCGTCTTCGGCGAAGAACGCAAGCTGCGTCTGTTTGTGCAAAAACGTGTACTCAACCAGGACGACGCCGACGACATCGTCCAACTCACCTATCTGGAAGCCTGGCGCAACCAGGAGAAATTCAAGGGCTTGGCAAAGCCGGACACCTGGCTGTGTGGCATCGCCCTCAACCTCATCCGCAATCATTTTCGGCGCTTCTACGCACAACCGCCGCTGAGTACCTTCGATGAAAGCGAGTTCATCGAATCCAGCGACGGCACCGATCTGAGCCAGCAGTGCGAACACCGTCGACTGTTGGACCGCACGCTGTTGGCCATGGATGCGCTGCCCAAGGACATGCGCGATACGCTGTGGACCGCCGTGGACACCGAGAGCAGTTATCGCGACGCCGCCGAGCGACTGGGCGTGCCCATCGGCACCGTGCGCTCCAGGTTGTTTCGCGCCCGCGAACAACTCAAGCGAAGCGTCTACGGGGAGGTACAGCCATGACCGGCAATCGTTTGAACAACCGGCCCGACCTGCCGCGCGGTGTGCGCCGTTTCACCCCTGATGACTTGCCGGTGATGACGGATATCTTCAACGAAAGCGCTCTGGGAGGGACCAGTTCTCCGGTACTCAGAGCGTTTTCCCTGAAGGAAATGACCTTCTTCGTCGACTGTTTCGTCAAGGAAGGGGATCCGATCTACGTACTCGAACGGGGGGGCGAAGTCATCGCCTGGTTGATCGTCAACCGCTTCAGCTGGGGCGCCCAGGCCTGCCGATTGACCGGCGAAGTGTCGATCTACGTACGCAACGACCACATCGGAAGCGGCGTTGGCATTCGCCTCGGCCAGGCCGCCGTCACCTTGGCCAAGCGTTATGGTTTCGAGACGCTGGTGGCCTGGATCATCGAGCATAACGAGGCGAGCAAACGCGGCGTGCAAGGCCTGGGCGCAACGCTGTGGGGCCGCTTTCCCGGCATCGCGCGGTTCGGCGACACCCGTGCGGACGTGGTGCTCTATGGCTTGCAACTGACGCCAAGCGACACTGCGCCGGCCAAGCCCCTCGTGCAAAGGCAAGACGCGCAGGCCAGCCTGGCGTGAACCTGCGGCTCGCCCGGCGGTTGGCCGGGCGGGCCGTATTTTTCAGCTTTCGCGCCCATCCCGTTTCTTGAGGTGGGCGCCTCCTGGCGTCTCATCGCGCGTTGCGATTGCGTCAGTCCACTGACCAGCACACCGGCAGCGCTTGCGGGCCCCTGAAATTGGGAACGTAGCGCCAGCGTATGGCGCCGGGGTCAACGGCCAATTGCAAGCCGGGACATCGCCGCAGCAGTGTGCTCAAGGCAATCTCCAACTCTTGCCTGGCCAGCGAGGCACCCAGGCAGTAGTGGATACCTTTGCCGAACGCCATGTGCGGACAAGCCGGGCGAGCGACGTCGAGTGTGCCAGGATTTGCACACAGCGCTTCGTCACGGTTGGCCGAGCCCACCACCGCAACCAGCAGTTGCCCGCGTTGCAAATGTTGGCCGGCCAGGACGGTGTCGCGGGTGACGAAGCGCACCATTGCCCGTTCCACCGACGAGTCATAACGCAAGAACTCCTCGACCGCGTTGGGCATCAGTGCCGGCTCGTCACGCAAGCGCGCCAGCGCCCTGGGGTGTTGCAAGAGCATGTGGACGGCGTTGCCAATCATCGACGCCGAGGTCTCGTGGCCGGCGATGATGAGCAGCGCGATCATGCTGCACAGCTCACTTCGGCTGAGCATCCGGCCTTCTTCCTCGACTTGTGCCAGCGCCGAAATCATATCGTTGGTCGGTTGCGCCCGGCGCTGATCGATCAAGGCGAGCATGTAGGCGGCGAATTCACTGTAGCAACGCTGCAATTGACTCAAGTCCTGCCCGACCTGTTGGACGATCATCTGCGACCAGCGGCGAAAATCGTCCCGGTCTTGAGCGGGGACACCGAGCAGTTCGGCGATGACAATGATCGACAGGGGAAATGCGTATTCACTGACCACGTCCATCTGCCCGTTCGGCCCCACGGGGTCCAGCAACGTCTCGGCAATCTGCAGGATGCGCGGGCGCATGGCGTTGACCGCTTTGAGGGTGAAGGCCTTGTTGACCAAACGGCGCAACCTGCGATGGTCGTCCCCGTCGCGGTTGAGCATGTGGTCGTTAAGAAATGCGATGGATTGCTCGCCGCCGAGCATCGCCGCGAACTGTGGATCGATCCGTGACGGGTCACGGGCGAAGCGGTCGCTGTCGAGCAGCACCTCCTCGACTTCCCGGGCGCCGGTGACATACCAAATCGGCAATTGCCCCTCAGGCTGGCTGAGGAACACCGGAGAGGCCTCGCGCAGCGCCGCATAATGCCGATAAGCTTCGCCGCGAAACGCGTCGCTGTTCCAATCCAGGGTACGCTCGTAAGCCATGAACACTCTCCAAAGGCATGCATCGTTGCTCCTGAGTGGCACGGCTCGCCAAAAAAGATCCCTGGGGGAGCAAGTTCGCTCTCCACATGGGCGTCTAGCTGTCGATGAACCGTTTGCCCCGCCACGGTCACTCAAGGGAAAACACCATCCCTTCGTGGAGCTGACATGACGCGTGCACTTGCTATCCATGGCCAATGCGACACCCGCTTCGAACCGGTCAAAAAAGCTTTTACCCAGCTGATGCAAAGCCCCTTCGAACGCGGCGCCGCCTTGTGCATCCAGATTGACGGCGAAACCGTGATCGACCTCTGGGCCGGCATTGCCGGCCCAGAGCCGCAGAGCCATTGGCAACGCGACACACTGCTCAATCTGTTCTCCTGCACCAAGCCGTTCACGGCGGTGGCGATCATGCAACTGGTGGGCGAAGGACGCCTGGAGCTGGACGCGCCGATCTGTCATTACTGGCCCGATTTTGCCAACGCCGGCAAAGCATCCATCACCCTGCGTCAAGTGCTTTGTCACCGCGCCGGGCTCCCGGCGCTGCGCACGCCGTTGGCACCGGAAACCCTCTACGACTGGACCACCATGACGGACCTGATCGCCGAAGAGCATCCATGGGCGGCCGCAGGGGAACAGCAGACCTATTCGCCGTTACTGTTCGGCTGGATCCTCGGCGAATTGCTGCGCCGGGTGGACGGCCAGACACCGGCGCAGAGCATCTGCCAACGGGTGGCGGTGCCGCTCGGGCTGGATTTCCACCTCGGCCTGGACGATGCAGCCATCGCTCGATGCGCCTACATGGCACGCACCAAGGACGAGATCGACGACGAGGCCTTCGCCCGGGTGCTTCAGTTCGTGCTCAACGAACCGACCGCCATGAGCGCGCTGGCCTTCGCCAACCCGCCGATGGTGCTGGGACGCAGCAACGAAGCCGGCTGGAAGCGCATGACCCAACCGGCGGCCAACGGACACGGCAATGCCCGCAGCCTGGCGACGTTCTACGCGGGCCTGCTCGATGGACGGTTATTGGAGTCGCCGCTGCTCAACGAAATGTTGCGCGAGCACAGTGCGGGGTACGACCCGACCCTGCAGACCCCTGCGCGTTTCGGCCTGGGTGTCATGCTCAACCAACCGCATGTGGCGAACGGCAGCTACGGCATGGGGGCCGAGGCGTTCGGGCACATGGGCGCCGGTGGCACCATCGGCTTTGCCGACCCTGAGCGCGGGGTGGCGTTCGGCTTCGCCTGTAACACCATCGGTTCCTACGTCTTGATGGACCCTCGCGCACGAGGCCTGGCCAACGTCGCGATGGCCTGCCTCTGACTCAATGCGCGGTCTGCTCGGGGGTGGGCCTTGGCTCACACCCCTGGTGGCGCAGCCACCTCCGCCACCTGCGGCTCGGCCGTGCCGGTATCGGGCGAGGCGACCAAGGGCTCTTCGCCACCGGCCACGTGAGGGCGCGCCGCCTTGGCGATCATGTCTGGTTGTGCCAACAACCTGCGCGAGGCTTCCATGGGCATCAGCAGCCGCCCACTGGCCCGGCCGCGTCCGGCGGGGTTGAGCATGCGCAACTCGCGCTCATGCACCCCCGACAACGTCGCCAGGCGCGCCAGGTCCACGGGCTGCGTCAAGGCAACCATCTGGAAATACGGCTGGTCGGCGATGGGCGCCAGGTTCACGCCATAGTCGGCGGGGGAATTCACCAGTTGCGACAGTGCCAGCAACCGGGGCACGTAGTTCTGGGTTTCGCCGGGCAACGACAGGTCCCAGTAACGGGTCGCCAGGCCACGGGCACGATTGCGCGTGATGGCGTCGCGAACCCGCCCTTCGCCGGCATTGTAGGCGGCCAGCGCCAGCAGCCAGTCGCCGTCGAAGTAGTCATGCAGGTAGGACAGATAATCCAGGGCAGCCCGGGTGGAGGATGGAATGTCCCGGCGCTCGTCATAGTCGCCTCGCTGCTGCAATTGGTAGCGGCGCCCCGTGGCGGGAATGAACTGCCAGAGGCCCATGGCCTGGGCAGGCGATTGGGCGTTCGGGTTGAAGCCGCTTTCGATGGCCGGCAACAGCGCCAGCTCCAGCGGCATATTGCGCTTGCTCAGCTCGCCCACGATGAAGTGCAAGTAACGGCTGCCGGCGCGTCCGGTCTGGGTAAGAAACGCCGGACGTTCCAGCAGCCAGCGGCGCTGCTCATCGATGCGCGCCACGCCCCGGGTCCTGGCCTGAAGGGAAAATCCCTGGCGCATACGCGCCCACAGGCTGCCGTTGTTTTGTCCCGACAACTCGTCGATCTGCACGAGGGTGTCCGTGGGCGCCGGCTCCAGCCAGCGCAACTGGGAACGGTAGGGCTCGTTGGCGAAGGGATCGCCGATGGTCAGCTGCGGTTCGAGATGCTGACAGCCGTACAACAAGGTGCCTATGGCAAGCATGGACAAGCCTTTGGGGGCGAAGCGCAGGGCCGGCGAGCGTGCAAGTGAACGGGACATGGCGGTCAACCTTGAATGAGGTGGCGCCATTGGGTGGCAGATCACAGGGCAGCGGTTCCACGCGCCAACGGTGGGCGGGAACTGAAATGACGCAGGTGTCACTCACCATGGGCTAGCAGGCGCTCGTCGGCGCCGGCGCGACAATGCGAGGTCAACCATGGCGTCACCCACCTATTGCAGGCTGATCGACCAGCTGTGCGAACTCACGATGATCCCCACCCCGTCAGCGTTCTACGAACAGGCGAACCTGTCAGTCAAGGATGTGGACTTTTCCCTGAAGCACACCCCAGGCGTGGGTGAGGGAGACGTCTTTATTTATTGCAGCTTCGGGCCATTGCCGGTGGCGAATCGGGAAGCGGTCCTGCAACGGCTGCTGGAAACCAACCTGTACCTGCTGAGCGGGGCGTTCTGCCCTTCCCTGTCCTACAACCGCGACAGCGAACAAGTGATCCTGATCGGCCACGTGCCGCTGGAGGAGCTTGCGGCCGAGCGCCTGCTCGGTCTGATGGGCGCCGCCGCCGATATGGCGCTGATTTGGCGAGACGGCTACTTCTTCGACGGTGCCAGCCCAAGCGACAGCGCCAAGACCACCCAGCACAAACCCACTCCCCGTAGCTCCGGGCTCAACAACGCCCTGTCAATCTAGGAGAACACCACATGCCTGATTTATCAGTAGGACAAAGCACCAGTTCCGCGGCGTTGCGCCAGCAACAGGACGATCGGATCACGCCGGTGGGAACCAGCCTGGCCGGGCAGGTTCGTCCCTCCACCAATCCCCTCGTGCCTTATCACTTCGAAGGAAAACCGACCGATGAGACTCAGAAAACACTCAAGACCCGGCAACAGCGCCTGACAGGACTGGTCAACAGCCTCGGCAAGAAGAACCCTGACAGCGACCCCATCGGCTATGCACGTGATCACATGATCCTGGAAGGCAGAATATTGGGCTACGCGCCAGGGACCAGCTATCAAGACGTACAGAAGCACTTGACCACACTGGGTGGCACGCCCCACCCGATGCTGTCGGGCCACGAAGAAACCGAAGCATTCGTCAAGGACTTCAACGAATACCTGGGCAAGAACGAGGACGACAGGAAAGAAGACGGTGGCTTCAAAGCCGTCTGGGACAAACACTGCGACCGCATGGGTAATACCCTCGGCGCCTATCATTCGTTGTGCCAGGAAGTCATCGATAAAACCCCGGAAGGGGAAGATCGCAAGTTGCTGCAAGATAGCCACAAAGCCTTCCGCAGTTATGCGAAGGGTGTCATGCAAGCCATGACACAAGACATGCCCACGCGCTTGAACACCTTTATGGAAAGCCGAATCGAGCATGCGCAACAAGCCGCTGGCAACGAGAGCCTTCCCCAGGCCGAGCGGGACCGGGCGCAGGATCAATTGGGCCAGTTGCGCGAGGTCCGGGAGGAGCTTGGCGAGTTGCTGAAGACCGATGACGACAAGCCGAACACGCCAAGCGCACTGGCGACGGCGACGAAGAAAAACGAGGTACTGGACACCGCGCTGAAGAACGTCGCACGCCAGGACTATGTCGCCGACCTCAAGACCAAGACCGGCTTTGTAACGGGCCTGGCGGTATTTGCCGGTGCGGGGATCCCACAGGGCGTGGCGTCTGCGGGTCACTTTGGCGCCATCACGGCGTCGATCGATGAAAAAATGGCGGACGCCTCCTATGGCAAACATGTCGCGGCGACCTCGACAGTCCTTGGCGCCGCCCACAAAGTGATCAGCGACGGCATCCGCCCGTTCGTCCAGGTCGTTGTCGACAAGACCATCGGTGCAGGCCTGGAAAAGGTCGATCCGTTGTCGGTCTATCCCAAGGCCTTGAATGTCGTCACGCAGGACGGGCGTCGGGTCGAAAACACTGGACGCGACGCGCTCAACCTGACACAGGAGCAAAAGCGCAACGACTTCAAGCTCAAACAGAACGCGAACAATTTTGGCACCATGAGTGGCGATTTCACCGGCTACCTCGCCTTTGGGGCCGCCCATGCTGTGCGCGATACCATTGATCAGTTCACCTCGGTAAACGCCGGCGGGATCCTCGCCCGCACAACTGCCTCCGCAGTGGGCGGCACCTTCATGGCCGGTGGCCAGGCAGTGGCGAAATACGCACAAACCCACGGTGACGAGGAGATTCCTACCTACCGGGTAACAAGGGAAAACCGCAACTGGAGCGAACTGCTACCCAAGGCATTTTCCGAAGCGGCAGGAAAACTCAACCCGATCAGCATGACCAACGTCAGCGACTACGCCAACCGGATCGTTGGCGTAGGCGAAGGGATCGCCATGCGTACAGCGGTGGGCGACGCAGCCGCGGTGGACGAGAATCCGGAGTTGCGAGAAAAGATGGAACAGATCGTCACCACCTTTTTCTCCTCCGGCCTGACACTGCTTCCGTTCTTTGCCAACAGCGTGGCGGCGCCGCTCGAAAACAAGGCGCTGAGCGGCACGGACGACCTGACCAAGCGAGCAAACGTACCACTGCAGAACGTTACAAACCCAAATCGAGACGGTCTGCCCCACACCCAGCCAGAAGGCTGGCGGCGCGACCTCGAAAACACCTACCACGTGACCCGCGGCCTTACCCAAGTCGTTCCGCAAACCGCTATCGCGGGGCTCAACCTGACTACCGACTGGGCTCAGAGGATGGCAACGAGGCCTAAAAAAACCTCTGGCGACGACATTCAACTGGCAGAACGAGGCGAAGCGCGGCCCCAAGGCGGGCCGTCCAACGAACCAGCACCCACCACCCGGCCAGCCTGATGAAGCCATCGAGCGTCGCGTGGCGGCCCGATAACCAGGACTGATACCTCCCTCCAACGCCGGCCGCAGGGATACTCCCCGTGGCCGGCCCTCGCGACACACGCCGACTCATATCCCCCTGCTCTTCGATGTCGACCGACGTGATTACAGCATCGAACCACGATAGCCTTTCGACCGCCTGAGGAAAATCGCTCAGACGAGCGATGCACAGGTACGCACCGACGTGTTAAAGAAGTCATGAACAGCGAAGCCATGGAACCGCTGTCACCCAACAAGGAATCACCATGAAACGCACCCTCATCGCCTTCCTGTCATTGGTCGTCACCGCCATCATCGTCGCGGGCGGCTACCTCTACAGCAAGCAGCCCACCCGCCAGGGCACGGTGCAGTTGCAAGGGCTGCACGGCTCGGTGACCGTGCGCTATGACGAACGCGGCGTGCCGCATATCCGCGCCGAAAACGAAACCGACCTGTACCGCGCCCTCGGCTACGTCCACGCCCAGGATCGGCTGTTCCAGATGGAGATCATGCGCCGCCTCGCCCGTGGTGAGCTGGCGCAGGTGCTCGGGCCAAAGCTGCTCGACACCGACAAACTGATGCGCAGCCTGCGCATCCGCGAGCGTGCCGCGACCTATGTGAAGGAACAGGATCCGCAATCGCCGGCCTGGGTTGCGATGCAGGCTTACCTGGATGGCATCAATCTCTATCAGGACACCCACACCCGACCCGTGGAGTTCGACGTGCTGGGCATTCCCAAGCGGCCCTTCACTGCCGAGGACACCGTGAGCGTCACCGGCTACATGGCCTACAGTTTTGCCGCGGCCTTTCGCACCGAACCGCTGCTGACCTACGTGCGCGATCAACTGGGCACCGACTACCTGAACATTTTCGACCTGGACTGGCAGCCCCAAGGCGTATTGGCCGAAGGTCGCAAGGCCGGTTTACCCCTGGCCGACAGCGACTGGAAAAGCCTGAACGCCCTCGCCCGCCTGAGCGAACAGGCCCTGGCCGAAAACGGCCTGCCGCAATTCGAAGGCAGCAATGCCTGGGCGGTCTCCGGCAGCCGCACCCACAGCGGCAAGCCGTTGCTGGCGGGCGACCCGCACATCCGCTTTTCCGCGCCGTCGGTGTGGTACGAGGCGCATCTCTCAGCGCCGGGTTTCGAGCTCTATGGGCATTACCAGGCACTGTTGCCCTTCGCGACGCTGGGGATGAACAAGGATTTCGGCTGGAGCATCACCATGTTCCAGAACGACGACCTGGACCTGATCGCCGAGAAGACCAACCCGGACAATCCCGAACAGGTCTGGTACCGCGGGCAATGGGTAGACATGACGCGCAGCGAACAGCAGATTGCGGTCAAGGGCCAGGCGCCGGTGACGCTGGTGCTGCGCCAGTCGCCCCACGGCCCAATTGTCAACGATGCCCTTGGGGCGAGTGCCGGCAAGACGCCGGTCGCCATGTGGTGGGGCTTCCTGGAAAGTCGCAACCCGATCCTCGAGGCCTTTTACCAGCTCAACCGCGCCGACACCCTCGCCAAGGCCCGTGGTGCCTCGGCGAAGATCCATGCTCCCGGGCTGAACGTGGTTTGGGCCAATGCCAAAGGGGATATTGGCTGGTGGGCCGCCGCGCAGTTGCCCAAGCGGCCGGCCGGCGTGAAGCCCGGCTTCATCCTCGATGGCAGCAGCCCGGAGGCGGAAAAAGAAGGCTTCTACCCGTTCAGCAGCAACCCGCAGGAAGAGAACCCGGCGCGGGGCTATATCATTTCGGCCAACTTCCAGCCGGTGGCGGCCAGCGGCATCGAGATCCCGGGCTACTACAACCTCGCCGACCGCGGCCAGCAACTCAACCTGCTGCTCAGCGACAAGCAGGCGAAGTGGGACATCGAGACCACCCAGAAACTGCAACTGGGCACGACCACTGCCTATGGCCCGCGTCTGCTTGCGCCTTTGCTGCCGGTGTTGCGTGAGGTGGTCAGCGACCCGGGGGAGCGCAAATGGGTCGAGCAATTGGCCCAATGGCAGGGCGATTACCCCCTGGATTCCACCAGCGCCACGCTGTTCAACCAGTTGCTGTTCAACCTGGCCGATGCCGCCCTGCGCGACGAGCTGGGCGATGGCTTCTTCGAAACAGCATTGTCGACCCGGGTGATCGACGCAGCCCTGCCGCGCCTGGCAGCATCGAAAGATTCCCCCTGGTGGGACGACCGCACGACGCTGGGCAAGGAAACCCGTAGCGACATCGTCAAAACGGCCTGGAACAGGAGCCTGGCGCACCTGAAGGCCACTTTCGGTGACGACGCCACGCAATGGCAGTGGGGCAAGGCCCACACCCTCACTCACGGCCACCCGCTGGGTATGCAAAAGCCGCTGGACCGGATCTTCAACGTCGGCCCGTTTGCCGCACCCGGCACCCACGAGGTGCCCAACAACCTCTCGGCCAAGATCGGCCCGGCGCCTTGGCCTGTGACCTACGGGCCTTCTACCCGCCGTATCATCGACTTCGCCGACCCGGCCCACAGTGTCACGATCAATCCCGTTGGCCAGAGCGGCGTGCCGTTCGACAAGCACTACGAAGACCAGGCCGAGGCGTACATCGAGGGGCTGTATCAACAGGCGCACCTGGCCGAGGAAGAGGTGACGGCCAACACCCGTGGCACCTTGAAGCTGCTGCCGGCCAGAACGCCATGATTCGCGCTGTTATTTTTCATCGGCAGCGGGCTTGATTGCCATTCATGGTCAAGACTACAAGGGCTCGCTGTCCCCATCACTGCCAAAGGAGTCAACGCCATGTTCCATAACTGGTCCGAACTGCTGCCTACCATCAAGAGCGCCTTCGGCGCCTTGGGCAAAAGCAACCCGAAGATGGTCAAGGCCTACATGGCCCTGGATGAAGCTGCAGCCGAAAACAACGTACTCGACGCCAAGACCCGTGAGCTGATCTCCATCGCCGTGGCAATCACCACTCGCTGTGATGGCTGCATCGGCGTTCACACCGACGCCGCCATCAAGGCCGGCGCCACCCGCGAAGAAATCGCTGCCACCCTGGCCACGGCGGTGTCATTGAATGCCGGCGCGGCGTACATCTACTCCCTGCGGGCGCTGGAGGCCCATGACGCGCTGAAGAAGTGAGAGGCGACGAACCTAAACCATCGCCGCGAAATTCAATCGGAATTGCTGCGGGGTCACCCCCAGCCTGCGACTGAACACACTGCGCATGTGTTGGGCGTCGCGAAAGCCACATTGCCAGGCCACGGTCTTGAGTGGGGCGCGGGTGCTTTCCAACATCACCCGCGCCGCGTCCACCCGGGCCTGTTCGACAAACTCCGCCGGCGTGACCTTCGCCTCGCGGGTGAAGACCCGAGAGAAGTTGCGCTGGCTCATGTTCGCGGCGTCGGCCAGGTCGGCGATGGCCAGGTCACCGTTCAAGTTCGCCAATACATACGCCTGGACCTGGGCCACGGTGGACGTCGGCTCGGCATGGGGAGTAAGGAAAGGGCTGAACTGCGATTGCCCACCCGCGCGCTGGGTGAACACCACCAACCGCTTGGCAACGCTCAGCGCCACGTCCGGGCCATGGTCCTGGGCCAGCAGGAACAACGAAAGATCGATCCCCGCGCTAACCCCGGCCGAGGTGTAAAGCGTTTGATCCTGCACGTAGAGACGATCCGCTTCGACCCGGGTCGTGGGGCACATCTGTGCCAACGCCACGGCGTCGCCCCAATGGGTGGTGACGGTCCTGCCGTCCAACAATCGCGCCCGGGCGAGCATGAAGGCGCCGTTGCAGATCGAGCCAAAGCGCTGTGCCCGTCCGCAGGCATCCCGCAGCCAGGCATCGAATGCGGGGCCAAAGTCCATGGACGGCAATCGCGGCCCGCCCGCTACCAGGAGCAAATCGTATGCCTGGGAAGCGTCGCTGAAATGCCGATGGGCATTGAGGGACAAACCGTTGGAACAAGGCATGGCGCCCTGCTCGACGCCAATCACCTCAAGCCGATAATGATCCTCGGGGGGCAGGAACCGATTGGCCTCGCTGAATACATCCATGGGACCGGTCACATCCAGCGACTGGACGCCTGCAAACACTACGATGGCGACGGTTTTGTGCATGTTCACGCTTACCTTCGAATGGAAGAAATCGCAGCCTGTGACACCCGCACCCTAGCCAATCCACCCACTGGAAGCCAATTGGCACGAAACCCGGGCTAAATGGCAAGGATCGTTGCCATGGGGCGATTGTCCCGGTTTACGCCGGCGAACAGACTGAACCCCTCGGCGCCAACCCTGGCGCACCGTCAAGAGGAGAGCAGCATGAACAGCATTGCCGGCATCACCATCCCTGACAGCGCCCTCGCCCGCGCCACCACTGAATATATCCGTGATATCGAATCCGACCTGTTGTATCACCACTCTCGTCGGGTTTTCCTGTTCGGCGCCTTGAGCGGCCAGCGTCGACAGTTGGCCTACGATCCGGAGCTGCTGTACGTCGGCGCGATGTTCCATGACCTGGGCCTGGTGGACGGTCATCGCAGCGACGACGAGCGTTTCGAAGTGGACGGCGCAAACGCTGCCGCGGCGTTTCTCAAACCCTATGGGCTGAGCGATGACGATATCGAGCAGGTCTGGTTGTCCATCGCCCTGCACACCACGCCCGGCGTACCGAAACACCTGCGCCCCACCGTCGCCCTGGTCACCGCTGGGGTGGAAATGGACGTGCTGGGCATGGACTACGCCGCTTTCCCGGCAGCGCAGCGGGATGCCGTGGTACACGCCCATCCCCGAGGAGAAGGCTTCAAGGAATGCATCATCTGCGCCTTCGCCGACGGCCTGCGCCATCGCCCGCTGACAACCTTCGGCAATGTGAAGACGGATGTGCTGGTGGATCAGGAACCGGGGTTCAAGCCGATGAACTTCGTGCAGCTCATCCGCACATCACCCTGGAATGCGTAACCTGCCCACTTCTTCATTGACTGACCCATCGCTTTCGCGGGCAAGCCCGCTCCCACAATGGACTGCGGCGAAACATGGTTTTGTGAACAGCACAAAAAACTGTGGGAGATTCTATGGTGCGGGGCTACCCCTTAAATGCCTTTCGGTAAGTATTCGCTCTGGTTCTTCAGCAGGGCGAATACCACTCGAGCAAGCTTGCGGGCCAGTGCAACTAATGCTTCGGTTGTGCTGAGTCCCCGGGCCCTCAGTGCCTCATAAAAACCCTTCCATGCCGCTGTACGTCTCGCCGACATCGCGGCGTTATGCATCAATCGACGTGCCTCTGGGTCACCTCGCTTAGACAGACAGCGGCGTCCCTTCTTTTTCCCTGAATCCGATATACGCAGGTCTAGGCCCAGAAAAGCGATGAAGGCATCGGCATTTCTGAAATCCCCACGCTGAAACGACGTGAGCAAACGGGCACCGCTCAATAGGCCGATACCTTCGACTTTCATGCAACGCTTGAGCTGAGCGCTCAAGCCAGCTGCTTCCAACTGCGTCTGGATTGTTTTCTCGAGCAAGATTTCCAGTCGTTGCATGGCCTTTATCTGGTGCTCAAACGCCGTTTTGAGCAACGGTTCGTTGGACCAACTTTGCTTGAGGCTGACACGCGCCTGAACCAAGGCTGCTCGGCGCCGGAAAAGGCTTATAAGCCGGCAATACAGGGGCGATGGCGGGGTCCATGGGTGCAACTGGTGGCCTTCGTTGTTCAAGTAACGAGCCAACAACCGAGCATCCAGCGCATCGGTTTTAGCGCGAACTTTGACACCTTTGCGGTAATGGCTGAGCTCGTAGCCGCCGATCATGTAGATCACACAACCTTGCGCATAAGCCAGGTCGGCGAATTCCTGGTGATAGATATTGGTGGCTTCGATGGCGACATCCACTGGCGCGGGCAACGCCTTGAGCCACTTCTTGATCGCAGCTTTGGTGTTGGGGATCGCTTCGAGTCGATCTGTTTCTGCGTGATAAATCACCAACTCATCCTTGGCGACATCAACACCCACGATCGGCTTTACGACAGAAACCGGCATTGCCATTGAAAATCCTCCGGGCTAAGGTTTGAACACTTGAAGGGTTCACCCAGAGGCGCAGGCTTGTTCCTATCGTCGGTCTAGGCCAGATGCATTCTTTATCGGCGCTTGGGTGAAAGGAGGAGGGGTGAAATCTCCCACGGTCTGTACTGCGGCTAACAGTCAGAATCGAGCCTTGTCCCTCCTCCTCCCTTCAAGTCCTACCATACAAGCGAGCTTGCTCGCGAAGGCGGATTCAGACTCAACCTTTTCGCTGACTGACCCACCGCTATCGCGAGCAAGCCCGCTCCCACAATGGACTGCGGCGAAACATGGTTTTGTGAACACCACAAAAAACCTGTGGGAGCGAGCTTGCTCGCGAAGGCGGATTCAGACTCAACCTTTTCGCTGACTGACCCGCCGCTTTCGCGGGCAAGCCCGCTCCCACAATGGACTGCGGCGAAACATGGTTTTGTGAACACCACAAAAAACCTGTGGGAGCGAGCTTGCTCGCGAATGCGGATTCAGACTCAACCTTTTCGCTGACTGACCCACCGCTATCGCGGGCAAGCCCGCTCCCACAATGGACTGCGGCGAAACATGGTTTTGTGAACAGCACAAAAAACCTGTGGGAGCGAGCTTGCTCGCGAAGGCGGATTCAGACTCAACCTTTTCGCTGACTGACCCACCGCTATCGCGGGCAAGCCCGCTCCCACAATGGACTGCGGCGAAACATGGTTTTGTGAACACCACAAAAAACTGTGTGCGAGCTTGCTCGCGAAGGCGGATTCAGACTCAACCTTTTCGCTGACTGACCCACCGCTTTCGCGGGCAAGCCCGCTCCCACAATGGACTGCGGCGAAACATGGTTTTGTGAACACCACAAAAAACTGTGGGAGCGAGCTTGCTCGCGAAGGCGGATTCAGACTCAACCTTTTCGCTGACTGACCCACCGCTATCGCGGGCAAGCTCGCTCCCACAGCTTGCGCTATCGGGTTAGACCGGCGCGGTCTCGGCCCGGCGGACTTCCGGTTGTTTCCAGGAGTCGGCGGCGCTTTCTTCGATGGCTTGCTGGATCGCCCGCTTGCGGTTTTCTTCGGCGCGACGGCTGAAGTACCAGACCAGGAAAGTCACCAGCGAAACCGCCAGCAGGATCAGGCTCGCCACGGCGTTGATTTCCGGCTTCACACCCAGGCGCACGGCCGAGAACACTTCCATCGGCAACGTCGTCGAGCCAGGCCCGGAAACGAAGCTCGCGAGCACCAGATCGTCCAGGGACAACGCGAACGACATCATTCCCCCTGCCGCCAGGGATGGCGCGATCATCGGAATGGTGATCAGGAAGAACACCTTCCATGGCCGCGCACCGAGGTCCATGGCGGCCTCTTCGATGGACAGATCCAGCTCACGCAAGCGCGCCGAGACCACTACCGCCACGTAGGCTGCGCAGAAGGTGGTGTGGGCGATCCAGATCGTGACGATGCCACGCTCCTGGGGCCAGCCGATCATCTGCGCCATGGCCACGAACAGCAGCAACAGCGACAGGCCGGTGATCACTTCCGGCATGACCAGTGGCGCGGTGACCAGGCCGCCGAACAACGTGCGGCCCTTGAAGTGGGTGATGCGGGTCAGCACGAAGGCAGCCAGCGTGCCCAGGGCCACGGCGGCAATCGCCGTGTAGCAGGCAATCTCCAGCGAGCGCACCACGGATCCCATCAGTTGGCTGTTATCCAACAGGCCGACGTACCACTTGACCGACCAGCCGCCCCACACCGTCACCAGCTTCGAGGCGTTGAACGAGAAGATCACCAGGATCAGCATCGGTGCGTAGATAAACAGCAAACCCAGCACCAGCATCAGGCTTGAAAAACTGAAGCGCTTCATTCCTTGCCCTCCATTTCTTTGGCCTGACTGCGGTTGAACAGGATGATGGGCACGATCAGGATCGCCAGCATCACCACCGCCAGGGCAGATGCCACCGGCCAGTCACGGTTGTTGAAGAATTCCTGCCACAGCACTTTGCCGATCATCAGGGTTTCCGGGCCGCCCAGCAGTTCCGGGATCACAAACTCGCCCACCACGGGAATGAACACCAGCATCGCGCCTGCGATGATGCCGTTCTTGGACAGCGGCACGGTGATCTTCCAGAAGCTGTTGAAGGTGCTCGAACCCAGGTCGGATGCGGCCTCCAGCAGGCTGGGGTCGTGTTTGACCAGGTTGGCGTACAACGGCAGGATCATGAACGGCAGGTAGGAATAAACCACCCCGATATAGACCGCCAGGTTGGTGTTGAGGATTTGTAGCGGTTCGCTGATCCAGCCCATGCTCATCAGAAAACCGTTGAGCAGGCCGTTGTTGCTGAGGATGCCCATCCACGCATAGACGCGGATCAGGATCGCGGTCCAGGTCGGCATCATGATCAGCAACACCAGCACCGTCTGAAGCTCTTTGCGGGCGTTGGCGATGGCGTAGGCCATTGGGTAACCGACCAACAGGCACAAGACGGTGCTGATCAACGCCATCTTCAGCGAGCCAAGGTAGGCGGCGATGTACAGCTCGTCCTCGCTCAGCATCACGTAGTTGGCGAGGTTGAGCAGCACTTGCAGCTTCTGGTCAACGTAGCTGTAGATCTCGGTGTACGGCGGAATCGCCACATCCGCTTCGGCGAAACTGATCTTCAGGACGATGAAGAACGGCAGCATGAAGAACAGGAACAGCCAGATGAAGGGCACCCCGATGACCAGTTGACGGCCACCGGGCGTTATTCGATCGAGTCGGCGTTTGAATTTGCGCATGTTCATGAGCGAAGCACCACGCCGCTGTCGTCTTCCCACCAGACGAACACCTGGTCGCCCCAGGTCGGACGCTGGCCACGACGCTCGGCGTTGGCGACGAAGGACTGCACCAGCTTGCCGCTCGGCAACTCGACGTAGAACACCGAATGACCGCCCAGGTAGGCGATGTCATGGACCTTGCCGCTGGACCAGTTGTTTTCGCAGGTTGGCTGCTCGGCGGTAACCAGCAGTTTTTCCGGGCGAATGGCGTAGGTCACGGACTTGTCCTGCACCGAAGTGCTGATGCCGTGGCCCACATAGATGTTGCGGTCCAGGTCCTTGCAGGTCAGCACCGCATGACCCTCGGCGTCGTCTACCACCTCGGTCTCGAAGATATTGACGTTGCCGATGAACTCGCAGACCAGGCGGCTGGTCGGGGTTTCGTAGATGTCGATCGGACTGCCGATCTGGGCGATCCAGCCCAGGTGCATGATCGCGATGCGCTCGGCCATGGTCATGGCTTCTTCCTGGTCATGGGTCACCATGACGCACGTCACACCGACCCGCTCGATGATCTCGACCAACTCAAGTTGCATCTGCGAGCGCAGCTTCTTGTCCAGGGCTCCCATCGGCTCATCGAGCAACAGCAGCTTCGGCCGCTTGGCCAGGGAACGGGCCAGGGCCACGCGCTGGCGCTGGCCGCCGGAGAGCTGATGCGGCTTGCGCTTGGCGTACTGGCTCATCTGCACCAGCTTGAGCATCTCGGCCACGCGGGCGTCTACCTCGGCCTTGGGAATCTTGTCCTGTTGCAGGCCGAAGGCGATGTTCTGCGCCACGGTCATGTGCGGGAACAATGCGTAGGACTGGAACATCATGTTGATCGGCCGCTCATACGGCGGCATGTCGGTGATGTCCACGCCATCGAGGAAAATGCGCCCCTCCGTGGGCCTCTCGAAACCGGCGAGCATGCGCAGCAAGGTGGATTTGCCCGATCCCGAACCGCCGAGCAAGGCGAAGATTTCGCCTTTCTTGATTTCCAGGGACACATCGTCCACGGCAATCGTCTCGTCGAATTTTTTCGTGACCCGGTCGATTTTGACCAGCACCTGCTTGGGTGTCTGGTCGCCCTCGAGGGCTTTCTTATAGGCGCCGGAGGCAACTGCCATTTACGAAACTCCCACAGAATTTGCAGTTCGCCCCACGCGGACGAACCTTGATTAGAGCGTTCAGCGTTATTTACCCGACTTGACCTTGGTCCAGCTGCGGGTCATGAGTCGTTGGATCTTGGGCGGCAACTCTGAGTTGACATAAAGCTTGTCGACGACCGCTTGCGGTGGATAAACCGCTTCGTCGGTGCGTACTTTCTGGTCCATCAGTTCACCAGCCTTTGGGTTGGGGTTGGCATAACCGACGGTGTCGCTGACCTGGGCGATGACCTCAGGTTTGAGCAGGAAATTGATGAAGGCGTGAGCCTGCTTGACGTTGGTGGCGTCGCGCGGAATCGCCAGCATGTCGAACCAGAGGTTGCCGCCTTCCTTGGGAATCACGTAGGCGATTTCGACGCCCTTGCCGGCTTCACTGGCTCGCGCCCGGGCCTGGAAAATATCGCCGGAGAAACCGGCGGCCACGCAGATCTCGCCATTGGCCAGGTCGGAGATGTATTTGGAGGAGTTGAAGTAGGTCACGTAAGGCCGGATCTTGAGGAGCTGGGCCTCGGCCTTCTTGTAGTCTTCAGGGTCTTCGCTGTTGGGACTCAGGCCCAGGTAGTTGAGCATCGCCGGAATCATCTCGTCGCCCGAGTCGAGGAACGAAACACCGCAACTGGACAGCTTCTTGATATTTTCCGGCTCGAACAGCATGGCCCACGAATCGATCTTGTCGACACCCAGGACCGCCTTGATCTTCGCGACGTTGTAACCGATGCCGTTGGTGCCCCACAGATAAGGCACGGCGTACTGGTTGCCCGGATCGTTCCTTTCCAGGCGCTTGAGCAGCGCGGGATCGAGGTTGGCGTAGTTGGGCAATTGCGCCTTGTCGAGCTTCTGGAACGCCCCGGCCTTGATCTGCTTGCCCAGGAAGTGATTGGACGGCACGACCACGTCGTAACCGGTACGGCCGGCCAGCAACTTGCCTTCCAGGGTTTCGTTGGAGTCGAACACGTCGTACACCGGCTTGATGCCGGTGGCTTTTTCGAAATCCGCCAGGGTGGTCTCGCCGATGTAGTCCGACCAGTTATAAATATGCACGGTGGAAGCGGCCTGGACGCTGACGGCGAGCGTCAGGCCGGCGCCTACCAGCAAGGCGTTGCGTAACAAAGAAAAGACTGGCACGTGGAGGTCCTCTAAATAGTTGGGCCCAAGTTGCCCCCGTTACCTGACCTTAATGGGCCCTGCAACAAAACCGGCGCGCAACTTACCCTCGATAAACCGATCCAGCAAAACTTTTAATTATTTAATTGCGCCTGTTGTCGCCGTCGCGCAGAAGGCGACAACAGGGGGACTGCTTCACGCCGGCTTATTTACCGGATTTGATCTTGGTCCAGCTGCGAGTCAGCAGCCGCTGGGTGGCCGGTGGCAAATCGCTGATGGCGTACAGCTTCGCCTTCACTTCGTCCGATGGGTAAATGCTTGGGTCACCGGAGATGTCTTTGTCCACCAGGGCGGTGGCGGCCTTGTTGCCGTTCGGGAAGCGCACGTTGTTGGTGATCTCCGCCATGACTTCCGGCTGCATGATGAAGTTCATCCACTTATAAGCGGCCTCGACGTTTTCGGCATCCTTGGGAATGGCGACCATGTCATAGAACGAACCGGCACCTTCCTTCGGAATGGTGTAGGCCACTTTCACTTTGCCGCCAGCTTCAGCCGCACGGCTCTTGGATTGCTCGATATCACCCGAGTAACCCACGGCCACGCAGATGTTGCCGTTGGCCAGGTCCGAAATGTATTTGGAGGAGTGGAAGTAACCGATCGAAGGACGCAGCTTGAGGAACAGGGCCTCGGCATCAGCCAATTGCTTTTTGTCCTGGCTGTCGGTCGGGTAGCCCAGGTAGTGCAGCGCCACCGGGATCATTTCGGTTGGCGAATCGAGGAAGCTCACGCCGCAGCTCTTGAGCTTGGCGAGGTTTTCCGGCTTGAGCAGGGTATCCCAGGAGTCGATCTTGTCGACGCCCAGTGCAGCCTTGACCTTCTCGGGGTTGTAGCCAATGCCGATGGTGCCCCACATGTAGGGGAAGGCATGCTGGTTGCCCTTGTCGCTGGCATCGCCCACCGCCTTGAGCAGGTCGGTGTCGAGGTTTTTCCAGTTCGGCAGTTTCGACTTGTCCAGTTCCTGGTAGACCCCGGCCTTGATCTGCTTGGCCAGGAAGTTGTTCGACGGCACCACGATGTCATAACCGGACTTGCCGGCCAGCAACTTGGCTTCCAGGGTTTCGTTGCTGTCGAACACGTCGTAGACCACCTTGATCCCCGACTCTTTCTCGAACTTTGCCACGGTATCCGGCGCAATGTAGTCGGACCAGTTATAGACGTGCAGCACTTTATTGTCCGCCTGAACGGCGCCCGCCATCGCGCCCATCAGGGACATGGCCAGGAGAGTCTTGCCAGCTATCTTCATACCTAATGCCTTCATGGATGATGCTCCAGTTATTCTTTTTAGCCACGTTCAGTAGCCGGCTCGCGGGCAACTTGAACTGCGGTAGTCTGGCAAGTTACAGGCCAGGCTTTCAACACAAGCCCAGCCTTTTGTTCGCTCCGGGCGAGGCCGTTGAAAGCGCCCCGCTCAGAGCCTAGCACTTAGCCTTGCAACGCACTGAGCGTCAGGTCCAGGCAGTGCCGCGCCTTGGTCACCAGTTCGTCGATCTCGGCCTTGCTGATCACCAGCGGCGGCGCAATGATCATGGTGTCGCCCACCGCGCGCATGATCAGCCCGTTGTCAAAGCAGAACTGCCGGCAGATCATGCCCACACCCTTGCCTTCGTAGCGCTTGCGCGTGGCTTTGTCCTGGACCAGTTCGATTGCCCCCAGCAAACCGACACCGCGCACTTCACCCACCAGCGGATGATCGTTCAGTTCCCGCAAACGCTTCTGCAAATAGGGTGCCGTTTCGTCGCGGACGCGCTCGATGATCTTCTCATCGCGCAGGATGCGGATGTTTTCCAGGGCCACCGCCGCCGCCACCGGGTGACCGGAGTAAGTAAACCCGTGGTTGAAGTCGCCGCCTTCGTTGAGTACCTCGACCACATCGTCGCGCACGATCAGCCCACCCATGGGGATGTAACCGGAAGTCAGGCCCTTGGCGATGGTCATCATGTGCGGTTTCAACCCGTAGTGGTCGGTCCCGAACCACTCACCGGTGCGACCAAAACCGCAGATCACTTCGTCGGCCACGAACAGGATGTCGTACTTGGCGAGGATCTCCTTCATGCGCGGCCAGTAGCTGTCCGGCGGCACGATCACCCCGCCCGCGCCCTGGATCGGCTCGGCGATGAAGGCGCCGACGTTGTCGACGCCGATCTCGAGGATTTTTTCTTCCAGCTGATTGGCCGCCCAAACGCCGAACTCTTCGGGGCTCATGTCGCCGCCTTCGCCGAACCAGTAAGGCTGGGCGATGTGGACAATACCCGGGATTGGCAGGTCGCCCTGCTCGTGCATATAGGTCATGCCGCCCAGGCTCGCGCCCGCGACGGTCGAACCGTGATAACCGTTCTTGCGGCTAATGATGACTTTTTTGTTCGGCTGGCCCTTGATCGCCCAATAGTGGCGGACCATACGCAGCATGGTGTCGTTGCCTTCGGAGCCAGACCCGGTGAAGAACACATGGTTCATGCCTTCAGGCGCGATGTCGGCGATGGCCTTGGACAATTCCAGCACCGGCGGGTGGGCGGTCTGGAAGAACAGGTTGTAGTACGGCAGCTCGCGCATCTGCTGGCTGGCGGCGTCGGCCAGTTCTTCGCGGCCGTAACCGACGGCCACGCACCAGAGACCGGCCATGCCGTCGAGGATCTTGTTGCCTTCACTGTCCCAGAGGTACACGCCCTTGGCGTGGGTGATGATGCGCGGGCCTTTCTCTTTGAGTTGCTTGAAGTCGCTGAATGGCGCCAGGTGATGATCGTTGCTCAGGGCCTGCCATTCGCGGGTCTGCGGGTTATTGCGGGTCATGCGAATTCTCCTTTTATCGGTGAGGGCGAAGCTGCCTGAAGCAGCCTCGCCCGGCGCTTCAGACGGCGAAGAGCAGGAATTCCCGCTCCCACGAACTGATGACGCGCTTGAAGTTTTCATGCTCGGCCCGCTTGACCGCGACGTAGCCAGTGATGAATTTCTTGCCCAGGTATTTCTCGATGGTGGCGCTGTTTTCCATGCGCTCCAGCGCGTCTTCGATGGTCAGCGGCAGGCGCAAGTTACGACGTTCGTAACCACGGCCCACCACCGGCGCGCTCGGGTTGATGCCTTCGACCATGCCGATGAAGCCGCACAGCAGGCTCGCGGCAATTGCCAGGTACGGGTTGGCGTCGGCGCCCGGCAGGCGGTTCTCCACCCGACGGTTCTGCGGCCCGGCATCCGGCACCCGCAGGCCAACGGTGCGGTTCTCTTCGCCCCATTCCACGTTCACTGGCGCCGAAGTGTCCGGCAGGAAGCGGCGGAACGAGTTGACGTTCGGGGCGAACAGCGGCAGCAGCTCGGGGATGAATTTCTGCAAACCGCCAATGTGGTGCAGGAACAGATCGCTCATGGTCCCGTCTTCATTGGAGAAGACGTTCTTGCCGGTTTCCTTGTCGATGATGCTCTGGTGCAGGTGCATCGCACTGCCCGGTTCGCCGGTCATGGGCTTGGCCATGAAGGTAGCGGCCACGTTGTGCTTGAGCGCCGCCTCGCGCATGGTGCGCTTGAACACCAGGATCTGGTCGGCGAGGGACAGCGCATCGCCATGACGGAAGTTGATTTCCATCTGCGCCGTGCCGTCTTCGTGGATCAGCGTATCGAGGTCCAGTTCCTGCAATTCGCACCAGTCGTAAACGTCCTCGAACAGTGGGTCGAATTCATTGGCCGCTTCGATCGAGAAGGATTGGCGACCGGTTTCCGGGCGGCCGGAGCGGCCCACGGGCGGTTGCAGCGGGAAATCCGGGTCGTCGCTGCGCTTGGTCAGGTAGAACTCCATTTCCGGCGCGACGATTGGCTGCCAGCCTTTATCGGCGTAGAGCTTGAGCACTTTCTTGAGCACGTTGCGCGGCGACAGCTCGATGGGGTTGCCCTGCTTGTCGTAGGCGTCGTGGATGACCTGCGCGGTGGGCTCTATGGCCCAGGGCACCAGGAAAACGGCGTTTTCGTCCGGGCGGCAAATCATGTCGATGTCGGCCGGGTCGAGCAGTTCGTAATAGATGTCGTCTTCGACATAGTCGCCCGTAACGGTCTGCAGCAGAACACTCTCGGGCAGGCGCATGCCTTTTTCGGCGATGAACTTGTTGGTCGGCGAGATCTTGCCCCGGGTGATACCGGTCAGGTCGCCAATCATGCATTCGACTTCTGTGATCTTATGGTCTTTCAACCAATCGGTGAGCTGGTCGAGGTTGTTACTCATAAATGCCTCTAGGCGTGAGTTTCCTGACTGCTATTAGTCGTCAGGCGTTGTTTGACGCATCGGCGTCGCGTTGTATTGCCCTTGCTCGGCAGGCATCGCCAAATGCCTGGAAAATCGCAAGGTAGTGCGGGTTAGAGCTTACCGCCCATTCGGGGTGCCATTGCACACCTAAAGCAAAAGCCTTGCCTTGTATAACCGAAACCGCCTCGATCAAGCCATCCGGCGCCACTGCCTCGGCCCTCAGGCCCGGAGCCAGGCGCTCGATACCCTGGCTGTGGATCGAATTGACGGCGATCTCCTCGGGCAGGCCCAGGTTCGCCAGGATACCGCCTGGCAGGATATGCATGGCATGCGCCAGACCGTACTGGACATCCACCGGCTGAGTATCGTCCTCGCGGTGATCGATAAAGGTTCCGACTTCATGAACTTTCTGATGCAGGCTTCCGCCAAAGGCTACGTTCATTTCCTGGAACCCCCGGCAGATACCGAGCACCGGCACGCCCGCATCGACAGCGGCGCGGATCAGCGGCAGGGTGGTGGCGTCCCGAGCAGGATCATGAGCTGTGCCTGGCGCGCTGGCCGGGCCCTGGTAATGAAAAGGTTCTACATTGGAAGGAGAGCCGGTAAAGAGAATACCGTCCAGGGCGTCCAGAATATCGGACGGTGCAAACAGATCCGCCAGGGACGGGATCAGTATGGGCAGGCCCCTGGCGGCTGTCGCGACAGCCCGGGAATATTTATCGCCACTGATGTGATAAGCATGCAGACCCATCTGCTTGGAGCAGGTGGTGACGCCGATTAACGGCAGGCGAGACATGAAGCACCCCGGTATTATTGCTGTTATGGGTTTGAATCGAGCTTAGCCTTGTTCATTTTTTTACACAACACCCCCGTAAAAAATACAACACGGCCCGCTCAAGCCTGCGGGCGCCAAGACCCTCAAAGGGAAAAAAACGCCCTAAATTGCCTCAAAAAAGCCCCACAGGTGCTTTTTTAGGGCAAAAAAGGCCCTGCTTGACTTCGGCATGCCGTTCGGGTTGACTGGCTTTCGAAGAGATCAATGATTGATATTTTTAACAACAAAGGTGTTGCATCATGTCGGTACCCCCGCGTGCCGTTCAGCTTAACGAAGCGAACGCGTTCCTTAAGGAACATCCTGAGGTTCTGTACGTTGACCTTCTGATTGCGGATATGAATGGTGTGGTGCGCGGCAAGCGCATCGAACGCACCAGCCTCCACAAGGTTTACGAGAAAGGCATCAACCTGCCGGCCTCTTTATTTGCCCTGGATATCAATGGCTCTACGGTGGAAAGCACCGGCCTGGGTCTGGACATCGGCGATGCCGACCGGATCTGCTATCCAATCCCTGACACCCTGTGCAATGAGCCTTGGCAGAAGCGCCCTACCGCGCAACTGTTAATGACCATGCATGAACTCGAAGGAGAGCCCTTCTTCGCCGACCCGCGTGAAGTGCTGCGCCAGGTGGTGACCAAGTTCGATGAGCTGGGTCTGACCATTTGCGCCGCATTCGAGCTT
The DNA here is from genome assembly GCF_000281895.1 of Pseudomonas fluorescens Q2-87. Taxonomy (NCBI): domain Bacteria; kingdom Pseudomonadati; phylum Pseudomonadota; class Gammaproteobacteria; order Pseudomonadales; family Pseudomonadaceae; genus Pseudomonas; species Pseudomonas fluorescens. Next base: position 318,668 of record NZ_CM001558.1, on the reverse strand, counting down.
GAGTTCTACCTGATCGACCAGGAGAACGTGAATGGACGCCCACAACCGCCCCGCTCGCCGATCTCCGGCAAACGCCCGCACTCGACACAGGTCTACCTGATCGACGACCTCGACGAGTATGTCGATTGCCTCCAGGACATTCTGGAAGGGGCCAAGGAGCAAGGCATCCCCGCCGACGCCATCGTCAAGGAAAGTGCCCCGGCGCAGTTCGAAGTGAACCTGCACCACGTGGCTGACCCGATCAAGGCGTGCGACTACGCGGTCCTGCTCAAGCGTTTGATCAAGAACATCGCCTACGACCATGAAATGGACACCACCTTCATGGCCAAGCCGTATCCGGGCCAGGCGGGCAATGGTCTGCACGTGCACATTTCGATTCTGGACAAGGACGGCAAGAATATTTTTGCCAGCGAGGATCCCGAGCAGAACGCCGCGCTGCGTCACGCGATCGGCGGTGTGCTCGAGACCCTGCCCGCGCAGATGGCTTTCCTCTGCCCGAACGTCAACTCCTACCGTCGTTTCGGCGCACAGTTCTACGTGCCGAACTCGCCGACCTGGGGCCTGGACAACCGCACGGTAGCCTTGCGCGTACCGACCGGCTCCGCCGACGCCGTACGCCTGGAACACCGTGTCGCCGGTGCCGACGCCAACCCCTATCTGCTGATGGCCGCCGTGCTGGCAGGCGTGCACCACGGCCTGACCAACAAGATCGAGCCCGGCGCGCCGGTGGAAGGCAACAGCTACGAGCAGAACGAGCAAAGCCTGCCGAACAACTTGCGCGATGCCCTGCGCGAACTGGACGACAGCGAAGTCATGGCCAAGTACATCGATCCGAAGTACATCGATATCTTCGTGGCTTGCAAGGAAAGTGAACTGGAGGAATTCGAACACTCCATTTCCGACCTTGAATACAACTGGTACCTGCATACCGTTTAAGCGGTTGCAGTAAAAAAACAACGCCGCGGCCCTAAAAGGCCGCGGCGTTTTTTATGGGCACTCATCAGCCTTTGTGGCGAGGGAGCTTGCTCCCGCTGGGCCGCGCAGCGGCCCCAACAGGCTAAAGCGATCGACCTTATACACTGCAGTGGCTGTTTTGAGGGCTGCTTCGCACCCCAGCGGGAGCAAGCTCCCTCGCCACGGGAATACCTTTGTTCATTAGCGCTGCTATGGACCCTCCCCTCGCTCTGCGTACAATGCCCGCCAGCCCCGCAGGAGACATCCATGACGCGCATCGCCACCCCTCGCAAACCTCGCGCACGCAGCCAGGCCCGGATCGACTCGATTCTCGATGCCGCCCGTACGCTGCTTGCGGCCGAAGGTGTGACTAGCCTGTCGATCTACAGCGTTGCCGAGCGTGCCGGGATCCCGCCCTCATCGGTGTACCACTTCTTTGCCAGCGTCCCGGCCCTGCTCGAAGCCCTCACCGCCGATATCCACGCTGCGTTCCGGGCCTGCCTGCAAGCACCGATCGACCATGGGGCGCTGAACCATTGGAGCGATCTGTCACGGCTGGTGGAGCAGCGCGTGCTTGCCATCTATAGCCAAGACGCCGCCGCTCGCCAACTCATCCTGGCCCAGCACGGCCTGACCGAAGTCACCCAAGCCGACCGCCAGCACGACCTTGAGCTGGGCGACCTGATGCACAAACTCTTCGACCGCCACTTCGAGTTGCCGGCGTTGCCCAAGGACGTCGACGTGTTCGCCTTGGCCATGGAACTGGGCGACCGGGTCTACGCCCGCTCGGTGCAGCAGCACAACCAGATTACGCCGCGCATGGCCGAAGAAGGGATGCGGGTATTCGACGCATACCTGGGGCTGTACCTGCCGCCATATTTGCCCAAGCGTGATGCCCCCTGACCCAGCAACTGCCTCGTGGCGAGGGAGCTTGCTCCCGCTGGGCTGCGCAGCAGCCCCCTCCAACCTCAACAAAGCCCATCCGCAGGTCGCCCAAAAACCCAAAAACCCCGAAGGGCTCGCGCCGTCCGGGGCTGTGGGTGAAATATCGCTCACAACTTGGCGATAGACACCTCGGTGGATTTGACGAAGGCGATCACTTCGCTGCCGATGGCCAGTTCCAGTTCCTTGACCGAGCGGGTGGTGATGACCGAAGTGACAATGCCGGAGGCGGTCTGCACGTCGATTTCCGACAGCACGTCGCCTTCGACGATTTCCTTGATGGTGCCCTTGAACTGGTTGCGTACGTTGATGGCTTTGATAGTCATGGTGTCGATTCCTGTCTGGATGAAGTTATTGCGCCCAACGCAGTTGCGTGGGCAAGGGTGAAACGGGTTCGGGTTCCGGCGGTTGGCCGGGCAAGGACAGCACACGGTTGAGGACTTCGGTTTCCAGGGCCGCCAGGCGGTGCGAGCCGCGAACCCGGGGACGTGGAAGGTCGATGAGCAAATCGAGGCCGATCTGGCCGTCCTCGATCAGGATGACCCGGTCGGCAATCGCCACCGCTTCGCTGACGTCGTGGGTCACCAGCAGCACGGTAAACCCGTGTTGTTGCCAGAGGTTTTCGATCAACTGCTGCATCTCGATGCGGGTCAGGGCATCCAGCGCGCCCAACGGCTCGTCGAGCAACAGCAGGCGCGGTTGGTGGATCAGCGCGCGGGCCAGGGCCACTCGCTGCTTCTGTCCACCGGACAGTGCCGCCGGCCATTCGTTGGCGCGGTCGGCCAAGCCCACGGCTTCCAGTGCCTGCAACGCTTGCGGCCGCCAGTTGCCCTTGAGCCCAAGGCCGACGTTGTCGATGATTTTTTCCAGGGCAGCAAACGCGCTTCCTGGAACATCAGCCGCGTGTCCTGTTGCGCCGCGCTCAGCGGTGCCGAGCCGGCGAGCAACTGGCCGTCGGTGGGTTGATCGAGGCCGGCCAGCAAACGCAGCAAGGTACTTTTGCCGCAGCCGCTGCGACCGACCACGGCGACGAATTGCCCGGCCGGGATATGCAGGTCGATATCACGCAGCACTTGGCGCGAGCCGAAAGTCTTTTGCAGCTTTCGCACTGCCAGCGGAATGCCTCGCAGCAGGCGCGGAGGTTGTTGGGCGGTCATGCGGCACCTCCCTTGTTCACTTGATAAGCCGGATGCCAGCGCAGCCAGACCCGCTCCAGCCCTCGGGCTGCGAGGTCGGCCAATTTGCCCAGCACCGCGTACAGAAGAATCGCCAGCACCACCACATCAGTCTGCAAGAACTCCCGGGCATTCATCGCCAGGTAGCCAATGCCGGAGCTGGCAGAGATGGTTTCCGCCACGATCAGCGTCAGCCACATGAAGCCCAGCGCAAACCGCACGCCCACCAGGATCGATGGCAAGGCGCCCGGCAATATCACTTGCCGGAACAGGTTGAAGCCGGACAAGCCGTAGCTGCGGGACATCTCGACCAATGCCGGATCGACGTTGCGAATCCCGTGGTAAGTGTTGAGGTAGATCGGGAACAACGTGCCCAGGGCCACCAGGAAAATCTTCGCCGACTCATCGATGCCGAACCACAGGATCACCAGTGGAATCAGCGCCAGGTGCGGGACGTTACGGACCATTTGCACCGAACTGTCCAACAGGCGTTCGCCCCATTTCGACAGGCCGGTGATGAACCCCAGCGCCAGGCCAATGCCGCCACCAATCAGGAAGCCAACCGCCGCCCGCCAACCGCTGATCGCCAGGTGCGTCCAGATCTCGCCGCTGCGCACCAGGTTCACCCCCGCCTCGATCACCGCCACCGGTGCCGGCAGGATCCGTGTGGATAACCAGCCGGCCGACACCGACAGTTGCCAGACCGCCAGCAACAGCAGCGGCACCGCCCATGGCGCCAGGTTGTGGATGATTTTCTTCATGGCCGCCTCAGCTCTGGGACGCGGCTTTGGGAAGGATGTCGTTGGCGACCATCTCACCGAACGGGCTTACGTAACCCTGGCTCTTCGGCAGTTCCGGACGCTCCACGTCCAGGTGCGGAAACAGCAACTCTGCCACGCGATAAGACTCTTCCAGGTGTGGGTAACCCGAGAAAATGAAGGTGTCGATGCCCAGGTCAGCATATTCCTTGACCCGCGCCGCCACGGTCGGACCATCGCCCACCAGCGCTGTACCGGCACCGCCGCGAACCAGGCCGACACCGGCCCAGAGGTTGGGGCTGACTTCCAGCTTGTCGCGACTGCCGCCGTGCAGGGCGGCCATGCGTTGCTGGCCCACCGAATCGAAGCGCGCCAGGGACGCCTGGGCACGGGCGATGGTGTCGTCGTCCAGGTGGGAAATCAGCCGGTCGGCCGCTTGCCAGGCTTCGGCGTTGGTTTCACGCACGATCACATGCAAGCGAATGCCAAAGCGCACGGTGCGTCCCAGCTTCGCGGCCTTGGCCCGCACCTGGGCAATTTTTTCCGCAACGGCCGCTGGCGGCTCGCCCCAGGTCAGCACCATTTCCACCTGTTCGGCGGCGAGGTCCTGGGCAGCTTCCGACGAGCCGCCGAAATACAGCGGCGGACGCGGTTGCTGGATCGGTGGATAGAGCAGCTTGGCGCCTTTCACACTTATATGTTCGCCGTCGTAATCCACGGTCTCGCCTTCCAGGACCCGGCGCCAGATACGGGTGAATTCCACCGACGCCTGGTAACGCTGCTCGTGATCCAGGAACAGACCGTCGCCGGCCAGTTCATCCGGGTCGCCGCCGGTCACCAGGTTGAACAGCGCGCGGCCGCCGGACAAGCGGTCCAGGGTCGCAGCCTGGCGCGCCGCCACCGTCGGGGAAATGATCCCGGGGCGCAGGGCCACGAGGAATTTCAGGCGCTGGGTTACCGGGATCAATGACGCAGCCACCAGCCAGGAGTCCTCGCAGGAGCGGCCGGTGGGGATCAGCACGCCGCCAAAACCCAGTCGATCCGCCGCCTGGGCGACTTGTTGCAGGTAACCGTGGTCAACGGCGCGGGCGCCTTCGGCGGTGCCAAGGTAATGGCCGTCGCCGTGGGTAGGCAGGAACCAGAAGATATTGAGGCTCATGGAGTGGTCTCCTAAAGAAGTCGAATTACTGGGCTTTCGCAACGGCCGCCGGCGGCGTCCAGATCACGTCCTTGATGCTCAAGGGCTTGGGAATCAATTTGAGCTGGTAGAAGCTGTCGGCGATTTTCTGCTGCGCCGCGACGACTTCTGGCGTGAGAAACAATGCCCCATAGCCCTGGCGTTTCACCGAGGTCAGCGTGATGTCGGCAGGCAGCCCGAGCAGTGGCGAAACCTGCTGCGTCACGTCTTCAGGATTGGCCTTGGACCATTCGCCCACGGCGCGCACTTCTTCCACCAGGGCCGTAATGACCTGCGGATTTTTTTGCGCATAAGGCTTGGTGGCGAGATAGAACTGGTGGTTGTCGACGATACCCTTGCCGTCACGCAGGGTACGGGCCTGCAACTGCTGCTCGGCGGCTGCCTGGTACGGATCCCAGATGACCCAGGCGTCGACACTGCCACGTTCGAACGCAGCGCGGGCGTCGGCCGGCGGCAGGAAAACCGTCTGGATATCAGTGTATTCAAGACCCGCATCTTCCAGCGCCCGCACCAGCAGGTAGTGGACGTTGGAGCCTTTGTTCAGCGCGACTTTCTTGCCCTTGAGGTCTTGCACCGACTGAATGGGCGACCCTTTGGGCACCAGGATGGCTTCGCTGGTGGGGGCTGGAGGTTCGTAGGCAACGTAGAGCAGATCGGCGCCTGCTGCTTGGGCAAACACGGGTGGAGTTTCGCCGGTCACGCCGAAATCGATGGAGCCGACGTTCAAGCCTTCGAGCAGTTGCGGGCCGCCGGGAAACTCCGTCCACTGCACGTCCACGCCTTGGGCAGCGAGACGTTTTTCCAGCGAACCCTTGGCCTTGAGCAGCACCAGGGTGCCGTATTTCTGATAACCGATCCGCAAGGTCTCGGCTTGAGCCTGGATGATGGCGCCGAAGGACACAGCCGCAGCAAACAGTGCGACCAGCCCGCGACGCAAAATGACAGTGCGCATGGCGCTCTCCTTTTTGCTGTGGGGTTTTGGCTGCACCTGCTTGGCCGTTAGCGGCTGAGTAAGGTGAGTTGAATCTGGGTAAGTAGCGTTCAAATGCTCCAGCGAGCACTCAACAAACGTTCATTCAATACAGCGGGGTCCAGCGGCTTGGGCCGGCGGGCCATGGCGCTGAAAAACTGTTCCAGCGCCTCATCCAGACGTTGTTGCAAGGCCGGCGTCAATTGCGCCTGGGCGCTGCCTTCGCCATAAGCGATCTGGCTGTCTTCGGCAAAAATTCCGTGGAGCATTTCCTGGGCCTTGAGCGCCGAAAGCACCGGCTTGAGGGCGTAGTCCACCGCCAGCATGTGAGCGATGCTGCCGCCGGTGGCCATGGGCAACACCACCTTATGGGCCAGGGCGCGCTCAGGCAGCAGGTCAAGCACGGTCTTCAACGCACCGGAGAAAGAGGCCTTGTATACCGGTGTGGCGATCAACAGGCCGTCGGCGTTTTCGATTTGCTGGAGCAGGTCGACGACCTTCGGGCTGTCGAAACGGGCATGGAGCAGGTCTTCGGCCGGGAAATCGCGCACCTGATAGCTCACGACCTCGACACCTTGCCGCTGCAACCAGCGTTGCGAGCGTTCCAGCAGTACCCCGGAACGGGAGCGCTGGCTGGGACTGCCACCGAGTGAGACGACCAACATGCCAAGCATTCCTTAAAGGTCACGTGCGATTCGCAGTAGGCGATCTCGCTGTACGGGACAAACCATAACAGGGGATCAATATATCTTTAAATCATATTTATTCATTTGGTTATTCTATTTGGATATATACAAGGAGCTTTTTTCCAAGCAATAAAAAAGGCCGTCGAAACGGCCAAAACCCTTGGTGCACAGTTCATTGGCGTGGGAGCGAGCTTGCTCGCTCCCACAGGTTCAGTGTTGCATCAGCGATTGGGTTGCGGGGTAAGGCGCAGATAAGGCTTCACGGCGCGGTAGCCCTTGGGGAAGCGCTGCTTGATTTCATCCTCGTCCTTGAGCGACGGCACGATCACCACTTCGTCACCGTCCTGCCAGTTGGCCGGGGTGGCGACTTTGTAATTGTCGGTCAGTTGCAAGGAGTCGATTACCCGCAAGATCTCATGGAAATTGCGACCGGTGCTGGCTGGATAGGTAATGGTCAACCGGACCTTCTTGTTCGGATCGATCACAAACAATGAACGCACGGTCAAGGTGTCGTTGGCATTGGGATGGATCAGGTCGTACAGGTCTGAAACCTTGCGGTCGGCATCGGCCAGGATCGGGAAGTTGACGACGGTATTCTGGGTTTCGTTGATGTCCTCGATCCACTTGTGGTGCGAATCCACCGGGTCTACCGAAAGGGCAATTGCCTTGACGCCACGGTTGGCGAACTCATCCTTGAGCTTGGCGGTGAAACCCAGCTCGGTGGTGCACACGGGTGTGAAATCCGCCGGATGGGAAAACAACACGCCCCAGCTGTCACCGAGCCATTCGTGGAAGCGGATCTTGCCGGCGCTGGAATCCTGTTCGAAATCGGGGGCGATGTCGCCGAGTCTGAGGCTCATGGTGCGGCTCCTGGATGAGGTTGTTGTGAGCCCAACTCTGCACCCGTTTCGATTGATTTAAAAAGAATAAATATCCATTTATCTAGATCAATAGTGAATATAAAAAACTGTTCACTGGCATCGCTTTGCATACCGGCACAAGATCGCCAGCGAGGTTCGAGAAGGCCTCGAGTTGCTGAAAAGAGGAGAAGTTTCGAGAAGGGCTACAGGGGTGGGCCTGACTCGGAAACGCAAAAGCCCCGCCCGGCGCGATGCCGGGCGGGGCTTTTTTTGCTTTGTACCCACACTACGGAAATTATTGACGCGATTTCAGGACGAGCGGCTAGGATAGGCAGCATGAACACTCAAGCCTTGCTGACACATCTGCAAAATCACCTCCCTGGACTGCTGGCGGTTTACCTGTTCGGTAGCCATGCACAGGGCACCGCCGGGCCTGGCAGCGATGTCGATTTGGCTGTGCTTTTGTCCGGCGAAGTCGATCCTGTGTCGTTATGGCAGCTTTCAGGTGATTTGGCGGATATCGCGGGCAGTCCGGTGGATCTGATCGATCTACGCGGGGCAACGACCGTTATGCAGTATCAGATCGTGACTCGAGGTCAGCGGCTCTGGGCCAGAGACGTACAGGCGGGGTTGTTCGAGTGTTTTGTTCTCAGCGAAAAAACAGCGCTCGATGAGGCTCGGGCAGGTTTGCTCAAGGATATCCAGGAAGAAGGCAGTGTGTATGGCCGATGACGTGCTGATCAATAAAGCAGCGAGTATCGAGCGTTGCGTCGCCAGGGTGCGGGAGGAGTACGAGAAAGATCCCGCTACGTTTGCAACCGATTTCACTCGCCAGGATTCGGCAGTCCTGAACATCCAGCGGGCGTGTGAAGCGGCACTGGATATGGGGCAGCATTTGATTCGCCGTGAGCGACTGGGTGTCCCGCAAAGTGCCCGCGATACATTCGAGTTGCTTTTTCAAGGTGGCTGGATGAAAGAAGGTCTGGTGAAAAACCTGAAGAACATGGTGGGTTTCAGGAATATCGCCGTGCATGACTACCAAGCCCTGCAATTGCCAATCATGGTCGCGATCATTACCGGACATTTGGATGATTTTCTAGCGTTCAGCGCATTCATTCTGCGTAAGGACGCGGCGGAGTCTGCACCGTAGCGGCGGGAGCGCTAAGAGAACCCTCTTCAGAAAACGCAAAAGCCCCGACCGGCGCGATGCCGGGCGGGGCTTTTTTATCAGGCGAACGCGCTGCTTACAGCAGTGGCAGCGAGTAGCTGACGATCAGGCGGTTTTCGTCCTGGTCACGCTGACCTGGGACGTCGTTGCGCCAGGTAGCGTTTTTCCACATCACGCCAACGTTCTTCAGCGGACCTTCCGGTACGACGTAGCCGACGGTGATGTCACGTTCCCACTCGGAACGGCCAGAACCATTTTCATTACCATTAGAACCGACGGTATCAATGTTATTGCCACGCAGATAAATCATACCCGCGGTCAAGCCGGGCACCCCGACTTTGGCGAAGTCGTAAGAGTAACGCGCTTGCCAGGTACGTTCGCCTGCGCGTGCAAACTTGGCGATCTGCATGTCAGTGGTCAGGTAAGCCGACGAGCCATCACCTTGGTTCAACCAAGGGAAGTCACTGCTGCCATTGCTGACTTGATAACCGCCACCGAAAGTGTGACCTGCAACGGTATACAGAAACAATCCACTGTACAGGTTGTTATCGACTTCGCCTTTACCACTGGCAACACCGTTGTAATTACCGGTGGTGTAGTAGGTGGAGTCATTGCCATTGGCGCCGTCGCTGCGGCTGTTGAAATAACGCAGGTCAGACTTCAGTACGCCCGGGCCGATGGCCCAGTTGTGCACCAGACCCAGGAAGTGTTGCTTGTAGAAGTCTTCCAGGTTGCCGTAGTAGTACTGGGCGGTCAGGTCTTTGGTGATTTTATAGTCACCACCACCGTAGATGAACTTGTTGCTGTCGCGACCGCTTGCGGTACGACCGTTCGCACCGGCAATGGACAACTCCTCGTTGTTGCTGGAGTTACGGCCTTTGGCGTGCTCGATCTGGCCGCCGATCAGCGTCAGGTCCTTGATTTCGTTCGAGGTGACTTGGCCGCCTTGGAAGGTTTGCGGCAGCAGGCGACCATCGTTGGTTACGATGACCGGCAGTTTCGGCTGCAGGGTGCCCAGCTTCAGCTCGGTCTGGGAGATCTTGGCTTTGGCAGTCAGGCCCAGGCTAGAGAAGTTATCCACCGCCTCGCCGTTAGACTTGCTCGGGAACACAGTGCCGCCGTAGCTATTGTTGGAGGCGCCATTGGTGCCGCCACCTGAATCCAGCTTGATACCCAGCAGGCCGATGGCATCGATACCGAAGCCGACGGTGCCCTGGGTGTAGCCGGAAGTGAAGCGCAGGTCAAACCCTTGGCCCCACTCTTCGTTTTTATTAACGGTGGCCGCAGAATCACGGTTATCCGTGTTGATGTAGAAGTTACGCAGACCCAAGGTAGCCTTGCTGTCTTCGATAAAACCGGCGGCGCCTGCCTGCTGCGCCAAAACCCCAACGGCCACGGCCAGGGCCAAGGTGGACTTGTTCATGCTTCGCTCCTCTCGTTTTCTAATTCTTGTGTTTCTTTGGCTCCGGATCGAATGCCCGGAATCCGCGGATGCGCGATTAGCGCCAGACCGTGACCGACAAGTCAATCGTAACCATTTATGACTACGACTATGGTCTAACCCCCACTACACCGGCCCGCAGAATAATGGATTCTCTATAAATCTAAAAAGAATTGTTTCACCAGTTTTCAGCCCGTTTGGAAATATAGACGCCATTCGAGCTTCGTCAACCGTGACCCGGCGTATCGGCCTGGCGGCAGATTACTGAATGGCTGTTTGTCGGAGAACCTCTGCCAGGGCGATATGCCGAGCGCCCGGGCCTGTCCCGCCGCCCTTCAATCGCCGTATCTCTGCGCACAGCACCGTCCCCCCAGGCCGCGATCTTGATGGCTTTGCGTCAGACAAATCATTGTCTGAAATCAACAAGAGGCGGCCTGCGACAGTTCTACACAGCCGCTGCTAAAGGGCTTTTTCGAAAATTTTCGAATTGCGCTGGTAGTTATAGAGCGACGCCCGCGCCGCCGGCAGCCGGTCGACGCTGCTGGGTTCAAAGCCCCGCTCGCGGAACCAGTGGGCGGTACGGGTGGTGAGCACGAACAAGGTCTTGAGCCCCTTGGCGCGGGCGCGGGTCTCGATTCGCTCCAGCAACTCATCGCCCCGGCCACCGTGGCGGTACTCCGGGTTCACCGCCAGGCAGGCCAGCTCCCCGGCGTCCGAATCGGCGATCTGGTACAGCGCCGCACAAGCGATGATCATGCCTTCGCGCTCGACCACGCTGAACTGCTCGATCTCGCGCTCCAGTACTTCGCGGGAGCGACGCACCAGGATCCCCTGCTCTTCCAGCGGGCTGATCAGGTCCAGCAAGCCGCCGACGTCTTCGATGGCCGCTTCGCGCACCACCTCGAATTGTTCCTGGGCCACCAGCGTACCGCTACCGTCCCGGGTGAACAGCTCGGCCAGCAGCGCACCATCCTCGACGTAGCTGACGATATGGCTGCGAGCCACACCGCCACGGCATGCCTGGGCCGCCGCATCCAGCAATTCGGCCTGATAGTCGCTGCCCAGGCGCTTTATATGGGCCGGGACCTGTTGCGGACGCAACTCACGCACCAGCCTGCCATCCTCGCCGATCAACCCTTGTTCGGTGCCGAACAGCAACAGCTTGTCGGCTGCCAGGTCGATGGCAGCGCGGGTGGCAACGTCCTCACAGGCAAGGTTGAAAATCTCCCCCGTGGGCGAATAGCCCAGCGGCGACAGCAGCACGATGGAGCGCTCGTCCAGCAAGCGGTTGATGCCCTTGCGGTCGACCCGCCGTACTTCGCCGGTGTGGTGGTAATCCACCCCTTCCAGCACGCCGATGGGCCGGGCAGTGACCAGGTTGCCGCTGGCGACCCGCAGACGCGAGCCCTGCATGGGCGAGGACGCCATGTCCATGGACAGGCGCGCCTCGATGGCGATGCGCAACTGGCCGACAGCGTCGATCACGCACTCCAGGGTCGCGGCATCGGTAATGCGCATGCCGTGGTGGTAATGGGGCGTCAGGCCACGTGCCGCGAGGCGGGTCTCGATCTGCGGGCGCGAGCCATGGACCAGCACCAGGCGCACGCCGAGGCTGTGCAGCAACACCAGGTCATGGACGATGTTGCCGAAATTCGGGTGCTCCACCCCGTCGCCGGGCAGCATGACGATGAAAGTGCAATCGCGGTGGGCATTGATATAGGGCGAAGCGTGACGAAGCCAATTGACGTATTCGGGCATGAACCTGGGCCTGTAATAATTAACAGCCGAAAAAAGACGAAGACAGAACGCACAGCGGGCTGATGGTTATCGTCGGAACAGGCTTGGCGACACGCGCGCTCTCCTCATGAATACGGGCCCGGACGGGGGCAATTTAGCCGGCAGTGGCCGGCGTCAGGCAGTAATGACCAATCAACTGCCGCAACAGCTGTACGGTAGGTTGCAAACGTGACATTTCGAGGTACTCGCCCGGCTGGTGGGCACAGGCAATATCGCCAGGGCCGAGTACCAGGGTTTCGCAGCCAAGGCGCTGAAGATAAGGCGCTTCGGTGCCAAACGCCACTGCTTCGGCACGGTAGCCGGTGAGCCGTTCGGCCACGCGCACCAGTTCGCAGTCCTCGACCTGCTCGAACGGCGGCACCTCGGGGAACAGCGGCGCATAGTCGATCTTGACCTTGTGTCGCTCGGCGATGGGGTCGAGCTTCTGCTGGATCGCCGCCCGCAGCACTTGCGGGTCCATGCCCGGCAAGGGCCGCAGGTCGAATTCCATGGAGCACTGGCCACAGATCCGGTTGGGATTGTCGCCGCCGTGAATGCAACCAAAGTTCAGGGTCGGTTGCGGCACCGTGAACTGCGGGTTACGGAATTCGCGCTGCCATTGCAGGCGCAGGCCACGCAGTTCGCCCATGGCGTCGTGCATGGCTTCCAGGGCGCTGTGGCCCAGGCTCGGATCCGAGGAATGGCCGCTGCGCCCGAGGATGTCGATGCGCTCCATCATCACGCCCTTGTGCAGGCGAATCGGCCGCAGGCCGGTCGGCTCGCCGATGATGGCCGCCCGCCCCAGTGGACGCCCGGCATCGGCCAGGGCCCGGGCGCCGGCCATGGAGCTTTCTTCATCGCAAGTAGCAAGAATCAGCAGGGGCTGATGGAACGGCTGGTCCAGCAGCGGCTTGACCGCTTCGATGGCCAGGGCGAAAAAACCCTTCATGTCGCAGCTGCCCAGGCCCACCCAGCGGCCATCGACCTCCGTAAGCTTCAGCGGATCGGTCTGCCACAACGCACCGTCGTATGGCACCGTGTCGCTGTGGCCGGCCAGCACCAGGCCCCCTGGGCCACTGCCGAAGCTGGCCAGCAGGTTGAACTTGCCGGGGCTGACTGGCTGGATATCGCAGGTAAACCCAAGGTCGCCGAGCCAGCCCGCCAACAGTTCGATCACGGCGCTGTTGGACTGGTCCAAGCCAGGCTGGGTACAACTGACCGAAGGCGCGGCGATCAGGGCAGCGAACTGATCTTTCATGGATGGCAAAGGCATCGCTGGCTCCGGGCTTACAAATTGGCGTTCATCATAGAACCATCCGGCGCCAGGAAGAAACCGCCGCGGCGCGTAGGACGACCGAGTCCTGTACACTGCACGGCCTTGGCAGCCACACCTTTCCCCGGCTGCGCACCCGATCCCTGGATTTTCCGGCCATGCAGAAAGAAACCGAAATCAAACTCCGCGTCAGCCGCGAGACCCTGGCAGCCCTGCGCGAGCACCCGCTGCTGAAAAAACGCAACAAAAGTGGCTGGGAACGCCATGAGCTGATGAACCAGTACTTCGACACGCCGGAGCGCGACCTGGCCCAGGCCAAGGTCGCCTTGCGCTTGCGTCGCGACGGCGAAGAGGTGATCCAGACCCTCAAGACCCGAGGTCAGAGCATCGCCGGCCTGTCCGAGCGCAACGAATACGATTGGCACCTGCCCAAGGCCAAGCTTGACCTGAAAAAACTCGACGGCGAATGCTGGCCCGAGGCCTTGGCCGAACTGGACAAGAAGACCCTCAAGGCCATTTTCACCACGGATTTCGTCCGCGAACGCGCGGAAATCGCTTGGGGCCGTGGCAAGAGCAAGGTGGTCATCGAAGCCGCGCTGGACCTGGGCCATGTGGTGGTCGGCAAGCAGAAGGAAGAAATCTGCGAGCTGGAGTTGGAGCTGCGCGAAGGCGAGCCCGCCGCCCTGCTGGAACTGGCCGCCGAGTTGGCCGCGACGCTGCCCTTGATGCCCTGCGACATCAGCAAGGCCGAACGTGGCTATCGCCTGCACGACGCGGGCAGCTATGCGCTGAGCCTGCCGGCACCGCAACTGACCGCCGAAACGCCGCTGGATGACGCCTTCGCCGCGCTGAGCTGGCATTTGCTGGGCAGCAGCCAGCGCTTGGCCGAGCAATATCGCTTTAATGGTCACTGGCGCCTGTTGCAGGACTGGGTGGAAATCCTTGTCGAACTGCGGGCCCTGCTCAGCAGCCTTGGCCAGGCCGCACCGCGCCAATCGACCCACGACTTGCGCGTGGCGCTGGACGCACTGCTGGAAGACTGGCGCCCGTTGGTCCAAGCCGGCCTGGATGACGAAGACGTGCGCAAAGCCGCACCGGAACAGTTCCTGGAAGAGCTGCAGGATCCGCGCTGGGGCCTGTTCTCCCTCACCACCTCGCGCTGGCTGCTGGCCCGCACCTGGGCCGCCGAGCGCAACACCCGTGGCAACCGCCAGGGCGCAGCGCAACTGGGCAGCTGGCTGCCGCGCCTGCTGGGCGAAGAATCCTCGTCCCTGCAACTGCAACGCTACCAACAGCAGCCAGAAGACCTCGCCGAACAACTGCCACGCATCGAGCGTATCCGGGCCTGGCTGCACCACGCCCGCCATGTGCTGGAAATCCCGGAAATGGATCGCCTCTACGGCGAGCTGAACAAACTGGCACAACTGGCCAATGAGCCGATCACCGACGAAGCACTGGATGCGCGCAAGCAGCAGGCGATTGCGGTGTATCAAAATCGGGCCTGGAAGACTTTGTTGCGCCTGTAACCTAGATATCTGCGGCGCCTTTCATATCGCCTTCGCGAGCAAGCCCGCTCCCACATTGGATCTCCAGTGAACACAAAAAGCGTGTACGGCGCAGATCCAGTGTGGGAGCGGGCTTGCTCGCGAAGGGGCCGCCACTTTCATCTCAGATCAAACTATCGCAGCACCGGCAAGCTCGTCGTGGACTTGATCTCCGACAGCGCCACGATCGAGTTCACTTCCTGGATCCCCGGCACCATCGACAGCTTTTCGAAGAAGAATCGCTCATAGGCCTCGATGTCCGCCGTGACGATGCGCAGCAGGAAATCCACCGACCCCATCAGCACGTAACACTCCAGTACTTCGGGAAAGCCGCGAATCGCCTCGGTGAATTCGGTGAAGTTCGAACGCCCATGGGCATTGAGTTTTACTTCGGCGAAGATCTGCGTGTTGAGGCCGATCTTCTTGCGATCGAGCAGCGTCACCTGGCCGCGAATGATCCCTTCCTCCTTCATCCGCTGGATCCGACGCCAGCATGGCGATTGGGACAAGCCCACCTGCTCGGCAATCTGCGCGCTGGACAGCGAAGCGTCCTCTTGCAGCAGCGCCAGAATCCTGCGGTCGTAGCTATCCAGATCGCTTTGCATAAATAAACCCAAAATGAATGATGTGACGAATTAAACGATTCGAAATATCGCCAAGGACGCTCATCTTAGATAAGAAATATCCGTCGACGCATGTAAATATTTCTCCCACGCCCAAGGAGACCGTACATGCCCCCACTTGAAGCCGTTGCCACTGCCCCGACTCGCGCCGACGTATGGAATGCGACCAATGCTCATCGCAGCGTGCAGTACCAAGTGCAGGCTGAAGCCGAGCCAGACCTCCTGTGCCGGGCATTGAACCTGTTTGCCTTGCAAGGCCTGACGCCGAGTCAGGTGCGCGTCGAGCGCCAAGGCGACCTGCTGTCGATGGACATCGTCATGGACGGGCTGAGCTGGCATCGCGCCCAGGTGATTGCGGAAAAATTACGTAACCTGATCAGCGTGTACTCGGTAGATCTGCAAGACGCTGATATTGCGCGGGTTGGGGCGATCCAGGCGGCGGGCTGAGGGGTGAGGAGCAAGAATTCGTAACGCATTGGTCGGGTAGTGGCCCAACGGTCTATCGGGTCGGGACTATTCTTTTGCAGACCGAGCGAAGACGCCGAGGCGTCTGTATCGCGGCTTTGCTGCAATTGTCCAATAGGAACCCGCATGTCCACCAAACACGCCACTCAGGACCGCTGGCTGGACCTCAACGATCTGCTGCGCCAATTGGTCGCCCAAGGCCTGATCAGTCAGGATTCAGCCGAAACCGCCCTCAATGCCCGTCGGCGCCACAACGCCAAGAGCGAACAACACCCGCTGGAGTTCATTGCCAACCAGCACCTGGACGACCTCAGCCGCCCTGGCAAGCGCCTGGACCTGGAAAACCTGACGCTGTGGCTGTCCCAGCAGGCCGGCCAGCCCTACATGCGCATCGACCCGCTGAAAATCAACGTGGCGGCCGTGACGCCCCTCATGTCCTATGCCTTTGCCCAGCGCCACAAGATTCTCGCGGTGGCCGTTGATCGCGACGCCGTGACCGTGGCCAGCGCCCAACCCTACGTCAGCAGTTGGGAAGCCGACCTGACCCACGTGCTCAAGCTGCCGGTCAAGCGGGTGGTGGCCAATCCGGTGGACATCCAACGCCTGAGCGTGGAGTTCTATCGCCTGGCCAAGTCGGTCAGCGGCGCCACGACGGTCGACCAGCAGCCCAGCAACCTGAGCAATTTCGAGCAGTTGCTCAACCTGGGCGCCAGCGACCAGGAGCCGGACGCCAACGACGCGCACATCGTCAACATCGTCGATTGGCTGTTCCAGTACGCATTCCAGCAGCGGGCCAGCGATATCCACATCGAACCGCGCCGCGAACAGGGCACCGTGCGGTTTCGCATCGACGGGGTGCTGCACACCGTCTATCAGTTCCCACCGCAGGTAACCATGGCCATCATCAGCCGGCTCAAGAGCCTGGGGCGGATGAACGTCGCGGAAAAACGCAAACCCCAGGACGGCCGGGTCAAGACCAAGACCCCGGACGGCGGCGAGGTGGAATTGCGCCTGTCGACCTTGCCGACGGCGTTCGGCGAAAAAATGGTCATGCGGATCTTCGACCCGGAAGTGCTGCTCAAGGATTTCGACCAGCTTGGCTTCTCTGCCGACGACCTGCGCCGCTGGCAGGACATGACCCGCCAGCCCAACGGCATCATCCTGGTGACCGGCCCTACTGGTTCGGGCAAGACCACCACCCTCTACACCACCCTCAAGAAACTGGCGACGCCGGAGGTGAACCTCTGCACCATCGAGGACCCGATCGAGATGGTCGAGGCATCCTTCAACCAGATGCAGGTCCAGCACAACATCGACCTGACCTTCGCCGCCGGGGTGCGAGCGCTGATGCGACAAGACCCGGACATCATCATGATCGGTGAGATCCGCGACCTGGAAACCGCCGAAATGGCGATCCAGGCCGCGCTCACCGGACACTTGGTCCTTTCGACCCTGCACACCAACGATGCGCCGAGTGCGATCAGTCGCCTGCTGGAACTAGGCGTGCCTCATTATCTGATCAAGGCCACCGTGCTGGGGGTCATGGCCCAGCGCCTGGTCCGCACGCTGTGCCCGCATTGCAAGGCGCCCCTGACCCTTGACGAGGATGATTGGCAAACCCTCACACGGCCGTGGCAGGCGCCATTGCCAAGCAACGCTCAACGGGCCGTCGGTTGTTCGGAGTGCCGTGATACCGGTTATCGCGGCCGCGCCGGCGTCTACGAAATCATGCAACTGGGCGACAGCGTCAAGGCCTTGATCCACCCGGACACCGATCTGTTGGCGGTGCGCCGCCAGGCGTTCAAGGAGGGCATGCGCAGCCTGCGGCTGTCCGGCGCGCAGAAAGTCGCCGCCGGGCTGACAACGGTGGAGGAAGTGTTGCGCGTGACACCTCAAAGCGAACAGAAATAGCCCATGGCGGCGCCTGGGAGACGAAACCTCCCACGCACAAACCAGACGGTTCCGTGACGAGGATAGTGGCCGGGTGCCCTACACTGAGGTTTCCCGAGTCATCTCATTGGAACAAGGAACCGTCATGCAGATCGGCAGCGTACTTCTACTTTTCATAGGGCTGGTGTTGGCCGTCCTGTTCATGGGCTTCAAAGTCGTCCCCCAGGGTTACCAATGGACGGTCGAACGATTCGGGCGCTACACCAACACGCTCAAGCCCGGCCTGAACATCATCATCCCCGTCATGGACCGTATCGGCCGCAAGATAAACGTCATGGAAAGCGTACTGGACATCCCACCCCAGGAAGTCATCACCGCAGACAACGCCACGGTGCAGATCGACGCGGTGTGCTTTTTCCAAGTGGTCAACACGGCCCAGGCCGCCTACGAGGTCAACAACCTCGAACATGCCATCCGGAACCTGCTGCAAACCAATATCCGCACCGTGCTCGGCTCCATGGAGCTGGACGCGATGTTGAGCCAGCGTGACGGCATCAATGAAAAGCTGCTGCGCACGGTGGACGAAGCTACGGCGCCTTGGGGTATCAAGATCACCCGGATCGAGATCAAGGACATCAGCCCGCCGGCGGACCTGATGGCGGCCATGTCGGGACAGATGAAGGCCGAACGAATCAAGCGTGCCCAGATCCTGGAAGCCGAAGGCCTGCGCGCCTCGGCGATTCTGACCGCCGAAGGCAAAAAACAGGCACAGATCCTCGAAGCGGAGGGCAGCCGTCAGGCCGCGTTCCTCGAGTCCGAGGCCCGCGAGCGCCAGGCACAAGCCGAAGCCCTGGCCACCCAGGTGGTGTCCCAGGCGATTGCCGACGGCAACGTTCAGGCGGTCAATTATTTCGTCGCCCAGAAATACATCGACGCCCTCGGCCGCCTGGCTTCGGCCAATAACAGCAAGGTAATCCTGATGCCGTTGGAGGCCAGCCAGGTGATCGGTGCGGTCGGTGGCATCGGCGAGATCGTCAAGGCCACTTTTGACACCAAGAAGATCTGAGGCACGCACATGTGGGCTTTTCTGCAAAACCTGTCGTATTGGGACTGGCTGGCACTGGGCGTCATCCTGTTGATCCTGGAGGTGTTCGGTGCCGGTGGATATTTGCTCTGGATCGGCATGGCCGCAGCAGCGGTCGCCGCCTTGCTCTTCGTCGTCCCGCAGCTTTCCTGGGAGCTGCAGTTCCTGCTGTTCGGCCTGTTCGCCATCGCGACAGCATTGTATTGGTGGCGTCGCCAGCGCAGCGCAGTTCGCGAAAGCGATCAGCCGCACCTGAACCTTCGGGGCCAGGAGCTGATCGGCAAAACCTTCCAGGTGCACGAAGCGATTGTCGACGGGCGGGGAAAAATCAAGGTGGCCGACGGGGTATGGCTGGTCAAGGGTCCGGAATCACCCGTTGGCGTTCGCGTCAGGGTAGTGGCACAGGATGGAGCGATCCTGCAGGTGGAGCGGTATGACTGAAGGGTCACGGAACTGAACTGGGTGCCGGCGCTCAAAACCTATAGTTAACCCAGTGGAGTCACCTATCATGCGTCTCAAACTTGCTGTCGCTACCCTAGCCTTGCTGTCTCTTCCTGTTGGCTCGGCAATGGCTGACACGTTTTGGCGTAACGTCATCTCATCCGGTGCGACCACCGGTTCTACCTACCTGACCTTCAAGGATCACAAGCTGATCGTTGCCGCCCAGGACGATGCCGGCAGCTTCGTCGCCAGCGATGGCAGCATTCGTGGCCCCTACCTGGAAGCTGCGATGCAGAAAGTCCGTGCCGACAACCCGGGCCTGCAGGCCACCGACATGGAGTTGGCCAACGCCATCCTGGCGAAAAACGCCGTCGCCCAGGACTGATTCCCAGACCATGAAAAATGCCGCTCGATTGAGCGGCATTTTTTTGCCTGCTTAAGATCCCCCACAGGTTCGCCGGCTATTCGCCGATAGCAGCCTTGTAGCCTGCCGCGTCGAGCAGCTTGTCCAGATCAGCCCCGGCATTGGAGGGTTTCACCTTGAAGATCCAAGACGTGTAGGGCGCATTGTTCAACGCCTCAGGCTCACCGCTCAGGGCTTCGTTGACTTCAACCACTTCACCCGCCACCGGCGAGTAGATATCCGAGGCTGCCTTCACCGATTCCACCACGCCCGCAGCGTCACCTGCCGCAAACACCTTGCCAATCTCCGGCAGTTCGACAAAAACCACGTCACCCAGCGCTTCCTGCGCGTGGTCGGAAATGCCTACAACGATCAGATCGCCCTCTTGCTTTGCCCACTCATGGCTTTCGGCAAAACGCAGTTCGGCAGGGATATCACTCATATTCTGTGTCCTCAAGATAAAGTGTCAGCGGCCAGCGGCCCGCCGCAAAAAGGTTAGATCAAGGTTTTGCCATGGCGGACGAAGGTCGGCTTGACCACCCGTACCGGATACCATTTGCCACGAATTTCCACCTCGGCACGATCGGCGGTAGCCATCGGAACACGTGCCAGGGCAATCGACTTGCTAAGCGTAGGAGAAAAACTACCACTGGTGATCTCCCCTTCGCCAACATTGGCGATGCGAACCACCTGATGGGCGCGCAAAACGCCCCGTTCTTCCAATACCAGTCCGACCAGTTTGTGCTGCACACCGCCGGCAAGCTCCGCTTCCAACGCGCTGCGTCCGATGAACTGACGACTCGCCGGTTCCCAGGCGATACTCCAGGCCATGTTCGAGGCCAACGGCGAAACGTCCTGGTGGATGTCCTGGCCATAAAGGTTCATGCCAGCCTCCAGGCGCAAGGTGTCGCGGGCGCCCAAGCCAATGGGCGAAATGCCCGCGCCTACCAGGTCGTTGAAAAAACTCGGCGCTTCATGGGCAGGCAGGACAATTTCCAGGCCGTCTTCGCCTGTATAGCCGGTACGGGCGATGAACCACTCGCCGTCGGCGCGGCCTTCGAAAGGCTTGAGTTGCTGGATCAACTGGCCGCGCGGCTGCGAGACCAATTCGGCGATTTTCTGCCGGGCCTGGGGCCCTTGGATTGCCAGCATCGCCAACTCGGCGCGCTCATGCAGTTGCACGTCGTAGGCACCAAGCTGCGCCTGCATCCAGGCCAGGTCCTGGTCACGGGTCGACGCGTTGAAGACCAGCCGATAGCCGCTCTCGACCCGATAAATGATCATATCGTCGACGATGCCACCCCGCTCATTGAGCATCGTGCTGTACAAGGCACGTCCAGTGTCCTGCAAACGCTCGACGTCGTTGGCCAGCAAACGCTGCAGCCAGACCTTGGCCTGGGGCCCCGCAACGTCGATCACGGTCATGTGGGATACATCGAACACACCGCAGTCGCGACGCACCTGATGGTGCTCTTCGACCTGCGAGCCGTAATGCAAGGGCATATCCCAACCGCCAAAATCGACCATCTTCGCGCCGAGGGCGAGATGAAGGTCATACAGAGGCGTACGCTGTCCCATGGGTTTCTCCTTCCGGGCTTGGCGAAGGTGCGGACAGGGACTCAGCGCAATGCCTTGGAATAAGCATCTTGCGCCATTCTCAGTCACCCGGCCCGACGGACGGACCGCACCGAATGCCGCGCATTGTAGCCGCATGATGTAGGACTGGCACCTACGGGCGCGTGCAATTAATTTGGTCGCCGCAGGGGATACTCATTAAGAACCTCCTCTAGCTGTTTCGATGGGCCGAACGTCGTATCAATCCGATGACCGGCAGCAAGCCCACCAGTACCAGGGTCAACGCTGGCAGTGCGGCCCGGGCCCACTCCCCTTCGCTGGTCATTTCAAATACCCGCACTGCCAGCGTATCCCAGCCGAACGGGCGCATCAGCAGCGTTGCCGGCATTTCCTTGAGCACATCGACGAACACCAGCAACGCCGCGCTCAAGGTGCCGGGCAACAATAATGGCAAATACACCCTGAAAAACAGCTGCGGCCCGCTGATCCCCAGGCTGCGTGCGGCTTCTGGCAGCGAGGGGCGAATGCGCGCCAGGCTGCTTTCCAGCGGCCCGTAGGCCACGGCCAGGAAGCGCACCAGATAGGCGAGCAATAGCGCCGAAAGGCTGCCCAGCAGCAGTGGTTTGCCGGCACCGCCAAGCAAAGTCGACAGCGGGATGACCCATTCGCGATCCAGATAGCTGAACGCAAGCATGATCGACACCGCCAGCACCGAGCCGGGCAATGCATAACCCAGGTTCGCCAGGCCGACGCCCGCGCGAATGGAACGGGTCGGCGCCAGGCGCCGGGCAAAAGCCAGCAGCAAGGCGACACAGACCGTGATCAGCGCAGCCAGGGCACCAAGGTAGAGGGTATGGACGATCAGCCCGGCATAACGCTCATCCAGGTCGAAACGACCACGCTGCCAGAACCACACCACCAGTTGCAGTACCGGGATGACAAACGCACAGGCGAACACCAGCAAGCACCAGCCGCTGGCCGCTGCGGCCTTGAATCCGCGCAGCGCATACAGCGCCTTGATCCGCGGCCGCTCGTTGCCTGCCCGATGGGCGCCGCGTGCCCGGCGCTCGCCGTAAAGCACAATCATCACCGCCAGCAGCAACAGGCTGGCCAGTTGGGCGGCACTGGAGAGGCTGAAGAAGCCGTACCAGGTCTTATAGATGGCGGTGGTGAAGGTATCGAAATTGAATACCGACACCGCGCCGAAATCCGCCAGGGTCTCCATCAGCGCCAGCGCCACGCCCGCGCCGATGGCCGGCCGCGCCATCGGCAGCGCCACTCGCCAGAACGCCTGCCAAGGCGTTTGCCCGAGCGCCCGGGCCGCTTCCATCAACCCCTTGCCTTGGGCGAGGAAAGCGCTTCGTGCCAGCAAGTAGACGTAAGGGTAAAAGACCAGCACCAGCACCAGGATCACGCCACCGGTGGAACGGACCCGGGGCAGGCGCAGGCCGCTGCCGAACCATTCGCGCAGCAACGTTTGCACCGGGCCGGCAAAATCCAGCAGGCCAACGAAGACAAACGCCAATACGTAAGCGGGTATCGCAAAAGGCAGCATCAACGCCCAGTCGAGCCACCGTCGACCGGGGAACTCGCAAAGGCTGGTGAGCCAAGCCAGGCTGACCCCTAGCACTGTCACACCGACACCCACGCCCAGGATCAGCGTGAGGGTGTTCCCCAGCAGACGTGGCATTTGGGTTTCCCACAAGTGGGACCAGATTTGCACGTCGATGCTCTGCCAGGATAACAACAGGACACTCAGGGGCAGCAGGACCAGCGCCGCGACGGCGAAGACCAGGGGATACCAGCGGCGTTGGACGGGGTGGGTCAAGGAGAACGCTCGTTCAAGTGATGATGCCCACGCTACAGGTGCGCAGTTGTCATTGCTGACAATTACCCATGTGGCGAGGGAGCTTGCTCCCGTTGGGCTACGAAGTAGCCCCCCGATTCTGAATCATGACCCGTCAGGTAGATCCCGGCAGATCTTCCGGGACGGCTTCGCCCTCCAGCGAGGGAAAGCTCCCTCGCCACAGACGCACACCCAGGCCGATCAGTTCCAGCCAGCGCGATCCATCATGCGAATCGCTTCGGCCTGGCGTTTACCCGCGACTTCCACCGGCAGCGTATCGGCCTTGAATTTGCCCCAGGCAGCCACTTCCTTGGACGGCTCGACCTTCGGGTTGGCCGGGAATTCCTGGTTCACATCGGCGAAGATGCTTTGCGCCTCCGGCGTGGTCATCCACTCCACCAATTTTTTCGCGGCGTCCGGGTGCGGTGCATGCTTGGTCAAGCCAATGCCCGAGAGGTTGATGTGCACGCCGCGGTCAGCCTGGTTCGGCCAGAACAGTTTCACCTTCAGGTCCGGCTTCTGCTGGTGCAGGCGGCCATAGTAGTAAGTGTTTACGATGCCGACGTCGCACTGCCCGGCATTGATGGCCTCCAGCAACGCGGTGTCGTCGGAGAACACGTCGGTGGACAGGTTGCGCACCCAACCCTTGAGGATTTCCTCGGTTTTTTCCGCCCCGTGGGTTTCGATCAGGGTAGCGGTCAAGGACTGGTTATAGACCTTCTTCGAGGTCCGCAGGCACAGGCGGCCTTCCCACTCTTTGCCAGCCAATGCTTCATAAGTGGTCAGTTCACCCGGCTTCACCCGGTCGGTGGAATAGGCAATGGTCCGTGCCCGCAGGCTCAAGCCGGTCCAGGCGTGGGAGGCGGCGCGGTATTGAGCCGGGATGTTGGCATCGATCAGCGGGGAGGTGAACGGCTGGAGGATGCCCATCTGCTCGGCCTGCCAGAGGTTGCCGGCGTCGACGGTGAGCAGCAGGTCGGCCGTGGCGTTTTCACCTTCGGCCTTGATACGTTGCATCAACGGCGCTTCCTTGTCGGTGATGAACTTCACCGCCACGCCGGTCTTCTTGGTGTAGGCATCGAAGACCGGCTTGATCAGCTCGTCGATACGGGAGGAGTAGACCACCACCTCATCGGCGGCCTGGACAGCAGTAGAGCCGATCAGGGTCAAGACGAGGGCGGACAGCAGGCGCTTGGGTGCCGACATGGAAGGGGTCTCTCGATTTGTGGAATGCGCAAATGATAAGGACTCACATTTGGCATCTCAATCGAACAGTGGGCGGACACATTTCCAAATGTTGCACGCAAGGAACTGGGATGGCCGCTCCTGCCTCATCAGCCCCAATCAGGCCTTGGCCAACTCCGGCAAATCCCCGATCAGCCCCAGCGCCTCACGCACGAACAGCGCCTTGGCCTCGGGCATGCGGTCGACCAGTTTCAAGCCGGTATTGCGCAGCCAGCGAACCGGCAACGGATCGGCCTGGAACAAGCGCTCGAAACCTTCCATCGCCGCCATCAACGCCAGGTTATGGGGCATGCGTCGGCGCTCGTAGCGGCTCAACACTTTCACATCCGCCAACCGCTCGCCCCGTCCGGCTGCCTGCAACAGCACTTCGGCCAGCACGGCGGCGTCGAGGAACCCGAGGTTCACCCCTTGCCCGGCCAGCGGATGAATCGTGTGCGCCGCATCGCCGATCAGCGCCAGCCCTTCGGCCACGTAGCGCTTGGCATGACGTTGGCGCAGCGGCACGCACAGGCGCGGGTCGACACTCAAGACAGGGCCGAGCTGGCCCTCGAAAGCCCGCTCCAACTCATTGCAGAACGCAGCGTCATCGAGGGCCATCAGGCGCTGGGCCTCGCCTGGGGTGATGGACCAGACGATCGAGCACCAATCGTGCTGGCCGTCGCGTTCCAGTGGCAGGAACGCCAGCGGGCCGTTGTCGGTGAAGCGCTGCCATGCGGTCATTCGATGCGGTCGGGCGCAGCGCACGCTGGTAACGATGGCATGGTGCAGGTAATCCCATTCCCGCGTGGCGACGCCCGTCAGGCGGCGCACGGCGGAATTCGCCCCGTCGGCGGCGATGACCAAAGGCGCCCGCAACGTGCGGCCATCGGCCAGGGTCAGCAGCCAGTCATCGCCGGAACGGCGCATCTGCTCCAGTCGTGCATTGGCCAGCAGGCCGAGGTCACAGTCATGCAATCGATCCAGCAACGCATCCTGCACGACACGGTTTTCAACGATGTGCCCCAGCGCCTCGGCATGCAAGCTGGCGGCCGAAAAATGGATCTGCCCAGTGCCGCTGCCGTCCCAGACGTGCATATCGGTGTAAGGGCTGGCGCGTCGGGCGGTGATACCCTCCCAGACGCCCAGGCGCTCGAGGATTCGCTGGCTGGCCGTTGACAAGGCGCTGACCCGAGGCTCGAACGAGCCCTGGGAATCGAAGGGTTTGACGCTCAGCGGGCTGCCGTCGAGCAGCAACACTTGCAAGCCGCTGCCTTGCAACGCCAGCGCCAGGGCGCTGCCGACCATACCGGCGCCGACAATCAGCAGATCTGCACGCAATTCCATGCTTCAAGCCTGTTTTGCTGGCGACGTGAGCCGCCCGTGAAAAGAATGGTCAACTTCGCATCCGCACTCACACATCCGGACGCGTCCCCAGGCCCATGGCCTGGCGGGCGAACCAGCGCTTGGCCGGCGGCAGCAGGTCGAGGCCCAAGAGGCCAAGGTTGCGGCCCAGGGATACCAGCGGCAGACTGCTGCCGAACAGGCGCGTGACCTGGTCGGAAAAACCTACGGTCAGGGCCTGGTCCATCCGCTGGCGCTCGCGATAGGCCTGTAACACGGCAAAGTCGCCCGGCTCGCTGTCGCTGTCGAGTAACGCGTCGGCCAGGGCCTGGGCGTCACGCAGGGACAGGTTGAACCCCTGTCCGGCAATCGGATGCAAGCTGTGGGCGGCATTGCCAAGGATCGCCAAGTGGGGACGAACCTGCTCTTCGGCCTCCACCAGCGCCAACGGATAAAGATGCCGCACGCCCACCTGCTTCAGCGTGCCCAGGCGGTAACCGAATACACCCTGCAACTCGCTGAGGAAGCTGCGCTCGTCGAGGGCCGCCAGCCGTTGTGCATCCATGCCCTGGCGGGTCCAGACCAGTGCACAGCGATTGTCCGGCAACGGCAACAAGGCCATCGGCCCGTCGTCGGTGAAACGTTCGAAGGCCACGCCATTGTGGGCCTCGCTGGGGGTGAGATTGGCGATCAACGCGCTCTGGTCATAAGGCCGATTGCGCACGCCGACGCCCAACTGCTCGCGCAGGCCGGAGCGGCCGCCGTCAGCCAGCACGGCGAGGTCGCACTCCAAGGTGGTTTCATCGTCGAGGGTCAGGCGATAGCCGCCCACCAGCGGCTCCATCCGAGTGACCTGCGCCGGGCAGCGCCAACTGACCACTTCCTTGTCCAGGCCCTGCCACAGGCAATGGCCAAGCCAGGCGTTCTCCACCACGTAGCCCAGGGCCGGCACACCCTCTTCCATCGCCGACAGGCGCGCAGTGGAAAACCGCCCGCGATCGGACACGTGGATCTGCTTGATCGGTTCGGCACGCCGGGAAATTTCCTGCCAGACACCCAGGCGCTGGTAAATCTGCCGGGCGCCGTAGGACAACGCCGAGGACCGCGCGTCATAGCTCGGCTGCCAGGCGTCGCCAGGGGCGAAGGGCTCGATCAGCGTGATCGTCCAGCCCCGGGCCTTGGCGCCGGCTTGCAGGGCCAGCGCCAGGCTCGCGCCGACCAGGCCGCCGCCGATAATCGCCAGGTTGACCCGACTCATGCCGCTTGAGTCCGTGCGGCGGCCATCAGGGCCTCGATGTCGGCGACCGTCTTCGGTACGCCGTGGCTCAGGATTTCACAACCGGTTCTGGTCACTACCACGTCATCCTCGATGCGCACGCCAATGCCGCGCCATTTTTTCGCTACGCTGCGGTTGTTCGGGCTGATGTAGATCCCCGGCTCGACAGTGAGTGTCATGCCGATTTCCAAGACCCGCCATTCGCCGCCGACCCGGTATTCGCCGACATCATGCACGTCCATGCCCAGCCAATGCCCGGCGCGGTGCATGTAGAACGCCCGGTAGGCCTCGCTGGCAATCAACTCCTCCACCTTACCTTCCAGCAACCCGAGACGCACCAGCCCTTCGGTAATGACCCGGACCGTCGCTTCATGGGCCTGGTTCCAATGCTTGTCCGGCGCGATCTGGGCAAATGCCGCCTCCTGGGCCGCCAGCACCACTTCGTAGATCGCTTTCTGTTCCGGCGAAAACTTGCCGCTGACCGGCCAGGTACGGGTGATATCGCTCGCATAGCAGTCGATTTCACACCCAGCGTCGATCAGCACCAGGTCGCCGTCCTTGAGCACCGCGTCGTTCTGCTGGTAATGCAGGATGCAACTGTTGCGCCCCGCCGCGACAATCGAGCCATAGGCCGGCATTTTCGCCCCGCCCTTGCGGAACTCATAATCCAGCTCGGCCTCCAGGCTGTATTCGAACAACCCCGGGCGCGCCGCCTGCATCGCGCGGATATGCGCCTGGGCAGAGATCCGCGCCGCTTCGCGCATCACCTTCACTTCCGCCGCCGATTTATACAGGCGCATGTCATGCAGCAGATGATCCAGGGCAACGAATTCATTCGGCGGCTGGGCGCCGAGGTGAGCCTTGGAGCGGATGACATTGATCCACTCCATCAGATGCCGGTCGAATTCCGGGTTGCTGCCCATGGCCGAATACACGCGGTCGCGGCCTTCGATCAGGCCCGGCAGGATGTCGTCGATGTCAGTGATGGGGAATGCATCGTCGGCGCCGTAGTCGCGGATCGCGCCTTCCTGGCCGGCCCGCAGGCCATCCCAGAGTTCACGCTCGGCGTTGCGCTCGCGGCAGAACAGGATGTACTCGCCGTGGGCGCGGCCAGGCATCAGTACCAGCACCGCTTGCGGTTCGGGGAAGCCACTGAGGTACTGGAAGTCGCTGTCCTGGCGGTAGACGTGCTCGACGTCGCGGTTGCGGATCGCAACGGCGGCGGCGGGCAGGATTGCGATGCTGTTGGGTTCCATCTGCGCCATCAGGGCCTTGCGGCGACGGCTGTATTCCGATTTCGGGATATGAATCATGGGCAGACGGGGTTCCCTCTAGCGATCAGTGCAAGGACGGCTTGGCCGCCGCTGCATCGGTTTTCTTGGTCTCGGTGAACAGCAGCAACGGCGCGACCCGCAGGTACTCCATCACTTCCATGTAGTCGCTTTCGCCATCATCGGATTCTTCCAGGGCATCCTGGACTTGAGAGATCGCAGCCAGGTCCTGCAACACTTCCTTGGCTTCATCACTCAACGCGTATTCGCGGCGGGTCAGGCCGAAGCCGGCGAGGAAACCCTGGCACCATTGGCCCAGCGCGGCGGCGCGCTCAGCCAAAGGCGCGTCGTCGGTGGGCAGCAGCAGGACGACGGTCATGTCGTCGCTGGTCAGCTCACCCTTGACCATTTCCTGCAGGCCGATCAGCGCGTTACGGACGTTATCCGCCGGCTCGCCTTCCAGCAGCTCGGCGGCGTCGGCCAACCAGGCGTCGGCCTCGAAGCCGGCGCCGGCGCAGCTGCGGCCGAGCAACAGGCCATGGAGTTCGGCGGGCGAAACGGGATGGCCGCTGGTGCTCAGCAGGGTGGCGAATGCTTGATACGGGGAATTCTGAATGGGCATGGGCAGCTAGGCGCCAGACGGCGCTATGTCTAGAATGGAGGCCTTGTATCCTACATCGACAGACTCGCCAAGACTATCAGAGGCTGTACGACCGACATCCCTCCATCAGACACAATCTTCAGTGGACACAATGGAAGACACCGACCTGCAAGCGCTGATGGCCAGACTCGAGTTGCTAATTGACCGGGTCGAGCAACTTAAGAGCCAAAACGGACTCCTATTAGCTCAGGAAAAAACCTGGCGCGAGGAACGCGCGCACCTCATTGAAAAAAACGAAATCGCCCGGCGTAAGGTCGAATCGATGATTTCGCGCCTCAAGGCCCTGGAGCAAGACTCATGAGTTCAAGCAATAGCGTTACCGTGCAGATCCTCGACAAAGAATATTCAATCATCTGTCCCCAGGAAGAGCGCAGCAACCTGGTGAGCGCCGCCCGTTACCTGGACGGCAAGATGCGTGAGATCCGCAGCAGCGGCAAAGTCATCGGCGCCGACCGCATCGCTGTGATGGCTGCCTTGAACATCACCCACGATCTGCTGCATCGCCAGGATACGCCGGACCTGCAGGTCAGCGGCTCGACCCGTGAACAAGTGCGCGACCTGCTCGATCGGGTGGATCTGGTACTGGCGACCGATCCGGACGTCAGCAAGGGCTGATTCCCGAGACTGCCTGGGGTATACTTGCGTCACTCCCTGGGGTGCTTGCCAGTTGGTGATGTCCCTGAGCCGATACGCACAACCACGGGGGTTGCACGTTGGGGCCGGTGTGCATGTCCGCTTGACGGAAAGCCTTAACGCCTCCTGCAACTTCCACCTTGAACTTTCGGGTTCAAGGGCTAAGCCGACAGCGGTTCATCCGGGGAGCCTGATTCCAGACAATGCCAGTCCATATGGACTGGCATTGTCGTTTCTGGCGTGGGCGTTTCTGGACGTTCGGTTTGCGGTTACGCTGTAGCACTGCCATCGTCACTGCGTGAAGCCTCGAAATGACCGAACCTGCGCTGCTCCCCCGCCCGCAACTCCGACGCCTGCTGCGCCAGGCCCGTCGCGCCTTGACGCCAGCCCAGCAACGGCAAGCGGCCCAGGGACTCTATCGGCAACTGGCCCAGCATCCGCTGTTTCGTCGCGCACGCCACATCGCCCTGTACCTGCCCAACGATGGCGAGATCGACCCCCGCCTGCTGCTGCGCGCCGCCCAGCGCCGGGGCAAGGCGACCTACCTGCCGGTGCTCAGCCCGTGGCCGCAGACCCGAATGGTGTTTCAGCGCATCTACCCTGGCGAAAAAATGTGCCCCAACCGCTTTCGTATTCCGGAACCACGCAAGAACATCGCCCGGCAACGCAAGGTCTGGACATTGGATTTAGTATTGTTGCCGTTGGTGGGGTTTGACGATGCGGGCGGCCGGCTAGGCATGGGAGGCGGTTTTTACGACCGCAGCCTGGCGTACCTGGGGCGACGCAAGCAATGGCGCAAGCCGACGCTATTGGGGCTGGCTCATGAATGCCAGAAGGTCGAACGATTGGCACAAGCCAGTTGGGACGTACCGTTACAGGGAACGGTGAGCGACAAGCGGTGGTATATGGCGCAATAGCGCCGCGAACGTGACGCGGCGCCAGGAGAACAGGTTCAGCGTTTGAGCGATGGCGTGGGTTGGGTGATGTCCATCGGCGCATCGGTCTTGGTGGACCAAAGGCTTTGAGCGTAACCCGTGGTCACGACACCCAGGCCGAACAGAATGACCAGAACCCACAACAAATCCGGTTTGCGTTTCATCGATTGCCCCCCTCAAGGCATATCACACACGATGACAGCAGCGGTTTTTCTTATTGGCCGTGCAGCAGCGTCAAGCTTGGAAGGCCGGCATTTTGCGGCAACCTGATGCTACACGCAAACTCTGGCGTCAACCGACTGTCGGTTTGTCATAAAATCGCTGAACATTTTTTTTAACACCGCCCAGGAGTAGAAATCATGGCCTATTGGCTGATGAAATCCGAGCCCGACGAATTGTCCATCCAAGGCCTGGAAAAACTCGGCCAGGCGCGCTGGGACGGGGTTCGCAACTATCAAGCGCGTAATTTCCTGCGGGCGATGGCCGTCGGCGACCGGTTTTTTTTCTATCATTCCAGCTGCCCGGAGCCAGGTATCGCCGGGATTGGCGAAATCATCCAGGCGGGTTACCCCGATCCCACGGCGCTGGAGCCCGACAGCCATTACTTCGACGCCAAGGCCAGCCCGGATAAAAATCCGTGGACGGCCATTGATGTGGCCCACATCGAGACGTTCCCCCGCGTCCTCAAGCTCGATTACCTCAAGCAACAGGCTGCCCTGGCAGAAATGCCACTGGTACAGAAGGGCTCGCGGCTGTCGGTGATGCCGGTGACTGCCGAGCAATGGGCAGCGGTAATCGGCCTGCGCTAATCGCCCATCCGTTGATGGATATCAAGCTCGGGCGGCAGCCGGTCCGGCAGACTGCCATGCTACAGCCGCAGGATGCCGGACATGTCGACGAACCCCCGTACCTCTCGCTTTTTCGCAATCGCCTTGATGGCGGTGTTGCTGGCCGCCGGCGGGTTCGGCTACTGGAAGTCCCGCCACGATCGTCTGCCGCCAGGCCTGAGCATGGGCAACGGACGCCTGGAGGCCACCGAAGTCCAGATCGCCAGCAAGACGCCCGGGCGCCTGGCCGAGGTCCATGTCGAGGAAGGCGATAACGTCACCAAGGGCCAAGTGCTGGCGCGCATGGACACCCGGACCCTGGAGGCCCAGCGCAACCAGGCCGAAGCCGAAGTTGTACGCGCCCGGCAGAACCTTGCCGCCACCGAGGCCAACGTGCAGTTGCGCCAGAGCGAACAATTGCTTGCCCACCAGGAACTCAAGCGGACTCAAGAACTGTTCAAGCGTGGCTACGCCAGCGGTCAGATCATCGACCAGCAGCAAGCACGCGTAGACACTGCCAACGCCGCCGTCAATGCGGCCCGAGCCCAGGTGTCGGCGGCGACAGCGGCCATCGGCGCGACCCAGGCCCAGGTAGCCCAACTCACCAGTGAAATAGACGACAGCACGTTGCGCGCACCGATCGATGGCGTGATCCAACTGCGCCTGGCCGAGCCGGGCGAAGTGCTGGGCGCCGGTGGACGGGTGCTGCTGATGATCGATCCGAACGACCAGTACATGAATCTCTATCTGCCGGCTTCGGTCGCCGGAAAACTGGCAGTGGGCGATGAGGCACGACTGCTGCTCGACGCCCTGCCCGAACGGCCACTGCCGGCCAGGGTCAGTTTCGTCGCGGCCAAGTCTCAGTTCACGCCCAAGGAAGTCGAAACCCGTGATGAACGCCAGAAGCTGGTGTTTCGCGTCAAGGTGCGCCTGACCCGGCCCGGCGAAGTGCCCCAGGCCAAGCCCGGCATGCCCGGCGCCGGCTACGTGCGCACAGCCCCCATCGACTGGCCGGCCAACTTGCAATGACCGTCAGCGTTGGCGCACCGGCGCTGCGCGCCGCAGCCTTGGAGCATCGCTACGGCCAGCATCTCGCCCTCAGCGACATTGCCTTCAGCCTGCCTGCCGGTACACGCTGTGGCCTGATCGGCCCGGACGGGGCGGGTAAATCGAGCCTGCTCGGGCTGATTGCCGGGGTGAAAAAGCTCCAGCGCGGCGAACTGGACGTACTGGGAGCCTCGATCGAGGACCGTCGTCATCGCAACACCCTCTATCGCCGCATCGCGTTCATGCCGCAAGGGCTGGGCGGCAATCTTTATCCTGACTTATCGATACGTGAAAACGTCCGGTTTTTCGGCACGCTGTTCGGGCTGTCGCGGGCCGAATGCGAGCAACGCATGGGCACATTGCTGCTGGCCACCGACCTCCAGCGTTTTGCCGATCGCCCAGCCGGCAAGCTGTCCGGCGGCATGAAACAGAAGCTCGGCCTGTGCTGTGCATTGATCCACGAGCCGGACCTGCTGATTCTCGACGAACCCACGACTGGCGTGGACCCCTTGTCGCGACGCCGTTTCTGGGAATTGATAGAAGACGTGCGCCGGCAGCGACCGCAACTCACGCTCTTGGTCGCCACGGCCTATATGGAGGAAGCCGAACAATTCGAGCACTGCCTGATGCTCGACAACGGTCGCTTGATCGCCCAAGGACTGAGCGCCGAATTGGCCGCAGTCACGCCCGATGGCAAGCTCGACTCGGCGTTCACGCATTTCCAGGGCGACAATGGCCGCGACGCCCAGCCATTGGCGATTCCGCCCCGATCCGCCGGCACCGCCGACATCGCCATCGAAGCCCACGACCTCACCTTGCGCTTCGGTGATTTCACGGCGGTGGACCGCGTCAGTTTCGCGATTGGGCGTGGCGAGATTTTCGGTTTCCTGGGCTCCAACGGTTGCGGCAAGACCACCACCATGAAAGTGCTGACCGGACTGATGCCGGCCAGCGAAGGCACCGCTCGCCTGCTAGGCAATCCAGTCAACGCCAAGGACCTCGCCACCCGCAAACGCGTAGGCTTCATGTCCCAGAGCTTTTCACTGTATGGCGAATTGAGCGTGCGTCAGAACCTGGCCCTGCACGCGAAGCTGTTCGACTTGCCCAAGAGCGAAAGCGCCAGCCGTATCGAAGAATTGATCCAGCGCTTCAAGCTCCAGGACTTTAGCGACCAACCCTCCGGGGCGCTTCCCCTGGGCTTGCGCCAGCGCCTGTCCCTGGCGGTGGCGGTGCTGCATCGCCCGGAAGTGCTGATTCTCGACGAACCGACCTCCGGCGTGGACCCGGCCGCGCGGGATGATTTCTGGCGCCTGCTGATCGAGTTGTCTCGCGAACAGGGCGTGACGATTTTTCTCTCCACGCACTTCATGAACGAAGCCCAACGCTGCGACCGCATTTCACTGATGCACGCCGGCAAGGTCCTGGCTTGCGATACCCCCGCAGCCCTACAGGCGCAGTTCAACGGCCAGACCCTGGAAGCCGCGTTCGTTACGTGTCTGGAACAGGCCCAAGGCGAGGCGCAGCCGGACGCCGTTCCCGTCGCCCTCGATAATGCCGATGCCCCACCGGAACGACGCGGCCTCAGCTTCGGTCGCCTGCTGGCCGTCGCCAACCGCGAAGGCAAGGAACTGCTGCGCGACAAAGTGCGTATGGCGTTCGCCCTGCTCGGCGCCCTGTTCATGATGGTGATCTTTGGCTACGGCATCTCCCTGGACGTGGAGAAACTCGCCTTCGCCGTGTACGACCAGGACCAGAGCCCGCAAAGCCGCGCCTACCTGGAAGCGTTTCGCAGTTCGCGCTACTTCGAGGAGCAGCCGGTCATCCGGGACGCGGCCGAACTGCATCGACGCCTGCAACGCTCGGAAATCAAGCTGGCCCTGGAAATACCACCCGGTTTTGGTCGCGATCTGTATGCCGGTCGGCAACCCACCGTCGGCGCCTGGCTGGACGGTGGCATGCCGTTTCGCGCCGAGACCAGTCGCAACTATGTCCAAGCGGTGCATCAGGCCAACCTCGAACAGTGGGCCGAACAGAGCAGCCCGGCGCGAAACCCGCAAGCCACGGCCAAACTGGAAACCCGGTTTCGCTACAACCAGGACGTGGTCAGCGTGAACGCCATCGGGCCGGGCGTGATGGCCCTGATCCTCGCGTTCATTCCCGCCATGTTGACCGCCCTGGGCATCGTGCGGGAAAAGGAGCTGGGCTCGATCACCAACTTCTATGCCACGCCGCTGACCCGCCTGGAATTCCTGTTGGGCAAACAAGCGCCCTACCTGGCCGTGAGCCTGGTCAACCTGGCCCTGCTGACGGCGATGAATCGCTGGCTGTTCGGCGTGCCATTCAAGGGCAGCGGTCTGACACTGGCAGTTGGCGGCCTGCTCTACGTGCTGGCGACCACCAGCATGGGCTTGTTGATCTCGGCGTTCACCCGCACCCAGATCGCGGCGATCCTCGGCACCATGATCATCACCAGCCTGCCGACCATTCAATTCTCGGGGCTGATCGTGCCGCGCTCGTCCTTGGAGGGCGCAGCGTCGGTGATGGGCCAGTTGTTTCCCGCCGGTTATTTCCTCGATATCGCCGTCGGCACGTTCACCAAGGCTCTGGACTTGCGCCAGTTGTGGCCGCAATGCCTGGCGTTATTCGGTTTTTTCCTGGGCTTCACCGGGCTCAGCCTGATCATGCTGAAAAAGCAGGAGGCCTGATGCACACGCTTTCACATATCTGGCGCCTTGGGCTCAAGGAATTGACCAGCCTGAGGTACGACTCTGTCCTGCTGTTGTTCTTGGGCTACGCCTTCACGGTGGCGATCTACATGCCGGCCGCCGGTTCGGTGATCGGCGTCCACAATGCCAGCGTGGCGGTGGTGGACGAAGACCAGAGCCATGTTTCCCGCCAATTGGCCCAGGTGCTTCAACCGCCGGAATTCCAAGCCCCGGTGGCGCTGCCCTACACCGAACTGGACAAGGTCATGGACAGCGGCCACTACACCTTTGTGATCAACGTACCCGCCAACTTCCAGGCCGATCTGCTCGCCGGACGCGAGCCGGCGCTGCAACTGAACGTCGATGCCACGGCCATGAGCCAGGCCTTCATGGGGGCCGGCTATATCGGACGGATTTTCCAACAGGAACTGTTGGCCTACAGCGGCCAGGCGCAAACCCGCGAGCAAACGCCCGTGAGGCTGACCACCCGCGCGCTGTTCAATACCAATCTGGAGGGTGGCTGGTTCCTGGCGGTGATCCAGATCGTCAATAACATCACGATCCTGGCGATCATCCTGACCGGCACCGCACTGCTGCGCGAACGCGAGCACGGCACCCTCGACCACCTGCTGGTGCTGCCACTGACGGCGCTGGAAATCATGCTGGCGAAAATCTGGAGCAATATGCTGGTGGTCGTGCTGTGCACCTGGGCATCACTGGAAATCATCGTCAGGTTCGCACTGGGCGTGCCCCTTGCCGGCTCCATGTTGCTGTTCCTGTTGGTGACTGCGCTCTACCTGTTCGCCAGCACCGCCCTGGGCATCTTCCTTGCCACCCTGGCCCGCTCGACGCCGCAATTCGGTTTGCTGTCGATCCCGGTCATCATCCCGATGCTGCTGTTGTCCGGCGGCAGTACGCCGCTGGACAGCATGCCGCAATGGCTGCAATGGGTGATGCAAGGATCGCCTTCGACCCACTTCGTCAGCCTCAGTGCAGCGATCCTGTTCCGTGACGCAGGCGTTGGCGTGGTATGGCCGGACCTGCTGGCACTGGCGGCCATCGGGCTGGTGTTCTTTGCCATTGCCCTGGGACGTTTTCGTAAAAGCCTGGCTTCGTGATAAAGCACAGCCTCGGGCAACGCGCGGATATCCGGGCGCTGCCCAAGGCTGCGAACCTGTCTTTTATTGAATGATCAGGTTATTGAACAACAAATCTTCCACCATCGGCTTGCCGGTTTCGTCGTTCATCACCTGCTGGGTCTGTTTCAAGGCTTCTTGACGCAGTTTTTCCTTGGCTTCGAGGCTGTTCATCGTCTCGCTGGTCTGCTGGGCGAACAGCGCCACCAATTGGTTGCGAATCAGCGGCTCGTTGGCCTTCACCGCCGCAGCGGCGGCTTCGCCGGTCACGCGCAGAGCCACATCGGCCTTGTAGACCTTCAACTTCGCAGTGCCGTCCAAGCCATAATTGCCCACGAACGGTGGGCTGAGGGTGATGTAGCTGACCTTCGGCGCCTCGCCTTCTTTCACTTCCTTGGCCTCTTCGGCCATCGCCGCCACGGGCAACGACAGGGCCAGCAACAACATGATCCGCGCTTTCAAAATTGATTCCTCATTCGGTTTGCGGCCCAGCATACCGCCCCGCCGTTCAAGCACAAGCTTATGGCCGGCTATCAGGGCGAGGCATGCTCGTTGACCCGTCGACTCTCACACCTACACTTATCGGCCATCACTCCCAAAGGAATAGCCCTGATGAAAGCCGTGCTGTGCAAAGAATTCGGTCCTGCCGAATCGCTGGTGCTGGAAGACGTCGCCAGCCCCGTCGCGAAGAAAAACGAAGTGCTGCTGGATGTGCATGCCGCCGGGGTGAATTTCCCTGACACGCTGATCATCGAGGGTAAATATCAATTCAAGCCGCCCTTCCCGTTTTCCCCCGGGGGCGAAGCGGCAGGCGTGGTTCGTGAGGTGGGTGAAAAAGTCAGTCACCTGAAGGTGGGTGACCGGGTGATGGCGCTGACCGGCTGGGGCAGCTTTGCCGAACAGGTCGCGGTGCCGGGCTATAACGTGCTGCCGATCCCTGCGTCCATGGATTTCAACACCGCGGCGGCTTTCAGCATGACCTACGGCACCTCGATGCACGCGCTCAAGCAGCGGGCCCACCTGCAACCGGGCGAAACCCTGCTGGTGCTCGGCGCTTCCGGTGGCGTCGGCCTCGCGGCGGTGGAAATCGGCAAGGCCATGGGTGCCAGGGTGATCGCCGCCGCCAGCAGCGCAGGGAAGCTCGCCGTGGCCAAGGCCGCCGGTGCCGATGAATTGATCAACTACAGCGAAACCAGCCTGAAGGAGGAAATCAAGCGCCTCACCGATGGCCAGGGCGCCGATGTGATCTACGACCCGGTGGGCGGCGACCTGTTCGACCAGGCTATCCGCGCCATCGCCTGGAACGGTCGGCTGCTGGTGGTCGGCTTCGCCAGCGGGCGCATTCCCGAGCTACCGGTGAACCTGGCGCTGCTCAAAGGTGCCGCCGTGCTCGGCGTGTTCTGGGGTTCGTTCGCCCAGCGCCAACCCCAGGACAACGCCGCCAACTTCCAGCAATTGTTCGGCTGGTTTGCCGAAGGCAAGCTCAAACCGCTGGTGTCGCAGACTTACCCGCTGGGCAACGCCGCCCAGGCGATCAACGATCTGGCGCAGCGCAAGGCCGTGGGGAAAGTGGTCGTGCAGGTGCGTTGAATCCCTCAAGGCGGTCCACCTGAGCCGTGGACCGCGTCTGCTCCAGCCGCCTGACGCCACGGTCCTGACGGGCGGTAAGCTATCCATCGGCGACCGTCCCTGCAACGCCCCGTGCTTATCCCCGCGCGATATGTTCGTTTAAGAACATCCTTTCGAGAAAACTTCCTCTTTTTAGCGATGAGAATCAATGCTATTTTCGGTAACGAAACTGTAACATTCGCATCCGCAGTCATAACAAGAAACTGGAGCCCTTGAATGTTTGCTTTCTTTCGTCCCGCCGCTCATCAGGCGTCCCTGCCTGAAGAAAAAATAGACAGTACCTACCGACGCCTTCGCTGGCAGATCTTTGCCGGCATCTTCTTTGGCTACGCCGGGTATTACCTGCTGCGCAAGAATTTCTCCCTGGCCATGCCATACCTGATCGACGAGGGCTATACCCGTGGTCAACTGGGCCTGGCCATGTCGGCCATCGCCATTGCCTATGGGCTTTCGAAGTTCCTGATGGGCCTGGTGTCCGATCGCTCCAACCCGCGCTACTTCCTGCCCTTCGGCTTGCTGGTCTCGGCAGGCGTGATGTTCATTTTCGGTTTCGCACCTTGGGCGACGTCCAGCGTGACCATCATGTTCATCCTGCTGTTCATCAACGGTTGGGCCCAGGGCATGGGCTGGCCGCCGAGCGGGCGGACCATGGTGCACTGGTGGTCGCAAAAGGAACGCGGCGGCGTGGTGTCGGTGTGGAACGTGGCGCACAACGTCGGCGGCGGCCTGATCGGCCCGCTGTTCCTGTTGGGGATGGGCTGGTTCAACGACTGGCATTCTGCATTCTATGTCCCCGCTACCGTGGCGCTTGCCGTGGCGGTGTTTGCTTTCGTGACCATGCGCGACACGCCGCAATCGGTAGGCCTGCCGCCGATCGAGAAATACAAGAACGATTACCCGGAAGGCTACGACGCCAGTCACGAGAACGAATTCAGCGCCAAGGAAATCTTCGTCAAATACGTGCTGCGCAACAAGATGCTCTGGTACATCGCCCTGGCCAACGTCTTCGTCTATCTGCTGCGCTACGGCGTGCTGGACTGGGCGCCAACCTACCTCAAGGAAGCCAAGGGTTTCACAGTCGACAAAAGCTCCTGGGCCTATTTCTTCTATGAATGGGCAGGCATTCCCGGCACGTTGCTGTGCGGCTGGATGTCGGACAAGATCTTTCGTGGCAACCGTGGCCTGACCGGCATGGTGTTCATGGCGCTGGTGACCGTGGCAACGCTGGTGTATTGGCTGAACCCGGCCGGCAACCCGACCGTTGACATGATCGCCCTGGTTTCCATCGGCTTCCTGATCTACGGCCCGGTGATGCTGATCGGTTTGCAGGCACTTGAACTGGCGCCGAAGAAAGCCGCCGGTACCGCCGCAGGCTTCACGGGGCTGTTTGGTTACCTGGGAGGTTCAGTCGCGGCCAGTGCCGCTATGGGCTACACCGTGGACCATTTCGGTTGGGACGGTGGTTTTGTGCTGCTGATCGGCGCCTGCCTGCTGTCGATGGCGTTCCTCGCGCCAACCCTGAGGCACAAGCAAGTCGCCAGTCAGAGCCGCAAAGCGGTAGCCTGATCCAGCGCTGATTTGCAGCGCTTGAGCCGCGCCTCCAGATTTCGGTCTGGCATGGCGTGGCTGCGCAGGGCCTGAATGGTCTGCTCGACGTAGTCGCGGGTGGTGCCATACCGCCCGCAGGCGCTTTCGAACACCTGGCTCAGCACATGGTCCGGCAAGTTGCCGGCATAACTGGGCAGGTGTCGTTCGAGCACAAACCCCAGGGCCTGCACCCGACTGCCATCTTCGAGGCGGCAACTGAGCCAGTGGGGACGATAGGACGGGAATGGCATCTCGCGCTGCCACAAGGCAAACAGCGATTCCTCGAGATTATCCTCCGGCAGTCGATAAGCGAAGCCGCTGCACGAGCCGCCGCGATCCAGCCCGAATACCAGCCCCGGCAACTCCGGGGTGCCGCGATGTTCGTGGGACCATAAATACAAGCCACGATGATAGCCATGGACCCGGCCGCGCACCCGCTCAACCGCCGTGCATTCAGGCCGCCAGATCAATGAACCGTAGGCGAACAGCCAGACCGGGCCGCCCTGGTGAAGACCCATGGTCAATTGCATCGAGGCGAGCAATTGCTCACGCGTCAGCTTCGGTCCCAGGTCAAGCCGTGGCGGGTATGGGGCACAGATAATGGCGGATTCGATAGCGGTCATGGCCGGTAGCGTAGGGCTCCTCGCAATTGATATAGCTCGATAGCGCGCCGTCATGACGCTGACGCTCGGCAGAATCAAGGCAAATTGAATGCCATCCGGGGGCGCTGTTATATACCTTAACGGCATCTGGCCGGCGGACTAAATACCGAATCGGCATATTCGCTGATATATGCGTGTGGCAAGGGAGCTTGCTCCCTCACCACAGGATCCTGGGTCAGCCGCTAAGTCCGTGGCGCATATGCGAAAACATCGGCGCGCATCTGGTGCGCGTCCATTCCGGCATCTACCAGTGCGTCGAGGGTGGCGTAGATCATCGCCGGCGAGCCGCTGGCATAGACATGCACTCTGGAAAGATCGCTGATGTCCTCGCACACGGCTTCATGGAGCATCCCGCAACGGCCTTCCCACCCACACAGATCGCTGACGACTTTGTGCAGGTACAGGTTCGGCAGTTTTTTCCATTCATCCCAATGTTCGATTTCATAGAAATCGTCCGGTCGCCGCACGCCCCAATACAGATGCACCGGATGCTTGAAACCCTCGGCACGGCAATGCTCGATCAGGCTGTGCATCTGCGCCATGCCGGTACCGGCAGCGATCAGCACCAACGGACCGTCCGGCAGTTCAGACAGATGAGTGTCGCCAAAGGGCATTTCGATGCGCACGTTGGGATTGCGACGCAGTTGCTCCAGCAGCGCTTGTGCACTGCTTTCGCGCGCCAGGACATGCAGTTGCAGCTCGCGGCCGGCGTGGGGCGCCGAGGCCAGGGAGAATGCCGACTTCTCACCGTTCTCCCGTTCGATCATCAGGTATTGCCCAGCGTGATAGCGCGGCGGCTTGCCGGCCGGCGCGCGCAGGCGAACCCGCCAGACATCGCCACCCACCTCGGCGCATTCGATGACCTGGCAAGACAGCTGTCGTACCGGCAATTCACCCGGCGACAACACGCCATCCCACAGCACCACGCAGTCTTCCAGCGGTTCGGCGATGCACGTAAAGATCTCACCGTGATCGCGCACCTCGCCTGCCTGTTTCACACGGCCCTCCACCAGCAACGCGCCACACACATGGCAGTTGCCGTTGCGGCAGCTTTGCGGGCATTCATAGCCCAGGCGCCGCGCGCCATCGAGGATCCGCTCGGCGGGCTGGATTTCCAGCACCGCACCGGAAGGCTGCAAGGTTACACGCATCAATCTATTCCTAACTGATTCCAGATGGCATCGATCCGTTGGGTAACGGCTTCATCCTTGACGATAACCCGGCCCCACTCACGGGTGGTTTCACCCGGCCATTTATGCGTGGCGTCGAGCCCCATCTTCGACCCCAGGCCGGATACCGGCGAAGCGAAGTCGAGGTAGTCGATCG
Organism: Pseudomonas fluorescens Q2-87; assembly: GCF_000281895.1. NCBI lineage: Bacteria > Pseudomonadati > Pseudomonadota > Gammaproteobacteria > Pseudomonadales > Pseudomonadaceae > Pseudomonas > Pseudomonas fluorescens. The sequence continues at coordinate 277,336 of NZ_CM001558.1, read as the reverse complement.
GCGTGTTCTCGATCATTACCGTGTCGCGCTTGGGGTCCATGCGCGTGGTGATGGCCCAGATCACATCGTTCCAGTCCCGTGCGTTGATATCGTCGTCAGTGACGATAACGAACTTGGTGTACATGAACTGTCGCAAAAACGACCAGACCCCGAGCATCACCCGCTTGGCGTGCCCCGGATACGACTTCTTCATGGTCACCACGGCCATCCGGTACGAACAACCTTCCGGCGGCAGGTAGAAGTCGGTGATCTCCGGAAATTGCTTCTGCAGGATCGGCACGAAGACTTCGTTCAGCGCCACGCCGAGAATGGCTGGTTCATCCGGCGGACGGCCGGTGTAGGTGCTGTGGTAGATCGGCTTGATCCGATGGGTGATGCGCTCGACGGTGAACACCGGGAAGCTGTCGACTTCATTGTAGTAACCGGTGTGGTCGCCATACGGCCCTTCATCGGCCATCTCGCCGGGATGAATCACGCCTTCGAGGATGATTTCGGCGGTGGCCGGCACCTGTAGGTCGTTGCCACGGCATTTCACCAACTCGGTGCGGTTACCGCGCAACAGGCCGGCGAAGGCATATTCAGAGAGGCTGTCAGGCACCGGCGTGACGGCGCCCAGGATAGTCGCCGGGTCCGCGCCCAGGGCAACCGACACCGGGAATGGCTGGCCAGGGTGTTTTTCACACCACTCACGGTAATCCAGCGCGCCGCCCCGATGGCTCAGCCAGCGCATGATGACCTTGTTGCGGCCAATCACCTGCTGACGATAGATGCCCAGGTTCTGGCGATCCTTGTTCGGACCTTTGGTGACGGTCAGGCCCCAGGTGATCAACGGCCCGACATCGCCCGGCCAGCAGGTCTGCACCGGCAGCATGCCGAGGTCGACATCGTCGCCCTCGATCACCACTTCCTGGCAGATCGCGTCCTTGACGACTTTCGGCGCCATGGAAATGATCTTGCGGAAAATCGGCAGCTTGGACCAAGCGTCCTTCAGGCCTTTCGGTGGCTCGGGCTCCTTGAGGAACGCCAGCAGCTTGCCGATCTCGCGCAGTTCACTGACAGCTTCGGCGCCCATGCCCAAGGCCACGCGCTCAGGCGTGCCAAACAAATTGCCGAGCACCGGGATGTCGTAGCCCGTAGGATTCTCGAACAACAGCGCCGGGCCTTTTGCGCGCAGGGTGCGGTCGCAGACCTCGGTCATTTCCAGTACGGGAGACACCGGCACCTGGATGCGCTTGAGTTCGCCGCGTTGTTCCAGACCGCTGATAAAGTCGCGCAAATCGCGATACTGCATGCAAGAGCCTCATGGTGGCCGTGGCGTTCGGGGGCCCGAGTTTAACGCCGCCCGTCCAGAATAGTGAATGCACAGATAGCAAAAAGCCGGGTTTCCCCGGCTCTTGCTGGTCTGTCTTGCTCGACTTACTTGCGCTTCATCGACAGGAAGAACTCATCGTTGGTCTTGGTCGCTTTCAACTTGTCGACCAGGAACTCGATGGCTGCGACTTCATCCATCGGATGCAGCAGCTTGCGCAGGATCCACATGCGTTGCAATTCATCGTCGGCGGTCAGCAACTCTTCGCGGCGGGTGCCGGAACGGTTGATGTTGATGGCCGGGAATACACGCTTCTCGGCGATCCGACGATCCAGGGGCAGCTCCATGTTACCGGTACCCTTGAATTCTTCGTAGATCACTTCGTCCATCTTCGAGCCGGTTTCAACCAGCGCGGTGGCGATGATGGTCAGCGAACCGCCTTCCTCGATGTTTCGCGCGGCACCGAAGAAACGCTTCGGCTTTTCCAGCGCGTGGGCGTCGACACCACCGGTCAGCACCTTGCCGGAGCTCGGGATCACGGTGTTGTAGGCACGGGCCAGACGGGTGATGGAGTCTAGCAGGATCACCACGTCCTTCTTGTGTTCGACCAGGCGCTTGGCCTTCTCGATCACCATTTCGGCAACCTGCACGTGGCGGGTCGGCGGCTCGTCGAATGTAGAGGCAACCACTTCGCCGCGCACGGTGCGCTGCATCTCGGTCACTTCTTCCGGACGCTCGTCGATCAGCAGCACGATCAGATGAACTTCAGGGTTGTTACGCGCGATGTTGGCCGCGATGTTCTGCAGCATGATCGTCTTGCCCGCTTTCGGCGGCGCCACGATCAGACCACGCTGGCCTTTGCCGATGGGTGCGCACAGGTCGATGACACGACCGGTGAGGTCTTCGGTGGAACCGTTGCCGGCTTCCATCTTCATGCGCACGGTCGGGAACAGCGGAGTCAGGTTCTCGAAGAGAATCTTGTTTTTCGCGTTTTCCGGACGGTCGAAGTTGATCGTGTCGACCTTGAGCAGCGCGAAATAACGCTCGCCTTCCTTCGGAGGGCGGATCTTGCCAACGATGGTGTCACCGGTGCGCAAGTTGAAGCGACGGATCTGGCTCGGCGAGACGTAGATATCGTCTGGGCCGGCGAGATAGGAAGCGTCTGCGGAGCGAAGAAAGCCGAAGCCGTCCTGGAGAATCTCCAGCACGCCATCACCGGAGATTTCCTCGCCGCTTTTCGCGTGCTTCTTGAGCAGGGAGAAAATCACGTCCTGCTTGCGCGAACGGGCCATATTTTCTATGCCCATCTGTTCGGCCAATTCGAGCAGTTCGGTAATCGGCTTTTGCTTGAGTTCAGTCAGATTCATATAGGAATGACGTAATCATTTATGGAGGGGGGAAATTAAGCTTTTGGCTTAATGAGGCCGCGCCGCGGAGAAGGCGACAGGATCGCGTACTTGTTCGAAAGGAGAGCGTCGGCGACGGCTTGCAGGGGGCACTGGAGAAACCAGTGCGGGGCCGAATGTAACACCTGGGTTTGCAAGCGTCTAGCCCCGGATAACGAAAAAGCCCCGCGATTTGCGGGGCTTTTCCAGTGGCATTCGGCGCTTAGATGTTGGCGTCGAGGAAAGCAGCCAGTTGCGACTTCGACAGCGCACCGACCTTGGTGGCTTCGACGTTGCCGTTCTTGAACAGCATCAGGGTCGGGATACCACGCACGCCGTGCTTGGCCGGAGTCTCCTGGTTTTCGTCGATGTTCAGCTTGGCAATGGTCAGCTTGCCTTTGTAAGTCTCGGCAATTTCGTCCAGGACCGGGGCGATCATTTTGCACGGACCGCACCACTCAGCCCAATAGTCGACCAGTACTGCGCCTTCGGCCTTGAGTACGTCAGCCTCGAAGCTAGCGTCGCTAACGTGTTTAATCAGATCGCTGCTCATGGAAATCTCCGGGGTTGTCAGCAAAAAAACGTGGCCCATCATAGCGGCCCTTCCAAGGTTCAGGAAGCCGCAGTTGATTGAGTCTCGCTATGGCGCAAGCCGTATTTGTGTATAGCCCAACTTACGAGGCAGCGGGCGCAACGAAGGAAATACCGGTACGCAGCGCAGCGTTACGTACATGTTCCTGCATGGCTTTTTGCGCAGCGCCCGAAGCACGACGGGCCAGGGCGCGCAGGATCTTGCGATGTTCCTGCCAGGTTTCCATGGCCCGCTCCGCCCTGATGAACGGTAGCTTCTGGCTTTCCAGGAAGATGTCGGCGCTGGCGACAAGGATGCTCAACATCGCCTGGTTGCCGCTGGCCAGCAGGATACGTCGATGGAACTCGAAATCCAGCCGCGCCGCCGCGTCGAAATCCCCTGATTTCAGCTCCCGGCGCATGGCTTGGACATTGTCTTCCAGCATGTCGAGCTCATCGGCACTCAGCGTCACCGCCGCCAACCCGGCCGCGAAACCCTCCAGGGCGTAGCGCAACTGGAAGATATCCACCGGCGAAGCCTGGGCCGCGAACGGCCAGCCTGGCGCCGACTCGCTGCGCGGCACTTCGGCCGATGACTGCACGAATACACCCTTGCCTGGTTGTACGCTGATCATGCCCAAGGCACTCAACGACGACAGCGCTTCACGCAACGACGCCCGACTCACACCCAGTCGCAGCGCCAAGTCCCGTTGCGACGGCAGCGCATCGCCCGGGCCGAAGCCTTCATCGACGATCAGTTTGCGGATGGCTTGCAGGGCCACTTCAGGAACGGCACGAGCGATGGAATTCATGATTTTTCAGACGAACCGGGCCAGTGAGCGGCTAGTTGTAAAGCTATTCGCCGCGCCCGGCAAGTCGTGCCCCAGCAGGGTTCGGCGACAAATGCCGACGCCCGATAAAGGTGCGAAACACGACGCAACTGTTCAGACCAGTAAGACCGATCGCCACCAGCAAAACCGTGGCCTTGGCCAATTAAACGTCGCCTTGGCATGGCCTGTGCTCTGTCCGAACGCAGAATTCACATCACCGATTGCGGAGATTCGCCATGATTCAGCGTTGCAGCGCCCTGCTCACAGCCCTGTTTGCCAGCCTGATGCTTTGCCAGCTGCCCGCCCACGCCGATGGCCTGGAAGACGTGGTCAAGCGTGGCACCCTCAAGGTCGCCGTGCCCCAGGACTTCCCGCCATTCGGCTCGGTGGGCCCGGACATGAAGCCCCGCGGCCTGGACATCGATACCGCACAACTGCTGGCCGACCAACTCAAGGTCAAGCTGGAGCTGACCCCGGTCAACAGCACCAACCGCATCCCGTTCCTGACCACCGGCAAGGTCGACCTGGTCATCTCCAGCCTGGGCAAGAACCCGGAGCGCGAGAAGGTCATCGACTTTTCACGCGCCTACGCGCCGTTCTACCTGGCGGTGTTCGGCCCGCCTGACGCGGCGATCAATGGCCTGGACGACCTCAAGGGCAAGACCATCAGCGTCACCCGTGGCGCCATCGAGGACATCGAGCTGACCAAGGTCGCTCCCGAAGGCGTCACCATCAAGCGCTTCGAAGACAACAACTCGACCATTGCCGCCTACCTGGCCGGCCAGGTGGACCTGATCGCCAGCGGCAACGTGGTAATGGTCGCCATCAGCGAGCGCAACCCCAAGCGCGTCCCGGCCCTGAAAGTGAAACTCAAGGATTCGCCGGTGTATGTGGGCGTGAACAAGAACGAGCCGGCCTTGCTGGACAAGGTCAACCAGATCCTCGCCACGGCGAAAACCGATGGCAGCCTCGAGAAAAACGCCCAGACCTGGCTCAAGCAACCGCTGCCGGCCGACCTCTGACCGCTGCTTGAGAGGCTGAGCATGGCTTATCAGTTCGACTTTCTGCCGGTGGTGCAAAACACCGAGCTGCTGCTGCGCGGCGCGCTGTTCACCTTGGAACTGACGGCCATTGGTGCATTGCTCGGGGTCAGCCTGGGCATCGTCGGGGCCGTGGTGCGGGCGTGGAACATTCGTCCGTTCGCAGCCATCTTCGGCGTGTACGTGGAGCTGATCCGCAACACGCCGTTCCTGGTGCAGCTGTTTTTCATTTTCTTCGGCCTGCCGTCCCTGGGCGTGCAGATCTCCGAGTGGCAGGCCGCAGTGCTGGCGATGGTGATCAACCTCGGCGCCTACTCCACCGAGATCATTCGCGCGGGTATCCAGGCCGTTCCGCGGGGGCAACTGGAAGCCGCCGCGGCCCTGGCCATGAGCCGCTTCGAAGCCTTTCGCCACGTGGTGCTGCTGCCGGCGCTGGGCAAGGTCTGGCCGGCCCTGAGCAGCCAGATCATCATCGTGATGCTTGGCTCGGCGGTCTGTTCGCAGATCGCTACCGAGGAGCTGAGCTTCGCCGCCAACTTCATTCAGTCGCGCAATTTCCGCGCGTTCGAAACCTACGCACTGACCACGCTGATCTACTTGTGCATGGCGCTGTTGATCCGTCAGTTCCTCAACTGGCTGGGTCGTCGCTACATTTCCAGGAGCCGCCAATGAGCGATTTCACTTTCTGGGACGTGGTGCGCAACTTGCTCACGGGCCTGCAATGGACGCTGGCGTTATCGCTGGTGGCGTTTATCGGCGGCGGTGTGATCGGCTTGCTGGTGATGGTGTTGCGCATTTCCAAGAATGCCCTGCCGCGTAATATCGCCCGCACCTACATCGAGTTGTTCCAAGGCACACCACTGTTGATGCAACTGTTCCTGGTGTTTTTCGGCGTGGCGCTGGCCGGGGTGGAGATTTCGCCGTGGATGGCGGCGGCGATTGCCCTGACGCTGTTTACCAGCGCTTACCTGGCGGAGATCTGGCGCGGTTGCGTCGAGTCGATCTCCAATGGCCAGTGGGAAGCCTCCGCAAGCCTGGCCCTCACCCCACTGGAACAGCTGCGCTATGTGATCCTGCCCCAGGCCCTGCGCATTGCCGTGGCGCCAACCGTGGGCTTTTCCGTGCAGGTGGTCAAAGGCACCGCCGTCACGTCGATCATTGGCTTTACCGAACTGACCAAGACCGGCGGCATGCTCGCCAACGCCACGTTCGAGCCGTTCATGGTGTATGGCCTGGTGGCCCTCGGTTATTTCCTGCTCTGCTACCCCCTGTCCCTCAGTGCGCGCTACCTGGAAAGGAGACTGCATGCCTCTGCTTAGAATTTCCGCCCTGCATAAATACTACGGCGATCACCACGTGCTCAAAGGCATCGACCTGAGCGTCGAGGAAGGCCAGGTGGTGGCGATCATCGGCCGCAGCGGCTCGGGCAAGTCCACCTTGCTGCGCACCCTCAATGGCCTGGAATCGATCAACGACGGCGTGATCGAAGTGGACGGCGAATACCTCGACGCCGCCCGCGCCGACCTGCGCAGCCTGCGGCAGAAAGTCGGGATGGTGTTCCAGCAGTTCAACCTGTTCCCGCACCTGACGGTCGGCGAGAACGTGATGCTTGCGCCGCAGGTTGTACAGAAAGTATCCAAGAGCAAGGCCGCCGAGCTGGCGCGGCAGATGCTGGAGCGGGTTGGCCTCGGCGAAAAATTCGATGCCTTCCCGGACCGCCTGTCCGGCGGCCAGCAGCAACGGGTCGCCATCGCCCGCGCCTTGGCAATGTCGCCCAAGGTGCTGCTGTGCGACGAAATCACCTCGGCCCTGGACCCGGAACTGGTCAACGAAGTGCTCAGCGTGGTGCGGCAACTGGCCAAGGAAGGCATGACGCTGATCATGGTCACTCACGAAATGCGCTTTGCCCGGGAAGTCGGGGATAAGCTGGTGTTCATGCATCAGGGCAAGGTGCATGAGGTGGGCGATCCCAAGATATTGTTTGCCAATCCGCAGACCGCGGAACTGGCGAATTTCATTGGGACGGTTGAGCACGCCTGAGGTTGGGGAAACCCTGTGGCGAGGGAGCTTGCTCCCGCTCGACTGCGCAGCAGTCGCAGGATCCGCCTGTCGATTTATTCCTGATATACCGGGTTGATTGGCTTTAGGGCCGCTGCGCAGCCCAGCGGGAGCAAGCTCCCTCGCCACAGGAAACCCAAGCAACCCTGCCTCGGGTCAACGGTTTGGTTCAGGCGCGTTGGCGTAAGCGGTCGATCGTGGCAGGATGGCGGGGTTATCGACCGAGATTTTTTGACCATGCCGTCATCCCAAGCCAAGAATCTGTCCCTGATCGCTGCCATAGACCTGGGCTCCAACAGCTTCCACATGGTCGTCGCCAAGGCCCAGAACGGGGAAATTCGCATTCTTGAGCGACTCGGCGAAAAGGTCCAACTGGCCGCCGGCATCGACGAAGAGCGCCGACTGAGCGAAGAATCCATCCAGCGCGGGCTCGATTGCCTCAAGCGGTTTGCCCAATTGATCAACGGCATGCCCCTGGGCGCGGTGCGGATCGTTGGCACCAACGCCCTGCGCGAGGCGCGCAACCGCGGCGAATTCATCCGCCGTGCCGAAGAAATCCTCGGCCATCCGGTGGAAGTCATCTCTGGCCGTGAAGAAGCCCGCCTGATCTACCTCGGCGTCTCCCACACCCTGGCCGACACGCCGGGCAAGCGCCTGGTGGCGGACATCGGCGGCGGCAGTACCGAGTTCATCATCGGCCAGCGTTTCGAACCACTGCTGCGCGAAAGCCTGCAGATGGGCTGCGTCAGCTACACCCAGCGCTATTTCCGCGACGGCAAGATCACGCCGGCCCGCTATGCCCAGGCCTACACGGCGGCGCGCCTGGAAATCATGAGCATCGAACATGCCTTGCATCGCCTGACCTGGGATGAAGCCATTGGCTCCTCGGGCACCATTCGCGCCATCGGCCTGGCCCTCAAGGCCGGCGGCCATGGCAGCGGTGAGGTCAATGCCGAGGGCCTGGCCTGGCTCAAGCGCAAGGTGTTCAAGCTCGGCGAAGCGGACAAGATCGATTTCGAAGGCATCAAGCCTGATCGCCGGGCCATTTTCCCGGCAGGCCTGGCGATCCTCGAAGCCATCTTCGATGCCCTGGAACTGCAACGCATGGATCACTGTGAGGGCGCCCTGCGCGAAGGCGTGCTCTACGATCTGCTGGGTCGTCATCACCACGAAGACGTCCGGGAACGCACCCTGGGCTCGCTCATGGAGCGTTATCACGTCGACCAGGAACAGGCCGCGCGGGTCGAGCGCAAGGCGTTGCATGCTTTCGACCAGGTGGCCGACGACTGGGACCTGAACGACGGAGTCTGGCGTGAACTGCTGGGCTGGGCCGCCAAGGTGCACGAAGTGGGCCTGGACATCGCCCACTACCACTACCACAAGCACGGCGCCTATTTGATCGAGCACTCGGACCTGGCCGGGTTTTCCCGGGAGGACCAACAGATGCTCGCGCTGTTGGTGCGTGGCCACCGCCGCAATATTCCCAAGGATAAGTTTGCCGAGTTCGGCGATGACGGCATCAAGCTGATTCGCCTGTGCGTGCTGCTGCGCTTTGCGATTCTGTTCCACCACATCCGTGGCACCCAGGAAATGCCCCAGGTCACCCTGCACGCCGACGGCGCCCAGCTGGATGTGCTGTTTCCGGAAAACTGGCTGGAAGAGAACCAATTGACCCAGGCGGACTTCGCCCAGGAAGCCGAATGGCTGACCCGGGTCGGGATTGTGCTGAACATCCACTGAGCCCTGCGCAGCCTCCGTGGCGAGGGAGCTTGCTCCCGCTGGAGGGCGAAGCCCTCCCAAGAGCGGCTGCGATGATTTGATTGACGGATCAAGACCTCGGATTTGGGGCCGCTTCGCAGCCCCAGCGGGAGCAAGCTCCCTCGCCACAGGGGGAGCGCACTTCGCAGGATGACTTAACGAACCGCCAACACCGGGCTGCTCAGGCGCTCCAGCAAGGTTGCCTGGGCGCTGCGCGGGTTCTGGTTGCCGGTCGGCGTGTTGCGGATGTAGCGACCGTCGGACTGCAGGCTCCAGCTGTGGGTGTTGTCGGTGAGGTAGCTCTCCAACTCCTTCTTGACCCGCAGGATCAGCTTTTTGCCTTCCACCGGGAAGCAGGTCTCGACCCGCTTGTCGAGGTTGCGCTCCATCCAATCCGCGCTGGACAAAAACATCTGCTCCTCACCGCCGTTGAGGAAGTAGAACACCCGCGTATGCTCCAGGAAGCGCCCGATGATCGAGCGGACGTGGATGTTATGGGAGACCCCGGGGATGCCCGGCCGCAGGCAGCACATGCCACGCACCACCAGGTCAATGCGCACGCCCGACTGGCTGGCCTTGTACAACGCACGGATGATCTTCGGGTCGGTCAGCGAGTTGAACTTGGCGATGATGTGGGCCGGCTTGCCGTCCAGGGCGAACTGCGTCTCCCGGGTGATCATGTCGAGCATGCCCTTCTTCAGGGTGAACGGCGCGTGCAGCAGTTTTTTCATGCGCAGGGTCTTGCCCATGCCGATCAACTGGCTGAACAGCTTGCCGACGTCTTCGCACAAGGCATCATCGGAAGTCAGCAGGCTGTAGTCGGTGTACAGGCGGGCGTTGGCAGCGTGATAGTTGCCGGTGCCCAGGTGGGCGTAACGCACGATTTCACCGGCTTCGCGCCGCAGGATGAGCATCATCTTGGCGTGGGTCTTGAAGCCGACCACGCCGTAGATCACCACCGCACCGGCCGCTTGCAGACGGCTGGCCAGTTGCAGGTTGGACTCTTCATCAAAGCGCGCCCGCAATTCAATCACCGCTGTGACTTCCTTGCCGTTGCGCGCCGCGTCCACCAGGGCATCGACGATTTCCGAATTGGCACCGCTGCGGTACAAGGTCTGGCGCACCGCCAACACATGGGGGTCCTTGGCGGCCTGGCGCAGCAGGTCGACCACCGGCGTGAACGACTCGAACGGGTGCAACAGCAGGATGTCCTGCTTGCTGATCACGCTGAAGATGTTCTCGCTGTTTTGCAGCAGTTTCGGGATCTGCGGCGTGAACGGCAGGTATTGCAGCTCCGGATGGCTGTCCAGGCCGGTGATGCTGAACAGGCGAGTCAGGTTGACCGGACCGTTGACCTGATACAGCTCGGTCTCATGCAGGTTGAACTGCTTGAGCAGGTAATCGGACAGATGTTTCGGGCAGGTATCGGCCACTTCCAGGCGCACCGCATCGCCGTAGCGACGTGAGAACAGCTCGCCGCGCAAGGCGCGGGCCAGGTCTTCGACGTCCTCGGTGTCCACCGAGAGGTCGGCGTTACGCGTCAGGCGGAACTGATAGCAACCCTTGACCTTCATGCCCTGGAACAGGTCATCGGCATGGGCATGGATCATCGACGACAGGAAGACGTAGTTGTCGCCCGGACCACCGACATCTTCCGGCACGCGGATGATGCGCGGCAGCAAGCGCGGCGCCGGGATGATCGCCAACCCCGAATCGCGACCGAAGGCGTCGATGCCTTCCAGCTCGACGATGAAGTTCAGGCTCTTGTTGACCAACAGCGGGAACGGGTGCGTAGGGTCGAGACCGATCGGGGTGATGATCGGCGCGATCTCATCGCGAAAATAGCGACGCACCCAGGTCTTGATCTTGGTGTTCCAGTTGCGACGACGGATGAAGCGGACCTGATGTTTTTCCAGCTCCGGCAACAATATGTCGTTGAGGATCGCGTACTGGCGGTCGACATGGCCGTGGACCAGGTCACTGATGCGCGCCAGGGCCTGGTGCGGTTGCAGGCCGTCGGCACCGGCCTGTTCACGGGCAAAGGTGATCTGCTTCTTCAGGCCGGCGACACGAATCTCGAAGAACTCGTCCAGGTTGCTGGAAAAGATCAACAGGAACTTCAAGCGTTCCAGCAACGGATAGGACTCGTCCAGCGCCTGCTCCAGCACGCGGATGTTGAACTGCAGTTGCGACAGCTCACGATGGATGTACAGGCTGCTGTCATCCAGGTTCGGAATGGCAATCGCCGGAGCCGGCGCAGGCTCGTTGACGACCGGGGGAGTAGGCTCCAGCTCCGGCGGCGTTTCGGCAATTTGCTCGATTACGGGTTGAGCGTCTTTTACTGCAACTTCAGAGAGTCCTTCGGTATTCATCGCAAGTTCCTGAGAGGCTATTTCTGCTCTCGTAGCAGTTGGGCGGCGCGCACGGCGAAGTAAGTCAGGATGCCATCAGCGCCCGCGCGTTTGAAAGCGGTCAAGGACTCCAGGATCACCCCTTCGCCCAACCAGCCGTTCTGGATGGCTGCCATGTGCATGGCGTACTCTCCGCTGACCTGATAAACGAAGGTCGGCACTTTGAATTCTTCTTTGACCCGGCAAAGGATGTCGAGGTAGGGCATGCCCGGCTTGACCATGACCATGTCTGCCCCTTCTGACAAGTCAGCCGCCACTTCGTGCAAGGCTTCGTGGCTGTTGGCCGGGTCCATCTGATAAGAGGCCTTGTTGGCCTTGCCCAGGTTCAGGGCCGAACCGACCGCATCGCGGAACGGGCCGTAATAGGCGCTGGCGTATTTTGCCGAGTAGGCCATGATCCGCACGTTGACGTGGCCGGCCACTTCAAGGGCTTCGCGGATGGCCTGGATACGACCGTCCATCATGTCCGACGGCGCCACTACCTGGGCACCAGCCTCGGCGTGGGACAGCGCCTGCCTGACCAGCGCGTCGACGGTAATGTCGTTCTGCACGTAGCCTTCTTCATCGAGAATGCCGTCCTGGCCGTGGGTGGTGAACGGGTCCAGCGCCACGTCGGTGATCACCCCCAGTTCCGGAAAGCGCGCGCGCAGTGCGCGGGTCGCGCGCTGGGCGATGCCCTCCGGGTTCCAGGCTTCGGCGGCGTCCAGGGACTTGAGTGCCGGCGGCGTGACCGGGAACAGCGCCAGAGCAGGTATGCCCAGCTCGACCCAATGAGCGGCTTCTTTGAGCAGCAGGTCGATGGTCAGCCGCTCCACCCCGGGCATCGATGCCACGGCTTCGCGACGGTTCTCGCCGTCCAGCACGAACACCGGCAGGATCAGGTCATCGGTGGTCAGCACGTTTTCACGCACCAGCCGACGCGAGAACTCATCACGGCGGTTGCGACGCAGGCGGGTGGCAGGGAACAGACGATTGGCGGGGGTAAAGCTCACGGCAGACTCCTGAGCCCGCGCGGACGGGCGAGCGTGACAGTTATAAGCGGCCATTATGACGAACGTATGACAGTTATGTGCACCTGTGACCGGTAGTCGCAGTTATTGTGGTTGTAGGAAATGTTCACGTCGAGACACATTTCGATACTTTCCTGAATGTGCCTGAAGGGTTAGGCTGCGCGTTCATTTCGCCAGCACCCAGACAATGCTCCAACAATTTCTGCATGACTTCGGCTACTTGGCCCTGTTTATCGGCACGTTCTTCGAAGGCGAAACCATCCTCGTGCTCGCAGGCTTCCTGGCGTTCCGTGGTTACATGGACATCAATCTCGTGGTGGTCGTAGCGTTCTGCGGCAGCTACGCGGGCGATCAGCTGTGGTATTTCCTGGGACGCAAGCACGGGCGCAAGCTGCTGGCGCGCAAGCCGCGCTGGCAATTGATGGGCGATCGCGCGCTGGAACATATCCGCCGGCACCCGGACATCTGGGTTTTGAGCTTCCGCTTCGTCTATGGCCTGCGCACGGTCATGCCGGTGGCGATCGGCCTGTCCGGCTATCCGCCGGGCCGCTATCTGTTGCTCAATGGCATCGGTGCGGCAGTGTGGGCCACGGCGCTGGCGGCCGCGGCGTACCACTTCGGCGCGGTGCTCGAAGGCATGCTGGGCAGCATCAAGAAATACGAACTCTGGGTACTCGGCGCCCTGCTGTTGCTGGGTTTGGTCTTGTGGCTGCGCCGACGCATCAAGAACGCACGCCTGGCCAGGAAAATCCTCGAAGCGGAGCGGCTGGAACAGGCCAGCTCCAGCGAATCTAGGACGCCAACCGAGTGAACCGGTTGCTGCAGCAATACAGCCCGATGCCACTGAGCAGGCTGTAGCTGAGCAACCCGAGCCAGGCCCCCTGGCTTATCGCCGCATCGTTCGGCCACAATCCGGCCAGCGGGGCCAGCCACACCAGCAGCGGGCTCGACGCCAGCCGCAACAGCTCCAGCCTCAGCGCCCACGGGCGATTCTCCAGGGTCATCCCCAACACGAACAGACCGAACGCCACCGCGCCCCACCCCAGTATCAGGGCGGCGGTCGGCAGGCTGTTCTCCAGGTTCATCAAGTAACTGCCCAAGGCAATGTAAACGCAGAACTGCAGCGCTACGTAAACCTGCTGGCGCCTGTCCAGCGGCACCTCGAACTTGCGGAACGCGCCCAGGTCCGGTTTGTTCAGCGGGTACCTCGCAGCGACGTCCACAGGCCGCCAACCGGTAGGCATGAACCAGATCCGCAGCTTGTCCTGCCAGCGCCCGGCCCGGCGCGCGTCCGCCCATAACTGCACATAGAACTGCAGGTTGGCCCACAACGGATTCCAGCTCGCCAATGGCGTGGTCACGCCGAAAATCACAGGCTCATCTTCGTCTTCTTCCTGGAAGGTGCCAAACAGACGGTCCCAAATAATGAACACCCCGCCGTAGTTGCGATCCATGTAGAGAGGGTTCTGTGCATGGTGGGCACGATGATTGGACGGCGTGACGAAGCACCACTCCAGCCAGCCGAGCTTGGGAATGTGCTGGGTGTGGACCCAGAACTGGTACAGCAGATTCAGCGCCGCCACGCTGACGAATACCGCCAGCGGCACCCCCAGCACGGCAAGGGGGATATAGAAGATCCAGCTCAACACAAATCCTGTGCTGGTCTGGCGCAACGCAGTGGACAGGTTGTAGTCCTCGCTCTGATGGTGCACCGAGTGCGCGGCCCAGAGAATGTTGCGCTCATGGCCCATGCGGTGCAGCCAGTAATAGCAAAGGTCGTAGAGCACGAAGGCGAACATCCAGACCCAGGCCCGGTCGGCAGGCAATTGAATGACGGCCAGGTGTTTCAACGCAAAGGCGTAGGTCACCAGCCCCACGCCCTTGGTCAGCAGGCCGGTAGTGGTCGACAGCACGCCGGTACTCAGGCTGTTGATCGCATCAGCGAGGCGATAGTGACTCACGCCGCGCCAACGATCAGCCAGCAACTCGACGGCAATCAGCACGAAGAAGAACGGCACGGCATACAGAATGAAATTCATGACGCGACCCGGAGGCATGAGCAAGCAGGGAGATAGTCGGCAGATTAGGTGTAGCTGCCCGATAACCCTATGGCAACGAGTGACAAATTAGTGGACATTTAACGCCATGAATCTGGAGAAAACCCATGAGCAAAAAAGTTGCAGTGATCCTTTCCGGCTGTGGCGTGTATGACGGCGCAGAAGTCCAAGAAAGCGTGATCACCTTGCTGCGTCTCGACCAGCGTGGCGCACAGGTGCAATGTTTCGCCCCCAACATTGCCCAACTGCACGTAATCAATCACCTGACCGGTGAAGAAATGCCCGAAAGCCGCAACGTTCTGGTGGAGTCGGCGCGGATCGCCCGGGGCAACGTGAAGGATTTGCGTGAAGCCAGGGTCGAGGATTTCGATGCCCTGATCGTACCGGGTGGTTTCGGCTCGGCGAAAAACCTCTCCAACTTCGCCGTCGAAGGCGCCGGCTGCACGGTCCAGCCAGAGGTCCTGGCGCTGACCGAAGCCTTTGCCGAAGCCGGCAAGCCAGTGGGCCTGATGTGCATTTCCCCGGCCCTGGCGGCAAAGATCTATGGCCCAGGGGTGACCTGCACCATTGGCACCGACAGCGATACGGCAGCCGCCGTGACCAAGATGGGCGGCACTCACCAGGACTGCGCCGTGAGCGACATCGTCGAAGACACCGCGCGCAAACTGGTCAGCACCCCGGCCTATATGCTGGCGCAGCACATCAGCGAAGCGGCTTCGGGCATCAATAAGCTGGTGGATCGGGTGTTGGAACTGACGCACGAGAACGACGCCTGACACCGCCGCTATCCCTGTGGGAGCGGGCTTGCTCGCGAAGGCGTCGGTTCAGCTGACATCTTTGTTGGCTGACACACCGTCTTCGCGAGCAAGCCCGCTCCCACAAGGGGTTCCAGGCAAGACTTAAGAGGCTCGGGCCAAACGTGTCAGTATCCGATCCAACGCATTGGCAAACCCTTGCTTGTCCCGCTCGCTGTACGCCGCCGGGCCGCCGCCCATATGGCCTTGCTCACGCAAGTCAGTGAAGAGGTTGCGCACCGCCAGTCGATCGCCCATGTTCTGCGCATCGAACTCCTTGCCCCGTGGATCCAGGGCGGCGACGCCCTTCTTCACCAATCGGTCGGCCAAGGGCACGTCGCTGCAAATCACCAGCTCACCGGGCACGGCGTGTTCCACCAGGTAATCGTCCGCCGCGTCAGGGCCGCTAGGCACCACGATCAGCTTCACGCAGGCCAGGCCCGGCTTGATCTGCGGCTGGCCGGCCACCAGCACCACTTCAAACTGACGCTTCAGGGCGAACTTGACCACCAACTCCTTGGCTGCCTTGGGGCAGGCGTCGGCGTCGATCCATACGCGCATCGGGGTCGCTCCTCTCTAAATGCATCGCGAGCAAGCTCGCTTCCACAAGGACAGCCTACATCCTGTGGGAGTGAGCTTGCTCGCGATATGTGCCGCGAATGCTGCGGATCAGGAAACCTGGACCCGACGCTTCTCCACCACCCAACTGCGCCCATACAACACCACGATCGCCAGGATCGCTACCATCTGGGCCGACAGCGAGTAGGCATCGGCATGAATACCCAGCCAGTCGAAATCGAAGAACGCCACCGGGCGGGTGCCGAAGATCCCGGCTTCCTGCAACGCCTTCACGCCATGACCGGCAAACACCACCGACAGCGCACAGAGCAACGCGGCATTGATACTGAAGAACAGCGCCAGCGGCAGTTTCGCCGAACCCCGCAGGATCACCCAGGCCAGGCCGACCAACAGCACCAGCGCTGTCGCACCGCCCGCCAGCACGGCGTTGTGTCCGGCGGGGCCGGCCTGCAACCACAAGGTTTCATAGAACAGGATCACTTCGAACAGCTCGCGGTAGACCGAGAAAAACGCCAGGATCGCAAAACCAAAACGGCCACCGCCGCCCACCAGGCTGCTCTTGATGTAGTCCTGCCAGGCCGCCGCATGGCGCCGGTCGTGCATCCACACCCCCAGCCACAACACCATCACACTGGCGAACAATGCCGTCGCACCTTCGAGCAGTTCGCGCTGGGCACCGCTGACATCGATCACATAGGCCGCCAATCCCCAGGTCGCCAGCCCGGCCAATAGCGCCAGGCCCCAACCGAAGTTGACACTGCGCACCGCCGATTGCTGGCCGGTGTTGCGCAGGAACGCCAGGATCGCCGCCAGGACCAGGATTGCTTCCAGCCCTTCGCGCAGCAGGATCAGCAAGCCAGAAATGTAGCTCAGCGACCAGCTCAGGCCATCGCCACCCAGCAGGCCGGCAGATTCCTTCAACTTGGCTTTGGCCGCGTCCAGGCGTTGTTCGGCCTGGGCGACCGTCAAGCCGTCCTGCAGGGACTGACGATAGGCCATCAGGGCCTTTTCGGTGTCCTTGCGTACGTTGGCGTCGACGTTGTCCAGGGAGCTTTCCACCAGCTCGAAGCCCTCCAGATACGCCGCCACCGACAGGTC
This sequence comes from Pseudomonas fluorescens Q2-87, assembly GCF_000281895.1. Taxonomy (NCBI): domain Bacteria; kingdom Pseudomonadati; phylum Pseudomonadota; class Gammaproteobacteria; order Pseudomonadales; family Pseudomonadaceae; genus Pseudomonas; species Pseudomonas fluorescens. The sequence goes on along the minus strand of NZ_CM001558.1, from coordinate 260,437 downwards.
ATAGGCCTGGTCATGGTCACCGGCGCGATACGCCGCGATGCTTTTGTCCAGGGTAGCGGCCGTGTAGTCGAGCAACTGAGCCGGGCCACGCTGCACCTGTGGCGGCTGGGCCCGCTGGGCACGGAAAGTAGCGGCCGCCGCCGGGCCTTGCGCAGCGAGGACTTCAGCCGGGGTCTGGCGCGCGAGGTCGGCGAGGTTGTAGATCTGCTCGCTTTTGGCAGCGGCCGGGTCGGCGCTGAAGCTGGCAATGTAGATCGCCAGGTCCCAGCGTTGCCGGTCATCGAGCTGATCGGCGAAAGCTGGCATGTCGGTGCCTTCGATGCCCATGCCGAGGGTGTTGTAAATCGCATAGAGACTCAGGTGATCCAGGCGCCGGCCGTCCCGCAGGTTGGACGGCGGCGGCTCCAGGCCAACACCGGCGGGGCCATCACCGGCACCGTTGGCGCCGTGGCACACCGAGCAGTTCTGGGCATACAGCGGCGCCCCTCGGGCCGGATCCGGTGTGATGACCGGTGCCTGGCTGACTTCATACGCCACCGCCAATCTTGCGCCCAACTGGCGTGCGAGGCGGGAAACGTCCCCAGCATCTTGCCGCTGGGTGATGGCACTGCGCAGTGCGGTGATGCCTTGGCTCAGCTCAGCCTTTTCCGGCTTGGCCGGCAGCTCGGCAATCAAGCCTTCCAGCACTTGGACGAACTCGAGCTGTTCGCGATATTCGGAATCATTAATGATCTTGCCCGTTTCGACCGTTGTCGGATAATCCGCCCCGATGTAATCCAGCAGATGCAGCGCTTGGGAGGCGCCCTCGACAGTGTTGGCCAGCAGAGGATTGCTGCACAGCGCGAGCAGCGGCACTGCAAGCCAGGCCAGAAAACGGAGCGGGGCAGTCATGAATGACTCTCGATTGGTAATAAGAAGTAACACATTGTTCACTTCCAATGACTTTGGCTCAAGAGCGGATGTGCATTGGCGGCACATTTTCATCGGAAATTCATGCTTTGGTGGTGATGTCACAAAAACGGCATTACGAGATTGAAAAGCCATTACATAGCCAACAGCCATGTTTATAATCCCGCCCGCCTTCTTATTATCAGACGGCATAACAGCTCCTCTTTTTATGAGGAACAGACAGCGTCCCGGCGCATGTCCGTGGATCGCTCCAGCCCGACCCGCACCCTCCAGGCTGATACTCAGGGAAGAATTGTTCATGGCCTCCCGTGCCGCTTTTTTGGTCGCCCTCAGTGCGAGCACTTTGTTGTCCGGCTGTTCGGCCTTTCGCAACTACGACAGCGAATTGGCCCAGACCAACCAGCAACTGGCTGCCGGCAACGTCGACGCCGCGCTGACCCTGTTGGAAAAGAACAACACCAGCAAGGACAAAGACCTGCTGTATTACTTCGAGAAGGGTGAACTGCTCCGCGCCAAGGGCGACCTCTCCGGCAGCCAGACGGCCTGGACCAGCGCTGACGTGCAAGTGGGCCAATGGGAAGACGCGGTCAAGCTCGACACGGCCAAATACCTCGCGCAGTTCGGCAGCTTCCTGGTCAACGATAAGGTCCGCCGCTACGAAGGCTATGACTACGAAAAGGTCATGCTGACCACGCAAATGGCCCTGAATCTGCTGGCCGTGAACGACTTCGACGGCGCACGGACCCAGATCAAAAAGACCCACGAGCGCGAAGCTGTAATCGCCGACCTGCGGGACAAGGAATACCTCAAGCGCGAGGAAGAAGCCGAGCAGCAAGGGGTCAAGACCGAATACAAGGACCTCAAGGGCTATCCGGTAGCCAGCCTCGACGCTCCGGAAGTGGTCAGCCTCAAGAACAGTTACCAGAGTGCGTTCAGCCATTACCTGGCCGGCTTCGTCTATGAAGCCCTGGGCGAAAAAGACCTGGCTGCACCGGGTTATCGCAAGGCGGCCGAACTGCGCCCCAACACCCCGTTGCTGGAGCAGGCACTGCTCAACCTGGACAAACCTGCCGCCAAGAATGATGACAGCGACATCCTGATCGTGGTGCAGAGCGGCCTGGCGCCGTCCCGGGACTCGATCCGCATCCCCCTGCCCTTGCCCATCAGCGGCAACCTGGTCATCACGCCGTTGTCGTTCCCGATTATCAAGCCTGACACCTCTACCGCCACGTTTGCCCAGATCGGGGTGGACGGTCGTCAGATGGACCTGACCCAGCTCAACAGCACCACCGCCATGTCCCGCCGCGCCCTGCGCGACGACATGCCCGGCATCATCCTGCGCACCACCGTGCGCGCGGTCACCCGTGGCGTGGCGCAGAAACAGATCAACGACACCAATCCATTGGCCGGCCTCGCCGTGGGCCTCACCTCGGCCGTGCTTGAAGGTGCCGACACCCGCACCTGGCGCACCCTGCCCGACTACACCCAAGTGGTGCGCCTGCGCCTGAAGAAAGGCGAGCACCAGGTCACCCTGCCAAGCGCAGTGGGCGGCTCGGTGGTCAAGGTCACCGTCGATCAGCGCTACCAAGTCATCAGCCTGCGGACGGTGGGTAATCAGGTCTTCACCGGTGGCCTGGCCGCCCAGGTGATCCTGACCGCCAACCCGACCGCCGTCGCCACCCTCAAACCTTAAGAACGGAGTCTTGCTCGCATGCGTTTAAAACTGATCGCCGTCGGCGCCCTGGCCTTGCTGGCCGGTTGCGCCACCCCGCCGCCACCGGAGCCGGGCACCGCCGCCAGCAAGGTCGTGGCGATGGGCAAGACCAAGAACATCGTGGTCGGCGCCATGCGCGTGGCCCGGGAAAACGGCTACATGACCGTCAACGTGCAGCTGAGCAACACCAGCTACAACAACAAGACGATGTACTACCGCTTCGCCTGGCTGGGCCCCGAAGGCTTCCCGATTGCCGAGGAGGAAACCTGGAAAACCCTGACGCTGTACGGCGAACAGACCAGCTTCCTGCCCGCCATCGCGCCGACCCCCAAGGCCGTGGACTTCCGTCTGGAAATCAATACGCCTTGAGCCTGGTTCCGGTCAGTCAAGCCAACACCAGACCCCGTGGCGAGGGAGCTTGCTCCCGCTCGGTTGCGCAGCGACCGCAAGATTTTGGGGCTGCTTCGCAGCCCAGCGGGAGCAAGCTCCCTCGCCACAGGGGATCGTCGGCACAAGTTCCTGTACTGACCGGCATTACGCCTTAGCCCCATTTCATTCAGCTTTCGAGAGCACCCACATGTTCGTACGCATTTCTTCCCTCGCCCTCGCGGCCCTGCTGGTCAGCGGCTGCGCCAATAACTCGCCTGTCCTGGGCAACAAGAACATCAGCTACGGCGACACCAAGGCCGTGGAAACCGTGACCAATGAATTCGGCTCCACCGACCTGCAGATGATTGCCGAGTCCATGACCCGTTCCCTGGCACAGTCCGGCATCCTGCAAGGTCGCCCGGTGGTCCAGGTCTATGACGTGAAGAACAAGACCAGCGAATACATCGACACCCGTGAAATCACCACTAGCATCAAGACCCAGTTGATGAAGACCGGTGCGGCGCGCTTCGCCAGCGACAACACCGCCATGGACAGCCAGGTCGACCAGTTGAAGCTGCAAAACCAGAGTGGCCTGTACAAGAAAAGCACCGTGGCCAAGACCGGCAACATGATCGCCGCCAAGTACCGCCTCGAAGGCTCCATCAGCTCGATCGTCAAGCGCAGCAGTGACTACAAGGACGTCTTCTACAAATTCAGCCTGCAACTGATCGACGTCGAGAGCGGTCTGGCCGAGTGGATGGACGAGAAAGAAATCCGCAAGACCACGGAGCGATAAGCCATGCGCACATGGATCGGCATCATGGCCCTGGCCTGTGCGTTCAGCGCGCAGGCGGCCCCAAAAGTCGCGGTCACTGACCTTGCGTACCAAGAACGGGTAGAGGAATACATCCACACCGTTTCAGCCCAGAGCAATTTCCAGGCGAACCCCTACAGCGCCAGCGCCTCGTCGAGCTACGACGAGATGGAAGCCACCAGCAGCTACATCGAGCAAGGCGAACTGCGCAAGTTCACCGGTGACATCAAGGGCGAGATGCTGCGCAGCGGCATGTTCCAGCTGGTCCAGGGCACGCCTTACACCGCGTCGTCCAAGGGCGATGTCTATGACGTGATCAAGCGCATCAAGGCCGGGAATTTCAAGGGCGCCGACTACGTGCTGTTCGGCACGGTGTCGGACATCGATTTCACCCGCGACATCAATGAACTGGCCAACACCAACAGCTATTCGGCGGTGCTTGCATTGACACTGGTGGCGGACTTCAGCCTGATCAACACCAAGACCTACGAAATCACCTCGGCGTTCACCGCCATGGGCGAAGGCCAGGACACCAAGCTGTTGAACCACCGGGACGTACACATCAGCCTCAACCGTCCACGGGTGGTGCGCGACGTGTCCAAGGCCCTGGGTGAGGACGTGGCGCGACAGCTGAGCGAACAGCTTGGCGGCCCGCGTTACGAACAGCCTGGCGAACCCGTGCAGCGCAACAACCTGCCCCGGGATACCGCGCCGGTGATCCTGCGCTGAGCCACACCGCTGGATAGATGCTTTTGTGGCGAGGGAGCTTGCTCCCGCTCGGTTGTGCAGCGACCGCAAGATCTTGGGGCCGCTTCGCAGCCCAGCGGGAGCAAGCTCCCTCGCCACAGGTGTAGTGCAAAAGCTGTTTACACCGCAGCCCTGCGCATCGTCGCCAGGAAACCCGCCGCCCCGATGAACAGGCCGGCAAAAGTGCGGTTCATCCGCCGTTGCTGTTGCGGCGTGCGCAGCAGGCGCAGGACCTTGGACGCCAGCCCGGTGTACCCGGCCATGACGATGAGGTCGACGCAGATCATGGTCACGCCCAGGATCAGGTACTGCTTGACCAGCGGGGCATGGGGATCGATGAACTGCGGCAGCACCGCCAGCATGAACACCAGGGCCTTGGGGTTGCTGATGTTGACCAGAAAACCGCGGAACACCAGCGCTAAAGGGTTACCGATAGGCCGCACGACAGCGTCGTCACTGATGTCGCCGGGGATGGCTCGCCACTGCTTGATACCCAGATAGACCAGATAAGCCACGCCGAACCATTTGATCGCATGAAAAGCGGTAGCCGATGCCGTGAGTATCGCGCCAACACCGGCAGCGACGATGACGACTTGCAGCGCCAGGCCCAGTTGCAGGCCCAGGGCGTTCCAGTAACCACGCCAGAAACCATAGCGCAGACCACTGGACATCGATGCGATGGCACCGGCGCCTGGAGAAAGGCTGATGACCCAACACGCAGCAAAAAACGCCAGCCATGTTTCCAGCAACATTGCACACCTCGGCTCAGATTCGTCGAAAACGCCTAAGCTAATGCGCCGCCGTGAGGTTGACCACCGTTTTTTTATAAAGACAAATGATCTGCCGAGGCCAGGTTATTCGACGAAACCACCCACCGGAAACGCCTCGCTGCCGCGCCAGCGTCGGACCGAACGCTGGAAGAACAGCGTGTTGGGCACCTGCACCATCGAGCTGCCCGTGCCGAGCTCATCGGGCTCGATCAGTGTGGTGTAAAGCAGATTGATCGCGACCACTCGCCCCTTGATGCCGGGCTTGTCGGTAGCTTCCACCAACTCGACCACGTCCCCCAGGCGAAACGGCCCGACGGTGTAGATCAGGACGGCGCAGAGCAGGTTGGACAAGACGCTCCAGATGGCAAAGAACGCCACCGCCGCCACCGCGACAAAACCCGATAACGCGGTCCACAGTACCGTGGCCGAGACGCCCAGGCGTTCGAGCACCACCAGCACCGCGCTGCCCATGATCAACCAGCGCAGCACGCCCCGCAGGATGATCACCAATTGCGGCGGAAAGGGGTAGCGCTCGCCAAGGCCAGTGAGGGCACGCGCCACGAAGCGCTGCGCGACATAGCCGGCCAGCAGGATCAGCAGCACTTGCACACCGAGCCAGATCGGCTCGATCCACATAATCGGGACAGGCAACGTCATCGCTTCCATCAGGACAACGCCTCCAGCTCCGCTTGCAGGTTTTCCAGCAGTTCAAGCGCTTGCATCCACGCCTCCTCAAGCTCCACTTCTCGAACCTTCAGTTTGGCCTGCTCGGCCAGCAGATCACGCAATTCATCCTTGCGCGCCACCTCGTAGAGACCGCTGTCGCCGAGGCTGGTTTCGATTTTCTGCAATTTCTCGTGGAGCTTGCCCAGTTCGGCTTCGAGCTTGTCCGCCTCGCGCTTGTGCGGGGCCAACTGCTGACGCAGGGCTGCCGCAGCCTGGCGCTGGGCTTTCTTGTCGGTCTTGTCCGGGTTGACCGGCGTGGTACTGACCGGGGCGTTGCGTTGGCGATACTCCACCAGCCAGCGCGCATAGTCTTCCAGGTCGCCGTCGAATTCCTCGACCTTGCCGTCGGCCACCAGGAAGAAATTGTCCGTGGTGCTCTTGAGCAGATGCCGATCGTGGGACACCACCAGCACCGCCCCGCTGAATTCCTGCAAGGCCATGGTCAGGGCCAGGCGCATTTCCAGGTCCAGGTGGTTGGTCGGTTCGTCGAGCAGCAACAGGTTCGGCCGGCCCCAGGCGATCAGTGCCAGCGCCAGGCGCGCCTTTTCGCCACCGGAGAAATTCAGCACCGGCTCGTCAATGCGCGCCCCGCGGAAATCGAAACCACCGAGGAAATCACGCAACGTCTGCTCACGCTCGGTCGGCGCCAGGCGTTGCAGATGCAGCAGCGGGCTGGCCTTGGAATCGAGGGAATCGAGCTGATGCTGGGCGAAGTAACCGACGACCGTGTTCTCGCCTCGGGTAAGGCGCCCGGCCAGCGGTTCGAGTTCGCCGGAGAGGTTCTTGATCAGGGTCGACTTACCGGCACCGTTGGGGCCCAGCAGACCGATCCGTGCGCCTGGGGTCAGTTGCAGCTTGACCTTCTCCAGCACGGTCTTGTCACCATAGCCCAGGCGCGCATCGGACAGGTCGATCAGCGGGCTGGAGATCTTGGTGGATTCGCGGAAGACAAAATCGAACGGCGAATCGACGTGGGCCGCGGACAGCTCCTCCATCCGCTCCAGCGCCTTGATCCGGCTCTGCGCCTGGCGGGCTTTGGTGGCCTGGGCCTTGAAGCGGGCGATGTAGCTTTCCATGTGCGCACGCTGCGCCTGCTGCTTCTCGTAGGCTTGCTGTTGCTGGGCCAGGCGTTCGGCACGGGCCCGCTCGAACGCGCTGTAGCCGCCGCGGTACAAGGTGAGCTTGCGTTGGTCGACATGAGCGACGTGATCGACCACGGCGTCGAGGAAGTCACGGTCGTGGGAAATCAGCAGCAGCGTGCCGGGATAACCCTTGAGCCAGTCTTCCAGCCAGATGATCGCGTCGAGGTCCAAGTGGTTGGTCGGCTCGTCGAGCAACAGCAGATCGGATGGGCACATCAGCGCCTGCGCCAGGTTCAGGCGCATCCGCCAGCCGCCGGAAAAATCCCCGACCTGACGGTCCATCTGTTCATTGGTAAAACCCAGGCCGGCGAGCAATTTGCGCGCACGGGCATCGGCGGTGTAACCGTCGGCGCTGTCGAGTTCCGAGTGCAGACGGGCCTGGGCGGCGCCGTCGTGAGCCGCCTCCGCTGCCGCCAGGTCGCGTTGCACCTGGCGCAGGCGCAGGTCGCCGTCGAGCACATAGTCCACCGCCAGGCGCTCGAGGGTATCGACCTCCTGGCGCATGTGGGCGATGCGCCAATCGGCCGGCAACAGGCAATTGCCCGAATCCGGGTGCAATTCGCCTCGCAGCAAGGCGAACAGGCTCGATTTGCCGGCGCCGTTGGCACCGATGAGACCGGCTTTGTGGCCGGCGTGCAGGGTCAGCTCGGCGTCTTCTAGCAGACGTTGCGGGCCACGCTGTAAAGTGAGGTTCTGAAGTCGGATCATAATGGCGGCGGAGTCTACCAGCTTCGCTCGCAACTGGCGCGAGTAGCACGATGCACCCTGACCTGTGGAGCTTTTCCCTCGACCTCTACGCCAAGCCTGGCGTCGAGCATGCCTGCCTGGCGCTACAAGATGCCGGCGCCAACGTCTGCCTGCTGCTGTGCGGTTTATGGCTGGAACGGCGCGGCGTAGCGTGCAGTGAACAACGGTTGCAACAGCTTCGACAATTGGCCGAGTCTTGGGACGCTGACGTGGTCAGGCCCTTGCGCACGCTGCGCATCCAATGGAAGACCAAGGCTTGCGAAGACGCAGTGCTCTATTCCTTGCGCGAACAGATCAAGCAGCTTGAGTTGGATGCCGAACGGCGATTGCTGGAGCGATTGGAGACGGCGGCCGGGGATTGGCCTGAGGTACAACAGGACGGTTCAGCACAATGGCTGCAAGGGCTGCTGGCGGCGAGTGCCGACCCAGCGAACCACGACGCGCTGCATCAGCTGCGCGTCGCGGTGTCCGGCACTTAGGAAGCGCTGGTTGGGGTGCTGGTGCTCGGCGCAACGGCGACGGTTGGGTTGATCGCCGGGGCCGGAGTGCTGGCGGTTGGCGCAGGAGTCGCTGTTGGAGTCGATGTCGCAGGCTTGGCTGCTGGTGCAGTCGAAGGTTTTGCGGCAGCGGGTTTTTTCGCGGCAGGTTTGGCCGCTGGCTTGGCGGCAGGTTTTGCAGCGGCTGGCTTCGCGGCAGCAGGTTTGGCCGCAGCAGGTTTGGCAACGGATTTAGCGGTCGCTTTGGCGGGTGCTTTGGCAGCGGCAGGCTTGGCGGTCGCTTTCGCTGCAGGCTTGGCCGCGGCGGGTTTGGCGACGGGTTTTGCAGCCGCTTTGGCAGCAGGTTTGGCCGCGGCGGTTTTGGTCGCTGCTGGTTTCGCGGCAGCGGGTTTCGCAGTCGCTTTAGCCGCAGGTTTGGCCGCGGCGGTCTTGGTTGCTGCTGGTTTGACGGCAGCGGGTTTCGCAGCCGCTTTGGCCGCAGGCTTGGCCGCGGCGACTTTGCTGGCAGCAGGTTTTGCAGTTGCCTTGGCAGCAGGTTTAGCGGCTGCGTTTTTTGCAGCAGGTTTGGCCGCTGGCTTGGCGGCAGCTTTGACGACCGGTTTTTTAGCAGCAGGTTTGGCAGCGCTGGCAGCGACCGGTTTGGCGGCTGGCTTGCTGGCCGCTTTGGCGGTTGCTTTAACGGCTGGCTTGGCAGCCACTTTCGCCGGTGTTTTTGCCACGGCGGGTTTAGCCGCTGGCTTCTTGGCCGATACAGCGACAGGCTTGGCCGCTCGAAGTGTCAGCGCCTTGCTCGCAGCCTCCTGCACGCGACCAACACCCTGGGCCAGTTTCAGGCTTTCCTGGGCATCACGCTTGAGTTGCAGAATGTAGGTGCGGGTTTCGGACTGGCGATCCTTGAGGGCATCGAGCAGGTCTTCGAGTTCTTTCACGACGTCCTTGGCCTTGGCTTGTGCCTTGGCCTTGCCAGCGGTGGCTGCGTCTTGCAATTTGGTGCGCGACTTGTGCAGTTTTTCTTGCGCTTTGCCGCGTTGTTTTTCCAGCTTGGCGAGCAGTTTTTCAGCATCAGCCAGGGCTTGGGAGCAGGCATTTTCAAGATGCTCGAGCAAGCTGCCCGAAAGTTGTTGGAGCAAGTGCAACGGAGTGTTTACAGGCTTCTTGGTGGCCGACATGGTTTACCTCCTGACTGACGTGAGTGCGGCTCATACTAGACCTCTGCTGCAACCGCCGCTAGGGCATGTTGACAGTACACAAGACGTTGCGTTGCAAGGGACGAAAAATCTTCTGCACCAGTGCCTGGACAACCCATCACTACAGAGATCGTCACTGGCATAATTTCTCGATTCGAGACCGGAGAGCAGACATGTCGCGTCACCTGTTTTTATTGCTGTGCATCGCTTGCTCCACGGCCATGGCCGTTGAAAAAACCGGCGCAAACGATGCACACGATTTGGCTTATAGCCTTGGCGCAAGCCTGGGTGAACGCCTGCGCCAGGACGTGCCCGACCTGCAGATCCAAGCGTTGGTCGAAGGGCTTCAACAGGCTTATCAGGGCAAGCCATTGGCACTCAAGGATGAGCGCATTGAACAGATCCTGGCCGAACATCAGGCACAACTGACGGCCTCATCGACAACCCCGCAAATTGAAGTGGCGTTGAAGACGGAGCAGAAATTTCTCAACGCAGAAAAAAATCGGCCCGGCGTCCAGCAACTCGCCGACGGCATCCTGCTGACCGAAATCAAGCCAGGCAAAGGTGCGAAGGCCGGTCCTCATGGCAAGGTCCAGGTGTTGTATATCGGTCGGCTGCCGGACGGCACCGTATTCGACTCCAACCACCAGGCGCAGTGGTTCAATCTCGACAGCGTGATTGATGGCTGGCGCAGCGCATTGCCGCAAATGCCGGTAGGCGCTAAATGGCGGTTGGTGATTCCTTCGACCCTGGCCTATGGCGCCGAAGGTGCCGGGGACGTAATCCCACCCTTCACGCCATTGGTGTTTGAAATCGAGTTGCTGGGCGCGACGACCTGACACTGCCCGAAACGAAAAACGGTGCGCAATGCGCACCGTTTTTGATGACTGCGAACCCTCAGGCCTGGACCGCAGCTTCTTCCTTGTGAGCGTTGTGCAGCACTTCGATCAGGCAGTCTTCCAGTTCGAAACGTTCGTGCAGCAAGCCGCCCAGCTCCTTGAATTTTTCCGCGACGCACTTGCCTTCATCACACAGGTCGTTGAACGCCAGCAGCTTTTCGGTGATGACGTCGATGCGCGGATAGATCTGCTCGGCAAGTTCCAGGCCGCGCTTGTCGTTGAAGGCCTTGGCCTCGCCCGTCAGTTGTTCGTAGATCTCGAAATGACCGGCAGACACATAGTCGACCAGCACACCGCAGAACTCCAACAGGGGCTTGCGGCTTTCGCCCAGCGCTTCAGGCTTGTCGCCGAGAGCGTCATAGGCCCGAACCAGTTCGTGACGCTCCTGCAACCAGCGGTCGATCAGCAGATGCACCCCACCCCAGCGTTCCTGAGCATTCTGACAACTTTCGAGCATGGTGATTTCTTCCCTTGTGAGTCATGCCCCTCGCAGCCTGCACGCGCCTGATTGATCAGGGACAAGCCAGGCACAACGTGATCGAGCGGCACAATTCCAATAACACGTGCCGGCCAGATTATGCCCGCACGACAACGGCTTCAAGGTACGCAGGAGATAATGTTCATACAAGTGTTTAATCCAATACCCGGACCAGCTGCGACGTATCGCCGCTAAGCGGGCGCACCAGGGCGTTCCAGACCAGGCGCAACAGCAGGTAGCTCATTGCGATCGAGACTGCGAGAAAAAACAGCAGGCTCCACTCCGGGATACTCAAGTCGAACAACGTCCAGGTGATATTCGCGCAGTCGACCGCGCCATCAAGAACGCTGCGCAGGGCGCACCACCAAGAGTCCGCCCTGTCGAGCGGAGCGACGCAACTGGGCAACCGCTCGAACGAACGGCTCTGCATCAGCACCTGACGCCAGGCCAGGGTCATTCCGGCAGAGGCAAAAACCAATCCCATCGCCCCGTAGACGATGCTGCCCTTTTGACCTGGACCGTGTACGCAAGCGATGAGGCCGTTCACCAGGAACAGCAGCAGGCACAACCGCTGCAAGACACACAGACTGCAAGGCGTCAGACCGACCGAATATTCCAGATAGCTGGCAATGCCAAAAGCCAGGGCTGCGGCGGTGGAAGCCATGAGAAACGAGAAGCGTGAGCTGGCCAAGGACATGGCGGTTCCGTAACAGAAGAGACAAGTAGTTACGGTAGAGGAAAGCCCTCGGGCCTTTCAAGGCGGGCCCGGGCAGACAGTTCACCAGGGATGTAGGGAATTCCCGACGGGTACAAAGGGATTCGGCGCAACGCGCTGTAGGACTTTGCCGAAGGCACGAGCAAAGCGCCTAAATCGGGCCTGTTATCGCGCCGCTCATTCAAGAATCGCGTCATCCCGGGGGGTGAGGAAGCTTGCCTCCTCACCCCATGGACTCATGTCGATTTTAAGATTGTCCCGCCGACTCAAGTAGGCAGGACCTGGGCCGGGACCGGCAACGGTGCGGCCAGCAAGCGTTCATCCAGCAGCCCCAAGCCTTCCTGGAACAATTGATTGCTGCGCTCGGCATCCCCCAGTTGCGCCAGCAACCGTGCCAGTTCGGCGCACGCTTCGGGGTTACGCTGGACCCGCAAGCTGCTTTCCAGATAATCCCGAGCCTTGCCCCACAAGCTGCCTTGCAGGCACAGGCGCCCCAGCGTCAGCAGCAGGCTTGGATCGGCCGGATGGTCCTTGAGCCAGCCTTCGGCCGTTTGCAACTGTCGAATCGGATCGTGACCACGAACCAAACCGTAGAGGCGCGCCAGATGGCTGTCGTACTGGCGTTTGAGGGCGACCCGCAGCACCTCTTCGGCTTCGGCCTGGGCGCCCAGCTGTCGCAGTTGCTCGGCATAGGCCAGGATCAACGCCGGCTCCTGACGCTGCGCGGAGGTCAGTTGTTGCCAGGCACGATTGAGCGATTGCAGGCCAACAGTGCCGTCCTCCTCACGATGGGCTGCCAGGGTGAGGTTCTCGCCCCATGCCCGACGCTCCAGCTCCGCCAGTTCGCTGGCCGGCAGTACTTTGTCCTTGCGCAGTTCAGGCAGCAGACGGATCACTGCCGACCAATCGCCGCGCTGCTGATGCAATCGTTGCAATTGGCGCAGGGTCTGGGCGTTATGGGGATGACGCTCATGCATGGCTTGCAACGTATTCAACGCGCCCTCGGTGTCGCCGCGGTCGGTCTGCAATTGCGCGTGGGTGAGCGCAATGGCCAGTTCCGCCTGGGGCTGACGCTCCAGGGCGCGCTCCAGCAAACTGTCGCTCTGCTCGTAAAGCCCTTGTTCATTGGCCGCCCGGGCAGCGCCGAGGTAATACAACAATGGCTGGCGCTCGGCCTCGGCGGCACGATGCAGATGCCGCTGGGCGCTGGCCCAGCGACCTTCGGCCAGGTCCAATTGGCCGTGTTCGATTGCCACTTGCACGCGACGACTGCGATTGCGCCGCGACCATGGATTGACCACACCGGTAGAAGTGGTCACCAGCCCGATCAAGCCGCTGACGCCGCGCCACAGCAACCAGAGCACGGCGACCAGTGCCAGGGTGACCCACAGGCCGGCTTCGTAGCGGAAGTTCTTGTATGCCACCAGCACGTAACCCGAATGCTCGGAAATCGCTACGCCCAGCAAGGCGGCGGCAGCGATGACCACGAACAGAATCACGTAGAGACGCTTCATGGCGTAGCCTCCTGCCCGCCCGCCTTGGGCAGCGGCTTGACCGACTCTTCGGCGTTCAGGTTACGACGCTCAAGATAGGCCTGGACGCTGCTCAGCGTGCCCGTCAGGTCTGGCGTGACCACTGTCACCGGTAGCCTGGACAGCTCAACCACGCGTTCGAGCATGATCTTGCTCTGCGGATTGTCCTGATTGAAGTTGTTCTTCAGGACGTCCCGTGCTTCGGTCAGCGCCTGGGTGTACACCGGCGCCTGGCCATTAAGAGCGGCCCATTGCGCCTGCTCCAGCGCCAGGCTGAGGGCCAGGCGCACTTGCATCAAGCTTTGCCCGGCCAGGAGCGGACGGACATTCTCATCGGCGTTGAAATCGATGCGGATGTAATGCGAGATCTGGTCCCACCACTGTGCCCAGCGGCTGGCACCATCGCCATCGGCGGTCAGGCCCAGCAGGGATTCACCGCGGTCCTTGTATTCGGGCGCCAGCTCACTGAGTTGCAGCACCTGGTCACGCAAGGCACCCAGTTGCAGGAACAACCCGGTGCGATCCGGTTGCTCGGTACTGCGCAACGCGGCGAGGGTCTTGGCCAGTTGCTCACGGGCAGCGAACGAACCAGGATCGTTTTGCTCGCGCAGGATTTCGTCAGCACCCTGCACCAGGGCCTGGGCACTGTTGATGTCCTGCAATGCAGAAAGACGCAGGCTGGCCAGGCGCAACAGGTGTTCGGCTTCAGCCAGACGCCAATCCTTGCGGCTCGCGCCAAGCACGGTTTCCAACCGCTGGTTCAAGCGCTGCTGATCACCTTGCAACTGGGCCACCAGGCGACGACGCTCCTCGAGCTCTTCGGCCGGGGGCAACTGCGCCAGGCGCTCGGTCAGGCGCTGCTCATTGAGCTTGAGCGTCTGGGCCTGGTCACTCAACGCCTGGACTTGGGTGGACTGTTGCTGGTTATTGGCTTGCAGATGACGTACCTGCCACACACCCCAACCGCCAACGGCCACGCCGGCGGCTCCGAGCAGCAGTGCAACAATCGCCAGCCCGTTGCCGCGACGCGGTGCCACCGGGGCCGGAGGTTCAACCGGCGCAACGATCGCTGGCTGGTCTTGATCTTCTTTTGGCAAGGCTGTTTCGCTCACGTATCCATCCTTTGCATTAGAAAACGGCACGGACTGTTCCCGTAACGCCGCCAGCAAAGCCGCGGCGTTGGCGCCACGGCAATCCACAACTGTTCGGGCCCCAGCGGCACGCGCCATCTCGGCAACCCTTGGGCTTGGAACAAACAACGGCAACTGCGCCAGCGTCGGCCACGCATCGCCCGCCAGCCGCTGCAGATGCTCGAAGCTCTGCCCACTGCTGACCACCAGCGCGTTCAAGCGTTCCGCTTCAACCCGCGCCGGCAATTCGCCTTCGCGGTAATGCGGCAGGCCGCGACGGTACAATTCCAGATAATCGACCCTAGCACCTTGCTCGCGCAAACGCTCTGCGAGCAAGCCGCGTCCACCCTCGCCCCGCACGATCAGGATCCGTGGTTCGGGCCGTGTGACAGCCTGGCGCAACGCAGGGAGTTCGAGCAAGGCTTCGCTGTCGTCGCCGCTCTCGGGGTAGAACACCGTGAGGCCGGCACCGGCCAGGATTTCACCGGTGGCGGCCCCGACGCTGAACCATGGCTGATCTGGAGGTTGGGGCCAATATTGGCGCAGCAGCTCCACGCACAAACGTGCCGCAGGCTTGCTGACGACGATCACGGCACAATATTGGTCCAACTGCTGGAGGATCGTCCGCTCGGCATCGCCCAGGGGCAGCGGCGCGATATCCAATAACGGCAGGCTGCTGCTGAAGACACCCGCCTCGGCCAGGACAGCCGCCAGGGCCGAGGACTCATCCGCCGGCCGGGTGAGCAGCAGTCGCCAGCCCGTCACGCGTGGCCAGCCTCGCCGTAGACTTTCTTGAGGATGTCATCGGCGCCCTGGCTCAACAGATCCTCGGCCACCCGCACGCCCAACGCCTCGGCATCGCTACGCGGCGCCCGGGCCTGGGCACTGAGCAACCGGCCACCGCTCGGATCGCCTACCAGCCCGCGCAACCAGACGTGGTCGTCTTCCAGCACCGCGTAGCAGGCGATCGGGACTTGGCAGCCGCCGTTGAGATGTTTGTTGAGGGCGCGCTCGGCGAACACCCGCGTGGCGGTGTCTTTGTGATGCAGCGGCGCCAGCAGGGCCTGGATGTCGCTGTCGGCACTGCGACACTCGATGCCCACGGCGCCTTGCCCGCCGGCCGGCAGACTGTCGTCGACACTGATGGCCGAGGTGATGCGGTCTTCGAAGCCCAGGCGGATCAGGCCGGCGGCGGCGAGGATGATCGCGTCATATTCGCCGGCGTCGAGCTTGGCCAGGCGCGTGTTGACGTTGCCGCGAAGGAAGCGGATCTGCAAATCCGGACGACGCGTCAGCAACTGGGCCTGGCGACGCAGACTGGAAGTGCCGACCACACTGCCGGCCGGCAGCGCTTCAAGGCTGGGAAAGGTGTTGGAAACGAACGCATCTCGCGGATCTTCCCGCTCACAGATGCAAAACAGGCCCAGGCCTTCGGGAAAGTCCATCGGCACGTCTTTCATGGAATGCACGGCGATGTCGGCTTCGTTGTCCAGCAACGCGGTTTCCAGCTCCTTGACGAACAGACCCTTGCCGCCGATTTTCGACAGGGGCGAGTCCAGCAGCTTGTCGCCGCGACTGACCATGGGCACCAGCGTCACGACGAGGCCGGCATGGGCGGCTTCCAGACGGGCTTTGACGTATTCGGCCTGCCACAGGGCCAGGGCACTTTTACGAGTGGCAATGCGGATCTCGCGAGGGGACATGGATCAATCCGTACTTAAAAGATACGGCGGATAATAACAGCTCAGTCAAAACCGCTTTGACTTGAATCACGACCCCATGCCCTCCCTGGCCGCCATCGCCTTTGCAAATGGCGCGCTGAATCTCGCAACGCCGGGTTAAAGTTGCTGCATCATCTTGCGCACGCCGGCCACGTGCCGCCGACTGACGATCAGCGCGTCGCCATTAAGGCCCTTGAGAAATAACTGGAAATGCCCAAGGGGCGTGCGTTGCAGGCGCTCGATACGCTCGCGGGCCACCAGGGCATTGCGGTGGATGCGCACGAAGCGTTCGCCGAACTCGTCTTCAAGAGCCTTGAGCGGTTCGTCCAACAGCACCTCGCCACTCTCATGGCGCAGGGTCACGTATTTGTGGTCGGCAATGAAATAGACCACCTGGTTCAACGGGATCAGCTCGATGCCTTTTCGGGTGCGCGCACTGATATGGCTGCGCGGGCCGCTGCCGCTTTCGGCCGCTGGGCGCGTCAGCGCGGCCAGTTGCACCCGGTTGGGCCGCTCAGCCTTGCGCAAGGCTTCGACCAACGCCTCGGCTGCCACCGGTTTGACCAGGTAGCCGACGGCGCCAGCCTGCAACACCTCGGGTGGAAAATCATCCCGGGTGGTACAGAACACCACGGCGGGCGGCGACTCGCGTTCACACAACTTCGCCGCGACCTGCAGACCGTCCAGGCCAGGCATGCGAATGTCGAGCAGCACGATATCCGGTTTGTGGCTGTCAATAAGGGCCAATGCCTCTTCGCCATTGGTGGCGCTCGGCTCCAGGACACTGTAACCCTCGAGCTCGCCAACCATTCGGCTCAGGCGCTCGCGGGCCAGTGGTTCGTCATCAACGATCAGGACATTCATATTGCGCTGGATTCCTGCGTGAGTCTCGCACAAGGATAGCGTAGTAAGGGGAAGTGACATCCGTCACCGCGATCCACGCTAAGACTCGTTCGAGGGCCAAAAAGTGCCGCGAAGCGGTTGTCTATCTTTACCAGCGCTTGCCGACCGATGCTCGAGGCCCGTTGTCGCACGGCGTCGCCGTAGGGATTGTTAACTCTCGATCTGATCAATATGAGCTCCCCCTTCTTTTATTCGTCCGGTGCGCCATGGATGGAAAAAGCAAAAGTCCTACCGTCCACTGTAGACGGTTGCCAAGACGATATTGCTCAATCGAAAAATATCGTTGTACGAAAAATCCCGCTGTAACGCCCGGCTTACATCGAAAAACCTGCCGACCAGTGCCAGCGCCAGCCCTGGCAACCCTGCTATCATCCGCCGCAGCCTTTAACCGCTACTTTTTCCACAGCCGATCACGAGCGAATTCATGAGCACTGACAAGACCAATCAGTCCTGGGGCGGCCGCTTCAGTGAACCCGTCGACGCCTTCGTCGCCCGCTTCACCGCCTCCGTCAACTTTGACCAGCGCCTGTATCGCCACGACATCATGGGTTCGATCGCCCACGCCACGATGCTGGCCAAGGTCGGCGTACTGACCGATGCCGAACGTGACAGCATCATCGACGGCCTGAAGACCATCCAGGCTGAAATCGAGGCCGGCCAGTTCGACTGGCGCGTCGACCTCGAAGACGTGCACATGAACATCGAGGCGCGCCTGACCGATCGCATCGGCGTGACCGGCAAGAAACTGCACACAGGCCGCAGCCGTAACGACCAGGTCGCGACCGACATCCGCCTGTGGCTGCGCGATGAAATCGACCTGATCCTGGCCGAGATCACCCGCTTGCAAAAAGGCTTGCTGGAGCAGGCCGAGCGTGAGGCCGGGAGCATCATGCCGGGGTTCACGCACCTGCAGACCGCTCAACCCGTAACGTTCGGGCATCACATGCTGGCCTGGTTCGAAATGCTCAGCCGCGACTACGAGCGCCTGGTCGACTGCCGCAAACGCACCAACCGCATGCCCCTGGGCAGCGCCGCGCTGGCCGGTACCACGTACCCGATCGACCGTGAATACACTGCCCAGTTGCTGGGTTTCGACGCGGTGGGCGGCAACTCGCTGGATAACGTCTCGGACCGCGATTTCGCCATCGAATTCTGCTCCGCCGCCAGCATCGCGATGATGCACCTGTCGCGGTTCTCCGAAGAGCTGGTGCTGTGGACGAGCGCGCAGTTCCAGTTCATTGACCTGCCAGACCGCTTCTGCACCGGCAGCTCGATCATGCCGCAAAAGAAAAACCCCGACGTGCCGGAACTGGTCCGGGGCAAGAGCGGCCGGGTGTTTGGTGCGCTGATGGGCCTGCTGACCCTGATGAAAGGCCAACCGCTGGCCTACAACAAGGATAACCAGGAAGACAAAGAGCCATTGTTCGACGCGGCCGACACCTTGCGCGATTCGCTGCGGGCCTTTGCCGACATGATCCCCGCCATCAAGCCCAAGCACGCGGTAATGCGTGAAGCGGCCCTGCGCGGCTTCTCCACCGCCACCGACCTGGCCGACTATCTGGTACGCCGCGGCCTGCCGTTCCGTGACTGCCATGAAATCGTTGGCCATGCCGTGAAATACGGCGTGGACAGCGGCAAGGACCTGGCGGAAATGAGCCTGGACGAGCTGCGCCAGTTCAGCGACCAGATCGAGCAGGACGTGTTTGCAGTATTGACCTTGGAAGGCTCGGTCAATGCCCGCGACCACATCGGCGGTACCGCGCCGGCTCAAGTCAAGGCGGCCGTGGTGCGCGGCCAGGCGTTGCTGGCCAGCCGCTAAAAGCCAAAAGCTTCGCGAGCAAGCTCGCTTCCACAGTAGATCTCTATATGTTCACAAGAATTGTGTTCACTGGGGATCCAATGTGGGAGCGAGCTTGCTCGCGAAGGCGATCCTGAGATCACCTCAACACTTCACTTCTTGGCAGCGATCATCGCCAAAAACGCCGGCATCGCCGCGTCTCGATCCGCCGCGATCCGCTGCACATGCGGGTTCTGCTCCATCCGCTCCATCAGCGCCTTGGCCGCCGGCATGTCTGCCAACAGGTCGATATCGAACAGCTTCCTGCCCACCTGCAGGGCCAGCGATAAGCTGTAGAGAAAATACAGATCGGCCAGGCTCATGCTATCGCCCGCCACGTAGGGCGAGAATTTGCCGTGCCTGCCGAGCGAAGCGAACCCCAGGAGCAATTCGGCCCGGGTCTTTTCCTTGATGGCATCGGGTACCGTCATGCCGAAAAACGCTTCGCCGTAGCAGGCTCGCCCCGGCAGCTCGATGTACAACTCGATCTCTCTGCACAAGGCCAATACCTGGGCACGCTCGAACGGGTCACTGGGCAGCAAGGCTTTGCCAGGTTGGGTTTGCTCGATGTATTCAAGGATCACGCTGGTTTCGTTGATGAACCCTTGCTCGGTTTTCAGCACCGGCACCTTGCCGCGCGGGCTGACGGCCAGGGCTTCGGGAGTCTGGCTGGGGTAGAACAACACTTCTTCGAAGGGCAAGCCCTTCTCCAGCAGCGCCAACTTGACCATGTTGTAATAATTACTGACGGAGAAACCATAAAGCTCAAGCATTACAAAGCCTCCAGGCCGTGCGGGGTGGGCAGCCTAGCGTTATAGACTGCCCAGGCACTTCTCGCCAGGCGCATCACGCCGCGCAATGCAGGTAAACTGGCGGCCTTCATTCAAGGAGCCTGCCATGAGCGAGCCAACCGACATCGACAGCGACGAGGAAGAATTCGTCGAGAACACCCTGATCCAAGCCATCGAAAACCAGATCGAAAGTGACAACCCGCCAGCGGCGAAAGCCACGTTCAACAAATTGACCCTGGTGGGTTATGAGCGCGACGAGATTCTCAACCTGATGGCCCATGTGCTGGCGGTGGAGATCGACGCGATCTTGGAAGAAGACCGCCCTTTCAATACCGAGTGGTACGAAGCCGCATTGCGCGCGCTACCTGAGTTACCGCCGGAAAAGAACTGAACGACAGGCAAAGTTGCTTCTGTGGCAAGCCCTGTGGCGAGGGGATTTATCCCCGCTGGACTGCGCAGCAGGCCCAGAATCGTGATGAATCCATTTTCTTAGGGCCGCTTCGCGCCCCAACGAGGATAAATCCCCTCGCCACAAGGAACTTGCCTGGACTCGCTACAAAAAACCAAAAAGCATGACACTGACACTGGACAGCCCGCCCGACTACGCTCACCTTAGTGACGCTGTCGTCCAAATTCCTAGAAAGTCTGGAGTCCTTATGTCGCTTACCCCTGAGCTGGTTGCCGAACTGGAAATCCTTGCACTCTTCAACCTGGACAGTTCCCAGGAAGGCCTGAAAATTCATCAGACCGCTGCCCCTAAAGCCATTGCCGCCGCCCAACGCCTGTACGAAAAAGAACTGATCAGCCAACCCGATGGTGGTTATCTGACCAGCCTGGGACGCGATGCGGCGCAAAACATACAAACCGTTCTGACCATACTCAGCGTCCAAGAAGCCGCTTGATCCCCCTGTCGCCCACGGAAATCTCCTTGCTCGGGATTTCCGCAGGCGCATTGGCGCCTGCCTAAGAAAAATCTGACGCCAAATTCCTACTTTCAGCTTAAGAATTCCTCAATCCGGGCGCTAAACTGCCATCACCTGTGTTCTCCCACGTTCGATGCCGCGAGCCGGTTTGAGCCGACATGACCCGCAACCATGAAATACGCCCCGATCTGGACGAGGGAATCGACCGCAAGGTCCTGAGCCAGCTGCGCGCCCGTTTTCTCAAACTCAACACCGTCCGGATGGATCGCGCCCTGGAAGGCCTGTCGCCTCGCCAGCAAGGCGTGTTGACGCTGCTGCCGCTGTTCTTTCACGTCAATCATCCGCTACTGCCCGGCTACGTCTCCGGCAGCACGCCGGCCGGATTGTCCAACTACGAGCCCGATGCCAACGTTCTCGCCGAGGCCCAGCGGCTGACACGGTCGTTCTCCTACAAACCGCGCCACGGCAGCAACCCGCCACGGCCGATCCTCGGGCTGTTCCTGATGGGCAGCCTCGGCACCCTCGCCCAGGCTGACCAGAGCGACATGGACGTGTGGGTTTGCCACGGCCCGGACCTGAGCGATGACGAACTGGCCGAGCTGCGCAAAAAATGCCAGTTGCTGGAGACATGGGCCGCGACCCAGGGCGCCGAAGCTCATTTTTTCCTCATCGATCCGGCGCGTTTCGTGCGGGGCGAGCGGGATAACCAACTCAGTTCAGACGATTGCGGCACGACTCAGCATTACCTGCTGCTGGACGAGTTCTACCGCACCGCGATCTGGCTGGCCGGGCGTACGCCGATCTGGTGGCTGGTGCCGGTGTATGAAGAAGACAATTATGAGCAGTACACCCATACGCTGATTTCCAAGCGCTTCATCCGCGCCGACGAAACGCTGGATCTCGGGCACTTGGCTTATATCCCGCCAGGCGAGTTCATTGGTGCCGGCCTGTGGCAGCTGTTCAAAGGCATCGAGTCGCCCTACAAGTCAGTGCTCAAGCTGCTGCTGACCGAGGTCTACGCCAGCGAACATCCCGACGTCCGCTGCCTGAGCCTGCGCTTTAAGCAAGCCGTGTTCGCCAACCGCCTGGACCTGGAAGAACTCGACCCCTACATGGTGGTTTACCGCCGCCTCGAGGAATACCTCAGCACCCGTGGCGAACCCGAGCGCCTGGAACTGATTCGCCGGGCGCTGTACTTGAAGGTCAATCGCAAGCTCACAGGCCAGGGACGCAGCAGTGGCTGGCAACGAGTACTGCTCGAGCGACTGGCCCGGGAATGGGGCTGGGACCAGCGGCAACTGGCGCTGCTGGACAGCCGCAGCCAGTGGAAGGTGCGCCAGGTCAGCAACGAACGGCGCGCGCTGGTCAACGAACTCACTCACAGTTACCGCTTCCTGACGCAGTTCGCCCGCACTGAAAAAACCGTCAGCGTCATCAACAAGCGCGACCTCAACGTTCTTGGCCGGCGCCTGTATGCAGCCTTCGAGCGCAAGGCCGACAAGGTCGAATTCATCAATCCCGGCATCGCTCCGGACTTGGCCGAAGACACCCTGACGCTGGTCCAGTCGCCGAACAAGAAAGAGCCGGGACAGAACCAGTGGGGCCTCTACAACGGCAGCCTCAACGCACTGGAATGGGAAAATTTCGCGCCGATCAAGCGCAGCCGTGAATTACTGGAACTGCTGACCTGGTGCCATCGCAACGGCGTAATCGACAGCAGCACGCGCCTGGCGCTGCACCCCGGCGACAGCGACCTGAGCGAGTTCGAGCTGTTCAACCTGCTCGGCAGTCTGCAACAGACCATCGCCCTGCCCCTGGCCACGGTGGACGAAGCGCAATTGCTGCGCGCCAGCGTACCCGGCGAAGTGTTGATCCTGGTGAACGTCGGCGTTGATCCGCTCAAGCATCACCGCGACCTGAATATCCTGATGACCACCGAGCGCACCGACTCCCTGAGCTACGCCGGAGTCAGGGAGAACCTGGTGCTGACCCTCGACCAAGTCACGCTCAACACTTGGAACGAAGTGCTGGTCAACCGCTTCGACGGCGAGCATGCCTTGCTCGACTGCCTGCGCGATTACCTCAACGATCTGCCCAACGACCAGCGTCAACCGCGTTTGCAGGTGCGCTGCTTCTGCCACAACCGCGCCCAGTTCATCGCGCGGCGCGTCGAGGAAGTCATCGAAACGGCGCAGACCCTGCTACTGAGCAGGCTCAATTATCGTTATCTGCTCCAGGTCCAGCAGCACTACCACGTGCTGGAGCTGGTGCCCGGCCAGGTCAATCACGTGGCGCTGGGCAGCCTGTCGGCGCTGACGGATTATCTGGGTGAAGAACCGACCGCCTACAGCCCGCTGCACCTGGACCCGATGGCCCTGGACGACCACGACCTGGCGTTGATCCTGCCCATGGGCCAGCCCGAGTGCATCCAGGTGTTCTACCGGGTCTACGAGGACGAAGCCGATCTGTACGTGCTCGATGAGCTCAACGCTCTATGGCAGCAGCGCCTGCCCTATCACGACGAACAAAGCTTGCTGGTGCCGTTGCAGCGCTTCCTGCAATCACTGTTGTACCGCCGGGACGCGCTGTTATCGATGGAGGTTGCCCAGCCGTTGGGCCTGGAAACGCTCTACTATCAGTTGCTGCCCTCAGGCAGTGGCCGGGCGCGGCGGATCGAAGCACGGTCGGCCCCGCAGACGCCGGTGAACAATCCGTTCTATGACGTGCAGGCGATCATTGGCAAAGCCGCGCACGGTCAAGTGCACGTCACCCTGTATTGCGATCAGCAGGAGTTTTCCGAACTGGAGCATGGCGACCAGCTGTTTCGCGTGGTCGCCAGGGAAATCATCGGACAGCGCCGCGAAGCCCAGCGCTATCGTTGCTATATCACCGACCTGGACCTGTCGGGGCTGGTGGGCGACGATGCCTGTTCAAGCAATCTGTACCTGCGCTACAAGGCCGACCTGGAACGCGCCCTGAACGAGGCACTGGCCCTGGTCTGAAATATCCGGACACTTAAAGGTGGAAATCGCCGCCTGCTTCCGGCTGATATTCAACGTCCAGCAACGTCAGTTTCAACGTCTTGCCGCCCGGGGCCGGCCAGTCGATGTGCTGGCCGACCTTCAGGCCCAGCAAGGCGCTGCCCACCGGCGCCAGGATAGAAATCCGGCCTTCGTCGGCATTGGCGTCCTGTGGATAAACCAGGGTCAGGTGATAATCCTTGCCACTGCTTTCTTCGCGGCAGTGCACGCGTGAATTCATGGTCACGACGTCGGCGGGCACTTCATCGTGGCCCACCAGGGTCTCGGCGCGATCCAGCTCGGTTTGCAGCGCAATCACGCCCGGCAGCGTCTCGTCGAGGCTGTCGATCAGGCGTTCCAGACGCTGTACGTCCAGACGGGTAAGGGTGATGGAAGGTGCGGTCATGATTCAGGCAGACTCCTTTCTTCTGCACAAAAAAAGCAAAACCCCGCCAAAGGAAGACGGGGTTTTCACCAGCCTCGATGAGTTGAGGCATAGCCGGACACTACCACAGCTCAATAAATAAACAACCCAGGCGGACAGTGGCGTTGATCAGGCTGAGGATCGTCGTTGAGCCGCCTCGGCACAGATGGCCCGCCGTCGCTCATCATCGGCCGAGCGCCACTGGCGGATATCCTCCACGTGACGGAAACAGCCGAGGCAGACCTTTTGCTCATCGAGCTTGCACACGCCGGTGCACGGTGACGGCACGGCCGGGCTGACATTGCTGTAGAGCGGCTTGGGCGGACGCGCCTGGGCAGTCTGGCTCACGCGGTCACAGGCCTTCGAAATCGAGTACCACATCCGCCTGCTGCTTGACGATCCGCTCGAGCATCTCGCCCAACTGCTCTTCGCTCTTGTCGCACATCCAGCGCTCGCTTTCCTCGTCGTAGTCGAAGTGGAAACCACCGGAGACGGCTGCCAGCCACAATTGCCGCAACGGCTCCTGGCGACTGAAGATCAACTGGCTGCCGTTCTCGAACTTGACGGTCAGCACACCGGCGGAGCTTTCCAGGTCGATGTCCAGGCCGCTGTCGTCGAAGACATCTTCCAGCGTTTGCTGGGTCGCATCGACCAGATCGTGGAAACGGGCTTCAGTCAAACTCATTGTGGCAACCTCGAAAATGTCTGCTCATGCTCAAGCGCCGCAAGATACGGACGCCGCCCGACGATTGCAAAGGATATACCGATCAACGACACCAGCGCCGCCGGACGGGAGCCCCGTTGCATAGGCAAGCTGCCGGGTGGCCGGTATACTCCGGCGCAATTAACGCATTTTCAAGGATTTCGCCATGAAGCGCCTGATCTCTTCCCTTGCTGCGCTCGTCGCGGTTGCTTGCCTTGTGACAGCCTGTGGTCAAAAAGGTCCGCTGTACCTGCCGGATGACAGCAAGTCCCCTGAAGAACAGGCCAAGTCGTCGCAATCCAAGGCCCACGCGCACGACACCCACACCACTTACTAAGGGAACGCCATGGACGCTTTTAACTACCGTGGCGGGGAGCTGTTCGCGGAAGGGGTTGCCCTGTCTGCGATCGCCGAACGTTTCGGCACGCCGACCTACGTCTATTCCCGTGCACACATCGAAGCCCAATACCGCACGTTCGCCGATGCCCTCGACGGCATGCCGCACCTGGTGTGCTTCGCCGTCAAGGCCAACTCCAACCTGGGCGTGCTCAATGTCCTGGCACGCCTGGGCGCCGGTTTCGACATCGTTTCCGGCGGCGAGCTCGAACGCGTCCTGGCCGCCGGGGGCAGCGCCGACAAAATCGTCTTCTCCGGCGTCGGCAAGACCCGTGAGGACATGCGTCGCGCCCTGCAAGTGGGGGTCCACTGCTTCAACATCGAATCCACCGACGAGCTCGAACGCCTGCAAGTGGTTGCCGCCGAGCTGGGTGTCCGTGCACCGGTTTCCCTGCGCGTGAACCCTGACGTCGATGCCGGTACCCACCCGTACATTTCCACCGGCCTGAAGGAAAACAAGTTCGGCATCGCCATCGCCGACGCCGAAGACGTGTACGTGCGCGCCGCCCAACTGCCGAACCTGGAAGTGCTGGGCGTCGATTGCCACATCGGCTCGCAGCTGACCACTCTCGAGCCCTTCATCGATGCCCTCGACCGCCTGCTGGCACTGGTCGACCGCCTCGGCGACTGCGGGATCTACCTGCGGCACATCGACCTGGGCGGCGGTGTCGGCGTGCGCTACCGCGACGAAGAACCGCCGCTGGTGGCCGACTACATCAAAACCGTGCGCGAGCGCCTCGAAGGTCGCGACCTGGCGCTGATGTTCGAGCCAGGCCGCTACATCGTGGCCAACGCCGGCGTGCTGCTGACCCAGGTCGAATACCTCAAGCACACCGAGCACAAGGATTTCGCCATCGTCGATGCGGCGATGAACGACCTGATCCGCCCGGCGCTGTACCAGGCGTGGATGGACGTGACGGCGGTACGCCCGCGCGATACCGTTGCCCGCAGCTATGACATCGTCGGACCGATCTGCGAAACCGGCGATTTCCTGGCCAAGGGCCGGGAACTGGCGCTGGAAGAAGGCGATCTGCTGGCCGTGCATTCGGCCGGTGCCTATGGGTTTGTCATGAGTTCCAACTACAACACCCGTGGCCGTTGCGCCGAGGTGCTGGTGGACGGTGATCAGGCATTCCAAGTGCGTCGCCGCGAGACGGTAGCCGAGTTGTTTGCCGGCGAAAGCCTGCTGCCGGAGTAAAACCATGCTGCTGCGTTTTACCAAGATGCACGGCCTGGGCAATGACTTCATGGTCCTCGACCTGGTCAGCCAGCACGCGCACATCCTGCCCAAGCACGCCAAGCAATGGGGCGATCGGCACACCGGTATCGGTTTCGACCAGTTGCTGATCGTCGAGGCGCCCAATAACCCGGACGTGGATTTCCGTTATCGGATCTTCAACGCCGACGGTTCGGAAGTGGAGCAATGCGGCAACGGTGCGCGCTGCTTCGCCCGCTTCGTGCTGGACAAGCGCCTGACCGCCAAGCGGCAGATTCGCGTCGAGACCAAGAGCGGCATCATCGAACTGGATGTGCGCAGCGACGGCCAGATCGGCGTGAACATGGGTGCCCCGCGCCTGGTGCCGGCGGATATTCCGTTCGAAGCACCGGCCCAGGCCCTGAGTTATCAGGTCGAGGTGGACGGCGCCACGGTGGAGCTGGCGGCGGTGTCCATGGGTAATCCCCATGCTGTGCTGCGAGTGGCCGATATCAACAGTGCCCCGGTGCATGAGCTGGGGCCGAAAATCGAGCATCATCCGCGCTTTCCGGCGCGGGTGAACGTCGGTTTCCTGCAAGTCATCGACCGCCATCGCGCCCAACTGCGCGTCTGGGAACGTGGCGCCGGGGAAACCCAGGCCTGCGGTACCGGCGCCTGCGCCGCTGCTGTCGCCGCGATCAGCCAGGGGTGGATGGATTCGCCATTGTTGATCGACCTGCCGGGCGGGCGCCTGTCCATCGAATGGGCAGGCCCTGGCCAACCGGTGATGATGACCGGCCCGGCGGTACGCGTATACGAAGGACAAGTTCGTCTTTGAGTGAGCCAATCCCATGACCGACAAGCCACAGGTTCCAGCCCCGCAGCCCGACGAATCCACGGATCAGCTTACCCAAGCTGCGTCCGTGGCCGCTTACCTGGAGGCTCACCCGGACTTCTTCGTCGAGCATGAAGAACTGCTGGCGACCATGCGCATTCCCCATCGACGCGGGGACACCGTGTCGCTGGTGGAACACCAGATGAAAATCCTGCGCGAGCGCAACATCGAAATGCGCCACCGTCTTTCGCACCTGATGGACGTGGCCCGGGACAACGACCGGCTCTTCGACAAGACCCGCCGCTTGATCCTGGCATTGATGGATGCCAGCACCCTCGAAGATCTGGTGATGAGTGTCGAAGACAGCCTGCGCCAGGATTTCCAGGTGCCTTTTGTCAGCCTCATCCTGTTCGGCGACAACGCCATGCCCGTGGGCCGCTGGGTGACCCACGCCGAAGCCCAGACGGCCATCGGCGGCCTGCTCACGGAAAACAAAAGCGTCAGCGGCAGCCTGCGCGAACATGAGCTGGACTTCCTGTTCGGCGAAGAACAGCGCCAGCAGATCGGCTCTACCGCAGTCGTCGCCATCGCCCATCAAGGCGTACACGGCGTGCTCGCCATCGCCAGCCGCGATCCGCAGCACTACAAGAGTTCGGTGGGCACGCTGTTCTTGAGCTACATCGCCGAAGTCACCGGCCGCGTGCTGCCACGGGTCGCCGGTTCGCTGCGCTCGGTACGCTGACAATGGAACGACAGCTGGACGCCTACTGCGAGCACCTGCGCAGTGAGCGCCAGGTGTCGCCCCACACGTTGTCGGCCTATCGTCGCGACCTGGAAAAAGTACTGCACTGGTGCCAGAAGCAGAACATCGACAGCTGGTCGGCATTGGACATCCAGCGCTTGCGTAGCCTGGTCGCACGCTTGCATCAGCAGGGGCAATCTTCCCGCAGCCTGGCGCGGCTGCTATCGGCGGTGCGCGGCTTGTACCAGTACCTCAACCGTGAGGGCCTTTGCACCCACGATCCGGCTACCGGTCTGGCGCCGCCCAAGGGCGAACGCCGGCTGCCGAAAACCCTCGACACCGATCGTGCGCTGCAATTGCTCGAAGGTGCGGTCGAGGATGATTTCCTGGCGCGGCGAGACCAGGCGATTCTCGAACTGTTCTATTCCTCCGGCCTGCGGCTTTCGGAGCTGACGGGGCTGAACCTGGATCAACTGGACCTGGCCGACGGCATGGTCCAGGTGCTCGGCAAGGGCAGCAAGACACGCCTGCTGCCCATCGGCCGCAAGGCCCGCGAGGCGCTGGACCTCTGGCTGCCGCTACGGGCGCTGGCCAACCCTGCCGACGACGCCGTTTTCATCAGCCAGCAGGGCCGACGCCTCGGTCCACGGGCGATTCAGCTGCGGGTCAAGGCCGCCGGCGCACGCGAGCTGGGCCAGAACCTGCACCCGCACATGCTCAGGCATTCGTTTGCCAGCCACCTGCTGGAGTCCTCCCAGGACCTGCGTGCCGTCCAGGAGCTGCTCGGCCATTCGGACATCAAGACCACCCAGATCTACACCCATTTGGATTTCCAGCACCTGGCGACGGTCTATGACAGTGCCCATCCCAGGGCCAAACGCATCAAGGGCGACGAATCATGACCATCGAGCTCATCACTTTCGACCTGGACGACACCCTGTGGGACACCGCTCCAGTGATCGCCAGCGCCGAAGCCGTATTACGCCAGTGGCTGACCGACAACGCACCTGACCTGGGCGGCGTGCCGGTGGAACATCTTTTTTCGATTCGCGAGCAAGTGTTACGCGAAGAACCCGGGCTGAAGCACCGCATCAGTGCGTTGCGCCGGAGGGTGCTGTTCCGTGCCTTGCAGGAGGCCGGCTATGATCAGTGGCAGGCATCGGAACTGGCGGACCAGGCATTCGAGACGTTCCTGCATGCCCGCCATCAGTTGGATATTTTCCCCGAGGTGCAGCCCACCTTGGAGATCCTGGCCAATCGTTACGCCCTCGGGGTGGTCACCAATGGCAACGCCGACGTGCGTCGCCTGGGGTTGGCGGATTATTTCAAGTTCGCTTTGTGCGCCGAGGACATCGGCATCGCCAAGCCCGACGCCCGGCTGTTCCACGAAGCCTTGCAGCGCGGCGGTGCCACGGCGCAGACCGCCGTGCACATTGGTGATCACCCAGGCGATGACATCGCCGGCGCCCAACAGGCCGGCCTGCGCGCGGTGTGGTTCAACCCAACGGGCAAAGCCTGGGATGCCGAGCACGCGCCGGATGCAGAAATCCGCAGCCTGACCGAATTGCCCGAATTGTTGGCCGGCTGGCATAGCCAGTCCTGAACCCTTTTAAGCGGTGTACTGCGGCGCTATGCCGGACGCAAATTCTGTGGGAGCGGGCTTGCTCGCGAAAGCGATGGGTCAGCTTGCACAGTTGTTGAATGTAACGTCGCCTTCGCGAGCAAGCCCGCTCCTACAATGACTGCGCCCATGAAAAAGCCCGCAGCGACGGCGGGCTTTTTCAGCAAGCAAGAAGCAGAAACTCAGATAGGGCGGCTGCCGTACTTGTTGTCAGGCTTCTTGGGCGGATCGGCGACCACGTTGGCCTCCACTTCCACCACTTTGCCGCCCTTGGCCAGGAATTCCTCCATGGCCCTGGCAAGCGCGTCACGCTCCTTGTTCTTGGCCTCTACGCTCGGCAACTCGTCGACCGACACTGCGGCCTTGGCCTTGCCTTTGGCGGTCGGCGCCGGTACATCGGCCCCATCGTCGTCGGCAACGTCTTCAGCCGCCGCTTCCAAGCCTTCTTCGGCTTCGTCTTCATCGCCTACTTCGAGGTCGTCGTTTTCCAGATCATCGTCGCTCATGTTCTACCTCATGACTTGCGAAAAGCAGATTAGTTATAGCCCAGCTTCGCCATCTGTCGAAGGCTGCCAGAAAAAATTCAACATCCGCCGGCAATCAGCGGTCATGCCCCTTCACCGTACAAGGTGGCGAGGACTTTACGAGCACCGCCATGATCACGGTGCTCGCCCAGATAAACACCTTGCCAGGTACCCAATGCCAGCCTTCCCGCCGTCACCGGCAGGCTGAGCTGGCAACCGAGCACGCTGGCCTTGAAGTGCGCCGGGAGGTCGTCCAGGCCTTCGTCGTTGTGCTCATAGCCGGCGGTTCCTTGTGGGATCAGCCGATTGAAAAAACGTTCGAAGTCTCGACGTACCGCCGGATCAGCGTTCTCGTTGATGGTCAACGAGGCCGAGGTATGCTGCAGCCACAGATGCAACAGACCGACACGACACGCCTGGAGTTCAGGCAGGCCGGCGAGCAGTTCGTCTGTCACCAGATGAAAGCCCCGGGGCCTTGCCCGCAGGGTGATCAGCGTCTGTTGCCACATACAGATCTCCACACGTTCGGCGCGCATTCTAGCGCGCTCTGGGAAAAAACAAAGGGCCTAATATTCTTGCCTCCATGTAAGCCATTGGCGGTTCAAAAACCCATGTCGCATACACAACAAAAGGCGTCGGAAAAACCCGCACTTCCTGTGAGCAATGACAAATCGCAGGCAAAAAAATGCCCGGCGAACCGGGCATTTTTTTTGCGCTTGCTTACAGGTTGTAGCCGCGCTCGTTGTGTTGGGCCAGGTCCAGGCCCACTGCTTCTTCTTCCTCGGAGACACGCAGGCCCATGACCGCGTCCAGTACCTTGAGAATGATGAAGGTGACGATCGCCGTGTAGACCACGGTGAAGCCCACGCCCTTGAACTGAATCCACACTTGCGCGCCGATATCGGTCACGGTGCCGAAGCCACCCAGGGCCGGCGCTGCGAACACACCGGTGAGGATTGCGCCGAGGATACCACCGATACCATGCACGCCAAAGGCGTCCAGGGAATCGTCATAACCGAGTTTGCGCTTGAGGGTGGTGGCGCAGAAGAAGCACACCACGCCCGCTGCCAGGCCGATGACCAAGGCGCCCATCGGGCCCACGGTACCGGCGGCCGGAGTGATCGCTACCAGGCCCGCCACAACGCCCGAGGCAATGCCCAGTGCGCTTGGCTTGCCATGGGTGATCCACTCGGCAAACATCCAGCCCAGCGCCGCGGCAGCGGTGGCAATCTGAGTCACCAGCATCGCCATGCCCGCGGTGCCGTTGGCGGCAACGGCGGAGCCGGCGTTGAAGCCGAACCAGCCAACCCACAGCATGGCCGCGCCCATCAGGGTGTAACCCAGGTTATGCGGAGCCATTGGCGTGGTCGGGAAGCCCTTGCGCTTGCCCAGTACCAGGCATGCCACCAGGCCGGCGATACCGGCGTTGATGTGCACCACGGTGCCGCCAGCGAAGTCCAGCACGCCCCAGTCCCACAACAGGCCGCCGTTACCGGACCAGACCATGTGCGCGATTGGCGCATACACCAGGGTGAACCACACGCCCATGAAGATCAGCATGGCGGAGAACTTCATCCGCTCGGCAAATGCACCGACGATCAGGGCTGGAGTGATGATGGCGAAGGTCATCTGGAAGGTGATGAACACCGCTTCCGGGAACAGCGCCGTCGGACCGGTCAGGCTCGCTGGCGTAACGCCCGCCAGGAATGCCTTGCCCAGGCCGCCGACGAAGGAGTTGAAGTTGACGACGCCCTGCTCCATGCCGGTGGTGTCGAACGCGATGCTGTAGCCATAAATGACCCACAGGACGCTGATCAGACCGGTAATGGCAAAGCACTGCATCATCACGGAAAGGAGGTTTTTTGACCGGACCATGCCGCCGTAGAACAGCGCCAGACCGGGAATGGTCATGAACAGTACAAGAATCGTGGCAGTCAGCATCCAGGCGGTGTCGCCGGAGTTCAGGACTGGGGCTGCCGCTTCTTCCGCCATGGCCAGGCCAGGCATTGCGAAGGACAACAGGGCTCCTAGCCCTGCGAATTTACGCAGAGTCATATTGTTTTCTCCTGGGGCGTTGGGTTTGGCGGCTTAGATGGCGTCGGTATCGGTTTCGCCGGTACGGATGCGAATAGCCTGTTCCAGATTGACCACGAAGATCTTTCCGTCACCAATCTTGCCGGTGTTGGCGGCCTTGGTGATCGCCTCGATCACGCGGTCCAGATCCTTGTCGTCAATGGCGACATCGATCTTCACCTTGGGCAGGAAATCGACCACGTACTCCGCGCCGCGATACAGCTCGGTGTGACCTTTCTGCCGACCAAAGCCTTTGACCTCGGTAACGGTAATGCCCTGCACGCCGATCTCGGACAACGACTCGCGTACATCGTCCAACTTGAACGGCTTGATGATGGCAGTGACTAGCTTCATGAAACTTTCTCCCGAATTGGTGGACTTGCCCCAGGAAAACAAACCCGACTCAAGTCTAAGCGCAGTGCCTGGCTTTGTAACGCATCGTCGGCCCAAGTTGCCCGACCGGCGCCAGTTAACCGCTCCTGACGAAACTCCCCGCTCCGCCGGCTGCACTGCATTCGTCTCGACGACTGCCTCAGTGCATGGGTCATCAGGCTCTAAGCAGAAACCTTGCCATCTGTGTCCAAACCCTCTGATTTCAGTCTCTTGCCCGGCGAGCCAGGCTGCACCGCGTCATCCAGCGCAGCGATACGCACAACAACGGTGCGACGACGCCCGGCCTCGTGCGCGAAAAGCGTGCATCCCTTGCTCACGAATTGACTATAGGCCCTGCGTGATACACTGCCCGCCATTGTTTCCAGGACACCTGCCATGCTTGCGCCCAAAGACCTCCTCGACGCCCTGAGCGGCCACGCTTCCCGCCTCCTGAGCGGCGACAACCCGCTGCCCAAAAGCGAAATCGAAAGCCAGTTCAAGGCCTTGCTGCAAAGCGGCTTCAGCAAGCTGGACCTGGTGAGCCGGGAAGAATTCGACAGCCAGATGGTTGTCCTGGCGCGGACCCGGGCACGGCTTGAAAGCCTGGAGGCCAAGGTCGCCGAGCTTGAAGCCAGACTTGGGGCCGGCGGCGAATAAATACCTGCCGGGGCAACGACACCGTGCGAAAAATGACCGCCTTCATGGCGGTCTTTTTTCGTCATCCTTTCGGCTGCTTGCAACATCCTGCCAAAATTTCCCTGTTCGATTGCCCCGCCCAAGCCCATCCCCACGACTAATCTTCCAGAGCCGCAGGACGCGGTGTCCTCTTCACTCAAGGAACGATTCATGTCGCTCGCCATCGTCCACAGCCGCGCCCAAGTGGGGGTCGAGGCTCCTGCCGTTACCGTTGAAGTCCACTTGGCCAATGGCTTGCCGTCGCTGACCATGGTCGGCCTGCCGGAAGCGGCGGTAAAGGAAAGCAAGGACCGGGTGCGCAGTGCGATCATCAATTCGGGCCTGAATTTTCCGGCGCGGCGCATCACCCTGAACCTGGCCCCGGCGGACCTGCCCAAGGATGGCGGCCGATTCGACCTGGCCATCGCCTTAGGCATCCTGTCGGCCAGCGTGCAGGTGCCGACCCTGACGCTGGACGATGTGGAGTGTCTCGGCGAATTGGCATTATCCGGCGCGGTGCGCCCGGTACGCGGGGTACTGCCTGCGGCGCTGGCGGCGCGCAAGGCCGGGCGCATGCTCGTGGTGCCGAGGGCGAACGCCGAAGAAGCTTGCCTGGCGTCCGGGCTGAAGGTAATCGCCGTGGATCATCTGCTCGAAGCGGTGGCGCACTTCAATGGTCACACCCCGGTCGAGCCGTATGTGTCCAATGGCCTGCTCTCGGCCAGCAAGCCCTACCCCGACCTGAACGAAGTACAAGGCCAGGCCGCAGCCAAGCGCGCCTTGCTGATTGCCGCCGCGGGGGCGCACAACCTGTTGTTCAGCGGACCACCGGGCACCGGCAAGACACTATTGGCAAGCCGCCTTCCGGGGCTGCTGCCGCCCTTGGCCGAAAGTGAGGCGTTGGAAGTCGCAGCGATCCAGTCAGTCGCCAGTTGCGTGCCGTTGAGCCACTGGCCGCAACGTCCGTTTCGCCAGCCGCACCACTCGGCTTCGGGCCCGGCGCTGGTGGGCGGTGGGTCAAAGCCGCAGCCAGGGGAAATCACCCTCGCCCACCACGGCGTGCTGTTCTTGGATGAACTGCCGGAATTCGACCGCAAGGTACTGGAGGTCTTGAGAGAGCCACTGGAGTCAGGGCATATCGTGGTGTCTCGCGCCCGTGACCGGGTGCGTTTTCCGGCACGGTTCCAGTTGGTGGCGGCGATGAATCCTTGCCCTTGTGGATATCTTGGCGAGCCCAGTGGCCGCTGCAGCTGCACGCCGGACATGGTGCAGCGCTATCGCAACAAACTCTCCGGCCCGCTGCTGGACCGGATCGATCTGCACCTGACCGTTGCCCGTGAGGCGACGGCGCTGAACCCCAGGAACGACACGGGCGAGGATACCGCCACGGTGGCCGAGCACGTAGCGCAAGCCCGTGAGCGCCAACACAAGCGCCAGGGCTGCGCCAATGCGTTTCTCGACCTGCCGGGCTTACGCCGGCACTGCACGTTATCCACAGCTGACGAAACCTGGTTGGAAACCGCCTGCGAACGCTTGACCCTGTCGCTGCGTGCCGCTCACCGCCTACTCAAGGTCGCCCGGACACTGGCGGACCTGGAGCAAGCGGTGATGATCCGCCGCGAGCACCTGGCCGAAGCCCTGCAGTATCGACCCGCTACCCCCTGAGCCGCATCATGGTTTGGTCGGGTCCGCCAACGGGGTTTCCCGCACTTCGGTTTTCTGACCGTTCTGGATTGCGTCGATGCGCTTGAGCGCTTTATCCACGGCGCCCTTGTCCGCCAGCAAGCTGTAGTGGATCTGGAACTGCCGGTGCTCTTTCGGCCCGATTGTAGGCACCAGGCCCAGTGGTCGCTGATACCGGCGGTTATAGGAAAAACTGGTGCCTGGCTCCAGCCCGGTCACGTAGCCCTGCCCTTGGGTATCGGTGTTTTTCCACAGGGAAAACACGGGGAGCGTGCTGGTGTTGAAGCCCACCGAGACACCGAGACTGCCCGCCTTGTTGTGCAGCACCGTAAGCGTGTCGCCCTTGGCGTCGGCATAGGGCACTACGTTGTAGACCGTTTCGTCGTAGTCCTTGGTGGGCGCCCGATAGGTTTGCCAGTCCGCCAGCTCTCCCTTCGCCTTGTCGTTGAACGGCGAGACCTGCTTGACCGGCGCCGCAAAACGAGCGCCCTGCTCCAGGAATGGCGTGCTGAAGTTGCTGTGATAAAGGGCTTGGTATTCCTTCGGATAATCGCCGTTATTGGTCAGCGTATCGCTGAGGGCGAACGTTGTGCTGCCCGGCTCGGTGACCAGCTCGGTCTGTACCGAGAAATCGACTTTCTTGAACGCCTGTTCCTTCAGCTCGCCCCGCAGGGTGATGGCGTAGGGAGGCTTTTCATCGATGTGCAAAGTGACCTTGTTGGCCGGGATGTTGGCCGCACGACCGTGCAGAGTCAGCAGTTCGCCGTTATCCATGCCGGGGTGGCCGACCCATTCGTAGCCGCAGCGAGTGACCAATTCGTTGAAGCCTTCAAGCCAGCCCAACCCACCGCGCCCGTTGAGCTCGATGAAGGCGGGATTGACCACTTCCTTGACCGGCGAGTCCCAACCCATCCGGACACTGCCGACCGATGCCTGCAGCACATTCATGCCGCGGGTCGGAACAACGGAAAGCTTCATGGTGCCGTTGTCGATGTCGACGACGCTGACGCCCTCCTGCCGGCCACCGTGCAGGGTGCGCATCGTCACGGAAAAGGGTTTGTCGGTTTTCGCGCCGAGTTGCTGGCTGGTGATTTGCCAGGGCTGCGCCGCTTTATCGGTGTCGAGCAGGACGTAATCCCAGGCCATGGCATGGGACGCAGCGCCCAGGGCGCCAAGGGTGATGAGTAGTTTGAGCGGAGTCATGAACGGGGCCTTTTATTGGAGTTGTGCGGTTTTTATAGACTTGAAGAAACGTTTCAGCAAGCTTAAAAACTGCAAATTTCCTAAAAAAAGCGACGGGCAGGTCAATACATTGTGGGAGCGGGCTTGCTCGCGAAAGCGGTGGGCCTGTTGGCGGTGAGGTTGGCTGTGCAGCCATCTACGCGAGCAAGCCCGCTCCCACAGGGATGAGGAGGCGCTTTCAGGTTCCAGACTCACCACTAAGAACCTGTGGTGGGCCTACTCGCGAGGGGTCGCAGAATGCGTTAACGGAACCGATCAACCTCTTGGCGCAGGTCCTGGGCCAATTTTTCCAGTTCCTTGGCGGTGACCGCCAGGTTCGAGACCACCTGACGCTGTTCGCTGTTCGCCATGGCAATACTCTGCAAATTGCTGCTGAGCAAGGTCGCGGTGCTGCTTTGCTCCTGGGTGGCGGTGGTGATCGCCGCGAATTGCTGGCCCGCCGAACGGCTCTGCTCGTCGATGCGTGCCAGGGCCGAGGCCACGTTGGCGTTGCGCGACAGGCCTTCCTGCATCAACAGGTTGCCTTGCTCCATCGTGCTGATGGCATTGCCCGTTTCCTGCTGGATGCTGTTGATCATGCCGGAAATTTCGTCAGTGGCCTGACGGGTGCGGGATGCCAGGCTGCGGACTTCGTCGGCCACCACCGCGAAACCGCGCCCCTGCTCACCGGCGCGGGCGGCTTCGATGGCGGCGTTCAAGGCCAGCAGGTTGGTTTGCTCGGCGATGGAGGTGATCACGCCGACGATGCCACCGATTTCCTGGGAGCGCTGGCCCAAGGTGTTGATGACCTGGGCAGTGCTGTTCAGCGCACCAGCAATCTGTTCAAGGGACGATGACGCCTCATCCATCGAGGTCCGACCGATGCGCGTTTGCTGGGCGTTTTCCTGGGCCAGGCGCTCGGTGTTGCCCATGTTGTCGGCAATGTTCAGCGACGTGGCGCTGAATTCTTCCACCGCACCGGCCATGCTGGTGATTTCGCCGGACTGCTGCTCCATTCCTTCATACGCACCGCTGGACAACCCGGACAGGGCTTGGGCGCGACTGTTGACCTCCAGGGAGGCCTTGCGGATGTGCTCGACCATCGTCGACAACGCCTGGCTCATCTGGTTGAAGGCCCGGGCCAACTGGCCGATTTCGTCATGACTCGACACGTTCAGGCGCACGCTCAGGTCGCCGGCGCCCAACGCTTCGGCCTGACGCACCAGATCCCCCAGCGGCGCCAATTTGCTACGCAACAGCCACATTGCCGAACCGACCGCCAGCAGCATCGCCAACAGACTGCCGATGGCCAATTGTGTACCGACGCTCCAGGTCACGGCGCGAATCTCGGTTTTTGGCATGCTCGCCACCACCGCCCACGGTCCGCCCTCGAACGGCACGGCAACGCTGTAGAAATCCTCGGCGGTATCAGTCCAGAACGCACCCTTGCCCGGTTTCTTGACCAGCCCGACAATGGTTGCACTCGCCTGGTCCAGCGCCTGCACGCCGGCTGGCGGCACCAGCCACTTGTTTTGTTCGTCCAGCAGGGCCAGCGAACCGGTCTGGCCGATGCGGAAGCGCTTGAGGTTCTCGAATTGCGCGTTCTGCGCATCGGTATAGTCGAAGCCTACATACAACACGGCAATGATCTTGCCGCTGCTGTCGCGTACCGGCGTGTATTGCGACATGTAGAAGCGCCCGAAAAGCAGGGCCCGCCCGATGTAGCTCTGCCCGCTCATCACCGGACCGTAGGCCGGGCCGGCGCGGTCAAGCACGGTACCGATGGCCCGCGTGCCGTCCTGCTTGCTGACTGAAGTACTGACGCGGATGAAATCGTCGCCACTGCGCACGAATACCGTGGCAACCCCGGCGGTCATCACTTTGAAGTCATCGACTTCCTTGAAGTTGTTGTTCAACACTTCGCTGCCCAGGCTCAAGCCAGGGGTTTGTACGCCCGCCACGGCCACCGGCTGGTCCGGATGCACGCTCAGGCCCGCGCTGAAGCGCTTTTCGAACAGCCCCGCCAACCGCTGAGTGCTCTCGCGCAAGGTGCTGTGGAAGGTATTGAGCTGATCGGCCATCAGCCGCGCTTCGCTGGCCAGGTGTTCTTCACGGGTGGCGAGGTTGGCGGCGTCCAGCGAACGCAGGGCGAAGACGGTACTGCCGGAGATCACGATCGCCAATATCACGGCGAGGGCAAGGCCTAGCTGTGAGGCGATCCGGGCACGGGGTTGAGACATGACGGCTCCTGGCCGAGAGACTGGATCATCCTGATCACGTCGCACGCTCGGCATTTTATTCAAGGGTAAGGTGTGTTAGCCCTTTCTGAACGAAGGTTCTATGTTCACGGAGTCGGCAGCGAGGCCAAATACTTGAGTGGTTTGGGAGGAATAATACCAAGGGGCCATCACCCATACTTCAACGATTCAGCCCAGGCGGTGCACATCCGGTAGCTGCATGGCCTTCACCTCGCTCTGGAGGAAGTCGCTGAGCCGACGCAGGCGTTCGCCTCCGGGCCGGGTTTTCGGCCAGACCAGGTAATAATGCTCACCGCTGGCGACGGCGGTCGGCCATGGCAGGCTCAAGCGCCCCTGTGCGACATCTTCCGCCACCATCAGCAAGTCCCCCATGGACACTCCGTAGCCACGGGCCGCCGCGATCATGCCCAGCTCCAGGGTATCGAACACCTGCCCGCCCTTGAGCGAGATCTTGTCCGCTAGCCCCATGCGCTGGAGCCAGTTGCGCCAGTCCCGGCGATCCGGCGTGGGATGCAGCAGCTCGGCGCTGGCCAACCGCGCCACATCCCAGGGCTGGTCGTTCGACAGGTTCGGCGCGCCCACCGGGATCAATTCCTCGGGAAACAACAGGCTGGTCTCCCAGTCGGCGGGGAAATGCCCGTTGCCCAGCAACACCGCGCAATCGAAGGGCTCGACGTTGAAGTCCACCGAATCGATGTCCATCCAGGCACTGGTCAGTTGCACTTCGTTGCCCGGTTGCAAATGCCGGAAGCGACTCAGACGCGCCAGCAACCAACGCATGGTCAGGGTCGACGGCGCTTTCATGCGCAGGATCCCGTCCTCGCCATGCAAGGTATGACAGGCGCGCTCCAGGGCCATGAAACCCTCGCGCACGCCCGGCAACAACAAGCGCGCCGCTTCGGTCAGTTGCAGGTTGCGGCCGCTGCGCTGGAACAGCCGACAGGCGAAGTGATCTTCCAGCGTACGAATGTGCCGGCTGACCGCGCTCTGGGTAATCGACAGCTCCTCGGCCGCACGGGTAAACGAGCTGTATCGCGCCGCCGCTTCGAATGCCCGCAGCGCATACAGAGGAGGGAGACGACGAGACATTTGCAAAGCTCCTATGGCGTTTGGGCAACCCTATCAGAAAGCTCGCCAGCATGAGTTTTAATCATGCCAGCAATGTTTTTTATCCTTTTGTGCAAACCGCCAAGAGCGCCGAGAATCATCGCTTTACTGCCTTGCTTGAACATGGAGCGTGATGATCATGCAGCATCCTGTGCGTACCGAACTCTGGGCCATCCTGCGGCTGGCGGTGCCGTTGATTGCCTCGCAGCTGGCGCACATGCTGATGGTGCTCACTGACACCGTGATGATGGCGCGCCTGAGCCCCGAAGCCTTGGCCGGCGGCGGGCTTGGGGCTGCCACCTATTCGTTCGTGTCGATTTTCTGCATCGGCGTGATCGCAGCGGTGGGCACCCTGGTGGCGATCCGTCAGGGGGCCGGCGACGTTGAAGGCGCCACCCGGCTGACCCAGGCCGGGCTCTGGCTGGCGTGGCTCATGGCGTTGGTGGCCGGGCTATTGATGTGGAACCTCAAGCCGGTCTTGCTGCTGTTCGGCCAGACCGAGACTAACGTGGTGTCCGCCGGCCAGTTCCTGGTGGCGCTGCCGTTCGCCCTGCCCGGCTACTTGAGTTTCATGGCCCTGCGCGGTTTCACCAGTGCCATTGGCCGCGCCACCCCGGTGATGGTGATCAGCCTCGGCGGCACGGTGGCCAACTTCCTGCTCAATTACGCGCTGATCACTGGCATGTTCGGCCTGCCGAAGCTCGGCTTGATGGGGATCGGCCTGGTCACGGCCATCGTCGCCAATTGCATGGCCCTGGCGTTGGCCTGGCATATTCATCGGCATCCGGCCTACCGGGCCTATCCATTGCTGGATGGCCTGTCGCGCCCCAACCGCCAGTACCTCAAGGAACTCTGGCGCCTGGGCCTGCCGATTGGCGGCACGTATGCGGTGGAAGTCGGCTTGTTCGCGTTCGCCGCGCTGTGCATGGGCACCATGGGCAGCACGCCTTTGGCGGCGCACCAGATCGCCCTGCAAATCGTCTCGGTGGCGTTCATGGTCCCGGCTGGAATGTCCTACGCCATCACCATGCGCATCGGCCAGCACTATGGCGCCGGGCAGTTGCCCATGGCGCGCCTGGCCGGCCGGGTCGGAATCGGCTTTGGCGCCGCTGCGATGCTGGCGTTTGCCATGGTGTTCTGGTTGTTGCCGCACCCATTGATCGGCTTGTTCCTCGACCACAACGATCCCGCGTTTCGCGACGTAATCAATCTGGCGGTGAGCCTGTTGGCGGTGGCGGCCTGGTTCGAACTGTTCGACGGCACGCAGACCATCGCCATGGGCTGCATCCGTGGACTCAAGGACGCCAAGACGACCTTCCTGGTGGGCCTGGGTTGCTACTGGCTGATCGGCGCTCCGTCAGCCTGGTGGATGGCCTTCCACCTGGGCTGGGGCCCGACCGGCGTCTGGTGGGGCCTGGCCCTCGGCCTGGCCTGCGCGGCGGTGAGCCTGACGCTGGCGTTTGAGTGGAAGATGAAGCGGATGATTCGCCGTGAGCCTGGGCAGCGAGGTTTCGAAGCTATCCAAGCCAAGTGAAACAAATTCCCTGTGGGAGCGGGCTTGCTCGCGAATGCGGTGTGTCAGTGAATAAATGCCTGGCTGACACACTGCATTCGCGAGCAAGCCCGCTCCCACATGGAGAATCGGGTTAAACCACCCGCTCCTGCGTCGACTGGCTGCCATCCGCCGTCAAGTATTCAACCAACTCAGGCAGCGGCAACGGCTTGCTGATCAGAAAGCCCTGCACCTGATCGCAACCAAAACCGCGCAGCAGGTCCAGTTGCTCTTGGGTTTCCACACCTTCTGCCACCACCTCCAGGTTGAGGTTGTGCGCGAGGTTGATCATCGCATGCACCAGTTTGCGGTTTTCTTCGCGCTGCTCCATGCCACCGACGAAGCTCTTGTCGATCTTGAGCAAGGCGATCGGCAGGCTGTTGAGGTGCACGAAAGAAGAAAATCCGGTGCCGAAGTCGTCCAGCGAAAAGCGCACGCCCAGGCGGCCCAGGGCATCCATGGTCTGCTTGACCAGTTCGCTGCGACGCATGACGGCGGTTTCGGTGAGTTCGAACTCCAGCCACTGAGCCTCGACGCCCCGCTCGGCAATCAGCCGGCTGAGGGTCGGTAACAACTGGCTGTCCTGGAACTGTCGGAACGACAGGTTGACGGCCATGTGCAGCGGTGCCAGCCCTCGTTCACGCAGGGCTTGCATGTCCCGCAGGGCCCGAGAAATCACCCAGTAGCCCAGCGGCACGATCAGGCCACTCTGTTCGGCCAGCGGCACGAACTCACTCGGCGGCAGCAAGCCACGCTCGCCATGACGCCAGCGCACCAGCGCTTCGAGGCCGACGATGGTGCCGCCATCGAGGTTCAGCCGAGGCTGATAATGCAGTTCCAGCTCGTCGCGGCGCAGGGCCCGGCGCAACTCGCTTTCCAGGTCGGCGAGGCTGCGGGCATTGCGATTGATGCGCTCGTTGAAAATATGAAACGTACAGCCTTGCGTACTCTTGGCCTGCTGCATGGCGATATGGGCGTGCCACATCAGCGGATCGGCGCCGGCCTGGGCCCGTGCATGGGCAACCCCCAGGCTGCAACCGATCAGCAGGCTTTCCCCATCCACCCAATAGGGTTCGGCCATGGCTTCGGTGATGCGTTCGGCGATCCACTCGGCCCGCTGGGGCGCACGCCGGGTGTCGATCAACAACGCGAACTCATCGCTGCCCAGCCGCGCCAGTTGATCGCCGGCCTCAAGTGCGCCCTTGAGTCGCGACACCACTTGCAGGATCAAGCGGTCACCGGCCTGGTGGCCGAGGGCGTCGTTGGCGTAACGAAAGTTATCCAGGTCCAGATGGCCGAGCGCCAGGCCACGACCGTCGTTTTCAGCCAGGCGCGCCGCCAGCAACGTCTGGAACCCTTGGCGATTGGCGATCCCCGTCAGGGGGTCCTGTTCGGCAAGGCGCTGCAATGTGTTTTCCAGCACACCGCGTTCACGGACATGGCGCAGGCAACGACGCAGGGTCGC
Organism: Pseudomonas fluorescens Q2-87; assembly: GCF_000281895.1. Lineage (NCBI taxonomy): Bacteria > Pseudomonadati > Pseudomonadota > Gammaproteobacteria > Pseudomonadales > Pseudomonadaceae > Pseudomonas > Pseudomonas fluorescens. The sequence goes on along the minus strand of NZ_CM001558.1, from coordinate 218,020 downwards.
GCTGTCGAGCACATCGCGCACCAGCCAGTCGCTGACGCCGTCGGGGGTATGGGCAGGTTCCTGTTCGAGCAACAGGATAGTCGGCAAGCGGCAGCGGCCCGGCGCCGGCTGCAAGGCTGCGACCGTCAACAGAACCGCGTTGCGGTTGTCTTCGAACAGGCTGCTGACCGACTCCCAGTTCGGGGCGCTGATCAACACGACCGAAGGGCCCAGGGGCGCCAGGCACTCGCGCAAAATCGCTGACCACGCAGCCTCTTCGGCCAATAACAGCAAACGCAAGGGTTCGACAGGCGTTGACAAGCTGACTCCCTAGACTCTGCAAGGTGGTTGGCGCAGGGCATTATGGCTTGCCAACGGGCAATGACCAATGCCAATGGTTCTCAAACACATGCTTGCGATATATTTTTTCACGCTCGAAACCGTACGGTAGACGCAAATTCGCCCCACATCCTGCGTGAAAGTAGCAAAAGCGGCAAATGACAATGCAGTTGTGCGTCACAAGTCGGACAGAGCAGCACAATTCTCGAAGCCTGTTAAAATGCCGGCCCATTTCGCAAACGACTCCCTGACCCTGTCATGTCCCGACTCAATCCCCGGCAGCAAGAAGCCGTGAACTATGTCGGCGGCCCTCTTTTGGTGCTCGCCGGCGCAGGCTCCGGCAAGACCAGCGTGATCACCCGCAAGATCGCGCACCTGATCCAGAACTGCGGCATCCGTGCCCAGTACATCGTCGCCATGACGTTCACCAACAAGGCCGCTCGGGAAATGAAAGAGCGGGTCGGCAGCCTGCTGCGCGGGGGTGAGGGGCGCGGCCTGACGGTCTGCACGTTCCACAACTTGGGCCTGAACATCATCCGCAAGGAACACGCGCGACTGGGCTACAAGCCAGGCTTCTCGATTTTCGACGAGACCGACGTCAAGGCCTTGATGACCGACATCATGCAGAAGGAGTACTCGGGCGACGACGGCGTGGACGAGATCAAGAACATGATCGGCTCGTGGAAAAACGACCTGATCCTGCCCGCCGAAGCCCTGGAAAACGCCCGCAACCCCAAGGAACAGACCGCCGCCATCGTCTACACCCACTACCAGCGCACCCTCAAGGCGTTCAACGCGGTGGACTTCGACGACCTGATCCTGCTGCCGGTCAAGCTGTTCCAGGACCACGCCGACATCCTCGAAAAATGGCAGAACAAGGTCCGTTACCTGCTGGTGGACGAATACCAGGACACCAACGCCAGCCAATACCTGCTGGTGAAGCTGCTGATCGGCAAACGCAACCAGTTCACCGTGGTGGGCGACGACGACCAGTCGATCTACGCCTGGCGCGGCGCGCGGCCGGAAAACCTGATGCTGCTCAAGGAAGACTATCCGTCGCTCAAAGTGGTGATGCTGGAGCAGAACTACCGCTCCACCAGCCGCATCCTGCGCTGCGCCAACGTGCTGATTTCCAACAACCCCCACGAGTTCGAAAAGCAGCTGTGGAGCGAGATGGGCCACGGCGACGAGATTCGCGTGATCCGTTGCCGCAACGAAGACGCCGAAGCCGAGCGCGTGGCCATGGAGATCCTCAGCCTGCACTTGCGCACCGACCGGCCGTACAGCGACTTTGCGATCCTGTACCGGGGCAACTACCAGGCCAAGCTGATCGAGCTGAAACTGCAGCATCACCAGATCCCCTATCGCCTGTCGGGGGGCAACAGCTTTTTCGGACGTCAGGAAGTGAAAGACCTGATGGCCTACTTCCGTCTGATCGTGAACCCCGATGACGACAATGCCTTCCTGCGGGTGATCAATGTCCCACGCCGGGAAATCGGCTCGACCACCCTGGAAAAACTCGGCAACTACGCCACCGAGCGCAAAATCTCGATGTACGCCGCCACGGACGAAATCGGCCTGGGCGAACATCTGGACAGCCGTTTCACCGACCGCCTGGCGCGCTTCAAGCGCTTCATGGACAAGGTCCGCGAACAGTGCGCCGGCGAGGATCCAATCTCGGCGCTGCGCAGCATGGTCATGGACATCGATTACGAGAACTGGCTGCGCACCAACAGCTCCAGCGACAAGGCCGCCGACTACCGCATGGGCAACGTGTGGTTCCTGATCGAGGCGTTGAAAAACACCTTGGAAAAAGACGAAGACGGCGAGATGACTGTCGAGGACGCCATCGGCAAACTCGTGCTGCGGGACATGCTTGAGCGCCAGCAGGAAGAGGAAGACGGCGCCGAAGGCGTGCAGATGATGACGCTTCACGCCTCCAAGGGCCTGGAGTTTCCTTATGTATTCATCATGGGCATGGAAGAAGAAATCCTGCCGCACCGCTCCAGCATCGAGGCCGACACCATTGAGGAAGAACGGCGCCTGGCCTATGTCGGCATTACCCGCGCCCGCCAGACACTGGCCTTCACCTTTGCCGCCAAGCGCAAGCAGTACGGCGAAGTGATCGACTGCGCGCCGAGTCGTTTCCTCGATGAGCTGCCGCCGGATGACCTCGCCTGGGAAGGCAACGACGACACCCCGACGGAAGTCAAAGTCGTTCGCGGCAACAGCGCCCTGGCGGATATACGCGCGATGCTAAAGCGCTAGAATCGACTACTTTTTTCAACGACTTCAGGCGCTGAACGCGTCATCAAAGGAGGCTTCATGGAAGCCCTGCACCAGAAAATCCGCGAACAAGGCATCGTGCTTTCCGATCAGGTCCTGAAAGTCGACGCTTTCCTGAATCACCAGATCGACCCGCAATTGATGAAGCTGATCGGCGACGAGTTTGCCGCGCTGTTCAAGGATTCGGGCATCACCAAAATCGTCACCATCGAGGCTTCGGGTATTGCCCCGGCCATCATGACCGGCCTGAACCTGGGCGTACCGGTGATTTTCGCACGCAAGCAGCAGTCCCTGACGTTGACCGAGAACCTGCTGTCAGCGACCGTGTATTCGTTCACCAAGAAAACCGAAAGCACCGTAGCCATCAGCCCGCGCCACCTGACCAGCAGCGACCGGGTGTTGATCATCGATGACTTCCTGGCCAACGGCAAGGCGTCCCAGGCGCTGATTTCCATCATCAAGCAGGCCGGCGCCACCGTGGCCGGCTTGGGAATCGTGATCGAGAAATCGTTCCAGGGCGGCCGCGCGGAACTGGATGCCCAGGGCTATCGCGTTGAATCGCTGGCGCGGGTGAAGTCGCTGACGGGTGGGGTCGTGACCTTTATCGATTGACCATCAGTTAAACCCTGTGGGAGCGGGCTTGCTCGCGAATGCGGTGGATCAGCCAAAAATGTATCGACCGACACACCGCATTCGCGAGCAAGCCCGCTCCCACACGGAGTTACCTCGGTAGTTACTGCGCAGTAGCCTTTAGACCCGCAAGCAACAGCCGCTGGAACAATTCCTCTTTCAGCCCTTCAGGGCTGGTCAGCTGCATGCGCTCCAGGTGCCCGGCAAACTCCCACGGCTCCGGGGCGTCGAGGGCGGCTTTGCCCAGCTCCAGGAGCTCGGTGAGCTTGAACTTGCTCTTGAGCCAGTTCAGCGCTCGCAGCAGGTCTCGCTCCACCCCATCGAAATCGCAGCCTAGCGGGTATTCGGGAAACAGGTTCGGATGCCGCGCCTGGATCGCCTGCAAACGTTCCGAGGTGTTGTCGGCGAACCGTGGGTCGAGGCGGAAGTCCTTCGGCAATTTGCCGGCATTTTGCGCCTGCTCGATCAGCCCGGGCTGGAAGCGCGAATCGCTGATGTTCAGCAACGCCTCGATCACTGCGGCGTCGGTCTTGCCGCGCAAATCAGCGATGCCGTATTCGGTCACGACGATGTCCCGCAGATGTCGGGGAATCGTGCAATGGCCATATTCCCAGACAATGTTCGAGCTGATCTCGCCACCCGCCTCACGCCAGCTGCGCAGGAGCAGGATCGAGCGCCCGCCCTCCAGCGCATGGCCTTGGGCGACGAAGTTGTATTGCCCGCCTACGCCGCTGAGCACGCGGCCATCTTCCAACTGGTCGGCGACACCTGCGCCCAGCAGGGTCATGGTGAATACCGTGTTGATGAAGCGTGCATCGAGTCGTTGCAGGCGCTTGAGTTGCTCTTGGCCGTACAGCTCGTTGATGTAGCTGATGCGGGTCATGTTGAATTCGCGGAGCCTGCCCTGTGGCAGCTCGCGCAAGCGCTCGTAGAAACTTCGCGGGCCGAGGAAAAAACCGCCGTGTATGCAGATGCCGTCGGGTTGCGCCGTTTCGTCGAGCGTGCCCGCGTTGGCCTGCTCCTGGGTTGGCTCGTCGGGGTAGACCTTGCGCCGGATGATCCCGGCCTCCGCCAGCACCAGCAAACCGTTGACGAACATTTCACTGCAGCCGTACAGCCCCTTGGCGAACGGCTCGACCCCGCCCTCGCGCTCGATCAGTTGCGCCCATTGGCTAAGGTTCAGGTCAGCCAGCAGCGCCTGGTAACCGGCATTGTCGGCCTGACGCGCCAGCAACGCCGCCGTCAAGGCATCGCCCATGGAGCCAATGCCAATCTGCAGCGTTCCGCCGTCGCGCACCAGGGTACTGGCATGCAAGCCGATCAGATGATCCTGGAACCCCACCGGCATGTTCGGCGTGGAAAACAGCGTGTGGCTGTCCTTTTCATCGATCAGCAGATCGAACCCGTCGATGCCGACTTCTGCGTCCCCCGGCATGTAGGGCAGGTCGCTGTGCACTTGGCCGACCATCAAAATGGTTTCCCCGGCCGCCCGGCGCTTGGCGATCATCGGCAACAGGTCGAGGGTGATGTCCGGGTTGCAGCTCAGGCTCAGGCGATCCGGGTGTTCGGGGTCGCTCGCCACCAACTGCGCCACCAGGTTCAAGCCGGCCGCGTTGATGTCCCGGGCGGCGTGGCTGTAGTTGCTGCTGACGTAGTTCTGCTGGGCTGATGCGCTGTGCAGCAGGCTGCCGGGCTGCATGAAGAACTGCTCGACCCGGATATTGGCCGGCAGGCTGTCGCGGTGCAGGTCGGCGAGGTAATCGAGCTCGGGGTAATCGCCGAAGATCCGCTCGACGAAGGGTTCGAGGAAGCGTTTCTGCAACCCGTCGCCCAGGGTTGGCCGGCCCAGGCTCAGGGCCGTATAGATGGTCAGTTGTCGCTCGGGCAACTGGGCAATGCGTCGGTACAGCGCGTTGGCAAACAGGTTGGGTTTGCCCAGCCCCAGGGGCATGCCCAGGTGGATATGTGCGGGCAGGCGCTGGAGCACGTCATCCACCGCCTGTTCGATTGAACACAACTGCACCATCCGACCCTCCGGGACATTCCTTGAATGTGGGTTGGACCGAGCTTGCCGGGTCTTGGTTGCGATGAACAGCCCTGAAAAACCCCAGGCGCAAAAAAGCCGCTCGTAAGCGGCTGTTTTGTGAAAGAAGCAGGCGAATTACAGGCCAGACATCTCTTTGATGGCGCCCTTGAGGTCGTCATCCGAGCAATCGGCGCAAGTACCTTTAGGCGGCATGGAGTTGATGCCGGTAATGGCCTTGGCCAGGATGCCGTCGAGGCCGCCCTGGTGATCGGCGCGTTCTTTCCAGGCAGCCTTGTCACCGATCTTCGGCGCGCCCAGCAGGCCGGTGCCGTGGCAAGCGTTGCAGTGTTTGGCAATCACATCGGCAGGCTTCTTGGCACCGCCAGCGCCGCCAGCCGCAGTGGCCACTTCCATACCCTTGCATTCCTTGCCCTGAACGCAAACCTGGCCGACGGGTTCAAGGCGCTTGGCGATTTCGTCGTTGGGCGCCGCTTGAGCGCTCGCAGCCCATAGGGCCAATACGGTTGCTGGTGCAGCCAGCATTTTCATAATTAGGTTCACGCGTACACCCTCAATGGTGGCTAGTCACGCCTGCGGCCACGGTTTGCAGGCGGGCGCAAGTATAGCGGTAAGCCCGTCACACTGAAACAACCCCAAAGTCGCAAGGGTCTTGTTCGCAATGCCGGCTCACTCCTTGAACGCCGTGCCCTGGGGCCCGGCGCCTCTTTTCCTAAAAATTGGCCGGCGTGGCTGCGCTGATCAGTCGCGCCGGCGCATCGAACGGATTACGGAAACGGTGGGGCTTGGTGCTCTCGAAATAGTAGCTGTCGCCCGCCTCGAGCACGAAGGTTTCGACACCAACCACCAGTTCCAGTCGCCCTTCCACCAGGATCCCGGTTTCTTCACCTTCATGAGTGAGCATTTCCTCGCCGGTGTCAGCGCCCGGCGGGTAGATCTCATTCAGGAAGGCAATCGCCCGGCTCGGGTGTGCCCGGCCCACCAGCTTCATGGTCACGGCGCCGTCGGAAATGTCGATCAGCTCGTTGGCTTTGTAGACGATCTGGGTCGGTTTCTCCTGGAGGATCTCTTCGGAAAAAAACTCGACCATGGACATGGGAATCCCGCCAAGGACCTTGCGCAGCGAGCTGATCGAGGGGCTCACGCTGTTTTTCTCGATCATCGAAATAGTGCTGTTGGTGACGCCCGCGCGCTTGGCGAGTTCACGCTGGGAAAGGCCTTTGAGTTTACGAATGGATTGCAGTCGTTCACCGACGTCCAATGCAGGAGCCTCCAGGGAATCAGGTTGTGAGGAAAGTGAGCGTTATCATGGCGACAGCGTTCAGTATTTACAACACTTTGGCCCGAATCCTGTGCGGTGAAGCGACTTTCGGTAGGTTGCGCCCCGCATCAATGCCCGGAATAGAGCCGTGGCACTCGGCGCAGGTTGCAGAAAATCTGGTAAGGAATCGTATCGGCAGCCTTCGCGACGTCACTGGCGAGGATGTTCTTGCCCCATAACTCCACGGTCGAACCGAGCCCGGCCTGGGGGATGGAGGTCAAGTCGACGCACAGCATGTCCATCGACACCCGTCCGACCAGTTGGCTGCGCTGCCCATCCACCAGCACCGGCGTGCCGTTCGGCGCTTGGCGCGGGTAACCGTCGGCGTACCCCATGGCGACCACGCCGACCCGGGTCGGCTGCGCTGTAACGAAGCGGGCGCCATAGCCCACCGGTTCTCCGGCGGGCAACTCACGTACGCTGATGATCTTCGATTCCAGGGTCATGACCGGTTGCAGGCGCGCGGCGACAGCGTTGGGCTCGTCAAAGGGCGTGGCGCCGTAGAGCATGATGCCCGGACGCACCCAGTCGCTGGGAATCTGCGGCCAGCCCAGTACGGCCGGTGAGTTGCGCAGGCTGATCTGCGCCGCCAGCCCCTGGCGAGCCGCATCGAATACCGCCAATTGCTCGGTGCTGCTGGGATCATGCAGTTCATCGGCACGGGCGAAGTGGCTCATCAGCACAATTTTCGCCACGTTGCCGGTGGCCAGCAAGCGGCGATAGGCCGCCTGGTAATCGGCCGGATGCAACCCGACCCGATGCATCCCGGAATCGAGCTTGAGCCAGACCGTGATCGGCTTGCTCAGTGTCGCCTTCTCAATCGCTTCGAGTTGCCACAGCGAATGCACGACGCACCAGAAGTCATGCTCGACGATCAACAGCAACTCATTGGCTTCGAAGAAGCCTTCGAGCAGCAGGACCGGCCCACGAATCCCGCCGGCACGCAGCTCCAGCGCCTCTTCGATGCAGGCCACGGCAAACCCGTCCGCCGTGTCTTGCAACGCCTCGGCGCACCGTACCGCGCCATGCCCGTAGGCATCAGCCTTGATTACCGCCAAGGTCTTGGCCCCGCTGACTTCGCGGGCCAATTGGTAGTTGTGACGCAGGGCTTGAAGATCGATCAGGGCACGGGCAGGACGCATGGCGGCAGGCTTCTAGACGGTCATGAAAAAAAACCGGCGCTGGCTGATGGCACGAACCACCAACAGCACCGGGAGAGGGATCGTTTTGCCAGGATCAGGGCAGCGCGGCCACGACGGACAGCTCCACCAAGATCTCTGGCTCGCACAATTTGGCCTCGACTGTGGCACGGGCCGGGGCGACGCCTTTGGGCAGCCATTTGTCCCAGACCGAATTCATGCCTGCAAAGTGGGTCTCGACATCCTTCAGGTAAATCGTCACCGACAGCAGGCGGCTCTTGTCCGTCCCGGCGAGGTCGAGCAAACGCTCGATATTGCCCAGGGCTTCGCGGGTCTGCTGCTCAATACCGGCGCTCATGTCGTCGCCGACCTGTCCCGCCAGGTAAACGGTGCCGTTGTGCACGACAACCTGGCTCATGCGGTCATTGGTGAGCTGGCGCTGGATTGACATGTTTTGCAGACTCCTGGTGTTTGTTGCCATAACGGGAGATATCGAGGCCTTCGGCACTGATCTGTGGTTTTTTCTTCGCCATCAGGTCGGCCAAAAGGCGACCGGAACCACACGCCATGGTCCATCCGAGGGTGCCATGGCCGGTGTTCAGGAACAGGTTCTTGAAAGGTGTCGCGCCCACGATCGGGGTGCCGTCCGGCGTGGTCGGACGCAGGCCGGTCCAGAAGCTTGCCTGGGCCAGATCGCCGCCCTGAGGATAAAGGTCGTTGACGATCATCTCCAGGGTTTCCCGCCGGCGCGGGTTGAGGGACAGGTCAAAACCGGCAATCTCCGCCATCCCACCCACGCGAATGCGGTTGTCGAACCGGGTGATCGCGACCTTGTAGGTTTCGTCGAGAATGGTCGAAGTCGGCGCCATTGCCGGGTCGGTGATCGGCACAGTCAGGGAATAACCTTTGAGCGGATACACCGGAGCACGAATCCCGAGAGGCTTGAGCAATTGCGGCGAATAGCTGCCCAGGGCGAGGACGTAGCGGTCGGCGGTTTCCAGCTTGCCATCGATCCAGACACCGTTGATGCGATCACCGGCGAAGTCCAGGCGCTGGATGTCCTGGCCGAAACGGAATTGCACACCGAGTTTCACAGCCATTTCCGCCAGGCGCGTGGTGAACATCTGACAGTCACCGGTCTGGTCGTTGGGCAAGCGCAAGGCGCCGGCCAGGATATCGGTGACGTTAGCCAGGGCCGGTTCGACCCGGGCAATGCCCGCACGGTCGAGCACTTCGAAGGGCACACCGGACTCCTTCAGAACGGCAATGTCTTTCGCCGCGCCATCGAGCTGGGCCTGGGTGCGGAACAGCTGCGTGGTTCCAAGGCTACGGCCCTCATAGGCAATACCGGTTTCGGCGCGCAATTCGTCGAGGCAGTCACGGCTGTACTCGGACAGACGGACCATGCGTTCCTTGTTGATGGCATAGCGGCTGGCGGTGCAGTTGCGCAGCATCTGCGCCATCCACAGGTACTGGTCGATATCGGCAGTCGCCTTGATCGCCAGCGGCGCATGGCGTTGCAGCAGCCACTTGATGGCCTTGAGCGGCACACCCGGCGCTGCCCATGGCGAGGCATAACCGGGCGACACCTGGCCGGCGTTGGCGAAACTGGTTTCCATGGCGGGCGCCGGCTGACGGTCGACCACCACCACTTCAAACCCGGCGCGGGCCAGATAATAAGCACTGACGGTACCGATGACGCCGCTACCCAAGACCAGAACGCGCATGTTGATGCCCTCATCGCGGATAACCGCTGACGTTTGTTGTACAAAGCTTAGATAGGCGCAGTGTAAAAAAGATTAGCCAGTGCTTTTCACTATATAAATGCCTATATTTGGCGAGAATTCTCGGCAAAAACCCTTTTCATGGAGGCGCATCACCTGTGCGTACCAACACCCAGACCAAACGCGAGCTGGACAAGATCGACCGCAACATCTTGCGCATCCTTCAGGCGGACGGGCGGATCTCCTTCACCGAACTGGGGGAAAAGGTCGGACTCTCCACCACGCCCTGCACCGAGCGAGTACGGCGCCTGGAGCGCGAGGGCATCATCATGGGCTACAACGCCCGGCTCAACCCGCAGCACTTGAAGGGTAGCTTGCTGGTATTCGTCGAGATCAGCCTGGACTACAAATCCGGCGACACTTTCGAAGAGTTCCGACGCGCCGTGTTGAAACTGCCCCACGTGCTGGAATGCCACCTGGTTTCAGGAGATTTCGACTATTTGGTGAAGGCTCGGATTTCCGAGATGGCTTCGTACCGCAAGCTGCTGGGCGACATCCTGCTCAAGCTGCCTCACGTGCGCGAATCCAAGAGTTATATCGTGATGGAGGAAGTGAAGGAGAGCTTGAGCCTGCCGATTCCGGATTAACGCTGATTCTGGAAGTGGTCGCCTGGATGCCCGCGAAGGCCGCGACTGGGTATCCCTGGCGGCTAGACCAGCACCTGCCGAGTGCTGGCCATGTATTCATGGATCTGCTTTTCGACCCGGGGATGAATCAACTCCACCGGCCGCCGCCCGTTGGGGCACGGTAAGGTCGCCGTGGTGCCGAACAGCCGACAGATCAGCGGTCGCTCGTCATAGACCGTGCAACCGTTTGGCCCCAGATGCACGCAATCGAGCGCTTCCATGGCCGCGTCCTGTTCGGCGCGGGTCTTGCGGGGCAGGCGAGCCATTTCTTCAGGTGAAGTGGTCACCGGCCCACAACAGTCATGGCAGCCCGGTACGCACTCGAACGAGGGAATCTGCTGGCGCAGCGCGCGAATTTTTTGACCGTTGCAGCTCATCGTGGCACTTACCGAGGTGGGACTGCCCGGATTCTGCCTTAAAAGCCGTGCGCCAGACAGCGCCAGGCGACCAGTGTTGCCCGTAGGCGAACCCACGGCTTATGCTCCGTAAAATTTCTCAAACACAAAAATCAGGATTACGCACATGAACGCCCGTGCTCAGCAACCTGTCCCGAGCCACGCCCACGCCGACTCTTATTACGCCGCCAGCAGCCTGCCGCAGCCGGACCATCCGGTGCTGCAAGGCGAGCTGGTGGCGGATGTCTGCGTGATCGGCGGCGGGTTTTCCGGGCTGAACACGGCGATCGAACTGGCCGAACGTGGCATGAGCGTCGTTTTGCTGGAAGCACACAGGGTCGGCTGGGGCGCCAGTGGACGCAACGGTGGTCAATTGATCCGTGGCGTCGGCCATGGCCTCGACCAGTTCACGCCGATCATCGGCACCGACGGTGTGCGCCAGATGAAACTCATGGGCCTTGAGGCGGTGGAATTCGTCCGGCAGCGCGTCGAGCGTTTCCAGATCCCGTGCGACCTGACCTGGGGCTATTGCGACCTCGCCAACAAGCCCAGCGACCTGGAAGGCTTCGCCGAAGAGGTTGAAGAACTGCGCAGCCTGGGTTATCGCCACCAGACCCGGCTGTTGCAAGCCCATGAAATGCACAGCGTGGTGGGTTCGGATCGCTATGTCGGGGGATTGATCGACATGGGTTCCGGCCATTTGCATCCGCTTAACCTGGCCCTGGGCGAGGCTGGCGCCGCGCAGCAAATGGGCGTCAGGTTGTTCGAGCAATCGGCAGTCACGCGTATCGATTACGGCCCCGAAGTAAAGGTGCATACCCAACAGGGCTCGGTCCGCGCCAAGACGCTGGTACTGGGCTGTAACGCCTACCTCAACGGCCTCAATCCGCAATTGGGCGGCAAAGTGCTGCCGGCTGGCAGCTACATCATCGCCACCGAACCCTTGAGCCAGGCCCAGGCACAGGCGCTGTTGCCGCAGAACATGGCGGTCTGCGATCAACGAGTCGCGCTGGATTACTACCGGCTTTCGGCGGATCGGCGCCTACTGTTCGGTGGTGCCTGTCACTATTCGGGCCGCGACCCGCAGGACATTGGCGCCTACATGCGCCCGAAAATGCTCAAGGTTTTCCCGCAATTGGCGGACGTGAAGATCGATTACCAATGGGGCGGCATGATTGGCATTGGTGCCAACCGTTTGCCACAGATCGGCAGGCTCAAGGATCAACCCAATGTGTATTACGCCCAGGCCTATTCCGGTCATGGACTCAATGCCACGCACCTGGCCGGCAAGCTGCTGGCCGAGGCTATCAGCGGCCAGCAAGGCGGCGGCTTCGACCTCTTCGCCCAAGTGCCACACATGACCTTCCCTGGCGGCAAGCACCTGCGCTCCCCGTTGCTGGCGCTGGGGATGTTGTGGCATCGGTTGAAAGAACTGGTTTGAATTCAGCCCCCGTGGCGAGGGAGCTTGCTCCCGCTCGACCGCGAAAATCTTGGGGCTGCTACGCAACCCAGCGGGAGCAAGCTCCCTCGCCACAGGTTCTTTACCGTTTCAAAGCCGCCAGAACGGCTTTAGCCCCTCCACCCGCGCCTGCTCTCGGCTCAGCCCGATATCGCGCAACTGTTCGGGTGTAAGTTCCAATAAGGCCTTGCGTGTATGCAGGCGGTGCCAGAACAGGGCCCAGCGACTCAGGTCGGACGGTGCGTTGCGCAACGTCGCGCTGCGCAGCCCATTATCCTGCCCTGCCGCCAGTTCCTGACTGTGTAACGTCAGCCGCACATCGCTCAAGCCGTTCATTTTGATCGCTCCTGTTTACTTGGGTAGCCAGAGCTTTCATGATGCGCGGACGGCCAAAAGCAATACAGATTCAACCCATGTCTTTTATATCAATACAGATTGCCGCTTTTTGACACTGAATCGTCATTTTCCAAGCCAACTGTATTGGTTGTTCTTATCCACCTCCTCGGGAGCGCACCATGACCCTCTACGTGAACCTCGCCGAATTGCTCGGCACCCGTATCGAACAGGGTTTCTATCGCCCTGGTGATCGGTTGCCGTCGGTGCGCGCCTTGAGCACGGAACATGGTGTCAGCCTCAGCACGGTACAGCAGGCCTACCGTGTGCTGGAGGACAGCGGGCTGGCGATGCCGAGGCCCAAGTCCGGTTATTTCGTCCCCGTGAGTCGCGAGCTGCCGGATTTGCCGGTAGTAGGTCGCCCGGCCCAACGCCCGGTGGATATCTCCCAGTGGGACCAAGTGCTGGAGCTGATACGCGCCGTACCGCGCCCGGACGTGGTGCAGCTGGGACGCGGCATGCCTGACATCAACTCGCCGACCATGAAACCGCTGCTGCGCAGCCTGGCGCAGATCAGCCGTCGGCAAGACATGCCAGGCCTGTATTACGACAATATCTACGGCAACCTCGCGCTTCGCGAACAGATCGCCCGGCTGTCGCTGGCCTCCGGCTGCCAATTGGGGCCCAACGACCTGATCGTCACCACGGGCTGCCACGAGGCGTTGTCCGTCAGCATCCGCGCCACCTGCGAACAAGGCGACATCGTCGCGGTGGACTCACCCAGTTTTCACGGGGCCATGCAAACCCTAAAGGGCCTGGGCATGAAAGCCTTGGAGATTCCCACCGACCCGCTGACCGGCATCAGCCTGGAGGCCCTGGAACTGGCATTGGAACAATGGCCGATCAAAGCCATACAGTTGACCCCCAGCTGCAACAACCCGCTGGGCTACATCATGCCCGAGGCCAACAAGCGCGCTCTGCTGACCCTGGCGCAACGCTTCGACGTGGCGATTATCGAGGACGATGTGTATGGGGAACTGGCCTACACGTACCCGCGACCTCGCACCATCAAGTCCTTCGACGACGACGGCCGCGTCCTGCTCTGCAGTTCTTTTTCCAAGACCCTGGCGCCAGGCCTGCGCATTGGCTGGGTCGCACCGGGCCGGTACCTGGAGCGGGTACTGCACATGAAATACATCAGCACCGGCTCCACCGCGCCACAACCGCAGATCGCCATCGCCGAGTTTCTCCAGGGTGGGCATTTCGAACCTCACTTGCGCCGGATGCGCACGCAATACCAGCGTAATCGCGACATATTGATCGACTGGGTCAGCCGCTATTTTCCGCCCGGCACCCGTGCCAGTCGCCCGCGGGGCAGCTTCATGTTGTGGGTGGAATTGCCTGAAGGCTTCGACACCCTGAAGCTCAATCGAGTCCTGCACGACCAAGGCGTACAGGTTGCCGTCGGCAGCATTTTTTCGGCGTCGGGCAAGTACCGCAACTGCTTGCGGATGAACTACGCTGCCAAGCCAACGACGCAGATCGAAGAGGCCGTGCGCAAGGTAGGAGTTGCCGCTGCTGCGCTGTTGAACGAAACCCAGCGCGGCAGCGTCTGACCTGTACGAAAGGATGCAGCACCTGACGCCGATCAACGCAAACAAGCGGAACGATCCTACGTGAGATCCAGACCGATCCTGCCTGCGCTATTGCTAGTCGCCTCGCTGTTGAGCGGCTGCGCCAGTTTAGACATTGCACGCGAGCCTTCCGAGGCGTTGCCCGCCGCCGAATCTTCGTTCGGCCGCTCGGTCCAGACCCAGGTCGCCGCCCATGAAGGACGATCCGGCTTCCGGCTACTCTCGGACAGCACCGATGCCTTCACCGCCCGCGCGGAGTTGATCCGCCACGCCCAAGGCAGCCTGGACTTGCAGTACTACATTGTCCATGACGGCATCAGCACACGAATGCTCGTGGACGAGCTGCTCAAGGCCGCCGACCGGGGCGTGCGCGTGCGCATCCTGCTGGACGACACCACCAGCGATGGCCTGGACCAGATCATCGCGACCCTCGCCGCCCACCCGAACATCCAGATACGCCTGTTCAACCCTTTGCACCTGGGGCGCGCGACCGGCGTGACTCGCAACCTCGGGCGGTTGCTCAACCTGTCGCAACAACACCGGCGGATGCATAACAAGTTATGGCTGGCGGACAACAGCATGGCCATCGTCGGCGGCCGCAATCTGGGTGACGAATATTTCGACGCCGAACCGAACCTGAACTTCACCGACATCGACCTGCTTGGCGTCGGACCGGTGGCTCAGCAACTGGGGCAAAGCTTTGATCAGTACTGGAACAGCGCCCTGAGCAAACCCATCGAGCAGTTCCTGTCTCACCGCCCTGCCGCCAAGGACTTGGCCAACAGTCGCCTGCGTCTGCAAGAGTCCCTGGAACAGACCCAGCAGGAAAATCATGCGCTCTATCAGCAACTGACCCGCTACAAGACCCAACCGCGGCTGGACACCTGGCGCACTCAGTTGATCTGGGCCTGGAACCAGGCGCTGTGGGACGCGCCCAGCAAAGTGCTGGCAACGGGCGAGCCGGATCCGCATTTATTGCTGACCACGCAATTGGCCCCTGAGCTGGCGGGGGTCAGCAAAGAACTGATCATGATTTCGGCGTATTTCGTTCCCGGCCAGCCAGGCCTGGTGTACCTGACCAGCCGCGCCGATGCCGGGGTGTCGGTGAGCCTTTTGACCAACGCCCTGGAAGCCACCGATGTGCCGGCGGTGCATGGTGGTTATGCCCCCTATCGCAAGGCCCTGCTGCAACATGGCGTACGCCTGTTCGAACTGCGGCGCCAACCGGGCGACAAAGGCAGCAGCCCTCACCTGTTCTACAGCAAGTCCTACGGCGAATCGGACTCCAGCCTGCACAGCAAGGCGATGATTTTCGACCGGCAGAAATCTTTCATTGGCTCGTTCAATTTCGACCCGCGCTCAGTGCTGTGGAACACCGAAGTCGGTGTGCTCGTGGACAGCCCGGAACTCGCCGGCCAGGTACGCGACCTCGCGCTGCAAGGCATGGCGCCCGCCCTGAGTTACCAGGCACGGCTGGAAAATGGAAAGCTGGTATGGACGACTGAAGACAACGGCCAATTACATGACATGGACCGCGAGCCGGGCAGCTGGTGGCGCCGGTTCAATGCCTGGTTCAGCACGACCGTCGGGTTGGAGCGGATGCTTTAGAGGTAGCCCGCTTTTGGTGGCGAGGGAGCTTGCTCCCGCTCGGTTGCGCAGCAACCGCAAAAGCCGGGACTGCTTCGCAGTCCAGCGGGAGCAAGCTCCCTCGCCACGGGGGTTCTCAAGCGGTTTGGGCGGACCCAAAGGCCCCTTGGCGCAACAACAGAATCACCAGGCCGAACGCCCCCGCCGCCATGAACAAAGGCAGCGCATGCCCGCTGACCCATTGGCTACCGGCCCCTGCTGCCAGCGGACCGATCAGGCAACCGAGCCCCCACAGTTGCGCGATATGGGCGTTGGCCCGTACCAGTGCATCGTCGCGATAACGCTCGCCGATCAGGATCAGCGACAAGGTAAACAAACCACCCGCGCTGGCGCCGAACAGCACCCATAGCGGCCAGATCAGCCAGGTGTCGATCAGCAGCGGGACCGCCAGGCTCGATAAGGTCAGCGCCACCGCACAGCCCATGAACAACGCCCGGCGCGACAGGTAATCGGCCAGGGCGCCGATGGGCAACTGCAGCAAGGCATCACCGACCACCACGGTACTGACCATCGCCAATGCGATGTCGGCATTGAAGCCTTGTCGCAAGCAATACACCGGCAACAACGTGAGGATCATCGCCTCGAACGCGGCGAACAACGAGACGGCCCAGGCAATCGCCGGCAAGCCTCGGCAAAACGCCCACAAATCGCCGAACGTGACACTACCGGCCTCGCTGCTCGGCGCGCCGCTACGGCCCAGCAACAGCAACGGTGCAATCAGCAGCAGGCCGACGCCCACCCAGAATCCATAGTCATGATCAGTCCCCAGCGCGCCCAGCAGCAACGGGCCGGACAACTGGCTCAGGGCATAGCTGCTGCCATACAGCGCCACCAATCGCCCACGCCATTTCTCAATGACCAGTTGATTGATCCAGCTTTCCCCCAGGATGAACACCAAGGTCAGGACCACGCCGATCACCAGGCGCAACAGCAGCCAGACCGGATAACTGGGCAGCAGCGCCAGTAGCCCGATGGACACGGCGCCGCCCCACAGGCACAGACGCATCAGTGCGGCGGTGCCGAAGCGCGCCGCCAGCCGGCTCGATACCTTGGCCCCGAGCAACACCCCGACGGCGGGCATGGCAGCCATCACCCCAATGGCAAACGAGCCATAGCCCCAGCCCTCCAGGCGCAGCGACACCAGCGGCATGCTCACGCCCAGGGCCAGGCCGACGCTCAGCACCGACGCCAACACGGCGAAATAGGTCGCCCAACGCATTTCCACGCTCCTGTGGATGGTTATCGGTTTTCCAGGCACCGTGCAAAACAATGTGGGAGCGAGCTTGCTTGCAAAGGCGGTTTCCCATTCAACAGCTAAGTTGACTGACACTCCGCTTTCGCGAGCAAGCCCGCTCCCACAATGACCTGTGTGACATGAAAGCCCCGGACAGGGTCCGGGCCGACAATGTCAGAGCTTGATCCAGGTCGCCTTCAGCTCGGTGTATTTGTCGAACGCATGGAGCGACTTGTCGCGACCGTTGCCCGACTGCTTGAAGCCGCCGAACGGTGCGGTCATGTCGCCGCCATCGTACTGGTTGACCCACACGCTGCCGGCACGCAGCGCCTTGGCGGTGAGGTGGGCCTTGGAGATGTCCCGGGTCCATACCGCTGCGGCGAGGCCGTACGGCGTATCGTTGGCGATCTGGATAGCCTCTTCGGCCGTGTCGAAGGCGATGACCGACAGCACCGGGCCGAAAATTTCTTCCTGGGCGATTTTCATCGCATTGCTCACACCGTCGAAAATCGTTGGCTCAACGTAGGTGCCACCGGTTTCCTCGAGAATCCGCTTGCCACCGGCCACAAGCTTGGCGCCGTCGCTGTGACCCGCCTCGATGTAGGACAGCACGGTGTTCATCTGCTGGGTATCCACCAGGGCGCCGACATTGGTGGCCGGGTCCAGTGGGTTGCCTGGCTTCCAGCCCTTGAGGGCCTCGATCACCAGGGGCAGGAACGTGTCCTTGATGGAACGCTCCACCAGCAAACGCGAGCCGGCGGTGCAGACTTCGCCCTGGTTGAACGCGATGGCGCTGGCAGCGGACTCGGCCGCAGCTTGCAGGTCCGGGGCATCGGCGAACACGATGTTCGGGCTTTTGCCGCCGGCTTCCAGCCAGACGCGTTTCATGTTGGATTCGCCGGAATAGATCATCAGCTGTTTGGCAATTTTGGTGGAACCGGTAAACACCAGCGTATCGACATCCATGTGCAGCGCCAGGGCCTTGCCGACGGTATGGCCATAACCAGGCAACACGTTCAACACACCCTTCGGAATGCCGGCTTCGATGGCCAATGCCGCAATGCGAATGGCAGTCAGCGGGGATTTCTCCGACGGCTTGAGCACCACCGAATTACCGGTGGACAGCGCCGGACCGAGCTTCCAGCAGGCCATCATCAGTGGGAAGTTCCACGGTACGATAGCGCCGACGACGCCCACCGGCTCGCGGGTTACCAGGCCCAACTGATCGTGCGGGGTAGCGGCCACTTCATCGTAGATCTTGTCGATGGCTTCGCCGCTCCAGCTCAGCGCTTGTGCCGCGCCGGGAACGTCGATGTTCAGGGAGTCACTGATCGGCTTGCCCATGTCCAGGGTTTCGAGCAGGGCCAATTCCTCGGCGTTCTGCTTGAGCAGCCCGGCGAAACGAATCATGGTTGCTTTGCGCTTGCTTGGCGCCAGGCGTGACCAGACGCCAGAGTTGAAAGTGGCACGAGCGTTTTCGACGGCTCGCTGGGCATCGGCGGCATCGCAGCTGGCGACCTTGCCCAGCAAGCGGCCATCGACCGGGCTGAGACAATCGAAGGTTTCGCCGGACACCGCATCGGTGTACTCGCCGTTGATGAAGGCACGGCCTTCGATCTGCAGGTCGCGGGCGCGTTGTTCCCAGTCGGCACGAGTCAGGGTGGTCATGCGTGTGTCCTCCTCTTATTGAGTGAGAACGCCGCGCACTGCGCAGCGTCCAAAGAATTCTGCCCGGCCAGCCTGATTTCGGCGTCGTTTCGGCGCTATTTTTGGCACAGGGCATCCGCCACCCTAAACCAGCGGCCGGTCATGTTTCAATATATTTGACACAACGCTGGAAAACGGCCTTGCGATGTTCGTTTTAATAAACATAGACTCGGGACTTTCCAAGCTATCACTGGGGATCACCCGCATGAGCATTCAGGACATCGTCGATTTCAGCCAGGCCAATACCATCGCCGAACGCTATCGCCCGGACGCGGCCAAAGTGCTCAAGGGCGACCCCGAACAAGCGGTGTTCAACCACTACAACAGCCCGTGCGGGCAGATGAATGCAGGGGTCTGGGAAGGCGCCATCGGCCAGTGGCGGGTCAATTACACCGAGCATGAATATTGCGAGATCGTCCAGGGCGTCTCCGTGCTGCGGGACGACGATGGCAATGCCAAGACCCTGCGGGCCGGTGACCGCTTTGTGATTCCGGCCGGGTTCACCGGCACCTGGGAAGTGCTGGAGCCGTGCCGCAAGATCTATGTGGTGTTCGAGCAGAAGGCTTGAGCCCGACCGAAAAAGCAGCTGACACTCTTTCGCTGGTCGACGAGTACCACGGCAGATGAAACTGCCCGCGGGCGTCACGGATTTTTTGTCGCAACGGCTACGCACAGGACGTGCGGCCAACCCGACAGGTGAGCGTCCCGACCTATCAATATTGCAAGGAGGCAACATGCCCGTCTTACCCGATCAATGCGACTTGGCCATCGCTCAATACACCATCGGCCAAAAATGCACCCCCGAGCTGCTTGAAGAGGTTCGCGCCCTGGCCAACGGCGCGCCCGTTCGCGCCACAGGCCCGAAATACCCTACAAGCTGGGATCTGCGTCCGCGACGCATCAACCTGCACACCAATGCCGACAGGATCATCGTCAGCATCAACTGCGGTTGAACGATAGCGTCACTGCCCCCTCAAACCTGAGCACAACAAAAAAGGCCCGTATCTCGCGATACGGGCCTTTTTTGTAAGAGGGAAAAATCAATTACTTGATTTTGCCTTCCTTGTAGATCACGTGCTTGCGAACAACCGGATCATATTTCTTGATCTCGATTTTGTCCGGGGTAGTACGCTTGTTCTTGTCGGTAGTGTAGAAGTGACCAGTACCGGCGCTCGAGATCAAACGAATCAATTCACGCATGATTAGCTCCCTTAAACCTTGCCATCGCGACGAAGTTCGGCCAGCACGACACTGATGCCACGCTTGTCGATGATACGCATGCCCTTGGCAGATACGCGCAGACGCACAAAACGTTTCTCTTCTTCAACCCAGAAGCGGTGATGCTGCAGGTTCGGCAGGAAACGACGACGGGTTTTGTTGTTTGCGTGGGAAATGTTATTCCCAGTCACCGGACCCTTACCGGTAACTTGACAGACTCTCGACATGCCTCAGCCCTCTAAAACCACATGCCCAACCCGGCATGGGTTGGCCGCTTAATCTCTCAGTCATTTGGCGCCAGGCGCCGCGTTTCTTTAAGGGTCTTACCGGCTACACCTACAGTGAAGGAACCGGGCCCCTAGAAAAGAGCGCTGCTTTATACCAGAAAGACCACCGTGCAACAACAGCCGATGTGATTTGTCTTCACGCCGAAGCATCGCCCGACCGCGCCGGACGGCTAGGGCAAAGGCTGGCGCAGCCTCCGACCGCTCGTCGCTGCATCGAGGTTTTTCACCGTTCGCCACGGGTTTCTACCACGGGCGTGCCGTTGCAGAGTGCCGGAAAATGTAAAAAGGGGATAGTCATTTACCAGCGAGCCCACTAGGGTAGGCCTTTTCCAGACTGCACTCGCAGATGGGCCTTCGACCTGCACAGGAAAACCGATCATGCGCCTCGCTGCCCTACCTTTGTTGCTCGCCCCGCTGCTGCTCAGCCCCTTGGCCCAGGCTGCCGCCTTGAGTGTCTGTACCGAGGCCAGCCCGGAAGGGTTCGATGTCGTCCAGTACAATTCATTGACGACCACTAACGCCTCTGCCGACGTGCTGATGAACCGCCTGGTGGATTTCGACACCGCCAGCGGCAAAGTGGTCCCCAGCCTGGCCGACCGCTGGGAAGTCTCCACCGACGGCCTGACGTATCTGTTCAAGCTACGCCCCAACGTCAAGTTCCACCAGACCGAATACTTCACCCCGCGCCGGGACCTGACTGCCGAAGACGTGAAGTTCAGCTTCGAGCGCATGCTCGACCCGGCAAACCCCTGGCACAAAGTGGCGCAGAGCGGCTTCCCGCATGCCCAATCCATGCAATTGCCGGCGCTGATCAAGAAAATCGACGCGCTGGACCCGCTGACCGTGCGTTTCACCCTCGATCATGCCGACTCCACGTTCCTGGCGACTTTGAGCATGGGCTTTGCCTCCATCTATTCGGCTGAATACGCCGAGCAACTGATGAAGGCTGGCACTCCAGAAAAACTCAACAGCCAGCCGATCGGTACCGGCCCGTTCATTTTCAGCCGGTTCCAGAAGGACGCCTCGATCCGCTACAAGGCCAACGAGGCTTATTTCGGCGGCAAGCCTCAGGTAGACCCGCTGGTCTTTGCCATCACGCCGGACGCCAATGTGCGCCTGCAGAAATTGCGCCGCAACGAATGCCAGATCGCTCTGTCGCCCAAGCCGCTGGACGTGCAGGCCGCCAAACAGGAACCTACGTTGAACGTGGCCCAGACCGACGCTTTCATGACCGCGTTCGTGGCGATCAACAGCCAGCATCCGCCGCTGGACAAGCCTGAGGTACGACAAGCCATCAACCTCGCCTTTGACAAGGCCAGCTATCTGAAGAGCGTTTTCGAAGGCACCGCTCAAGCCGCCAACGGCCCGTACCCGCCGAACACCTGGAGCTACGCCAAGGGCTTGCCCGGCTACAACCATGACCCGGCCAAGGCCCGTGAGCTGCTGGCCAAGGCCGGCCTCAAGGACGGCTTCAAGACCACCATCTGGACCCGCCCTTCCGGCAGCCTGCTCAACCCCAACCCCAGCCTCGGCGCGCAGTTGCTGCAATCGGACCTGGCAGAAATCGGCATCCAGGCCGAAATCCGGGTGATCGAATGGGGCGAACTCATCCGTCGTGCCAAGGCCGGCGAGCATGACCTGTTGTTCATGGGCTGGGCGGGCGACAACGGCGACCCGGACAACTTCCTCACGCCGCAGTTTTCCTGCGCGGCGGTCAAGTCCGGCACCAACTTCGCCCGCTATTGCAACCCTGACCTGGACAAGCTGATCAGCGCCGGCAAGACCACCGGCGAGCAAGGCGTGCGCGCCAAGCTCTACGAACAGGCCCAGGCCCAGATCCAGCAACAGGCCTTATGGCTGCCCCTGGCGCACCCGACCGCCTTCGCGCTGACCCGCAAGGATGTGCAGGGTTATGCGGTGAGCCCATTTGGGCGGCAGGATTATTCGAAGGTCAGCCTCAAGCCGTAAGCTGCAAGCTGCAAGCTGCAAGCTGCAAGCTCAAGAGCAGATCACACCCGGCTCTGAGCTTGCGGCTTGAAGCTGAAAGCTTGTCGCTGCCTCACATCCACCCATACTCCGCCATCGACAGCGGATCTCCATCGCCGACAATGAAATGATCGAGCACCCGCACATCGATCAACTCCAACGCCTCTTGAAGCCTCCCGGTGAGCATCCGGTCGGCCTGGCTGGGCTCGGTGTTGCCTGAAGGATGGTTGTGACACAGGATCAACGCAGCGGCGTTGTGGGCCAGGGCGCGCTTGACCACCTGCCGAGGGTAGACGCTGGCGCTGTCGATAGAACCGCGAAACAGCGTCTCGTAGGCCAGCACTTGGTGCTTGGCATTGAGAAACAGGCAACCGAACACCTCGTGGGGTTCGTGGCGCAGCATGGACTTGAGGTACTCACGGACCGCAAAGGGACTTTCCAGTGTGGTCTTTTCCCGTGCCCGCTCCGCCAAATGGCGACGGCTCATTTCCTGAGCCGCTTGCAGCTGGGCGAACTTCGCCGGGCCCAGACCCATATGATTGCTGAATGTGATCTGGTCAGCTTCAAGCAGCGCGCGCAGGCTGCCAAATTGAATCAATAGTTGTCGTGCCAGATCCACCGCGCTTTTGCCGGACACACCGGTGCGTAAAAAATCGCTAACAGTTCGGCGTCTGAAAGACTCCCCGCCCCCAGCGCCAATAACCTCTCCCGTGGCCGCTCGGCCACGGGCCAATCGCGAATACTCATAGCATCTCCCTGAATGTGGGCGCCGCTGTTCCGTAGCGGTCGCTGTGATATCGTAGCCCATCTTTTTTGCAGGCGATTTGCGCCCTGGCAGGCTGCTGCCAAGGGGTTCGTCTTGCACTGACCACTGAAATCGAAAGGCAGGCCTATGCAGCGGCTGTATCGGAAACGCATCGTTCTGGGCGTCGGCGGCGGCATTGCCGCCTACAAGAGCGCCGATCTGGTTCGAAGGCTCATCGACCAGGGCGCGGAAGTACGGGTGGTCATGACTCGCGGCGGCAGTGAATTCATCACGCCGTTGACCATGCAGGCCCTGTCCGGGCACCCGGTTCACCTGGACTTGCTCGACCCGGCGGCCGAAGCCGCCATGGGCCACATCGAGCTGGCCAAGTGGGCAGACTTGGTGTTGATCGCCCCGGCCACCGCCGACCTGATCGCCCGCCTGGCACAAGGCATCGCCGATGACCTGCTGACTACCCTCGTGCTCGCCACCGACGCGGTGGTTGCCGTCGCGCCGGCCATGAACCAGGCCATGTGGCGCGACCCGGCCACCCAGGCCAACCTGCAACTGCTCCAGAGCCGTGACCTGAAAGTCTTCGGCCCCGCGTCCGGCAGCCAGGCCTGCGGCGATGTCGGCATGGGGCGCATGCTTGAAGCCACCGACCTTGCCCAATGCGCCGCCGACTGCTTCCAGCGCCAGGCCTTGACCGGCAAACATGTGCTGATTACTGCCGGGCCAACCCAGGAAAACATTGACCCGGTGCGCTACATCACCAACCACAGCTCGGGAAAAATGGGCTTTGCACTGGCCGAGGCCGCCGTGGAAGCCGGTGCCCGGGTGACGCTGATCACCGGCCCCGTGCACCTGCCGACCCCGGACCGGGTCACGCGCATCGACGTGGTCAGCGCCCGGGACATGCTCGCGGCCTGCGAGGCGGCGATTCCGTGCGACCTGTTCATCGCCTCGGCTGCGGTGGCGGACTACCGCCCCGAAGTCGTTGCCCCGCAAAAATTGAAGAAAGACCCTACAAGCGGCGACGGCTTGTTACTACAAATGGTGCGCAACCCGGACATCCTCGCCAGCATTGCCACCCGTCCCGACCGTCCGTTCAGCGTCGGCTTCGCCGCTGAGACCGAACACTTGCTCGATTACGCCGCGCGCAAGCTCAAGGACAAGAATCTGGACTTGATCGTCGCCAATGACGTCGCCAACCCGAGCATCGGCTTCAACAGCGAAGAAAACGCCTGCAGCGTGATCGACCGCCAGTTGCACGCCACGCTTTTCGCCCAGACCAGCAAAGGCAAGATTGCCCGCCAGCTGATCACTTTTATCGCCGAACGTCTGAACCAGGTTTAATTTTCATGCACGCCTTACAAGCCAAGATTCTCGACCCACGCATCGGCAACGAATTCCCGTTGCCACAGTACGCCACACCGGGCTCCGCCGGCCTCGACCTGCGGGCGATGCTCAAGCAGGACACAATCCTGGAGCCGGGCCAGACCCTGCTGATCCCCACCGGCCTGTCGATCTACATTGGCGACCCAGGCCTGGCCGCATTGATTTTGCCGCGCTCCGGCCTGGGCCATAAGCACGGCATCGTGCTGGGCAACCTGGTAGGCCTGATCGACTCCGATTACCAGGGCGAATTGATGGTGTCGTGCTGGAACCGCGGTCAAACAGCGTTCAACATCGCCGTAGGCGAGCGCATCGCGCAACTGGTGCTGGTTCCCGTGGTCCAGGCGCACTTCGAACTGGTCGAGGAATTCGACGAAAGCCAGCGCGGTGCTGGCGGTTTCGGGCATTCCGGTAGCCACTGATCCTGGCGCTCCAGGCCGGGTGCGTTGCCCGGCCTGTTTATTAAGCTTGTGTTTCAGGGCAAAAAATGCGCAATGGCTTTCTGCTAGGTTTCCCATCCGGAATCAATGTATTAGGCGAGGGCGATCGGGGTAACGCTGTCTCATGGCACTTTCCCACCACGAACTCTCTGTCAAAAACGCCGTCATACCCTTCAGCTTGAGCCTGCCGACGCTACCCGTCGGCCTGTCCAGTCATTTTCCTGATAGAGCGCCCCGCCCATGAACACCCCAGCCGCAATCGCCCCGATCTTCCCTGACAGCATCTTCCGCGCCTACGACATCCGCGGCGTGGTACCGGAAACTCTCACCGCCGAAACCGCCTACTGGATCGGCCGCGCCATTGGCTCCCAGAGCCTGGCCCAGGGTGAACCGAACGTGTCCGTTGGCCGCGATGGCCGCTTGTCCGGCCCCGAGCTGGTCGAACAATTGATCAAAGGCGTTGCCGACAGTGGTTGCCACGTCAGCGATGTGGGCCTGGTCCCGACACCGGCGCTGTACTACGCCGCCAACGTGCTGGCCGGCAAATCCGGGGTCATGCTCACCGGCAGCCACAACCCGTCGAACTACAACGGCTTCAAGATCGTCATCGCCGGCGACACCCTCGCCAACGAGCAGATCCAGGCCCTGCACACCCGCCTCAAGACCAATGACCTGAGCAGTGGCCAGGGCAGCGTGACCAAGGTCGATATCCTGGAACGCTACAACGACGAAATCGTCAAGGACGTGAAACTCGCCCGCCGCCTCAAAGTGGTGGTCGATTGCGGTAACGGCGCGGCTGGCGTCATTGCCCCGCAACTGATCGAAGCGCTTAATTGCGAAGTCATCCCCCTGTTCTGCGACGTCGACGGCAACTTCCCTAACCACCATCCGGACCCGGGCAAGCTGGAAAACCTGCAAGACCTGATCGCCAAGGTCAAGGAAACCAATGCCGACCTGGGCCTGGCTTTCGACGGCGACGGCGACCGCGTGGGCGTGGTGACGAATACCGGCAGCGTCGTGTTCCCGGACCGCCTGTTGATGCTGTTCGCCAAGGACGTGGTGGCGCGCAATCCTGACGCCGAAATCATCTTCGACGTTAAGTGCACCCGTCGCCTGGTGCCGCTGATCAAGGAATACGGCGGTCGTCCACTGATGTGGAAAACCGGTCATTCCTTGATCAAGAAAAAAATGAAACAGAGCGGCGCCCTGCTGGCCGGTGAAATGAGCGGCCACATTTTCTTCAAGGAGCGCTGGTTCGGTTTCGACGACGGCATCTACAGCGCCGCGCGCCTGCTGGAGATCCTCAGCAAGGAGCAATCGAGCGCCGAAGAGCTGTTCGCGACCTTCCCGAACGATATTTCTACGCCAGAAATCAATATCCATGTGACCGAAGAGAGCAAATTCAGCATCATTGATGCACTGCATGACGCTCAATGGGGCGAAGGCGCCGAACTCACCACCATCGATGGTGTACGGGTCGACTATCCCCAAGGCTGGGGCCTGGTTCGCGCATCCAACACCACACCGGTGCTGGTGCTGCGTTTCGAGGCTGACAACGAAGCTGAACTGCAGCGCATCAAGGATGTGTTCCACGCCCAACTCAAACGTGTCGCACCTGATCTCCAACTACCGTTTTGATTTTCTGACGTACCACCGGAGCCCTGAATGACCCTCGAACGCGAAGCCGCCGCCAATACCGCCAAGGTCCTGTCCGAAGCGTTGCCTTATATCCGACGCTACGTCGGTAAGACCCTGGTGATCAAATACGGCGGCAACGCGATGGAAAGCGAGGAGCTGAAGACCGGCTTCGCCCGCGACATCGTGCTGATGAAGGCCGTGGGCATCAACCCGGTGGTGGTGCATGGCGGCGGCCCGCAGATCGGTGATCTGCTCAAGCGGTTGTCCATCGAGAGCCACTTCATCGACGGCATGCGCGTCACCGATGCGCAGACCATGGATGTCGTGGAGATGGTCCTGGGCGGCCAGGTCAACAAGGACATCGTCAACCTGATCAACCGTCATGGCGGCAGCGCCATTGGCCTGACCGGCAAGGACGCCGAGTTGATCCGGGCGAAGAAACTCACCGTGACCCGCCAGACACCGGAGATGACCCAGCCGGAAATCATCGACATCGGCCAAGTGGGCGAAGTGGTCGGCATCAACACCGACCTGCTGAACCTGCTGGTCAAGGGCGACTTCATTCCGGTGATCGCGCCAATCGGTGTGGGCGCCAACGGCGAGTCCTACAACATCAACGCCGACCTGGTGGCCGGCAAGGTCGCCGAAGCACTGAAAGCTGAAAAGCTGATGCTGCTGACCAACATCGCCGGCCTGATGGACAAGTCGGGCAAAGTGCTGACGGGACTGTCGACGCAACAGGTCGACGACCTGATCGCCGACGGCACCATCTATGGCGGCATGCTGCCGAAGATCCGTTGCGCACTGGAAGCGGTACAGGGTGGGGTTGGCAGCTCGCTGATCATCGATGGGCGGGTACCGAACGCGATCCTGCTGGAGATCTTCACCGATACCGGCGTGGGTACGCTGATCAGCAATCGCAAGCGTCCGTAAGCAATACCTGTAAAAAGACCCCGCTCAACCTGGTTGAGCGGGGTCTTTTTTATTATTCGTTCAGATGAAGCTTTTGTGGCGAGGGAGCTTGCTCCCGCTGGGCTGCGCAGCGGCCCCAACATCTGCGGTCGCTACGCAACCAAGCGGGAGCAAGCTCCCTCACCACAGGAGCCACAAGCCGGTCACACACCAAACCGAGCGCGATAAGCCTCGACCGCTGGCAAATGCTGCTTGAGTTGCGGATCGTCGGCCAAAAACTCCAGCACCTGGTTCAGCGAAACGATGCTGATCACCGGAATGCCGAAGTCGCGCTCCACTTCCTGGATTGCCGACAGCTCGCCGTTACCGCGCTCCTGACGATTCAGGGCGATCAGCACGCCGGCGGCCTTGGCGCCGTCCTGGGAGCCGATGATCTGCATGACTTCACGGATGGCAGTGCCGGCGGTGATGACGTCGTCGATGATCAGCACTTCACCGGTCAGAGGCGCGCCCACCAGGCTGCCGCCTTCACCATGGGCCTTGGCTTCCTTGCGGTTGAAGCACCATGGCAGGTCGCGGCCGTGGTGTTCAGCCAGAGCCACGGCAGTGGTGGCTGCCAGCGGGATGCCTTTGTAGGCCGGGCCGAACAGCACATCGAACGCAATACCGCTCTCGACGATGGCCGCCGCATAGAAACGGCCCAGCTGCGCCAGGGCGGTTCCGCTGTTGAACAGGCCGGCATTGAAGAAGTACGGGCTGGTGCGTCCCGACTTGAGGGTGAACTCACCGAAGCGCAAAACGCCGCGATCGATGGCAAAGCGAATGAAATCGCGCTGATACGCCTGCATGAAAAAAAGCCTCAAATACCGCGGATTTAGCTAAATAGGTATACGGCGTGTATCATACACGCACGTGATTTTTGGGGCCATTTATGCGGATCATCAGTGTGAACGTCAATGGTATTCAGGCTGCAGTGGAGCGTGGTTTGCTCAGTTGGCTGCAAGCACAGAATGCCGACGTCATCTGCCTGCAGGACACCCGCGCCTCCGCCTTTGAACTGGACGATGCAGCCTTCCAACTGGATGGTTACTTCCTTTACGCCTGCGATGCCGAAGTCCCCGCCCAGGGTGGCGTGGCTTTGTACTCGCGGCTGCAACCGAAGGCTGTCATCAACGGTCTCGGTTTCGAGACGGCGGACCGCTACGGGCGCTACCTGCAAGCCGATTTCGACAAGGTCAGCATCGCGACCTTACTGCTCCCTTCGGGGCAGAACGGCGATGAAGATTTGAATCAGAAATTCAAGTTGATGGACGACTTCGCCCGTTACCTGGATAAGCAGCGGCGCAAACGTCGCGAGTACATCTATTGTGGCTCGCTGTACGTGGCGCAACAGAAGCTGGATATCAAGAACTGGCGCGACAGCCAGCAATCCCCAGGCTTCCTGGCGCCGGAACGGGCCTGGATGGATGAGATCGTTGGCAACATGGGATATGTCGACGCCCTGCGCGAAGTCAGCCGCGAAGGCGATCAGTACAGCTGGTGGCCAGACAACGAGCAGGCCGAGATGCTCAACCTCGGCTGGCGTTTCGACTACCAGCTGCTGACCCCCGGCCTGCGCCGTTTCGTACGCAGCGCTCGCCTGCCGCGCCAGCCACGGTTCTCGCAGCATGCGCCGCTGATCGTTGATTACGACTGGACGCTGACGATCTAAAACGCCGTCAATGGGTACCAACCGGTCAAGAATGCCCGCCTCGCAGGAGGCGGGCTTTTTTATGCCTGGAAATCAAGCCGCGGCAAGAAACGGCAGGGCCAGGTACAGCTTGATCACGATGACATTAATGATATCGATGAAAAAAGCGCCCACCATCGGTACTACCAGAAAGGCGATCTGCGAAGGTCCGTAGCGTTGAGTGACCGCCTGCATGTTAGCGATGGCCGTCGGCGTCGCCCCCAACCCAAAACCGCAGTGCCCCGCCGCCAATACCGCCGCGTCGTAATGGCTGCCCATGAGCCTGAAGGTCACGAAGATCGCGAACAGTGCCATGACCAGGGTCTGTGCAGCCAGGATGATGAAGAACGGCAAGGCCAGTGACGCCAGGTCCCACAACTTGAGTGACATCAAGGCGATCGCCAGGAACAGCGACAAGCTGACGTTGCCAAGCACCGAGACTTCGCGCTCAAACACCTGGTACAAGCCCAGCGCCGCAAGTCCATTGCGCAGGACCACCCCCACGAACAAGACGCAAACGAACGTCGGCAACTCGAATGCGGTTCCGTGGAGCTGCCCATTCAAAAGAGAGCCCGCCAGGAGGCTGACCGCGATCAGGGCGAGCGTCTCGATAAACGAAACCGGCGTTATCGAGCGTTCTTTGTTCGGCTGCTCGAAACCCTTGGGTGCTCGTGGCTTTTCCGGCTCAAGGCAGCCGGGCACCTGAACACGCTTGACCAGCAGGCGAGCGACCGGCCCACCGATCAGGCCGCCCAACACCAAGCCGAACGTCGCAGAGGCCATCGCTAGCTCGGAAGCGGAGGCCACGCCGTATGTCTCACTGAACAATGTCCCCCAGGCAGCGCCTGTACCGTGACCACCGGCCAAGGTAATCGAGCCGGTAAGCAGGCCCATCAGGGGATCGAGCCCCAACGCCTTGGCGAGCCCGATGCCCATGGCATTCTGGACCAACAGCAGGCCGGTGACCGCCAGTACGAACACACCCACTACGCGCCCGCCTTTCTTCAGGCTGGCAAAGTCTGCGCTCAGGCCAATCGTGGCGAAAAACGCCAGCATCAAGGGTGTCTGCAATGAAGTGTCAAATCGGACTTCAATTTCAAGCCCTCGCAAACACAAGAGGATCAAGGCAACCACCAGCCCGCCTGCTACAGGTTCGGGGATATTGTAGGCGCGTAGAAAACCAACACGGGTAACGAGTCCGCGCCCCAGCAAAAGTACTAAAGAGGCGGCGACAAGTGTTCCGTAGAAATCAAGCTCAAACATGCTGTTTATCTTTTTGGATATATATTCAGGGGCGAACTTTTTACCTGGACACGCCTCTTGAACAGGTTGAGTTCTCAACACTGATTTGCTTTGAATTCAAGGACCTTCAATGGTCTGAATATATCGAAATATTTCTGAACAAATATAACTTGGGGCAACTTTAGCAATCGGCGAGACTCGATGCCAAGCGCCTAGGGCGCACTGAAACCCTGCAGTTGTGACTGGAAGTGTAAGAATGATAAATATATGCGCACAGTAACGATTTACGTAACTGTGCCGAGCATAGTAAGAAAGACTAAGTGCTCAAAGCAAAATGCCCCGAATATCGGGGCATTTTTTATCACCGTACTGATCGTTATTTAACCAATCGCCAGGTAAACGGATACCGATACGGCTGCCCTTCGCCTGCCTTCACCCCGCCGATGATGGTCAGCACCAGCGCACCGATGGCCACCAGGCCGAACAGGAAAAAGCCAATCACCACAATCATCAACAACAGGCAGATGGCCGAGGCAATCGCCACGGTAATCTGGAAATTCAGCGCTTCCTTGCCCTGGGCATCGATAAACGGGTCGGTTTCACGCTTGAGCTGCCAGAGCACCAACGGCCCGATCAGCGTACCGAACGGGATCCAGATTCCCAACAAGGCCGACAAGTGACAAAACATCGCCCATTGACGCGCCTCCTTGCTGGGTTGGGGCAGTAGGACTTGCTCATCACTCATGACAGTCTCCTTGTCTGAAGCGCGAAACAATCAGTCAGCCAATGCGGCCTTTTGCAATTCGAAAATCTCGTTCATGCCTTTCTTCGCCAGCTCCAGCATAGCGTTCAATTCTTCCGGCTGGAACGGCGCACCTTCGGCAGTGCCCTGGACTTCAATGAAGCCGCCAGCGCTGGTCATGACCACGTTCAGGTCGGTCTCGGCCGCAGAGTCTTCCAGATAATCCAGGTCCAGCACAGGCTCGCCCTGGTACATGCCCACGGACACCGCAGCGATCATTTGCTTGAGCGGATCGCCGCCCTTGAGGCCGCCACGTTTCTTGATCACTTTCAGGGCGTCAACCAACGCAACCATGGCGCCGGTGATGGACGCCGTGCGGGTGCCGCCGTCGGCCTGGATCACGTCGCAATCGACATACAGGGTCACGTCACCCAACTTGGACATGTCCAGCGCGGCGCGCAGCGAACGGCCGATCAGGCGCTGGATTTCCAGGGTGCGGCCGCCTTGCTTGCCACGGCTTGCCTCACGCTGGTTCCGCTCGCCGGTGGCACGCGGCAGCATGCCGTACTCGGCCGTCAGCCAGCCTTGGCCCTGACCCTTGAGGAACCGTGGCACGCCATTTTCGACGCTGACGGTGCAGATGACCTTGGTATCACCGAATTCGACCAGTACGGATCCCTCGGCGTGTTTGGTGTAGTTGCGGGTAATGCGGATCGAGCGGAGCTGATCGGCAGCGCGACCACTTGGACGTTTCATAGGGAATACCTGTACTGAGGACTGAAAACTGCCGAGCATTATAGAGCCGTGAACCCCCGGAGGGCAGTTCTAATGTACCGGCACGACGAGCGAGCCCCCTCAAAGGCCCAGCCGACGGGCAACAGCGCTTTGTCGCATGCACGGTTTGGGGCACGCCTCGCACTGCGCTACAATCCTGCGCCTTTGCTGCCCTTGGGCTTTTATTTACAGATACCAGGCCCACGACGACACGTTGTGCCGGCCTGCATTGCGAGGAACCTCCATGGTGCACAGCATGACCGCCTTCGCCCGGGTCGAAAAAGCCGGCGCCCAAGGCACGCTGAGCTGGGAACTGCGCTCGGTCAACAGCCGCTACCTGGAGCCGCACCTGCGCCTGCCCGAGTCCTTTCGCGACCTCGAAGGTGGCGTGCGTGAAGCACTGCGCCAGGGCCTGTCCCGGGGCAAACTGGAATGCACCTTGCGCTTCACCGAAGAAAGCACCGGCAAGACGCTGCAGATAGACCGCGAACGCGCCGCGCAACTGGTGGCCGCCGCCGAAACCGTCGCCAGCCTGATCAAGAACCCTGCCGCCCTGAACCCGCTGGAAGTCCTGGCCTGGCCCGGCGTGCTGGTGGGTGATGCGAGCGACCCGCAAGCGCTGAACTCCGAGGCGCTGGCGCTGTTCAACCAGGGCTTGAAAGAACTCAAGGCCGGTCGTGAACGTGAAGGCGCGGAGCTGGCCCGGCTGATCGACGAGCGTCTGACCTCCATCGAAGGAGACGTCAGCACCCTGCGCGAGCTGGTCCCGCAGATGCTCGCCACCCAGCGCCAGAAAGTCCTCGATCGCTTCGCCGACATGAAGGCCGAGCTGGACCCCCAACGCCTGGAACAGGAAATGGTCATGCTCGCGCAAAAAAGCGACGTGGCTGAAGAGCTGGATCGCCTGAGCACCCACATCATCGAAGTTCGCCGGGTGCTCAAGTCCGGCGGTGCGGCCGGTCGCCGCCTGGACTTCCTGATGCAGGAGCTCAACCGCGAAGCCAATACACTGGGCTCCAAAGCCTTCGACCCGCGCAGCACCCAGGCTGCGGTCAACCTCAAGGTGTTGATCGAGCAAATGCGCGAACAAGTGCAGAACATTGAGTAAGGCTAACCCGACATGACCCACAGCACCGGTACTCTCTACATCATTTCCGCGCCCTCGGGCGCCGGCAAGACCAGCCTGGTCAAGGCACTGATCGACGCTGAACCGCAGATCCGCGTCTCGGTCTCGCACACCACCCGCGCCATGCGCCCGGGCGAAGTCAACGGGGTGAACTATCACTTCGTCGATCGCGAGGAGTTCGTGAAAATGGCCGAGCACGGCGACTTCCTGGAGCGCGCCGAAGTCTTCGGCAACCTCTATGGCACTTCGCAAAGCTATTTGCAGCAGACACTCGACGAGGGCCACGACCTGATCCTGGAAATCGACTGGCAAGGCGCCGAGCAAGTGCGCAAGCTGATGCCCCAGGCTCGCTCGATCTTCATCCTGCCGCCAAGCCAGCAGGCCTTGCGCCAGCGCCTGACCAACCGCGGCCAGGACAGTGACGAAATCATCGAAGACCGGATGCGCGAAGCGGTCAGCGAAATGAGCCACTACGTTGACTACGATTACCTGATCATCAACGATGATTTTGCCCACGCACTGGACGACCTGAAGGCGATTTTCCGCGCCAGTCAGCTGCAGCAGAAACGCCAGCAGCAACGTTTCGGTAAATTATTGGCCGAATTGTTGGGCTGAAGAGCCCTTCCCAAAACCGCTGCGACGGCTTTACATTGGTACTCGCAGCGCGCCGAGGGGTTTGGTTAAAAAATCAGCGCTTCCCTAAACGCTGGTGTTTTTTTAAACTGTCGAGTCCGCTCGCCCAACCGGGCAGCGCGCATATTGCATTCGCTCCGAGGAATACCATGGCCCGCGTAACCGTTGAAGACTGCCTAGAACACGTGGAAAACCGCTTTGAGCTGGTCATGCTCTCTACCAAGCGTGCCCGTCAACTGGCTACCGGTGGCAAAGAGCCGTTGGTCCAGTGGGAAAACGACAAGCCTACCGTCGTAGCGCTGCGTGAAATCGCCGAAGGCCTGATGAGCTACGAGTTCATCGCCAACGCTGAAATCGTCGAAGACGAACCGCTGTTCGCAGCGTTCGAGGACGAGTCCAACGAGGCGGTCTAAGCCTATGCCTGGTCGACGTAGCACGGCGCGGGGTCACAGCAGACGGCAGGAGTCATCATCATGCCGAGCATAGACGCCCTCGCCGATCGCTTATCGGCCTACCTCGGCACGGACCAGGTCAACCTGGTCCGCCGAGCCTATTTCTACGCCGAACAAGCCCACGACGGCCAACGCCGCCGTAGCGGCGAGGCGTACGTCACGCACCCCCTTGCGGTGGCGAACATTCTTGCCGACATGCACATGGACCATCAGAGCCTGATGGCGGCGATGCTGCATGACGTGATCGAAGACACCGGCATTGCCAAGGAAGCGCTGCAAGCGCAGTTCGGCGAAACCGTGGCCGAACTGGTCGACGGCGTCAGCAAGCTGACCCAGATGAACTTCGAGACCAAGGCCGAGGCCCAGGCCGAGAACTTCCAGAAAATGGCCATGGCCATGGCTCGCGACATCCGCGTGATCCTGGTCAAGCTCGCCGACCGCCTGCACAACATGCGCACCCTGGAAGTACTCTCCGGCGAAAAACGCCGGCGCATCGCCAAGGAAACCCTGGAAATCTATGCGCCCATCGCCAACCGCCTGGGCATGCACGCGATCCGCATCGAGTTCGAAGACCTCGGCTTCAAGGCCATGCACCCGATGCGTTCGGCGCGGATCAACCAGGCCGTCAAGCGCGCCCGGGGCAACCGCAAGGAAATCGTCAACAAGATCGAAGAGTCCCTGAGCCATTGCCTGGCCATCGACGGCATCGAAGGCGAAGTCAGCGGCCGACAGAAACACCTCTACGGCATCTACAAGAAAATGCGCGGCAAGCGTCGGGCCTTCAACGAGATCATGGACGTCTACGCGTTCCGGATCATCGTCGACAAGGTCGATACCTGCTACCGCGTACTGGGTGCTGTGCATAACTTGTACAAACCGTTACCGGGACGCTTCAAGGACTACATCGCGATTCCCAAGGCCAACGGCTACCAATCGCTGCATACCACGCTGTTCGGCATGCATGGTGTACCGATCGAAATCCAGATCCGTACCCGTGAAATGGAAGAGATGGCCAACAATGGCATCGCCGCCCACTGGCTCTACAAGTCCAGCGGCGACGAACAGCCCAAGAGCACCCACGCCCGGGCCCGGCAGTGGGTCAAGGGTGTGCTGGAGATGCAGCAGCGCGCCGGTAACTCCCTGGAATTCATTGAAAGCGTCAAGATCGACCTGTTCCCGGACGAGGTCTACGTCTTCACGCCCAAGGGTCGGATCATGGAGTTGCCCAAGGGCTCCACGGCCGTGGACTTCGCCTATGCGGTGCACACCGACGTGGGCAACAGCTGCATCGCGTGTCGGATCAATCGCCGCCTGGCGCCGCTCTCCGAACCGTTGCAAAGCGGTTCTACGGTGGAGATCGTCAGCGCGCCCGGCGCCCGCCCGAACCCGGCATGGCTCAATTTCGTGGTCACCGGCAAGGCCCGCACGCACATCCGCCATGCCTTGAAACTGCAACGCCGCTCCGAATCCATCAGCCTGGGCGAACGCCTGCTGAACAAGGTACTGAACGGTTTCGACAGTTCGCTGGACAAGATCCCCGCCGAGCGTGTGCAGGTGATGCTCACCGAATACCGCCTCGAACTGATCGAAGACCTGCTCGAAGACATCGGCCTGGGCAATCGCATGGCCTACGTCGTTGCCCGTCGCCTGCTCGGCGAAGGCGAACAGTTGCCAAGCCCCGAAGGCCCGCTGGCGATTCGCGGTACCGAAGGCCTGGTGCTCAGCTACGCCAAATGCTGCACACCGATCCCGGGCGACCCGATTGTCGGCCACCTGTCCGCCGGTAAGGGGATGGTGGTGCACCTGGACAATTGCCGCAACATCAGCGAAATCCGTCACAACCCGGAAAAGTGCATCCAGCTCTCCTGGGCCAAGGATGTCACCGGCGAATTCAACGTCGAGCTGCGAGTCGAGCTGGAGCACCAGCGCGGCCTGATCGCCCTGCTGGCCAGCAGCGTCAACGCCGCCGACGGCAACATCGAGAAAATCAGCATGGACGAACGCGATGGCCGCATCAGCGTCGTCCAATTAGTGGTGAGCGTGCATGACCGCGTGCACCTGGCCCGCGTGATCAAGAAACTGCGTGCCCTGACCGGCGTTATCCGCATCACCCGGATGCGCGCGTAGCTCCTCGGGGAGCCAATTCATTACAAGGAGTCTTAAATGACCAAGACCGTTATCAACAGCGACAAGGCCCCAGCCGCCATCGGTACTTATTCACAGGCCATCAAGGCCGGCAACACCGTGTACATGTCGGGCCAGATCCCGCTGGACCCAAAAACCATGGAGCTGGTGGAAGGCTTCGAAGCCCAGACCGTGCAGGTGTTCGAGAATCTCAAGGCCGTGGCCGAAGCCGCCGGTGGTTCGTTCAAGGACATCGTCAAGCTGAACATCTTCCTCACTGACCTGAGCCACTTCGCCAAGGTCAACGAGATCATGGGCAAGTATTTCGACCAGCCTTACCCTGCCCGCGCCGCCATCGGCGTGGCGGCCCTGCCGAAGGGCTCGCAGGTTGAGATGGATGCCATCCTGGTCATCGAGTAACAAGGCCGGCGCAGCGTCCCCCGCTGCGCCGTTTTCGTTTTGAAAGGATTCCACCATGCGCAAAGCGCTTGCTCTCCCGCTGCTCGCCCTCCTCCTGGCCGGCTGCGCCAGCGACCCTGCCGACCGTGACATCAGCGGCACCTGGATCAATCAGGCCGCCATCGACGCCGCCGCCAAGGGCGGTCCGCTGCGCGAAGCGCTGCAGGGCTATGGCCCGAACCTGGAATGGGACGTCAACACCCGGGCCGGACAGGCGCGCTACACCAACGGTTTTGAAAACGTCGAAGGCAAATTGCTCGGCGAAGAAGACGGCGCCTGGAAAGTCGATTTCTACGGCAGCTCCGCCAGCGAACTCAAGCGCGACGGCGACCAGTTGAGCCAGGCCGCCACCGAAAACGAACCGCAACAGAATTTCGACCGCGCGCAGATCCAGGTACCGGAAGGCGCGCCAATCGGCGCCAGTTTCGAGCGAGCGCTGTACGCCGCCTACCTTGGCGGCACCTGGAATATCGTCAGCGGCCCCGGACAAGGCGCCACGGTGCAATTCCAGCCCGACGGCCAGATCAGCGGGTTGCCCGGCGCCGACCGTTACGCCTTGTGCCTGGCTGGCGATTGCGCCTCCATGAGCAGCGGCAACGACAACATCTGGCTGCAACAGAACGGCCAGGGCAACACCTGGATCTTCGCCCGCGACGGCAAGAAGCTGGAAATCTTCCAGACCGTCAACACGGCCCTGGCGGATGAAATGCCGTCGTTCGTGCAAGGCAATCGCCAATGGATGCTGGAGAAGCAGTAACCGGATTTTGAAGATCCCCCTGTGGGAGCGAGCCTGCTCGCGATAGCGGCGTAACAGTCAGCAGTGATGTTGAATGTTACGGCCTCATCGCGAGCAGGCTCGCTCCCACAGTTTGTTTTGGGGTGGCTGGAATCAGCAGCGCCCTTCAAGAATCGCCGCATATCCCTCACGAAAACTCGCATACCGCGGCGTCCAGCCCAGCGCCTTCGCCCGGGCGTTGCTGCAGCGTTTGCTGCCGGCGCGGCGGACGCTGGCGTTTTCGGCCCATTGGGTGACGCCCATGTAGTCGCGCAGCCAGCCTACGACTTCGGCCAATGGCGCAGGGGCATCATCGACGCCGATATAGCAATCCTCCAGGGTCTTGCCCTGGCGATCGGCTTCCAACAGAAATGCCAGCAGGCCCGCCGCGTCGTCAGCGTGGATGCGGTTGGCATACAGGGGCGGGTCCTCTACCACGCTATAGCCCTGGCGCACCTGGCTCAGCAACCATTCTCGGCCCGGGCCATAGATGCCGGTCAGGCGCACACGGCTGGCCGGGATGCCGCTGTCGAGCGCCACTTGCTCGGCTTCAAGCATCAGCCGACCGGAGTAGCCACCGGCCACGGTGGGCGAGGTTTCATCGACCCACTCCCCTGCCTGTTGCCCATACACACTGCTGCTGGACACAAAAAGCAGCCGCTTGGGTTGTTGCCCGTGCTGCTTCAACCAGCCCAACACATGCTGCAACCCTTCGACATAAGCCGCGCGATAGCCCGCTTCGTCATGTTCGGTGGCCGCAGCGCTGTACACCAGGTAGTCCAGCGGACCGGTGGGCCAATCGGCCGGGCATTGCTGGCTGAACAGGTCACCCACCACCCCGGCGACACCCGCCGGCAGCTTGGAAACCGTGCGGCGCATGCCATACACCTGCCAGTGCTGGGCCTGTAATTGGCTGGCCAGGCGACCGCCGATATCACCACAGCCGGCGATCAAAACAGAAGGCGCGGACATCAAAAACTCCTCTCGTAAAGCCGCAGACTAGCCCTCCCAAGGGATGAGCGGCTAGCGATGCAGGAAAAAAAGACACGCTATTACTGTTGCTAACAAGAATTACTTGCAATAATGCACGCCACTTTTGTTCTCGGCCCACGAGGCCTGGAAGAACATCAACCTTCTTTTCTCTCAGGTCCGGCCAGCATGAAACACTCTATATACCCCGCTTCGCCAACCCACCGACCTCGCGCCTGGGGCGCGGTAGCCGCTTTGCTGTTCAGCCTGTTGCTCGCGCCTTGCGCAGTGTTCGCTGACCAGGCCGCCGCTCCGGCAGCCGCCAATGAACCCGCAGCAAGCGCCACGCCGAACGTGCCACGCAATCCTGATGGGAGCGTCGATACGTCATCGCTCCCTCCAGAGGTCCAAAAGGCGCTGGCCGAGTTCGGCGAAGCCGCGAAGCAGATGGAAGCCGATCAACAGAAGGCCGACAACTCCTTGGGCATGGCCCACGACCTGTCGCCATGGGGCATGTACCAGAACGCCGATATTATCGTGAAGATCGTGATGATTGGCCTGGCCATCGCCTCGATCATCACCTGGACCATCTGGATCGCCAAAGGCTTCGAGTTGTTGGGAGCCAAGCGCCGCTTGCGTGGCGAGATCGCCGCCCTGAAAAAAGCCACCACCCTGAAGGAAGCCAGCGCCAGCGCCGCGAAAGAAGGCACTCTCGCCAACCTGCTGGTGCACGACGCGCTCGAAGAGATGCGCCTGTCGGCCAACAGCCGCGAGAAGGAAGGCATCAAGGAGCGGGTGAGCTTTCGCCTCGAACGCCTGGTCGCCGCTTGCGGTCGTAACATGAGCAGCGGTACCGGCGTGCTTGCCACTATCGGTTCCACCGCGCCGTTCGTCGGTCTGTTCGGCACCGTGTGGGGCATCATGAACAGCTTCATCGGCATCGCCAAGACCCAGACCACCAACCTCGCCGTCGTGGCCCCCGGCATTGCCGAAGCCCTGCTGGCAACGGCCCTGGGCTTGGTCGCGGCAATCCCCGCCGTGGTCATCTACAACGTTTTCGCTCGCTCCATTGCCGGTTACAAGGCGCAGGTTTCCGACGCCTCGGCCGAAGTCCTGCTGCTGGTCAGCCGCGACCTCGACCACCTGCCGCCCGAGCGTGGCTCGCAACCGCACATGGTGAAAGTGGGGTAACCGGCCATGGGCCTGCATTTGAAAGAAGGCGCAGACGACGATCTGGCCGAGAACCACGAAATCAACGTCACACCGTTCATCGACGTGATGCTGGTGCTGTTGATCATCTTCATGGTGGCCGCCCCGCTCGCCACCGTGGACATCAAGGTCGACCTGCCTGCCTCGACGGCCAAGCCATCGCCGCGACCGGAGAAACCGGTGTTCCTCAGCGTCAAGGCTGACCAGCGACTGTTCCTGGGCGAAGATGAAGTCAAGACCGAAACCCTTGGCGCAACGCTTGATGCGCGGACCCAGGGCAAGAAAGACACGACGATCTTCTTCCAGGCCGATAAGGGCGTGGATTATGGCGACCTGATGAGCGTGATGGACGCCCTGCGTGGCGCCGGCTACTTGAAGGTCGGCCTGGTCGGACTCGAGACGGCGCCCAAGAAATGATCACGACGCGCCAAAAGCTGACGCGTTACAGCGGTAGCCTGGCCGTGGTGCTGGGCGTGCATGCGCTCGCCATCGCCCTGGCGCTGAACTGGACGTCCCGCCCGCCCATCGAGTTGCCTCCCCAGGCGATGATGGTCGAGCTGGCGCCGGTGCCAGCCCCGCCACCGCCCGCACCGCCAAAAGTCGTCACACCGCCGCAACCGCCCGAGCCGGTCGAAGAATTGCCGCTACCTAAACTCGCCGAGGCACCGGAGCCCGAAATTTCCGTGCCCAAGCCAGTCAAGCCAAAGCCCAAGCCTCAACCGCCCAAGCCAAAGCCAAAGCCGGAGGAGAAGAAGCCCGAGCCGCCGAAGGAACAGCCGTCCGAGCAAAAACCCAGCGACACCCCGCCGACCCAGGCACCGACGGAGAAATCCGCGCAGCCGGCCCCTGGCCCTTCCCCTGCGCAATCGGCGGCCAAGGCCAACTGGCAAGGCACGCTGCTGGCGCACTTGGCCAAGTACAAGAAGTACCCGCGCAGGGCCCAGCAGATGAACAAGGAAGGCACCAACCGCCTGCGTTTCGTGGTGGATGGGGAAGGTAATGTATTGTCCTTCCAGCTGGTGGATGGATCCGGCACGGACTCCCTGGACCAGGCCACCCTGGACATGATCAAAAACGCCCAACCGTTGCCCAAGCCGCCGGCTGAGCTGCTCAGCAACGGCACTATCGAATTGACGGCACCGTTTGTTTATTCGATCGACAAGCGTCGGCGCTGATCGAACCTGGCAACCCGCTAGCAGATGAATCCTGTGGCGAGGACGCTTGCTCCCGCTGGACTGCGCAGCAGGCCCTGGCACGATCAACACGATCTGCCTGATACGGTGCATTCGCTGGTTTTGGGGCCGCTTCGCGGCCTAGCGGGAGCAAGCGCCCTCGCCACAATAAGTTCAACCGACAGAAAGGCATCGAAAGATGCCTTTTTCATCTCCGGCAGCACCCCATCAGACATTCGACAGTGTCACACCGCGCCTCCACTCTGATAACGTGCGTCTATCGATTGCAGCCGGTATGCTTGGCTCGCAACTTCACGGACGTCCGCCATGACCCTCACAGAATTACGCTACATCGTGACCCTCGCCCAAGAGCAGCATTTCGGCCATGCAGCCGAGCGTTGCCACGTCAGCCAGCCGACGCTGTCGGTGGGTGTGAAAAAGCTCGAGGACGAACTCGGCGTGCTGATTTTCGAGCGCAGCAAAAGCGCGGTGCGCCTGACGCCGGTCGGCGAAGGCATCGTGGCCCAGGCGCAAAAGGTATTGGAGCAGGCCCAGGGCATCCGTGAACTGGCCCAGGCCGGCAAGAACCAACTGACCGCCCCGCTGAAAGTCGGCGCGATCTACACCGTTGGCCCGTACCTGTTCCCGCACCTGATTCCGCAACTGCACCGGGTCGCCCCGCAGATGCCGTTGTATATCGAAGAAAATTTCACCCACGTGCTGCGCGACAAACTGCGCAACGGCGAGCTGGATGCGATCATCATCGCCCTGCCGTTCAACGAAGCCGATGTCCTGACGCTGCCGCTCTACGATGAGCCGTTCTACGTCCTGATGCCGGCCCAGCACCCGTGGACCCAGAAAAAACCATCGACGCCGCCCTGCTCAACGACAAGAGCCTGCTGCTGCTCGGCGAAGGCCACTGTTTCCGCGACCAGGTGCTCGAAGCCTGCCCGACCCTGACCAAGGGCAGCGAAGGCGCCAAGCACACCACGGTGGAATCCAGCTCCCTGGAAACCATTCGCCACATGGTCGCCTCGGGCCTGGGCATTTCGATCCTGCCGCTGTCGGCGGTGGACAGCCACCACTATGCCCCAGGCGTGATCGAAGTCCGTCCGCTGACGCCACCGGTGCCATTCCGTACCGTGGCCATTGCCTGGCGCGCCAGTTTCCCGCGGCCCAAGGCCATCGAGATCCTCGCCGACTCGATCCGCCTGTGCTCCGTGGCCAAGCCGCCCACTGCCAAGTAAGCCGCGGCCATGACTGAGCTGTCGAAAGTGCCGGTCACGGCACTCAAGGGTGTCGGTGAAGCCATGGCCGAGAAACTGGCCAAGGTCGGCCTGGAAAACCTCCAGGACGTGCTGTTCCACCTGCCCCTGCGTTACCAGGATCGTACCCGCGTGGTGCCCATCGGCCATTTGCGCCCAGGGCAGGACGCGGTGATCGAGGGCACCGTCAGCGGCGCCGACGTGGTCATGGGCCGGCGCCGCAGCCTGGTGGTGCGACTGCAGGACGGCACCGGCGGGCTCAGCCTGCGTTTCTACCACTTCAGCAATGCGCAAAAGGAAGGCCTCAAGCGCGGCACCCGTGTGCGCTGCTACGGCGAGGCCCGGCCCGGGGTGTCGGGGCTGGAGATCTATCATCCGGAGTACCGCAGCATTACCGGTGACGAACCGCCGCCAGTGGACGAAACCCTGACGCCAGTCTATCCGCTCACCGAAGGCCTGACCCAACAGCGCCTGCGCCAGCTCTGCCAGCAGACCCTGACCCTGCTTGGCCCCAGCAGCCTGCCCGACTGGCTGCCCACGGAACTGGCCCGGGACTACCAATTGGCGCCATTGGCCGATGCGATCCGCTACCTGCACCATCCGCCCGCCGATGCCGATGTCGACGAACTCGCCCTCGGCCATCATTGGGCCCAGCATCGCCTGGCATTCGAGGAATTGCTGACTCATCAACTGTCTCAACAACGCCTGCGCGAAAGCCTGCGTTCACTGCGCGCCCCAGCCATGCCCAAGGCCAGCAAACTGCCGGCCCGCTACCTGGCCAACCTGGGTTTCACGCCCACCGGCGCCCAGCAACGGGTCGGCAACGAAATCGCCTACGACCTGAGCCAACCCGAACCGATGCTGCGCCTGATCCAGGGCGACGTCGGCGCCGGCAAGACCGTGGTCGCCGCCCTGGCCGCGCTCCAGGCACTGGAAGCGGGGTACCAAGTGGCGCTGATGGCGCCCACCGAGATTCTTGCCGAGCAGCACTTCATCACTTTCCAGCGCTGGCTCGAACCGCTGGGCATCGAAGTCGCCTGGCTCGCCGGCAAGCTCAAGGGCAAGAACCGCGCAGCCGCCCTGGCGCAAATCGCCGAAGGCGCCCCCATGGTCGTCGGCACCCACGCGTTGTTCCAGGACGAAGTGAAATTCAAGAACCTGGCGCTGGTGATCATCGACGAACAGCACCGCTTCGGCGTACAGCAACGCCTGGCCCTGCGACAGAAAGGCGTGGGCGGGCGGATGTGCCCGCATCAACTGATCATGACCGCCACGCCGATCCCGCGGACCCTGGCGATGAGCGCCTACGCCGACCTCGACACCTCGATCCTCGACGAACTGCCCCCGGGCCGCACGCCGGTCAACACCGTGCTGGTCACCGACACCCGGCGGGTCGAAGTGATCGAGCGCGTGCGCAGCGCCTGTGCCGAAGGGCGACAGGCTTATTGGGTGTGCACGCTGATCGAAGAGTCGGAAGAACTGACCTGCCAGGCAGCCGAAACCACCTATGAAGACCTCACCGCCGCCCTCGGCGAGCTGAAGGTCGGGCTGATCCACGGTCGCATGAAACCCGCCGAGAAAGCTGCCGTCATGGCCGAGTTCAAGGCCGGTGCCCTGCAATTGTTGGTCGCCACCACAGTGATCGAAGTGGGCGTCGATGTGCCCAACGCCAGCTTGATGATCATCGAGAACCCCGAGCGCCTGGGCCTGGCGCAATTGCACCAGCTGCGCGGCCGGGTGGGCCGGGGCAGCGCCGCCAGCCATTGCGTCCTGCTCTACCACCCGCCACTGTCCCAGATCGGCCGTCAGCGCCTGGGGATCATGCGCGAAACCAACGACGGTTTTGTCATCGCCGAAAAAGACCTCGAATTGCGCGGCCCCGGTGAAATGCTCGGCACGCGCCAGACCGGTCTGCTTCAATTCAAGGTGGCCGACCTGATGCGCGACGCCGATCTACTGCCCGCCGTACGCGACGCAGCCCAGGCCCTGCTGGAGCGCTGGCCCGATCACGTCAGCCCACTGTTGGACCGCTGGTTGCGCCATGGGCAGCAATACGGCCAAGTGTGAGCACGCGCTCAGTTTTCAAGACCCGCCTACTGGACAAGCTGGTTATACTGATCAACTTGTAGGAAAACGGATACAGACCATGACAGAAGCTGCCCTCGTCCCAGAATCCCCGCACGCTCCGTCTGTAATTCGGCTGCTGCTCGAAAAACTGGGCATCGCCTTTGACGAAGTGCTTGAGCGACCTAGACTGAACGCTGCCCGCAAAGTGCAGGCCGTTCT
The DNA here is from genome assembly GCF_000281895.1 of Pseudomonas fluorescens Q2-87. Taxonomy (NCBI): domain Bacteria; kingdom Pseudomonadati; phylum Pseudomonadota; class Gammaproteobacteria; order Pseudomonadales; family Pseudomonadaceae; genus Pseudomonas; species Pseudomonas fluorescens. The sequence goes on along the minus strand of NZ_CM001558.1, from coordinate 173,885 downwards.
GCTGCACGATGCGGTAGGCGCGCTCATGGTCCTGTTTCCACAAAGCCAACTGCTGGACCTCAATCGCCTGGCCGAGCTCACCGGCCGCAAGCTCACGGCAGTGCCTACCGAACGCCTGGAGCGCATGCTCGGCAAACACAACCTGAGCCTGCTGCCTGGCCTGCCGGCACTGACCAGCTCGCCTTGCCTGTACGAAGAAAGCCTGCTACGCGAACCGAAGCTGCTGATCAACTCCGGCGAGCCGGGACTGTTGCTCGAAGTCACCAGCGAAGCGTTCAAGACCATGCTCACCAAGGCCAGCGCCGCGACGTTCGGCGAGCCCGTAAGCAACATCACCCCCAACCTGGACCGCCCGCACGACGACCGCGCGGAAATCACCCAGGCTGTGCAAGCGTTCACCGCCCGGCGCATCCAACAGCGCCTGGAAGAAACCATCGAGATCCCGCCACTGGCGGAAACCGCGCAAAAAATCATCAAGCTGCGGGTCGACCCTGACGCCACCATCGATGACATCACCGGCGTCGTCGAAACCGACCCGGCCCTGGCCGCCCAAGTGGTGAGCTGGGCCGCCTCGCCGTACTACGCCTCGCCAGGCAAGATACGCTCGGTTGAAGACGCCATCGTCCGGGTCCTGGGTTTCGACCTGGTGATCAACCTGGCGCTGGGCCTGGCCCTGGGCAAGACCCTGAGCCTGCCCAAGGACCACCCACAACACACCACGCCGTACTGGCAGCAATCGATCTACACCGCCGCGGTCATCGAAGGCCTGACCCGCGCCATGCCCCGCGCCCAGCGCCCCGAAGGCGGCCTGACCTACCTGTCGGGCCTGCTGCACAACTTCGGCTATCTGCTGCTGGCCCACGTGTTCCCGCCGCACTTCTCGCTGATCTGCCGGCACTTGGAAGTCAACCCGCACCTGTGCCACAGCTACGTGGAACAGCACCTGCTGGGCATCAGCCGCGAGCAGATCGGCTCATGGCTGATGCGCTACTGGGACATGCCCGACGAACTGGCCACCGCCCTGCGCTTCCAGCACGACCCGCACTACGACGGCGAATACGCGGCTTACCCGAACCTGGTATGCCTGGCCGTGCGCCTGCTGCGCTCGCGCGGTATCGGCTCCGGTCCGGACGAGGAGATTCCCGATGCCTTGCTCGAGCGCGTAGGCCTGTCTCGGGACAAGGTCAATGACGTGGTCAGTAAAGTGCTTGAGGCAGAAGTGCTGCTGCGCGAATTGGCTTCGCAGTTCAGCCACGGCTGAACCCGGCTCCGTGACAGGCGGATGAGCTCTGTGGCGAGGGAGCTTGCTCCCGCTCGGCTGCGCAGCAGTCGTAAAACCTGCCAACGCGGTCCGCCTGGAGGATCGCATCGACTCATTTGGGGCCGCTTCGCAGCCCAGCGGGAGCAAGCTCCCTCGCCACGGGGTTCTCGGCTAGGCCTTCTTGGCCTTTTTTGGCTTCAGGTACTTGGTCAGCCCCTGGAACCAGATCACCAGCGCCGGATTGCCCTTGATCTGGATCGACTTGTCCTGAATTCCCGTCATGAATGCCAGTTGCTTGTTCTTGGCCTGCATCGTGGCGAAGCCATAGGCGGCGTCCTTGAAGGCAATGGCGAAGGCAGGTTCTGGATAGGTACCGGACTGGCTGGTGATGCGCTGGTCCTTCACCTTGAAATGCCGCGCAACCTTGCCGTCCAGGGTTTGCAGTTGGAATACCAACTCCTTATCACCCAATTGCTGCTGAAACGCCGGGTTCGTCCGGCTGGCCTTGCCCATCAATAACCCCAGCATCCACAGCAGAAAACGAAACTTCATGGGCACCGCCTCGAAAGAAAGATGAATAGCTGGCAGTTTAGCGATTCTTCGGCGGAACGCTATCATCGAATCGCTTTAGCGGAAGATGAATGGCTTTTCCTGCATGATGACTGCTAAGTCATGTTTTTCGAGACATGACGTCGGCCTTCAAGGTCCTAGGACATTTCCTTCAAAACGCCGGGCTTTCCGTGAACTAGGCAGGGCTCTAAAGCGCGGCTAACCTCTGATCGTCATCGCAAAAAACGGTGACACGGACGTGCAAGTCCGGATTGGTACGCAATTGTTCATGGCTATTGACCGAACATTTTTTTATGCTCGCGTCCGTTATGGCGATTGTGCGTGGGAGACCTTCGGGTCTGCCGGCGGTACCGGACCGGTCTTGCACACCTACGCACAGTTGCCACCTCTTCGAATGCAAGCGAAAGGACGGCAACCCCAACTCTGGTACTTACATATGGTCAAGCCAACACCCAATCCGCCAAAAAGCGGCCACAAATCACGCGTCGAAGCCCTCGAGGAAAAGAAGCTCGAAGACGCCGCCACCCGCGCCCTCGATTACTATCTCAAACCCCAACCCTCCCCGCCCGAACCCGACAAAAACCAGCTCTTCATCGTGTCCCCCCACATCGACACCGAAACGCTGCTCGCCAACGCCTCCGAAGACCTGCTCTCCATCAGCACCATCGCCGCCGACCTGGCTGACGACGTCGACGACTCACGCCGCTGCGTAGCCCTGGCGATCAGTCGCATGGCCGATGGGGTGCAGTTGTTGGTCGAACGGGCATTGGATCATCTGGAAACCAAGGGGATGGCAGCGCCTGACGCCAAGGGGTAGCGCTTGCATTGATGCAGGCTTAGCCGACGCCATCGCGAGCAAGCTCGCTCCCACAATTGGATCGGGTGCAACCGCAAGAGGTAGGCCGGCTACTAGGCCGCCTTCGCGAGCAGGCTCGCTCCCACAATTGGATCGGGTGCAACCGCAAGAGGTAGGCCGGCTACTAGGCCGCCTTCGCGAGCAGGCTCGCTCCCACAATTGGATCGGGTGCAACCGCAAGAGGTAGGCCGGCTACTAGGCCGCCTTCGCGAGCAGGCTCGCTCCCACAATGGATCGGAGTACGACACAGGAGACAGGCCGGCTATAAGGCCGCCTTCGCGGGCAAGCCCGCTCCCACAGGGATCGAGGTGCAGCCCAAGAAACAGGTCGGCTATAAGGCCGCCTCGGCGGGCTTTTGATCTGGGGCCCCGTTGACCACGCTGGCCGAACGCAGGCATTGCGCAGTGGGCATCCCGGCATGGATGCCGGGATAGCCGCGCTGGGTCATGGATGACCCTTCGCGGCGGGCCCACGGAGCAATGCCGGAGTTGAGGGCATGCCGAGCCGGAGCGAGGCACCGAGTGGTGGGGCAAGCCTTTTTTGCTTACTTTTTTTGGCGTCTGAAAAAAAGTGAGTCGCCGTAAGGGCGAAACCCTAAGTGGCCGTTACCGCAGCAACGGATATACACACCGCCCACAGAACATAAGCCGACTACCAGACCGCCTTCGCGAGCAAGCCCGCTCCCACAGGGGAATGTGGATACCGCGATATTGCGGCCAACCAAAAACAAATGTGGGAGCGAGCCTGCTCGCGATTGCGGTGCCTCAGTCAACATGAATGCCAACTGATCGGACGCTATCGCGAGCAGGCTCGCTCCCACAGGTTTTGCCAGCTGATCAACGATCAGCAGCAGTCAATCAAACATTCGGGCAAGGAACCGGAGCCCAGTCACCCAGGTCCGGGTTTTTGCACATGCTGTTGACCTGAGTAGTACCGGCACTGGCAACCTGCTTGCTTTCATCTTGCTTGGCCTTGGCGGCCTGCAAGGTCTTCTCGGTGGTCACCGCTTCTTTCGGCACGGTCGGCAGCTCTTTCTTCTTCGCCGGCTGCACCTTTTTGTTGGTCTTCTTGCTGCTGGTCGGAGCCACAACCTGCGTGGTATCAGCGGTGGCCACGGTCACCACGTCAGTACGCTGCACACCCACCTGCTGCAGGTCTTTCTCATAGGCCTGGGTGTAGTTGTTCAGGTCTTCGGAAGCCTTGCCATTGACCGCGACGATAAGGTCGTTCGACTCTTTCAGGCCGGCGACGATTTCTGCCAGGCGCTTGCGGCCTTCGGTGTCGTTGACGGTCTTGGCCTTGCGGTCGGCAACCAGTTTGCTGAACGCATTCTGGTAGCACTGCTGCGAAGTCTTCGCGTAAGCAGTGCTGCGGTCGATGTCGGAGACGCTTTTGTTGACGTCGGTGGCGTAGGACGCGATGCGCTGGTTGTCATCGGCGATCTGCTTCTGGCGCTCGGTGTAGTAACCCGCTGCACCGCCGGCCAGGGCGCCGCCCGCAGCACCGATGGCCGCGTTGCGACCACGGTTTTCCTTGTCGGTCAGGGCGCCCAGCAAGGCACCGCCGACCGCGCCTACGGCCGCGCCGGTGACCACGGACTTGGTCATGTCGCCTTCGGTGGAACGCAGGTGCTGCACTGGCTCGTAGCAGTTCGGGTAGTACTCGACCTTGGTGCTCGAAGCGACCTTGGACGTCGGCGACGTGGCGCAGCCGGTCAGTACGGTGCTGAAGCCAACAGCGACCATCAGCAAGTGACGCTTGGAAACCGAAGCAAAAGGTTTACGGGAGAAAAGCATAGTTGTGTTCTCGTTTAAGTTTTGACCAGCTCAGCGCGGCCCAATCGCCGCCTGAGTCCCTTCCAAGCTCGCTGACAACGAAGGCTCAAGACCGCTGAGCGCTCGATGCGAGCAATTCCTTCAATATCGCCGCCGGGTCGGCTCGTTTTTGCTGACGATAATCCCCGACATGACGAACGAATAACGTTGCACGCGCCACCAGGCTCTTGCCCAGTACCGGCTTGCGCTCCAATTCTTCCTTGATGCGTTGAAACTGCGCCTGGATCACGGCATCGGTGTAGCGCGTGCCGGTCGCCAAGTTGTCGATGTAGATCGCCACTGCGCCATCCAGCGCACTGCGACCGTTATCGATGGCCGTGGCAAACAGCTGCGCACTGGCCTCGTCCTTGGCGTCCAGGGCCACCTGCCGACTGTTCTGCAGATTGGTCAGGCGAATGTTGTAGTTATTGACGGTCTCGGCCACCAGGGCCGACGACTGGATCAGGTTGCCCGCCGCTTCCTCGCGCTGCTGGGCGATGAGCGAGACGTTGCGCTTGAGCTCTTCGTTGACCAGCCCCAGTTCGGCTTGCAGCCGCGGGTCGACGCTGGCGGCGATGATGCTGTCCAGGCGTTTGGTCGGATCGTCGGCGTCATCGATGGCGTCGGTCAGGGACGCGAGACGTCCTTCTTTCTGCCATTGGGCAAACAATTCCTTGTAGCGCGACCGCGGCGCCGACAACGCCCCGACGGCGACGCGAAAGCCGGTGGTTTCGTTGCTTTGCTCGGTGCCGTCGGCGGTGAACAGCGGGTATTCGCGGCGCATGCCGGTGAACAACGTGCCCTCGCCTTCCAGGTAGTTACCGCCCTTGACCACGAAACCGCCATAGGCGCCCTGACGGCGACCGGCGTGCACCAGTTGGAACGATTCCTGGACCATTTCCGCCGCGTTGCCGACCACGTCGAACAGGCCGATGGGGTTCGGCAACTTGGTGCCGATGGGCATCAACCGCGCCGCTTGGCCGGTGCCGCCGGCGACCTGGTTGAACACCGCCCAATCGGCCAGCGGCCCGTCGCTTTCACTGCCTTCCAGACGCCGGGGAAACAGACGCCCTTCCAGATCCTGACGGCTGACGGCCTGCCCGCCGCGAGCAGCGAACTCCCATTCAACTTCGGTCGGCAAGCGCACGAAACCCAGCCCGCCATCTTCGGCGGAGGTGCCGCGACCGCTCACCGGCAGCAGGTCCTTGTGGTATTTCATCAGCCAGGCGCTGTACACCGCCGAGAAGCGCTCGGCCTCGAACTTCGACAGCTTCACCTTGGGCAGGCGCCCGGCTACGCCTTGGGGCAAATCGGCCTGCAAGGCTTCGCAGGCCGGTGCCGGTTCGCCGCTGGCCAACGATTGCGCCTGGGCCATGACTTGAGCGTACTGGCGCGCGGTGACCTCGTACTTGCCGATGAAGTACAGCATCGGCTTGAGCGGCGTCTTGGCATCGGTCTTGGGCATCAGCGGCGTGATGGTCTTGTTCCAATCCGTGGGCAGGTCCTTGAGAGTGAACTGGCCATTGATGAAGTCGCGCCGGTAGCCGGAAATGAACGATTGCTGATAGCCCGCCTCGCCTTCGCTGAACGGATAACCGAGGCTGATCTCGCGGTCATCCAGGGTGCCCTGGGCAAGGATGTAGACGTAACGGAAGACCATCTGCCCTTCGCACGGCAGCGGCAGGCTGACGTCGTCCGGCAACGGCTTGGGGTTGTCCAGCTTGTCGCTGCCTTCATCGGCCCAGGCCAGGCTGGCCAGGCTCAGCGCCACGGCGGCGCCCAATAACTTATACATCACGGATTCCTTCACACGCCTGGATGCGCGCCACTCGCCAGCCGCCACACGCCGCCGCCACGGCGCTGACGCCGAGCACGGCCATCAGGGCCAGTAGGTAGTGACGCACCAGCAAGTGACTGGCGTATTCGCCCGGCACCTGCGCAAATAAAGAGTTCAGGCCCGACTGCGCCAGGCCATACAGGCCGGCGCTCAACAGGGCCGCAAAGGTCGCGCTGTAGAGCGCCTGCAACACCACGAACAACAACAGCGCCGCCGTGGAAACCCCCAACAGGCGCAACACCGACAGCTCCCGACGCTTACGCTCGACCGCTGCCAGGGCACCGGCAAAAATCGCCGCGAACGCTCCGGCCAAGGCCAGCCCCGCGATGATCCAGAACACGATCGACAGATTGCGGCTCAGCGATTGCACTTGTGCGATGGTCTGGGCCTGGGTGGACACCAACAGGTTCTGCCCGGCGAAATACTGCCGCAGCGGCTCGACATCGCCGAGACTGCGCCCGTACAGCCGAAACGCCGGATACACCCGCTGCCCGGCCACACCCACCGCCTCTCCCGGCCAGCCGAAGGCGGGCACGGCACGACCGTCGCGGTAATCTTCCGCCGCTTCCAGCAACGCCAGCGGCGCGAACAACCCGTCCCGGGCGAAGGCTTCCAGCGGCAGTACGTGCAACACCTGAACCCGCGTGCGCTGCGCCTCGCTGCGACCGGCCACCTGCCGACCGAAACTGGCCTGCAACCAATCGCCGGCCTTGGCACCGAGTTTTTCCGCGGCGGTCTGGCTCAGCACCACTTGATCCAGGCCTTGAGGTACGGGCCGGCGTTCGAGTAAGGGATCGTTGGCTGCCGTGGGGATCATTTCCACAGTGACGGCCGCTGCGTCGCCGCTCAAATCGGCTGTCGCGGCAATCTGCCGGGTGCGCGGCAAGGCGAAGGCGACGTCGCTGCGCTGCGCCAATTGCTCGATGAATTCGGCACTGAAACGGCCACCGCCCAAGGGAATGATTTCCCGGGTGGCCGGGTCGTTCTGCAAGCGCTCGGTGAGGCTGCTGACCAGGCCGAATTTCAAGCCGAACATCACCAGCAACGGCGCCACCACCGCCACCAGCGCCAGCACCGAACAGGCCGACAGCCAGGCATCGTTGCGGTAATCCTGCCAGGCCAGGGAGGCCACCAACGCGCTGCGCATCAGCATGCCTCCCCGAGGGTGGCGGTGACGCCGCCGTCATCGTCGCGACGGCAACTGATGCGACGCACCTGCAAACCGCTGGCGCGGGCCAGCGTTTCGTCGTGGGTGGCGACGACACAACACACACCGTGTTCGCGGGCCTGGGTCACCAGCAATTGCATGACGCGCTCGGCGTTCAGCGGGTCGAGGGCGGCGGTCGGTTCATCCGCCAGCAACAGGCGTGGTCCGTGAGCCAAGGCACGGGCACAACTGACCCGCTGGCGCTGGCCAACGGACAAGTCCGCCGGTTTCTTGGCCAATTGGTCGGCGATGTCCAGTTGCCCGGCCAGGCGCGTCACGCTGCCGTCATCCTTCAACCCCAGCAGCTTGCGCGACAGCTCGATGTTGCCGCGCACATCCATGAAACCCAGCAGGCCGCCGGTCTGCAGCACATAACCCAGGTGCCGGCTGCGCAAGTCAGCCAGGGCGCCCTGCTGCGACCCACGCCAGAGTTTGGCGATGTCCAGCGGTGTATCGGTGGGGGTGAAATCGAACTGCCCGGCCTGATCGGGTGCGAGCACCAGCGCCAGCAAATCCAACAAGGTGCTCTTGCCGCAGCCGCTGGGACCGACCACGGCCAGCTGTTCGCCGACGCGCAGTTGCAGCCTTGGGATTACCAGGCTGTAGCGTTGGCTGCCGGTGCCCCGGCTTTTGTGCACTGCGCTCAGGCTCAGCATCATGGCAGCGTCGACAACGGAACGCGGTACAAGGCGTCGCCCGGCTCGGCATCGCCGAAACGCACCCAGTTGGCGAGGTCGTTGTGGAAGGTTTCGTAGAGACGGATTTTCGAATCCAGCTCGTCGATGAAGTCTTCCTGTTCGGCCACGCTCAACGACAACCACAAATCCTGGGTCATGTTCAGCGACTTGCTGCGGTACGGCAGCCCTTCCAGGTACTCGCCGAGAATCCCGCCGGAGGCCAGGTTGCCGCCCTTGCGCAAGGCCGATGGGTCGCGGCTCATGTAGGCACTGGCGCTGGCGATTTCCTGGAAGAAATCCTTGGGCGAGCTTTGGGTCTTGCGGGCCGCGTCGACAATCAGCTTCAGCGATTGCTGCAGGTCGTTGAGTTGCAGCTTCGTCAGCATCACACAGACCTGGAACGCCGGCAGCGCCGGGTTGGTCAGGTCACGGTCGGCGGTCCAGGCGCTGACCAGTTGCGGCGCCTGGCTGGCTGATTTACGCCCCAAAAAGTCCATGTGCATCGCGTAGCCCACCGCCGCCGATTTATCGGCCAGGCTTGGCGCGGCGCTCAACAGCGGTACGTTTTGCGGTTTGTTGCTACGCACCTGATGCACCAGGTCGGCGAACACCGAACCGATTTCGTCGACACGTTCGCCGAACTTGCGCACATCGGCGCCCGGCACCGGAATGTACAGGTCGCCGATCTGCGGGTTGGCGTCGGCGGTGAGGATGCGGTATTGGCTCTGGGCGCCGGCATGGGTTTTCTTGCCGGCATCGCTGAGCAAATGCAAGGCGTAGATCTTGATCTGTTTGCCCAGCGCCGCTTGGCGTACTTCCGCCTCGTTCATTTGCGTGGCGGCAAACGGATCGTTCTTGCGCAGGGCACCGGCGTCGGTGACCAGCAGGATCAAACGCCCGCCGTAACCGGACCAGTCCATGCCTTCGACGGCTTCCATAACCCCGGCAAACGCATCTTCGTTGAACGAATGGCTCGACACTGTCGACGCCTTGACCTGCCGCGCCAAATCCACGAAGCGTTGCGGATCGCGACCCTGTTCCAAAGTGATCAAGGTCTTGGCGACGTATTCCAGGCCGGGGGTTTTCTTGATGCTGCTGCGGAAACCCACCATGCCGAAACTGACACTGTCCAACTCGCCACGCTCGGCGATACGGGTTTGCAACTGGTGAACCACGTCGCGTACTTGATCGATATAGGGCTGCATCGACACCGTGGTGTCCACCACCAGCACCACGGCCGTGCGGAACGCGTCGGCGTTGGCGGTGGTGATGGGCGTGTTGCCTGCGGCGCGAGGGGCGTTGCCTGGGTCGATGGACGCCACGTTCAGCAACTGCACCGGCTGGCCGTTTTCATCCAGGCTTTCGCGGGAATCGAAGATCGGCAACAGGTAGAACTGGCTCTGCGGAACGGCGCTGGCGGCCGGTTCCAGGGCCAACACTTGCTGGTCCTCCTGGGGGCTCTGCTGGGCCTTGAGCAACACGTTCTTGGCCGCCGAGGGGTTAGCCAGGAGTTTTTCCACTTCGCCAGGCTGACGCAGGAACATCACCGGCGCACGGCCGGAACGTTCGGTGAACTTGAGCACCAGGCTTTGCTTCCAGTCGCTGACTTGGGCGGCCGGCAACCAACCGTCGCTGCGCCCGTCAGTGGCCGCGCCGACCCGCACCCACGGGCTGCCGTCGACGTCCTTGCGCTGATACACGTACAGCACGGAAAACGCCGGCAACGCCTTGCCCGGCGCAGCGCCCGGCTCGTCGGCGAGTTTCGCCCCCGGCTTGCTGAGCACGCGCTGGAACAGGGTTTTCTTGCCGGCCATCAGCAGCGGACGCTGGCCACCGTCGGCCTCGGCCGCCACGGGTGGCTTCACCGGCGGTGACACGGGAGGTTTGACGACCGGCACCTCAGGGGTTTTCGGTGGAGACACTTCGGGCGTCTTCACCGACGACGTCGAGGCAGTCGGCGGCTTGGTCTCAGGTTTAGCATTACCGGACAACCACCAATAACCTGCGCCACCCAAGGCCAGCGCCACGGCGACCGCAACGGCGGCCAAGGCGAACACCGGCCCCTTGCGTTGCTCCGAGACGGAGGATTGATGCGTCGGCTTTGCCGGTGGCGGCACGGGCTTGGGCTGCGATTGTGGTTGCGCCGGCCCGGTTGGAATGTCGATGGACACCGGTGTCAGCCCGGCCAAATCATCGCCAAGACCTTTTGGAGCGATGTGCAGCGGCCGGATCAGCGTCGCTTCCGGCGATTGCTGAGGCAGATTATCCAGTGCGCGCAACAATGCCGCCGCATCCGGGAAGCGCTCCGCCGGGTCTTTCGCCAACAGCTTGCGCAACACCTCCTGATAACGGCCGTGGTGCACCGGCAATTCCGGCAGCGGTTCGGTCAGGTGGGCCAGGGCCGTGGACAGCGCGTCGTTGCCGGTATACGGCAGTTCGCCGACGAGGATTTCGTAGAGCACCACGCCCAGGGCGTACAAGTCGGCACGGCCGTCGATGTCCTGCCCTCGGGCCTGTTCCGGGCTCATGTAGCTGGGGGTGCCGACGGCAAAACCGGCCTGGGTGAACTGGGTGCGGTCGTCCAGGGACTTGGCGATGCCGAAGTCCGAGAGCACCGCCGTACCATCGGCACGGAACAGGATGTTGGCCGGCTTGACGTCACGGTGCACCAGGCCCAGCCCGTGGGCATAACCCAGCGCCGAGGCGATCTGGCGAATATAGGTCAGGCCCTGCTCCGGTGTCAGGCCCGCCGCGATGCGTTCCTTGAGGGTGCCGTTGGGCAGGTATTCCATCGCCATGTAGTACAGCTCACCGACATTGCCGATGTCATGGATGGTGACCGTGTGCGGGTGCGACAGGCGCGCCAGGGTCTTGCCTTCGCGCAGGAAGCGCTCGCAGAACGTCGGGTCGGCAGCCAATGCCGCAGCCATGATTTTCAATGCGACCTTGCGTTCCAGCGAACGCTGGGTCGCCAGATAGACGCTGGCCATCGCGCCTTCGCCGATACCGCCCTCGATGTCGTAGCCGGGGATGACAATGTTCAAGGCGAGGCTCATGAAGGCACCTTCACGACAACCACGGTGATGTTGTCCGGCGCACCGCGCATCAGGCCCAGGGACACCAGGCTGCTGGCGATTTCGCCAGGCTCGTCGTGGCTCAGCACTTCGCGGATTTCCTCATCTTCGACGGTCTTGTTCAGCCCGTCGCTGCACAGCAGGTAGCTGTCGCCCGGCACCAGCAGCAATTCGACCAAGGCCAGGTTCAGTTGCGCTTCGACGCCAATGGCGCGGGTGACGATGTTGGCCCGTGGATGCACGCGGGCTTCGGCCTCGCTGAGCAGGCCACTGTCCTGCAGGTCCTGGACGTAGCTGTGATCCCGGGAGATACCTTCCAGCACGCCATCGCGCAGGCGATACAAGCGACTGTCGCCGGCCCACAGGCACATGCCGCGCAGGTCACGAGTGGCGAGCACTACCACGGTGCTGCCCATCATGGTCACGCCACGGTTGGCGGTTTCCTCACGCACGGCGGCGTTGACCCGCAGCAGGTCGCTTTGCAGCGCTGCGACGTATTCATCCAGCGAACGGCCGGCGGCAATACTGCGCAGGCTGTCGACGATCAGGCTGCTGACGTAGTCGCCCGCCGCGTGGCCACCCATGCCATCGGCCACGACCCAGAGGCCGTTTTCCGGCAGGTCCAGGCAGGCGTCTTCATTGACCTGGCGGACCATGCCGACGTGGCTCTTGCTTGCAGACTTGAATGCTTTTCCGGCACTTGGACGCATCTACACAACACCTTCTTGGCCGAGCAAAAATTGCGCAAAATCAGCAGCGGCCGGCAGGCCCTGGCAGCGCATCAAACCGGGCGCGATGCGCTCCGAACCCAGCCCCCACCACAGGCTCGCGCCTTCGCAGGCCGACTCGGCCAGGGCGCTCATTCGCCGTTGCGGGTCGGTGGCATCGAAACGGTGCAGGCTGGCGAAACGGCTGCTTGGGGTGCGCGGCTGAAACAGCGGGCTATCGAGGCTTTCCAGTGCGGCGCCGAAAGCTTCGAAACTGGCCTCCACATTCAAGGTGCTCAGCAACAGATCCTCCACCCGCTCGAACCACGCGTCCGCGCCGCCCACAATCGAAGCAGGATCGGCGTCGGGCTCCAGCAACACGGCGACGGTCAGCGGGAAATACCGGCCGACCCGGTCGATGCTCGGCATCACCACGCCGACGGCAGCGTCCGGCCCACAAACGCCAGGCGCGACCATGAAGCGCCACAACGGGCTGACCAGATAGGCATCCAGCCAACGTTCGCCAAGGCTGGTCTGGCTCGCGAGCAACCCCGCCGCCAGCCACGAATCCCACGGGCTGACAAAGCTCTGGGGCAAACCACGACTGACGAAATCGCCGCGGCTGGCCAACTTTCCATAGAAGCCCGGCGTACTCATAGCCGCTCCGGCAGGCTGAAGCCGCTGAGCACCCGGCTCTTGAACGGGTTGAAGGCGCTGTTGGCCCGCAGCTCATAAGAGGCGCTGGCGCCATCGACCCGCAGCCGCAGGTTGAAGCGATCCGGCGAGTTGCCGGCGGTCAGGTCCGATTGTTCCAACAGGCGGAACCAGGCCCACGGCCCATCCAGGGTGATGCCGGAGCGACCGCTGGACGACGGCGGCATGATCGAGATCCGCACCACGCCGATGCTGCCCGGGTTCGGCCATTGCATGGCGGTCGGGCGGCTCGGACCGTGGTCGTAGCTCAACTGTTGACCATCGAGGTCGAGCAGGAACTGGGTGATGGTCGAATCCATCGCCACTGGCTTGAGCTCGAAGCGCACCATCGGCTGGGTGCCACCGGCGCGGAAGAACGCATCGCGAATAGTCGCGGCGCGCTGGAAGGTTTGCAGCACGCCTGGGGCGATGCCGAGCTTCTGCGCCGCGCCCGGCTGCCAGCGCCAGGTCGGGGTCGAAGTATCGACGTAGGGTTGCAGGTATTTGCGGAAGTAGTTGTCCATCACCCCGCCAACGCCGAAGAACTGGCCAAAATCATCCAGGGTGGCGTCCCGCGCGCTGCCCGGTGACATCGGATAACGCCCGGCCAGGGACTGGCGATAGATGTTCACCACTTCGCTGGTCCAGGCGGCGTTCAGTTGGTTGCGCACCCCGCCCATCATGCTGTTGGTGGTGGAGTTGACCACCGACTTGACCAGACCCTGCACCAGCGGCGGTTGGCGTTCAGCGTTGAGGCTGACCCGGGTGGCGGCTGCGCTGGCCTGGTTCTTGGCTTCGCCGAGCAAGGCGTCGCCGCTCGCGCCGACCATGGCACTGACCTGCACGTACAAGGCGTTCATGTCGGCCAGCAAACCATCGATGGCCGCCGGCTCACCTTCATTCTTGCTGACGATGCTGTTGAGCTCAGCAAAGTGCGCAGTGATCGGGTCGTCGCTGGCCTGGGGTGCGTTTGGCGCGGCCTGTTCCTGGCCAAGCAAGCTGCCGAGGCGCTCCTTGAGCTTGTCCACACCGCCTCCCGTCGGCGCGCCTTGGGCGGCCAGCAGGCGTTCGTCCTGTTGCAGGTCAGTCTCCTTCGCCACCGCCACCAGCAATTTTTTCAACGGCGAGGTCGGCCCGGAAATCACTCGCAGCACGTCGGCGGCCTGGGCCACGCTGGTGATCGGCACGAAGTCTATATCAGCCAGCAAGGCGTCCCATTGGCGCAGATAGTCCTGAAAATACAGGCGACGTACATCGGCGGCCAGGCTGGCGACGTTCTGCTGATCGGCCTGCTCCTGACCCAACACCCATTGCTCTTCGGCCAGGGTGCCGGTCTGGCTCAAGCTGGCGAGCAAGAAGCCCTGGCGGTAGCCCTTGACGGTAAAGAACCCGCTCAAAGGTTCGCCCAGTGGCTTGCCGCTCTTGCGACTGAACACCAGCGCAGCGTCACGCCCGGCGGCTTCGTTGATGCGGAAGTCCGGTATGCCCTCAGGCAGTTTCTGCCGCTTGATGCGGTCATAGACACGCTGAGCCACAGGCAATTGCTGCAACTGCCGACGCAGGTCTTCGATCAGCCGTGGGTCCAGGCGCGCCGTCGGCGGACGCCGCTCGAACAGCGCCTGCAAGTGCCCGCTCAACGCCTGGCGCTGCTCGGCCGGCAAGTCGCGCGGCAGGCTGCGGTCCCAATCCAGGGCAATCCAGGCCTTGATGAAGTCGGCATCGTAGTGCTCGGTGTCGGCGAGCATCAGGTAGGCCTTCAAGCCTTCGTAGAGGAAGTCCGAATTGCCGCCGCTGTGCAGTTGCTCTTCGACACGCGTCAACAGGCGCGGCGCGAACACAGCGATCAGCAGCTTGCGATAGACGCTGCCGGACTCGGCTTCGAGCATGTCGCCCTGGTACAACCCCAGGCCTTCGGCCCAGTCGGGCGCGTCGTCGGCCAGGTGCTTCACGGCGTTGAGCAACGGCAGTACAGCGAGCACATCGCGCTGCGCCGGGCTGAGGTTCTGCACGGTCTGGCCCAATGGCGCGACTTTCTGGTCGACCTGGGCGATGTAGGCCTGGTTAGCGCGGTAGCTGATCCACCACAACGTCCCGACCACCAGCACTACCGCCACGGTCGAGGCCAGCACGCCGCGGGCGATCCACTTGCGCCGACGCTCGACCTTCGGATCGACGCCCACCAGCCCACGCTCGGCGAAAGCCACGGCGGTGAAGAGTTTTTCGATGAAGTAGCTGCGCCCGGTGCCGGTCTGGCGCGCCAGGTGCTGGCGGTCCAGGTTCATGCTCTGGGCCATGGACCCGATCAGGCGATCGATCGGACTGCCTTCCTGGGTGCCGCTGGTGAAGTACACGCCGCGCAGCAACACGCGCTCTTCAAAGGCGTTGGGTTTGAACACGCCCTCGAGGAAACTTTGCAGGCAATCTTTCAAGGCACCGAACTGCTGTGGGAAGCCATAGATGAGATCGCGCCGTGCTGGGTCGCGCTCTTGCTGCAAGCGCTCCACCAGACGGTCGTTGAGACGTTGCTCCAGGCCGGCGAATTCACTTTGCAGGTGCGCCAGCGGGCTGTCGTTGCTCTTGCCATCGTCCAGGGCGAAGGTCATGCCCCAGACCTGGGCGCGCTCTTCCTTGCTCAGGGTATCGAAGTACTCCATGAACCCGGGCACCAGGTCGAGCTTGGTGAGCATCAGGTAGATCGGGAAGCGCACGCCCAATTGGGTGTACAGCTCCTGGATCCGCAAGCGTATGGCGGCGGCATGGGCGGCGCGCTCGGCGTCGCTGCCCAGCAGCAGGTCCGACAGGCTGATGGCGATGAACGCGCCGTCAATCGGACGCCGGGCCCGCTGCTTTTTCAACAGGCCAAGGAAGCCCAGCCACGCGGCCTTGTCCACCGTCGCGTCGCTGTCCTGGGTGGTGTAGCGGCCGGCGGTGTCGAGCAGGACGGCCTGGTCGGTGAACCACCAATCACAATTGCGCGTGCCGCCGACGCCACGTACCGCGCCGGCACCCAGCTGCGCGGCCAACGGGAAATGCAGCCCGGAATTGACCAGCGCGGTGGTCTTGCCCGAACCCGGCGGGCCGATGATCACGTACCACGGCAGTTCGTAGAGGTTGCGGCGCTCGTCACCGCCCAGCTTGGCTTTCTTGAGCAGCGCCAGGGCTTCGTCCATGCGCTGACGCAGGGTTTCGAGCTCCTCGGCGGTGGCGACGCTGGTCGGGTCGGGCGGGGTTTGCGCGGCCAGGCTGCGCATGACTTCGGCGGCCTGGCGGCGGGCCTGGATGATGCGAAACACCCGGTAGGCGATCCACACCGCGAACACCAGGATGATCAACGCCCAGCGCCGGCCTTCGGGCACCAGCCACTCCAGCAGCGGGCCGACGAACCAGATGATCAGGCTCAGGGCGATCAGCCCCAGCAATGGAATGACCCAGCGGGTCATAAAACTGAAAAACGCCTTCACTCGACCCCCTCCGCCAATACTGTGATTTCAACCCGACGATTGCGCGCACGGCCCTCGGTCGTGGCATTGGACGCCAGCGGCTCGGTGTCGCTGCGGCCTTCGGCGCTGAAGCGCTCGGGCTGGCCAGTCTTGGCCGAGAGAATTTGCAGCACCGACTGGGCTCGCGCCTCGGACAACGCCCAGTTGGACGGGAACCTGAGGGTGGCAATCGGGCGATTGTCGCTGTGGCCGGTCACCAGGACCTGACCCTTGACCTTGCGCACCGCATCGGCGATGCGCAGCATCAGCGGCTGGAAATCGTCCTTGATGCTGGCGCTGCCCGAGGCGAACAGTTCATCGCCACGGATGGTCACCACCGAGCGGTCGACGGCATCTTCCACGGCAATCCGACCGGCCCTGATTTCATCGGCCAAAAAGCCCGCCAGGCGTGGACGTTCGATGACCTTCGGCTGCACCACGGGGCGGTCGATGGCCTGCACCGGGATTTCACCGAGGAAATGGATGTTCTTGAACACCGGTTCGGCATCGGAGGCCAGTTTCATGCGCAGGCCAAACAGCAGCGCCAGCAGCAATGCCACGCCGATGGCCACGGCGATCCACGGCGGCATGAACTGCGCCAGGCGATCGCGAGCCACGGTGACGCCGCGCCAGTGCGGCGACAGCTCACGTTCATATTCACCCCGGGCACTGCGGATCACTGCGCTGGTGCGTTCACGCAACGCTTCCAATTGGCTGCGGCCGTCGTTCATCACCCGGTAGCGTCCTTCGAAACCGAGGCACATGCACAGGTACAAAAGCTCCAGCAGATACAGGCGCTCGCGCGGGCTTTGCAGGCAATGTTCCAACAGTTGAAAGACCTTCTCGCCGCCCCAGGCTTCGTTATGCACAGTGATCAACAGGCTTTGCTTGCCCCAGTCGCTGGTGCCGCCCCAGGGCGTGCTCAATACTGCTTCATCCAGCGCAGTGCACAAGGCGTAGCGGGCCAGCAGCACCTCATTGCGTACCACACCGGCGGCCTCGGCGCGCTCTTCGAACTGGCGCAAGTACGCCAGCAGTTGCGCACGCAGGCTGGCGGGTGCCGGGTGGGCGATGGTGCTGCGCAAGCGCGTCAGCAGGGCCAGCAGCGGGCCTGCAGCATTCTCCAACGGGTTGAGGCCTTGGGCTTTACCGGTCAGTACCGGAGCGGCTGGCATCGAGAGGGGAGCCGGCGCCGGTGACGGCTGCCCACGACCAGCGTCCGGGCGGAAAGGATCCGCGCCACGGCCACCGGGCGTCGGCATGAACTGGGTACGATCGTCGTTGCTCATCGCGGTTTATCCTCGGATCGCCCAGAACGCCAGGTTCAGCCCAGGGAACTGGCCGGCGATGTGGAACGCAAAGCCACCAGAGTTGCTCAACTGCTGCCAGTGGTCGCTGCCCCGGTCGAGTTCGTAATAAGTGGAGCCTGCGTGGTACGGAAGCTGGCGTGGCGCCACCGGCAACGGCAGCAGGCCGATGCCCGGCAGTTGCAGGTTGACCAGGTCGCGGATGTGCTCCACCGAACCGACCTTGCTCTGCTGGCCGAAGCGGCCGCGCAGGGTTTCGGCGGGAACATCGGCACGCACCACCAGAATGAAACTGGCGCTGTCGAGCAGGGTCTTGTCGGCGAGCATCGCCACGTGGATACCGTAGGCTTTCTCGACAATCGGGATCGGCGTGGCCTTGCTGTCGATCAGCATCGACAACGCTTCACGCAGCGCCTGCATCACCGGCGCATAGCTCAGCGTCAGGTCGTCGTGCTGGTATTGCGGGTATTCCTGCGGTCGTCGCCCAGACGCGGTAAAGGTGGAGAACTCCCCGGCCAGGCTGACCAGCTCGCTGTAGAAGCGTTCAGGGTGCAAGGGGCTCAACTGGCTCAGGTGCTGGATCAGCGGCTGGGCGCGGTTGACCAGTTGTAGCAGCATGAAATCGGCAATCTCCGAAGCACCGCCGGCACCCGACGCCACTACCCGCCCGGCGAGGGCTTCGCCACGTTGATGCAGCAGGCCCAGCAGTTCGCTGCGAAACGCCGCCAGCGGTTTGGAAGCCGCCACATCCAGCAACGGCGGGATGTAGCTGTCGTCGAGCACCAGCGCGCGATCGGCGCGCTTTTCCTTGATGCGCACCACGCCGATGGCGGCGTAGTCGCCGATTCCGTCCTGGGCGGTCAACAAGCGCAGCGCCCGGGAACCCAGGGCCACCGGCGCGCGGTTTTCGAACGGCGCATTGTCGTCGCGCACTTCGCTCACCTGGCTAACGTAGCGCGCGGCCCCCAGGTCTTCGCCTTCATCCACGGTGTCACGGGCGCCGGCGCGCTTGAGCGGCAGGGCCAGATAGACCAGGCCATCGCGCAGGTTATCGTCGACGTTCAACGGGGTCGGTGCCAGGTCGTCCTGGGGAATGTTGAAGGGCGTGCCGTCCGGCAACAGGCCGCGCGCCGAGATAATCGCCAGCTTGCCCTGGGCCAGCAGGCCCTGGTCGATCAGCAATTCGGAAAAACCCCAGGCGCCGGCCGATAACGGGCGGCTGCGCGCGTCGATGAGGTTTTCCAGGTAACGGTCATGCTGCTGGAAGTGCTGCGTTCCAATGAACATGCCTTCCGACCAGACCACGCGATTGTTCCAGGACATGGGGGCTCCGATTGCTTATTGGGCAGGGCTGGATGGGGGAACGACGACGGCGCTGCGCACGGCGCGCACATCGAGGCTGATCTGGTATTCGGTGTATTCGCGGGCCGGGACATTCATCACCGTGCGCCACAGCGACTGGTCCAGCTCGCGATAGCCCACCAGTATTCCGATGTGCCGCGTGGCCGGGTCGAGGTCGCGTTGCAGGCTCAACTGCTGGCCCGGCTGGATCAGCACCTCGTCCTGGTCGATCAGGTCGGGGCCGAGCGTTGCCTGGGCGCGTTCGGCGAGAGCGAAATAATCGGAACGACCGAAGGTGGCGGCATTCTTCAGTTCGAAGATGCGCACCCGCACGGGGGCCGGCTGGCCGGTGGCGCCGGGGTTGAGCCCGGCAATGGCATGAAAATGCAGCTCGACGGCGGCGGTGTTTGCCTCAGCTTCTTCAGGCTGGGACTTGTCGGCATCCTTGGCGCACGCCGTCAGCAGAAGCGCGGCGGCGACTGCGAGTAAAAACCTGGGAATCATCCTGCGTCCTCAATGACGTTTGAGCTATCCGTTGTGTGCTTATGAAAAATGTCTGGGTGCGGCGATGGTCAGCGGCGTCGCTGTCGCGTGCTGTGCTCTTCGTAGGCACGGCTGAATTCACGCCCGAACAGGTCCTGGAAATCTTCCTGGGCCTCGCGGGAAATATTGCTGTAGAGCTCGGTGAACTGCTGCCAGTACTGGGCCTGCCGCGAGCCATTGAAAATGCTCGACAGCCCACCGGGCTTGCCCATGCGCTCTTCCAACTGCGCCGGTTCGAAGCGCGCCAGCAAATGCTTGATAGCGGCTTCCACCCCGGCCATCACGGCCAATTGATGGGCACGCAAATCATCAAAACTGTCGCGCACTGCCACGTCCGGCGCCATGAACGCCTGGTTGCCGTGGCGCAACAGCAACAGCAGGGCTTCATCGACATTGGGGGCGAATTTCAGCGGGTTGTTTTCCACCGGCTGGATCATCGTCTGCTGGATGCGGAACTCACCCTTGAGGCTGCTGCGGGCGCGCAAGACATCGATCAGGCCCTCGACCATCAACCGATAACTGCGACCGATGCTTTCCATCTGCGCCTCGGCCTGGGCCTTGTCCAAGCGCAACTGGTCCAGCCCGGCACCGCGCAGGAAGGCTTGCAGCAGGTCGGGTTGCGAGGCCTCGACCGGGCTGGCCGCAGGTTCGACGCGAGCGACCGGTGCTTCGCGCAAGGGCGTCGGTTCGGTGGGTGCAGTGACTTCAGCGACCGGCACTTGGGGAACGGGCGTCGGTATTGGCTCAATCACCGGCGGCACTACCGGCAGCGGCGGCGCGACTACCGGCGGCGGCGTGATAGGCGTAGGCGCAACGGCCACGGGCGCAGGCTGGTCGCTGAAAGGGTCCCAGTCGTCCGGAATCACCGAGGCCGATGGCGGTATCACCGGCTCGGCCACTGGCGGCGGGCTCGGACGGGGAATCGGCGTCGGTGGGCGAAAATCGTGTTGCTCGGCTGGAACATGATCAGGCTGGGTGGCCGGCGGGACGCTGGTCGGGGTCAGAAAATCGAACAGGTCCGGCAGGGTATCCATGGCCGAAGCACCTTGGAAATGTGCCGGCGAGGCCACTTGAATCGGCGCGGGTGAAGCCGGGGTTGCGCCCTGGCGCCCCATCAACGCCTCGAAACTGCTGGGCGATTCGGCGAACGGGTTGCTGTCGGTGACCGGCAGGCTGAAATCGACGCGCGCCTGGATTTCATAATCGCCGATGCGGATCACTTCGCCATCTTGCAGCGGTTCGCTGTTGCCTTTGCGAAGGCGAATACCGGCCTTGACCAATTCCACACCGTTAGTGCTGTTATCGGTCAAGTAATAGCGCCCGTCCTTGTATTGGATAACGCAATGTTTGCCGGAAACCAGACGTTCAGGGTCCGGTAGTACCCAGTCATTATCGGAATTGCGGCCAATTGCCATCACCCCCTGATCCATGGACTTTTCAGAACACTGGCCTGGGGTAATCTTGTGATAACTAGTGATAGTCAAACACAGCGGCATCTTGCCTCCTTGCTGAATACTTCGCGCGCGGGCGGGTGCAGCGGGATTCAAGCCCCTACCACCCACTCACAACCTTGCCGACAGCCCTGGAACGGCTTTTTGCCAGCATGATTGCTGATCATAACCGGCTTGCGTGACAAAAACCCCACGTCTGTTGCTGCTTCGACCTACGGGTCGGGCAGGCTGTTAAGCCCATCACAACTGTTACATGGCGGATACAATGGCGAAATAGCTTACCTTGACAAGCGATAAGTACTACACCAAAAATGCACAACTTCTTGAATATACATGATGGCACTTTAAGATCATTGCGAGTCTGAAGCGCCATTACCGTCAAGGAAACATGTGAAGTTTCATTCGGAACTTACGTGTGAACTGCCCGACTTATTTCAGCGGGTGATAGGGAGATCGATCCAAGTGGATGTGCCTTTGCTGCTCGCCGCCGTTTCCGCGACTTCGCCGTGCGGTGAAGACCTGGAATATGACGCGGATTTCTTGCGCCTGGAACGTGACTCCCGAGGCCAGCCCGAGCGCAGCATGGGCGACTCGATCTTGCCGGCCGAACCTCCTGAATGGCGCAGCATCCAGCAACAGAGCCTGGACTTGCTGCAACGCAGCAAAGACCTGCGCATCACCCATTTCCTGTTGCAGAGTTCCCTGGCCCTTGAGGGCATTCCGGGCCTTGCCCGCTCGCTGACACTGATCAGCGAATTGCTCAAGCAATACTGGGCCGACCTGCATCCGCGCCTGGACGCCGATGACGACAACGACCCCACCGTGCGCATCAATGCCCTCGCCGGCCTGACGTCCGAGGTCACCATTCGCCTGCTGCGCGAAAGCATCCTGGCCCGTTCGCGAACCTTCGGCAGCGTCAGCCTGCGCGCCGCCGCCAACGCCAGCGGCCTGCAAAGTTTCGCCGATGAAAGCCTGGGGGCCGAACAGCTCGCCGGCGCCTTGATCGACAGCGATCCCGAGCAGTTGGAAATCACCCGCGCCGCCCTCTTGGAAGCTCGCAGCGCCGCCGAAGCCATCGAGCAGCAGGTCAGCGACCAGGTCGGTTCCGCCCAGGGCGTGGACCTCGGCCCGCTGAAGCAGCCACTCAAGATGGCCTTGCAGATCCTTGGCCAGTTCGCCCCGCAGAGCGGCGACAGCGAGCTGCCCGATGCCACCGGCGATGACGCCACCGCGCCGGTTGAATACGCCACCGCGCAGAGCATGCCGCGCAACACCGGCCCGAGCGGCAGCGCAGAGATCAACAATCGCGATGACGTGCAGCGCAGCCTGGAACGTATTCTCGCTTACTACAGCCGTCACGAGCCCTCCAGCCCGCTACCGGTGCTGCTGAACCGGGCCAAGGCTCTGGTCAACGCCGACTTTGCAACCATCGTGCGCAACCTGATTCCAGACGGCATGAGTCAATTTGAAAACCTGCGCGGCCCAGACAGCGAATAAAAAGCGAGCGGATCACGCAGTCACGTCACCGGCACCCCCGATGACGCCAACACCGTCGCTCAAGCGACCAGGAGCAGCAACGTGGCGAAGCAAAGTTCTCAGAAATTCATCGCGCGCAACCGCGCGCCTCGAGTGCAGATCGAGTACGACGTCGAGCTCTACGGCGCCGAGAAAAAGGTCCAACTGCCCTTCGTCATGGGCGTGATGGCCGACCTCGCCGGCAAGCCCGCCGAGCCTCTGGCACCGGTGGCCGATCGCAAGTTCCTCGAGATCGACGTCGATAACTTCGACTCGCGCCTCAAGGCCATGCAGCCGCGCGTAGCGTTCCATGTCCCCAACGAACTGACCGGCGAAGGCAACCTGAGCCTGGACCTGACGTTCGAAAGCATGGACGACTTCAGCCCAGCGGCCGTGGCCCGCAAGGTCGACTCGCTGAACAAGTTGCTCGAAGCGCGTACCCAATTGGCCAACCTGCTGACCTACATGGACGGCAAGACCGGTGCCGAAGAAATCATCATGAAGGCGATCAAGGACCCAGCGCTGTTGCAGGCCCTGGCGAGCGCGCCGAAGCCAGCACAGGACCAATGATCATGACTGACAATACAGCCCGCGAAGGCGCGCAGAACCTGGGCGCCACTGAAGAAACCAGTGAGTTCGCGTCCCTGCTGCTGCAAGAATTCAAGCCCAAGACCGAGCGTGCCCGCGAAGCCGTCGAGACCGCCGTGCGCACCTTGGCCGAGCAGGCACTGGCGCAGACTGACCTGGTGTCCAACGACGCCATCAAGTCGATCGAATCGATCATCGCCGCCATCGACGCCA
The DNA here is from genome assembly GCF_000281895.1 of Pseudomonas fluorescens Q2-87. NCBI lineage: Bacteria > Pseudomonadati > Pseudomonadota > Gammaproteobacteria > Pseudomonadales > Pseudomonadaceae > Pseudomonas > Pseudomonas fluorescens. Next base: position 150,752 of record NZ_CM001558.1, on the reverse strand, counting down.
AGCTCACCGCCCAGGTCAACCAGGTGATCCATCACCCGGACTTCCAGCAGTTGGAAAGCGCCTGGCGTGGCCTGCACTACCTGGTCAACAACACCGAGACCGATGAGCAGCTCAAGATCCGCGTGCTCAACATCTCCAAGCCGGACCTGCACAAGACCCTGAAGAAATTCAAGGGCACCGCGTGGGACCAGAGCCCGCTCTTCAAGAAGATGTACGAAGAAGAATACGGCCAGTTCGGCGGCGAACCTTACGGCTGCCTGGTAGGCGACTACTACTTCGACCAGTCGCCACCGGACGTGGAACTGCTGGGCGAACTGTCGAAAGTCTGCGCGGCCATGCACGCCCCGTTCATCGCAGCGGCATCGCCGACCGTGATGGGCATGGGCTCGTGGCAGGAACTGTCGAACCCACGCGACCTGACCAAGATCTTCACCACCCCGGAATACGCCGGCTGGCGTTCGCTGCGTGAGTCGGAAGATTCGCGCTACATCGGCCTGACCATGCCACGCTTCCTGGCGCGCCTGCCGTATGGCGCCAAGACCGACCCGGTGGAAGCCTTCGCCTTCGAAGAAAACACCGACGGCGCCGACAGCTCCAAGTACACCTGGGCCAACGCCGCCTACGCGATGGCGGTGAACATCAACCGTTCGTTCAAACACTTCGGCTGGTGCTCGCGCATCCGTGGCGTGGAGTCGGGCGGCGAAGTGGAAAACCTGCCGGCCCACACGTTCCCTACCGATGATGGTGGCGTGGACATGAAGTGCCCGACCGAAATCGCCATTTCGGATCGCCGTGAAGCGGAACTGGCCAAGAACGGTTTCATGCCGCTGCTGCACAAGAAGAACACCGACTTCGCTGCCTTCATCGGCGCCCAGTCGCTGCAGAAGCCGGCCGAATACGACGACCCGGACGCCACCGCCAACGCCAACCTGGCCGCGCGCCTGCCGTACCTGTTCGCCACCTGCCGTTTCGCTCATTACCTGAAGTGCATCGTGCGCGACAAGATCGGTTCCTTCAAAGAGAAGGACGAGATGCAGCGCTGGTTGCAGGACTGGATCCTCAACTACGTCGACGGTGATCCGGCGCACTCCACCGAGACCACCAAGGCCCAGCATCCATTGGCAGCGGCCGAAGTGATCGTCGAAGAAGTCGAAGGCAACCCGGGGTACTACAACTCCAAGTTCTACCTGCGCCCGCACTATCAGCTCGAAGGGCTGACCGTATCGCTGCGCCTGGTATCGAAACTGCCGTCGGCCAAGGGCGCATAAACAGAGGTTTTGTTGGACAGGGCTCGCTCCTGTGTGGGAGCGGGCTTGCTCGCGAATACGGTCGATCAGCCAACATTGATGTCGACTGACCCGACGCATTCGCGAGCAAGCCCGCTCCCACAGGTTCTGTGTCCTGACCGACATTCAAATAGATTTCGCAAGGTCAGCGTCAACCAAACAATGTGGTTAGAAACCACACAGGGAGAAAACATGGCTGTTGATATTTTCATCAAGATCGGCGACATCAAGGGCGAGTCCATGGACAAGGCCCACAAGGACGAGATCGACGTCCTGAACTGGAGCTGGGGCATGTCCCAGTCCGGCAACATGCACGTGGGCAGCGGCGGTGGTGCGGGCAAGGTCAACGTCCAGGACCTGTCGTTGACCAAATACGTCGACAAGGCTTCGCCGAACCTGATGATGCACTGCGCCAGCGGCAAGCACATCGACAAGGTCAAGCTGACCGTGCGCAAGGCCGGCGGTGAAAGCCAGGTCGAGTACATGATCATCAACCTGGAAGAAGTGCTGGTCACGTCCCTGAGCACCGGCGGCTCGGGCAGCGATGATCGCCTGACCGAAAACGTCACCCTGAACTTCGCCAAGGTGCTGGTGGACTACCAGCCACAGAAAGCCGACGGCACCAAGGAAGGCGGCCCGGTCAAGTTCGGCTGGAACATCCGTCAGAACATCAAGGTGTAATCGAACACGCCCCCGGTGCCACGCGCCGGGGGTGTTTGGTGCTTGCTCGAATCCAATTCTTTACAGCGCGGTATCTGAGTCATGGCCAAGCCTTCGTTTATCAATCTGTGGAACAGCTACCCGCCCTACCCGTCCGCCAATCCGGCCTGCGATGGTCCTTACATCAACCAGTGTGCCATCCGGATGAGCATCGCCTTGTGCGGGGAAAAGACCCTGCCGGTCAATTCATCGACTTATACGCTGGATCCTCGGTGCGCCCATGGGCATGCCCGCGGGGCGGAGTCATTGGCAAATTGGTTATGGAAGAAGAACCGCCTCGGTCCGCCGAAAATCTATACCAACAGCGTGACAGACCGCACGGCGCTGCTGGGCAAGACTGGAATCATTTTTTTCAAAGACTGCTACCAGCAAAGTAGCGACACTGCCGGCCGCCCTACCGGCGACCATATCGACCTGTGGAATCGCGGTTTGACCAAAAGCGGCGACCTGTTCTCGCGCTCAAAAGCCATTTGGTTCTGGGAGCTTGTGTGATGCGCAGTCCCTTGTTCTTTTCAGCGCTGACAGCAAGCCTCGTCAGCCTGAGTGCATGCGCCGGACAAGACACAGCCGCCACGGCGGCGCCGACCCAGGCGATGTTCGTCGGGCAGCCGATGAGCCTGACCAACGATCAAGGTCGCTGCACGCTTGTCAAACCTGACCAGAGCCGGCTGCCGCTCGATATGGAATGGCCTTGCCAGTTCAGCTTGGGTCCGGACAAGCAATTGCGAGTGGAGATCTTCAACCAGGTTCCGATCTTCGCCGTTGAACGCAGCGAACACATGCCCGCGCCCAGCCGCGACTGTCTGACCAAACTCCAGGCGGTGCGCCAGATAGAGGGAACAATGGAAGTCGCGGAGGTCAGTCAGTTCGCCGCCTGCGGGCCTAGCCACTGGGACCAGAAAATGTACGTAGCGCCATTCACGTGGTAACCGAAATCGCTGCCCGCGATCGCCTGCAACCGTCCCTGCTGGACCGGTTGACCGACGACGATCCAACCAATCCCAAGGAAAGCGCCGACAAACGCGTGCTATCCCTGACCCAATTGAAAGCCTCGGTGCTGCGCGACTTGGCGTGGCTGCTCAACACCACGTCGTTGCTGGGCGCCGATGCCACGCTGCACACCCCTGCCGGTACGTCGGTGGTGAATTTCGGCCTGCCGGCGCTGGCCGGCAACAGTGCGTCGAACATCGACGTCTCAGCCCTCGAAACGCTGATTCACCAGGCCATCGCCACGTTCGAACCGCGGATCCTGCGCCACACCCTGCGCGTGCGAGCGAGGGCCACGGCCGAAATGAACCACAACGCCTTGAGTTTCGAGATCGAAGGCGATCTCTGGGCCCAGCCCGTGCCGCTGCGCCTGATGCTGCAAACCGACCTGGACCTGGAGTCCGGGCACGTGCGCGTGGTCAACGCCGACCAGCGGAGGCGTCCATGAACCCGCGCCTGCTGGAGCTGTACAACCAGGAATTGCACCATGTGCGCGAAAGCGCGGCGGAGTTCGCCAAGGAATACCCGAAGATCGCCAGTCGGCTGACGTTGTCCGGCATGGACTGCGCCGACCCCTACGTCGAGCGATTACTGGAAGGCTTTGCCTATTTGACGGCGCGGGTGCAGCTCAAGCTCGACGCCGAATACCCGACCTTCACCCACAACCTGCTGGAAATAGCCTACCCGCATTACCTGGCACCGACGCCGTCGATGACCGTGGTGCAAATGCAGGCCGATCCCGATGAAGGCTCGCTGAGCAGTGGCTTCCCGCTGCCCCGCGACACCGTCCTGCGCGCCGCGCTGGGCCGAGAAACCCAGACCTGCTGCGAGTACCGCACCGCGCATGCGGTGACGTTGTGGCCGTTGCAGGTCAGCCAGGCCGAGTACTTCGGCAACCCGTCCGCCGTGCTCGGGCGCCTGGCCGCCAGCGAACCGAAAGCCAAGGCCGGGCTGCGCATCACACTGCGCACCGGCGCCGAGCTGCCGTTCAACAGCCTGGCCCTGGACAATCTGCCGCTGTACTTGAGCGGCGCCGACGAGCAACCCTTCCGCCTCTACGAACAATTGCTGGGCAATACCTGCGCAGTGTTTGCCCGCAAGCCCGGCGGCGGTTGGGTGGAACGGTTGCCGCAGGATGCGTTGCGCTCGCGCGGTTTCGATGATGCCGACGCCGCGCTGCCGGTGGTGCCACGGGCCTTCCAGGGCTATCGCCTGTTGCAGGAATACTTCGCCCTGCCCCACCGCTTCCTGTTCGTCGACTTCACCCAGCTGAGCCGCGCGGTCAAGCGTTGCGACGGCCAGGAGCTGGAACTGATCGTACTGTTCGACCGCCACGAGCCCAGCCTCGAAGGCAGCGTCGGTGCTTCGCAATTCCTGCCGTTCTGCACCCCGGCCATCAACCTGTTTCCCAAGCGCCTCGATCGCATTCACCTGTCGGAACGGGTCAACGAACACCACGTGATCGCCGACCGTACCCGGCCGATGGATTTCGAAGTGCATTCGCTCAGCGGCCTCACCGGCCACGGCACGGGGCCGGAGCAACCGTTCCTGCCGTTCTATGCCGTGCGCGATCCCTCCCGCTATGGCCGCGACCAGGCCTATTACACCGTACGCCGCGAGCCACGCGTGCTGTCCAGCGACCAGCGCCGCAACGGCCCGCGCTCGACCTACATCGGCAGCGAAACCTTCGTCAGCCTGGTCGACAGCCAGCAGGCGCCCTATCGCCATGACTTGCGCCAACTCGGCGTGACGGCGCTGTGCACCAACCGCGACCTGCCGCTGTTCATGAGCGTGGGCAACGGCAAGACCGATTTCACTTTGGCCGACAGTGCCCCGGTCGGCGCGGTGCGCTGCGTGGCCGGGCCGAGTCGCCCGCGTGCCAGCCACGCCCACGATGCCAAGGCCTGGCGGCTGATCAGCCAGTTGTCGCTGAACTATCTGTCGTTGAGCGAACAAGGCCAGGGCGCCGCCGCCCTGCGGGAACTGCTGCGCCTGTACGGCGACAGCAACGATGCGGCGCTGCAATTGCAGATCGAAGGCCTGCGGGAAGTCAGCAGCAAGGCCTGCACCCGACGCTTGCCGATGCCCGGCCCGATCGTGTTCGGGCGTGGCCTGGAAATCACCCTGGAATTCGATGAAAACGCGTTTCGCGGCACCGGGGTGTTCCTGCTCGGCGCGGTGTTCGAACGCTTCCTGGCACGCTACGTGTCGATCAACAGTTTTACCGAGACGGTGATCCGTACCACCGAACGCGGCGAGATCATGCGATGGAAAGCCAAGCCCGGACGTCGTCCGACCCTGTGAGTACCCTGGACGCGATGCACCAGGAACCCTGGGAATACGATTTTTTCCAGGCGTTGCGGCGCATCGAGTGCGAATTTCCCGCCCTGCCGCGCCTGGGCCATTCCTTGCGCCTGGCCGATGACCCGCTGCGTCTTGGGCAACAGGCCGAGTGCACATTCGCCCCGTCGACCCTGGCCTCGGTGCAGCCGGGGGGCGACGGCACACCGGCGCGCCTGGAGCAGTTCTTCTTCGGCCTCGGCGGCCCCAACGGCCCGATGCCGCTGCACATCACCGAATACGTGCGCGAACGCCAGCGCAACAACGCCGACAGCACCAGCAAACGCTTTCTCGATGTGTTCCACCACCGCCTGCTCAGCCTGTTCTACCGGGCCTGGGCCGAAGCGCGGCCGACGATCAGCCATGACCGCCCGGACGATGACTACTGGTCGGCGCGCCTGGCCGCCCTCAGCGGTCGGGGCATGCCGAGCCTGCTCAAGCAGGGGCTGATTCCCGACACGGCGAAGCTGCACTACAGCGGTCACCTGTCGGCCCAAACCCGCTACCCGGACGGCTTGAAAGCCATTCTCGGTGAATATTTCGGGCTGCCGGTGGAGATCGAAGAATACGTCGGCCAATGGCTGGAACTGCCGGAACGCAGCCGCGTCGGTGTCAGTGCTCATCAGCTGGGCATGGACTTCTGCCTGGGCCGCTATGTGTGGGATCGCCAGCATAAATTCCGCATTCGCCTGGGGCCGCTCAAGCTCGTCGACTACATGGACATGCTGCCCGGCAGCCAACCGTTCAACGAGCTGGTGGCCTGGGTCGCCGAATATCTTGGCCACGAACTGGACTGGGACCTGAACCTGGTCCTGGAGCAGCCCGAGGTCCCGGCGCTACAACTCAATGGTCGTTTCCGCCTGGGTTTCAACACCTGGCTGGGACGTCCCGAAACAGATGCCAACGATCTAATACTGGCCCGGCATTATGCCGAACAGGCCAACACCTCACAGACCTCAAGGAGCCATGAGCATGGGTGAAATCAGTCGCGCCGCGTTGTTCGGCAAACTCAACAGCGTGGCCTACAAAGCCATCGAAGCCGCCACCGTGTTCTGCAAGTTGCGCGGTAACCCTTATGTGGAACTGGCCCACTGGTTTCATCAGCTGTTGCAACTGCAGGACTCGGACCTGCACCGCATCATCCGCCAATTCAACATCGAGCCGGCACGCCTGGCCCGCGACCTGACCGAAGCCCTGGACCGTTTGCCACGGGGGTCGACCTCGATCACCGACTTGTCGTCCCACGTGGAAGAAGCGGTTGAACGCGGCTGGGTCTACGGCAGCCTGATGTTCGGCGAAAGCCAGGTGCGCACCGGTTATCTGGTGCTGGGCATTCTCAAGACGCCAAGCCTGCGCCACGCGCTGCTGGGGCTGTCGTCGGAGTTCGACAAGGTCAAGGCAGAAGCCTTGAGCGAGCGTTTTGACGAATACGTCGGCGATTCCCCGGAGAACGCCCTGACCGCCAGCGACGGTTTCAATGCCGGCGCCGTGCCGGGCGAAGCCAGCGGCGCCATGGCCCCCAGCGCCATGGGCAAACAGGAAGCCCTCAAGCGCTTTACCGTCGACCTCACCGAACAAGCCCGCAGCGGCAAGCTCGACCCGATCGTCGGGCGCGACGAAGAGATCCGCCAATTGGTGGACATCCTCATGCGCCGTCGGCAGAACAACCCGATCCTCACCGGTGAAGCCGGCGTGGGCAAGACGGCGGTGGTCGAAGGCTTTGCCCTGCGCATCGTCGCCGGCGACGTGCCACCGGCCCTCAAGGACGTCGAATTGCGCAGCCTAGACGTTGGCCTGTTGCAGGCCGGCGCGAGCATGAAAGGCGAATTCGAACAGCGCCTGCGCCAGGTCATCGAGGACGTCCAGGCCTCGCCGAAACCGATCATCCTGTTCATTGACGAAGCCCACACCCTGGTGGGGGCCGGTGGCGCAGCCGGTACGGGCGACGCCGCCAACCTGCTCAAGCCAGCCCTGGCCCGCGGTACCTTGCGCACCGTGGCCGCCACGACTTGGGCCGAGTACAAGAAGCACATCGAGAAAGACCCGGCCCTGACCCGTCGCTTCCAGGTGGTACAAGTGGCCGAGCCGTCGGAAGACAAGGCTTTGCTGATGATGCGCGGCGTGGCCTCGACCATGGAAAAACACCACCAGGTGCAGATCCTCGACGAAGCCCTGGAAGCCTCGGTCAAGTTGTCCCATCGCTACATCCCCGCGCGCCAGCTGCCGGACAAATCCGTGAGCCTGCTGGACACCGCCTGTGCCCGCGTCGCCATCAGCCTGCACGCCGTGCCGGCCGAAGTGGACGACAGCCGCCGACGCATCGAAGCACTGGAAACCGAGCTGCAAATCATCGCCCGCGAACACGCGATTGGCGTCGCCATCGGCACGCGCCAGACCCAGACCGAAGGCCTGCTGAGCGCCGAGCGCGAGCGCCTGGCCGAGCTGGAAAGCCGCTGGGCCGAAGAAAAAACCCTGGTGGACGAATTGCTTGAAACCCGCGCCACCCTGCGCGAGCGCGTCGGCGTGGTGGACAGCGAAGACGGCAGCGAAACCAGTCATGACCTGCGCGAGAAATTGGTGGACTTGCAACAGCGCCTGACCACCCTGCAAGGCGAAACCCCGCTGATCTTGCCGACGGTGGATTACCAGGCCGTGGCCTCGGTGGTCGCCGACTGGACCGGTATCCCGGTGGGTCGCATGGCCCGCAACGAGCTGGAAACCGTGCTCAACCTCGACCAGCACCTGAAGAAACGCATCATCGGCCAGGACCATGCCCTGCAGATGATCGCCAAGCGCATCCAGACCTCCCGCGCCGGCCTCGACAACCCGAGCAAGCCGATTGGTGTGTTCATGCTCGCCGGCACCTCCGGCGTGGGCAAGACCGAAACCGCCCTGGCCCTGGCCGAAGCCATGTACGGCGGCGAGCAGAACGTCATCACCATCAACATGAGCGAGTTCCAGGAAGCCCACACCGTGTCCACCCTCAAGGGTGCGCCACCGGGTTACATCGGCTATGGCGAAGGCGGCGTGTTGACCGAAGCCGTGCGGCGCAAACCGTACAGCGTGGTGCTGCTGGACGAGGTGGAAAAAGCCCACCCGGACGTGCATGAAATCTTCTTCCAGGTGTTCGACAAAGGCGTGATGGAGGACGGCGAAGGCCGGGTGATCGACTTCAAGAACACCTTGATCCTGCTGACCACCAACGCCGGCACCGAGCTGATTGCCCAAGTCTGCAAAGACCCGCAGAACGTGCCCGAGCCCGAGGAAATCGCCAAGGCCTTGCGCCAGCCGCTACTGGAGATTTTCCCGCCGGCCCTGCTCGGCCGCCTGGTGACGATCCCGTACTACCCGCTCAGCGACGAGATGCTCAAGGCCATCACCCGCCTGCAACTCAACCGCATCAAGAAGCGCGTGGAGAGCACCCACAAGGTCGCCTTCGACTACGACGACGCGGTGATCGACCTGATCGTCTCGCGCTGCACCGAGACTGAAAGCGGCGGCCGCATGATCGACACCATCCTGACCAACAGCCTGCTGCCGGACATGAGCCGCGAGTTCCTGACCCGCATGCTCGAAGGCAAGGCCCTGGCCGGCGTGCGGATCAGCGCTGTGGATAACGAATTGCAGTACGACTTCAGCGACGCGGCCTGACACCGAAGGAACACCGCATAACCCTGTGGGAGCGGGCTTGCTCGCGAATGCAATCTGTCAGTGCCATTGATGTCGCCTGACACACCGCCTTCGCGAGCAAGCCCGCTCCCACAGTTGTTCCGGTGTCGTCAGGCGATCAGCGGCGCAGCCATTACAACGATGAGATAGACGATGTTATTCAACCAAGCCACACGCCTCGCCAAGATCACCAGCCCCCTGGGGCCCGAGGTGCTGTTGCTCAAGGACATGGGCGGCGGTGAAGAGCTGGGGCGGCTGTTCAACTATGAGTTGCAGTTGCACTCGCTGGACAACGCCATCGATCTCAACCAATTGCTTGGCAAACCCATGTGCGTGAGCCTGCAACTGGACGGCGGTGGCGAGCGCTATTTCCACGGCATCGTCGCGCGCTTCAGCCAGAACGTCGACCAAGGCCAGTTCGCCAGTTACCAGGCGACGTTGCGCCCCTGGTTCTGGTTAATGACCCGCACCTCCGACTGCCGGATTTTCCAGAACCTGACCATTCCGCAGATCATCAAGCAGGTGTTCCGCGACCTGGGTTTCTCCGACTTCGAAGACGCCCTGAGCCACCCTTATCGCGAGTGGGAATACTGCGTGCAGTACCGCGAGACGAGCTTTGATTTCGTCAGTCGGTTGATGGAGCAGGAAGGCATTTATTACTTCTTCCGCCATGAGCAAGGTCGTCATGTGCTGGTGCTGGCCGATGCTTACGGCGCACACACCACGGCGCCCGGCTACGGCTCGGTGCCCTACTACCCGAAGAACGAGCAGCAGCGCGAGCGTGACCACATCCACGATTGGCACCTGGCCCAGGAAGTCCAGCCCGGCTCCCTGGAGCTCAACGACTACGATTTCCAGCGACCCAGTGCACGTATCGATGTCCGCGCGGCGATGCCTCGTCCACACACTGCTGGCGACTACCCGCTGTACGACTATCCCGGCACCTACGTGCAGAGCCAGGATGGCGAACACTACGCCCGCACCCGCATCGAAGCCTTGCAGACCCAGCACGAACAGGTCGAGCTGGCCGGCAACGCCCGCGGCCTGGGTTCGGGGCATCTGTTCAGCCTCACCGGCTTCACCCGCCAGGACCAGAACCGTGAATACCTGATCGTCGGCGCCCGCTATTACATTTCCCAGGAAAGCGGCGAAACCAGCGGCGGCGCGCCTTCGGCACAGTTCGAAAGCAGCCTGACCTGCATCGCCGCCCAGCAAAGCTACCGACCAATGCCCATCACCCATCGCCCCATCGTCAAAGGGCCGCAAACTGCCTTGGTGGTCGGACCGAAGGGCGAGGAAATCTGGACCGATCAATTCGGCCGGGTGAAGGTGCATTTCTATTGGGACCGCCATGACCAGTCCAATGAGAACAGCTCATGCTGGATTCGTGTGTCGCAATCCTGGGCCGGGAAAAACTGGGGTTCGATGCAGATTCCGCGTATCGGCCAGGAAGTCATCGTCAGCTTCCTCGAAGGTGATCCCGATAGACCCATCGTCACCGGTCGCGTCTACAACGCCGAGCAAACCGTACCGTATGCTTTGCCCGCCAATGCCACCCAGAGCGGCACCAAAAGCCGCTCAAGCAAGGGCGGCACCCCAGCGAATTTCAACGAAATCCGTATGGAAGACAAGAAAGGCGCCGAGCAGCTGTACATCCATGCCGAGCGTAACCAGGACATCGTGGTCGAGGTGGATGAAAGCCATTCGGTGGGCCACGATCGCAACAAGAGCATCGGCCACAACGAGACGGTACGCATTGGCCAGGATCGCCTGCGCGCCGTACAGCGCAACGACGCATTGGTCGTCGGTGGGACCAAGAGCGACAGCATCAGCACCCAATACCTCGTGGAGGCGGGTTCGCAGATCCGACTGGTGTGTGGCCAAAGCGTGCTGGAATTCAACGCCAGTGGCGAGATCAACATCTCGGGCACCGCGTTCAATATCTACGCCAGCGGCAACGGCAACATCGATACCGGCGGCCGTTTGGACCTCAACTCCGGCGGCGCAAGCGCGGTGGACCCGAAGGGCAAAGGTATCAAGGGCGTGATTGATGCGGCGGTGAAGGCGTTGTTTCCGGCAAAAGCCAAGGGCTGATTGTGGTCAGAGGTTGGGCGGCACGAAGTCAGGGCCGCCCAGCTTATCCCGGACCACAAGGGCGGTCCGCATCAGCGGCCCCCATAGACCGTTCTGGCTGTTCCAGCTACCACCCGCCCAACGCGTATCCTGGACCAGCTCGGCCTTATTGATTTCAAGCTGCCGCTGAAGGGCCAGCGCCACGCCCCCCATATCGACCCCGAACAGGTCGGCATAGAGCCCCTCGGGTTGTGCCTGCTTTTTGCTCAGGCAAAACCGGTAGTACCAGACCCACACCGCTGCCACATAAATCGCCCGGTTACGATCAGGGTAGGTCGCAAGAATCTTGAGCAAAGCCGCGACGAAGCGCGCGGAAAACTGCGGGTCACGCGTCTGTTGCCAGTAACGCAGCACCAGCAAATCAAACGCTGCGACAATGTTCTGCGGTTCTTCGTTATCGTTCTGGGCTTCTTGGAAGTAGAACGGCTCGCCGACCAGGAATTTATCCAACTCGTCATTGGCCAGGGCCAGCAGCAATACGTTGTCCAAGGTGGTTCTCATAAAACTGCCGATACATCCGGTCCTTTGAACACGGCGTCACCTCCTTGCCCTTCGACTGTCAGATGGCTGTGCCGCGATTCGCTCCTGGCCGGACTATCAGCAGCTCGTCCAGTTCGCGCTTTCTGCAACGCGCCACAAACGGCAGCGCCGCATCCGGGTCACACCTGAACAGGTCAAAGGTTTTCCGATCGATTTCATAGTATTCCTCGTAATCGACCATGCTATTGCTGACCGGTATGGAGACATAAAATCGACCCGAGACCTGTTCGATCCCCAGGCAGAATCTGTGCTCCTGGTGGACCAAAGCATCCTGAAACTTCACTCGTTCGTAAGCAGGTATTGGCCAGGCTGAGTCCACGAGACCCGCAGATATTTACCGCTCAACAATTGCTCGTCACGAAGATATTCGAACACTTCGGAGGGACACCATTCCTTGCCCGCCGAAAAGGCTACGCCCAGTGAACGTAGCCCATCGAATACGTCAGCCTTCTGCTTGTTGCCCGCGACCTGCAGAACGTAGACATCTTTCTCGGTAGCGTTCGAAAACCCCGTGGACCGCAGCGGCGAGTCCAGCGCGCTATCAACGACTCGAACTCGAATCAAGTCACCGTCCGCTTTCTCCACGTATGCCTTGAGCACGTCATTAGTCACTAACAAATACCTCGGTTAAAGTTTTGATGCCGGCCGCATCTTTTGTAGGAATCGACTCGACTACCATTTCCGGTGCCCCGCCCGGCAGGTGTTTGCCTGGGCCTAGGAAGTACTGGTTTCCTTCCATCGGGCTTCTTGGCATGCGTCCCACAACATCATCGACCTGCCTGATCTTGAAGCCGCCTTTCAAAGCATCTTTTTCCAAGCCAAAAGCTCGCTCCATTTCAGCAGCCTTTTTACCACTGATGGTTATTTTGGAACGACCCGAGAAATTTCCAATGACATCGGTGATACCTTTTTTATCAGAAACGAAAGTGCCGGCCCGACCAATCGTAGGATAGGTGTCCCACGCCGTCGGGCTAACGTTGAACCCTATATTGTCCTTGAGCATCTGCTCTTGACGCTGACGAGCCAAGAGCGTCCGCTCGGCTGCGCTCATGGGTTTGCGCGCCAGCTTCGGCCCGGCACCGAGCAGGGCCATCCCAGCGACGCCTTGGAATAAGTCGCGATACCCTGGGCCGAGACGATCACCCAGGTCTCCCAGTAGCTCCATGCCGACATACAGCGCACCACCGACGGCCAGGGCGCCGAAGAAAGCAGCGGCGCCGGCGAAGGCCGCAAGCATTAAAGCCCCGCCAGCCGCCAACAACCCCAACGCTTCCAACCCGGTATGCATCCACCCTTCAAGATCCAGGACAAACGCCACCGACACCGTCGGCCCACCAATAAACGTATTGGGGCTGCCGGTCTTGATATGAGCACCGCAGACCATTTTGCTGTGCAGGCGCGCCGCCGGTTTGCCGTTGATGAATACCGTGGCGCTGCCTTCGGCGATCAGCACCGGAAAGGGCCAGATCGGATGATTCATTGGCAGGCCGGTGCAGGAAGATGACGTATCTTCGCCCGCTCGCATGGCATTGCGGCTGTTGATATAGACGTTGAAGCTGCCCATTATCAACGCCCCCGTGGTGGGCTCGGGCAGGTTGAAGATGGTGGAGAGGCCCTTGACGATCTGGAACATCGACAAGCCGCCGGCAGCAATCGAGCCCGCCATGATCGCCAGCGCCACACCGCCCGTGGCCACAGTCGCGGCGACGACTGCGGCACCGATCAAAGCGCCGGCCACGGCACCGGCGACCATCGCGGCCAACCCGAACCCGTGGGCTATTTCGTCACCCAGACGTGCTGCTGCCTGTGCATCCATTGCGTTGCATCTACCTGACTGATCTATAGGGCTGCTCAGTGGGACGGATCGATGCTCAGGCGATCGGAGGCAGGGGCTTGAATGAATGCATCGCTACCTTCCAGGCCTGCTCGTGATAAGCGAAGTCGGTCGGGGTGGTGGTCAACGTGGTGATCACTACAGAGGGCTTACGCTCGATGAACACTTGGCGCAGCATCAAATCGCGCCCCTCGCGTTGCCAGGTGTAATCGAGCAACGTGGCGGTATGCCCTTGCAGCACGGTGTCCCAGCGTTGAACCAGTTTGAAGCCCGGCAATTGCTGCTCCGCGCTTTTGAGCTGGCGGTCTACGTATTCGGCAAAGGGAGCGTCGCCCTGGCTGGCATCGCGACTGATAACGAAACTCGCTTCTTTAGCGGGACCGACTGCCGGCAGCTTGAAAATATTGATGCTCTGGTCCTGCCAGGTATCGGGGATTTCGAGATCGGCTTCTTGAATGCGGTAGGAGGTCACGGTAATCGCTTTCCATAGACGGGGGGTGGCGCGCGAAGGAACGAATATTCAAGTAATGCCTGGGAACAATCAAGAACCTGATTCCTCTCCTTCCAGTAACAAACTACATTATGCGATCCGCGTCACCACTCTGGCCATCGCACGCTTGTGCATGAGTATTGGAGGGGTGCGGTCTCTTGATCTTCCAAGTCGAAAGACTGCAATCTTGCGCAGCGTCGAATGGACTGCGGCAGCCATTAAGGACAACCGATGTTATTCAATCAAGCCTCACGCCTGGCCAAGATCACCAGCCCGCTGGGACCCGAGGTGCTGTTGCTCAAGGACATGGGCGGCGGTGAAGAGCTGGGGCGGCTGTTCAACTATGAGTTGCAGTTGCATTCGCTGGACAACGCCATCGATCTCAACCAATTGCTTGGCAAGCCCATGTGCGTGAGCCTGCAACTGGACGGCGGTGGCGAGCGTTACTTCCATGGCATCGTCGCCCGCTGCAGCCAGAACGTTGACCAGGGCCAGTTCGCCAGTTACCAGGCGACGTTGCGCCCCTGGTTCTGGTTGCTGACCCGCACCTCCGACTGCCGGATTTTCCAGAACCTGACCATCCCACAGATCATCAAGCAAGTGTTCCGCGACCTGGGTTTCTCCGATTTCGAAGACGCCCTGAGCCACCCTTATCGCGAGTGGGAATACTGCGTGCAGTACCGCGAGACGAGCTTTGATTTCGTCAGTCGGTTGATGGAGCAGGAAGGCATTTATTACTTCTTCCGCCATGAGCAAGGTCGTCATGTGCTGGTGCTGGCCGATGCTTACGGCGCGCACACCACGGCGCCCGGCTACGGCTCGGTGCCCTACTACCCGAAGAACGAGCAGCAGCGCGAGCGTGACCACATCCACGATTGGCACCTGGCCCAGGAAGTCCAGCCAGGGTCCTTGGAGCTCAACGACTACGATTTCCAGCGACCCAGCGCACGTATCGATGTCCGCGCGGCGATGCCTCGTCCACACACTGCTGGCGACTACCCGCTGTACGACTATCCCGGCACCTACGTGCAGAGCCAGGATGGCGAACACTACGCCCGCACCCGCATCGAAGCCTTGCAGACCCAGCACGAACAGGTCGAGCTGGCCGGCAACGCCCGCGGCCTGGGTTCGGGGCATCTGTTCAGCCTCACCGGCTTCAGCCGTCAGGACCAGAACCGTGAATACCTGATCGTCGGCGCCCGCTATTACATTTCCCAGGAAAGCGGCGAAACCAGCGGCGGCGCGCCTTCGGCACAGTTCGAAAGCAGCCTGACCTGCATCGCCGCCCAGCAAAGCTACCGACCAATGCCCATCACCCATCGCCCCATCGTCAAAGGGCCGCAAACTGCCTTGGTGGTCGGACCGAAGGGCGAGGAAATCTGGACCGATCAATTCGGCCGGGTGAAGGTGCATTTCTATTGGGACCGCCATGACCAGTCCAATGAGAACAGCTCATGCTGGATTCGTGTGTCGCAATCCTGGGCCGGGAAAAACTGGGGTTCGATGCAGATTCCGCGTATCGGCCAGGAAGTCATCGTCAGCTTCCTTGAAGGCGACCCGGACCGGCCGATCATCACTGGCCGCGTCTACAACGCCGAACAGACCGTGCCCTATGACCTGCCCGCCAACGCGACTCAAAGCGGCATGAAAAGCCGTTCGAGCAAGGGCGGTACGCCGGCGAACTTCAACGAAATCCGCATGGAAGACAAGAAAGGCGCTGAGCAGCTGTACATCCATGCCGAGCGCAACCAGGACATCGTGGTCGAGGTGGATGAAAGCCATTCGGTGGGCCACGACCGCAACAAGAGCATCGGCCACAACGAGACGGTGACCATCGGCAACAACCGCCTGCGTATCGTCAAGCAGGAAGATATTCTCTCGGTGGGCCAGCGCAAGACCGACAGCATCAGCCAGAGCTACGTCATTGAAGTGGGCGAGAACCTGCGCCTGGTGTGCGGCGAAAGCATCCTGGAGCTCAACGCCAGCGGCCAGATCAACCTGAGCGGCGTGCAAATCAGCTTCTACGCCAGCGGCGATGCCGAGTTCAACACCGGCGGCGTGCTGCACTTGAACAACGGCGGCGGCCCCGGCGCCACGCCAGACGGCCAAGGCGTCAAGGGCAGCATCGATGCCAACATCAAAGCCGCGTTCCCGTCGCCCAAGGGCTAACCTCGAGATTTATGCGCCATGACTTACCGCCTCAATGAGTTTCAGTTCCAACTGCCGGAAAGCGAATTGCTGGACGCGACGATCAACATCCTCAAGTTCCCCGAACTGGGCACTTCACTTATCGTCAGCCGCAGCTTGCTGGCTGAAGGCGAGACGTTGCAAAGCAACCTCGACGACCAGCTCAAGCGCCTGGAAAAGCAGGTCCAGCAATTGCGTTGCCAACCCGGCGCCACCGTGCGCGTGGGGGCCAACCAGGAAGTCGAAGCCATCGAGCTGCGCAGCCAGTTCAACAAGGGCAACGAAAAGGTCTTCCAATTCCAGCTGGCCCTGGTCCTGCCCGGCACTCGCAAGATGCTTGCCCTGAGCTACGTGAAAGCGGAAAAACTCGGCGAGGCCGAGGCTGCGCATTGGGCGACGATCAAGGGCTCGCTGGTGTTTGACGCTCCGGCGTGATAGTCGCCTTGATGTCTGACGCGCTAAGCCACTCCTCGGTAACCCGGCCAACAGCAACTTGCCGCCCAAAATCTTTACTTATACGCCGAAAAATAATATTTCTAGCGAAACTACTGAGGAAATACTTTATGTTCTCTGTCCAGCAAAATCATGAAAAATGCGGAATGTGATTGAAAACCATGCACACGCATTTTTTGGCTGACACGCAACTCAATTAAATTAATTTCAGGGGAAAGATTGGCTAGGACTTTTCTCACATGGGAGCCGCCAGCATTCATTTCTTCAACCTTATACGGGGTATAACCTAAACCCGCTTTGTTTTCGCCTTTACCTCCAGTTTTATACACGCTGTCCCACGTGTGATTACCTAGGGTCGTCAAAAAATTTGAAAACTGGCCAAGCTCCTCTTTTGTCCACGCAGAAAAGCACTCCCAATCCTTCTGGAAATACTTTAATACCACATAGGGTTTTTTATTTAGCGAACCTTCACGTGCTCCATCTTTCTTGAATGCGGGGAGGTCAAAGATTTTTTTCTCCAGCTCTGTCGTAGCCGCTGCTCCCCTTTCGATCGCTCTTGCTTCCTCATTTACTTTATTCTTCGGAACCTTGGCCATTATATTTCTGCCGCATACTTTGTTCTGAAAAAATCAAGGATTTCGGTTTTGGGCATAACGGTTTCGCAACGTTCCTCAGCGCTTAAGTTACCTCTGGCTTTAATCCACGGCGCGTCGTTATGAGTCATATCCTCAAGTGTTTTGGCAGGAAGATCGGAGTAGGCCTCAAACACCTGAATCAAGATATCTTCAATCTCAGAGGAAACGACTGGTATTTTTTGATCTTCTGGGGCCGGGAGTGGATTCCAACCATATTGTTTAAGTGCATGAAATACTTCAGGAACTACCGGCCCATGAGCCCAAGCTTGTATTTGCTCGGAAAACAGCTCCTTACCCGTCAGCGTTTGAGTCCATGCTTCCGCATAGTAAAGAAGCTTTTGAACTTTCAAATGAGTGACGAGATCCCCCGACTCTGCACACTTCGCTATAAACCAATTCGCTATATCCATAGCTTTATGTAGCGCCATAAATCGTCCTCCTATTTTTGGCGGATACTCTCATTTTTTCCAAGCCCAGTCAACTCATAAATTATTTCTTAAATGCAAGTTACATATACTTAAACACATCGATTAGATGCCAAACTAAAAATGCACTTGAAAACGCCTCATATATCCAACAATGCTTTCCAAGCACCAGCACTATTTTAACCAGCTAATTTCTTGGACACCGTAACAATATAGATCCGCGAATATATTTAGGCCGCTAGATATCGGGCGGCATTAAGTAATATTCCCCGACCTGGCGGTCAATCATCAAGCGTAGAGGCAGCGTTACATTATCTGTGGACACTCATTGGATCGCGGCCAAAGAAAAAGGGCTTCAGAACCTGGTCCTGAAGCCCTTTTCATTGTCCGATTGAAACCGCGAATCAGCTGACCCGCGCCTTGCGCACCCCATCGGCGAGGGCGGCGCACAAGCTCAACACCCCATCAATGGCCTGTTCCGGGGTATCGGCGCTGGCGATGTGGTCGATCAGCGCCGAGCCGACCACCACGCCGTCGGCCAACCGGGCAATCGCAGCAGCCTGCTCCGGCGTGCGGATGCCGAAGCCGATGCTGATCGGCAGATCGGTGTGGCGACGCAAGCGCGCCACAGCCTCTTCAACGTGCTCCAGCGGCGCGGCGCCGGCACCGGTGACCCCGGCCACCGACACGTAATACACAAAGCCGGAACTGCCATTGAGCACGGTGGGCAGCCGCACGTCATCAGTCGTGGGCGTGGTCAGGCGGATGAAATCAAGGCCAGCAGCCTGGGCCGGTTCGCACAGCTCGCTGTTGTGCTCAGGCGGCATGTCCACGACGATCAGGCCATCAACGCCGGAGTCCAGCGCCTCGCCAATGAAACGCTGCACGCCATAGCGGTGGATCGGGTTGAAGTACCCCATCAGCACCAGCGGCGTCTGGGTGTTGTCTTTGCGGAACTCGCGAACCATCTGCAGGGTTTTCGCCAGGTTCTGCTGGCTTCCCAGGGCACGGATGTTGGCCAACTGGATCGCCGGGCCGTCGGCCATCGGGTCGGTGAACGGCATGCCCAATTCGATCACGTCGGCACCGGCCGCCGGGAGGCCTTTGAGAATCGCCAGCGAGGTGTCGTAGTTCGGATCACCGGCCGTGACGAAGGTCACCAAGGCGGCGCGGTTCTGTTCCTTGAGTTCGGCAAAACGGGTTTGCAGGCGGCTCATCAGTGTTTCTCCTGCTGGGACTGTTCCATGTGGTGCATCACGGTTTGCATGTCTTTGTCGCCACGGCCGGACAGGTTGACCACCATCAGGTGGTCTTTGGGCAGGTTGGGAGCACGCTTGAATACTTCCGCCAGGGCATGGGCACTTTCCAATGCAGGAATGATCCCCTCCAGGCGACAGCATTTATGGAAGGCTTCCAGGGCTTCGGCGTCGGTGACCGAGGTGTACTGGACGCGACCAATGTCGTGCAACCAGGCGTGTTCGGGGCCGATCCCCGGGTAGTCGAGGCCTGCGGAAATCGAATGAGCGTCGATGATCTGGCCGTCGTCATCCTGCAGCAGGAACGTGCGGTTGCCGTGCAGTACACCCGGGACGCCGCCGTTCAGGCTCGCCGCGTGCTTGCCGGTCTCGATGCCGTAGCCGGCGGCTTCGACGCCGATGATCTCGACGCTCTTGTCGTCCAGGAACGGGTGGAACAGGCCCATGGCGTTGGAACCACCGCCGATGCACGCCACCAGGCTGTCGGGCAGGCGCCCTTCCTGGGCTTGCAGTTGGTCGCGGGTTTCCTTGCCGATCACAGCTTGGAAGTCGCGCACCATGGCCGGGTAAGGATGCGGGCCCGCCACGGTGCCGATCAGGTAGAAGGTGCTGTCGACGTTGGTCACCCAGTCACGCAGGGCTTCGTTCATGGCGTCTTTCAGGGTGCCGGTGCCGGCGACGACCGGGATCACCTCAGCGCCGAGCAACTTCATGCGGAACACGTTGGCCTGCTGGCGCTCGATGTCGGTGGTGCCCATGTAGATCACGCAATCCAGGCCGAAACGTGCGGCCACGGTGGCGGTGGCCACGCCGTGCATGCCGGCGCCGGTCTCGGCGATGATGCGTTTCTTGCCCATGCGCCGGGCCAGCAGGATCTGGCCGATGCAGTTGTTGATCTTGTGGGCGCCGGTGTGGTTCAGCTCTTCGCGCTTGAGATAGATCTTGGCGCCGCCGCAGTATTCGGTCAGGCGTTCGGCATAGTAGAGGGGGCTCGGGCGACCGACGTAGTCACGCTGGAAGTAGGCCAGTTCCTCGATGAAGGCAGGATCCTGCTTCGCCACTTCGTATTCGCGGGCCAGGTCGAGGATCAGCGGCATCAAGGTTTCGGCCACATAGCGGCCGCCGAAGGCACCGAACAGGCCATTGGCATCGGGACCACTGCGCAGATTGAATGGGGTCGTAGGCTGGGTCATCGGGGGCTCCAGGCGAATGCGAAGAAAGACAATGAGGGCCACTCTACCCCTGACATCCCCTGGTGAAAACCGATAAGATCGCCACAACCTGTCAGGAAAACTCACAGATACCATGAGCCACGACCTGCCCCCGCTCAATGCCCTGCGCGCCTTTGAGGCCACCGCCCGCCTGAATAGCGTAAGCCAGGCGGCCGAACAGCTACACGTCACCCATGGCGCGGTCAGCCGACAATTGAAAGCGTTGGAAGAACACTTGGCCGTCAGCCTGTTCATCAAGGACGGCCGCGGCCTGAAACTCACAGATGCGGGCATGCGTCTGCGCGACGCCAGCACCGATGCGTTCGAGCGGTTACGCACTGTTTGCGCGGAACTGACCCAGAGCACGGTGGATGCGCCATTCGTGCTGGGCTGCTCGGGAAGCCTGCTGGCGCGCTGGTTCATCCCCCGCCTGGGCAGGCTCAACGCCGATCTGCCGGATTTACGCTTGCACCTGTCCGCTGGCGAAGGCGACCTGGACCCCAGGCGGCCAGGGCTGGATGCCTTGTTGGTATTCGCCGAGCCGCCCTGGCCGGCCGACATGCAGGTCTACGAGCTGGCGAGCGAGCGAATCGGCCCGGTGATGAGCCCGCACTATGCTGGCTTCCACCGTTTGCAAACCGCACCGGCCAGCGCGCTCCTGGACGAGCCTTTGTTGCACACCACTTCTCGCCCCCAGGCCTGGCCGACCTGGGCACGGCAAAACGCCCTGGAACCTCAAGCAATGAAGTTCGGGCAAGGATTCGAGCATTTGTATTATTTGCTGGAAGCCGCCGTAGCGGGATTGGGTGTGGCGATCGCCCCCGAACCACTGGTGGCCGAGGACGTCAGCGCCGGTCGCCTGGTCGCGCCGTGGGGCTTTGGTGAAACCCCGGCACGATTGGCGTTGTGGTTACCCAAGCGCGCCGCGGATGGGCGCGCCCGGCAGTTGGCCCAATGGCTCAGGCATGAGCTGGGCCAACCCGCTCAATCACCGCGCTTGCACAGCAAGTAAGCGGCCAGCAAGCCCAGTGCCCCTACCGCCACGCCAGCCGCAGTCCAAGGGTGCTCCTGCGCGTAATCGCGGGTGGCGAGACCGGTTTCGCGGGTTTTAACCTTGACTTCCTCATAGGCGTCGCTGAGCAGATGACGAGAATGTTTCAAGGCACTTTCAGCGTTCGCCTTGAGCGACTTGAGGGTCTTGCGCGACTCGTCCGATGCGTCGTCCTTCAGGCTTTCCAACGACTTGAGCAGACTTTCGATCTCCGCTTCCATGCTTTGCAACGAGGCTTTGCGTAACGAAGTGCTGGCCATGGTGGCTCTCTCCTGCAGTGGTTGAGTACGTGTGTGAATTGGGACTCCAGCCGTTTCCTAAAGTGCAGTAAATCTGAACTTTCAAGGCGTAAACGGCGACACACGTAAGGCGAAAAATCGCTGCTAGGCTGTTATGACAACCTAAAAGGAGAACGTCATGAGTGATCATCACACGTACAAAAAAGTCGAACTGGTCGGCTCGTCTCCCACCAGTATTGAAGATGCCATCAACAATGCTTTGGCCGAGGCCAGCAAAAGCCTCAAGCACCTGGAATGGTTCGAAGTCACGGAAACCCGCGGCCACATCGAAAATGGCCGGGCCGCACACTTTCAGGTCACCATCAAGGTCGGGTTCCGCATCGCCAATAGCTAAGCGCAGTGAACTTGCACGCTGGCGGAGTGCCATAGGAATGGCGATGCGCTATGGTGTACGCATCACGGCGTTTCCTACCTGCCCTATTTGATCCGACCAAGGAGTGCGAGCGATGAAAAAGTTGATGGTGGCCCTGGGTTTGCTGAGCCTTGCCGGTGGTGCATTTGCGGCTGGCAAGCCCTGCGAAGAACTGAAAAGCGAAATCGCAGCGAAGCTGGATGCCAAGGGTGTGTCAGGTTATTCGCTGGAAATCGTCGATAAGGGCGCAGCGGCTGACGGAAAAGTCGTAGGTACTTGTGAGGGCGGCGCGAAAGAAATCGTCTATAAAAAGTGATTCTCTTCGAACGTCAAAGCCGACGCAGTGCGTCGGCTTTTTTATGGGTGTCATTCAGCCTTTCATGACCTGCGCCAGCAGTTCATAGGAGCGCACGCGGTCGGCATGCTCATACAGGTCGCTGGTGAAAATCAGCTCATCGGCCTGGGTTTGCTCGATCAGCACCTGCAGCTTGGCGCGAATCTTCTGCGGGCCTCCCACCATGGCCAGGCCGAGGAAATCGCCAACCGCTTCCTTCTCATGGGGCAGCCAGAGGCCGTTCATGGTTTCGACCGGCGGGCGTTGCACCAGGCTCTGGCCGCGCATCAGCGCGAGGATCCGTTGATAGACCGATGTCGCCAGGTAGTCCGCCTGCTCGTCGGTGTCCGCCGCCACCAGCGGTACGCCGAGCATCACATAAGGCTTATCGAGCACCGCCGAGGGCTTGAAATGATTGCGGTAGATGCGAATCGCCTCGTGCATGTAGCGCGGTGCGAAATGCGAGGCGAAGGCGTAGGGCAAACCACGCTCACCGGCCAATTGTGCACTGAACAGGCTCGAACCCAGCAGCCAGACCGGGACGTTGGTACCGGTGCCGGGCATGGCGATGATCCGTTGATCCGGGGTGCGTGGGCCGAGGTAGCGCATCAGCTCGGCCACGTCTTCGGGAAAATCGTCGGCACTGCCGGAGCGCTCGCGACGCAGCGCCCGGGCCGTCATCTGGTCGGAACCGGGCGCTCGCCCCAGGCCCAAGTCGATTCGGCCCGGAAACAGGCTCTCCAGCGTGCCGAACTGCTCGGCGATGACCAGCGGCGCATGGTTGGGCAACATCACCCCGCCGGAGCCAACACGAATGGTCGAAGTGCCCCCCGCCAGATAGCCCAGCAACACCGCCGTGGCGGAGCTGGCGATGCCATCCATGTTGTGGTGTTCGGCCACCCAGAAGCGGGTGTAGCCGAATTTTTCCACGTGTTGGGCCAGGTCCAGGGAGTTGCGCAAGGACTGGCCGGCGTTACCGTCGGCACGAACGGGCACCAAGTCGAGGGTTGAGAACTTCACTTCGGACAGCTGTTTCATGGGCCAGGATCTCCAACGGCGTTCCGGGCTTTTCTGTGGACAAAAGCCTGCCGTTTCTAAAGGTGTGTTCCATGCAATGTGGGCATATACCCGAGTTTCAATAGCTGCGAAGAATTTTCCTACTAAATTCGTCGGCTAATCGACCAGATGAACTTTTCCGGACGGTCTATCCTCACATCCCTGACAGCTGAAAACACCCAGGCGCGACCCTCGCGCCGGATCTTTAGGAGGCAGACATGGCGATCATCAAGAAAGCATCGGCTCATTGGTCAGGTGACCTGAAAACCGGTATCGGCTCCATCTCCACGGAAACCGGGGTATTGCGCGAAGCGCCCTACGGCTTCAAGGCCCGTTTCGAAGGCGGCAAGGGCACCAATCCCGAAGAACTGATCGGCGCGGCCCATGCGGGCTGCTTTTCCATGGCCTTTTCGATGATCCTGGGCGAGGCCGGGCTCAAGGCCGACAGTATCGACACCAACGCCGAAGTGACCCTGGACCAGGTCGACGGCGGTTTTGCGATTACCGCTGTGAAGCTCATTCTCAAGGCGAAGATCCCTGGCGCCAGCCAGGCGCAATTCGACGAACTGAGCAAAAAAGCCAAGGAGGGGTGCCCGGTGTCCAAGGTACTGAACGCCAGCATCACCTTGGAAGCGACGCTGGTGAGCTGACGCACTGAAAGGGTCGCAGCCTCTGCAGGCTGCGATCTTTTTGCGGGCGGGCGAACTGTTTACCCCGGCACAAGTGTGATCGAATGCACGCCTGCGGTTTCAGCGCACAGGCAGTGCGCGCTGCAATGAGGAATTTCGAGCATGAAACGATTTGCCCTGGCGGTCATCGGCTGCGCCTTCGCCTCATCGGCCCTCGCTGCGCCAAAGTCCTGCGAAGAACTGAAAGAGGAAATCGAAGCGAAGATCCAGGCAAACAACGTGTCGTCCTACACGCTGGAAATCGTCACCAATGACGAAGTTCACGACCAGAACATGGTGGTTGGCACGTGCGAAAACGGCACGAAGAAAATCATCTATCAGAAGAATGACCGCTAGGCAGCCCTACGGCAGGCAACGGGCTTGTCGATCTTCGGCGACGATTTCTCGCTTGGCGTCGTAGAGCCGGGCGCTTGGGGTGAACGCCAGGCTGCGGGCCTCCAGGCGATAGCGTTGGCCGGCCTCGAAGTGATCATATCGAATGGTCAGGTAACACAACCGCTCTTGTGGTTCGCTCATCACACCCAACCCACCGCCGCCGTAAACCTCGAAGTCGAAGCGCACCTCCAGCTCATGACTGCCCGGTGAGACCAGGAAGTAGCGACCATCGCGCAGCCGTTGGCCATCGAGTTTTTCCGCCATCAACACCTTGCCACCCGGCGCAGGCATCGCGAAATCGACCCAGGCCAGGTTGGGATCGGCCGGGGGCAGTGGGCTGGTTGCACAACCGCCCATGGCGAAGAAGGCCAGCAACAGCAGGTGAACACGCATGGTCGGTTTCCTTGGCAATCAGGCCCTGAGCATAGCGCCGATCAGCTTTGCTGGCAGCCTGCCGGAGTGCCTTGGCCGACCATTTTTCGTTGTTGATCGTAAAGCTTGGCCCATGGCCGGAAACCGATGCTGCCGGCCTGCAACTGGTAACGCTGGCCGGCATTGAAGTCCTTGAATTTCACGTTCAAACGACAATCACGCCACAGCGGCTCGGCATTCGGGCCGATATTGCCGGGCTCGACGGCAAATTGATAACGCACCGTCAGCTCATGGCTGCCGGGTTGCACTTCGAAATAACGCCGGTCGACTGAGGTCTTGTCATCGACTTCCAGCGCCTGCAACGCGGTGTCCTGATGATTTCCCAGGTCGATCCACGCCTGGGAGGGATCAGGGTCCGGCAAGCCGGCGCAACCGGTCAGCAACAACAAGCCACTCGTCAGCATCAACACGCGCATAGCGAAGCTCCAGGCAGGCGAGATAGTCTTGCATGCAGACTTTCCCAGGGTGATTCCAATTGATCAGGCCGCGTTCAAACCATCGGTTACTCGACCGTGTTTTCCGGATTTTGTTTCCAGGCCTCCTGCTTTTGTTACTGAACGGTTGCACCAGCGTCGGTTATTACGGCCAGCTCCTCGGTGGGCAACTGCGCTTGTTGCAGGCCCGCGAGCCTATCGATCAAGTGATTGCCGACCCCGCTCGCGCGCCCCAGTTGCGGGCGCAACTGGCCCAGGCACGCCAGGCCCGGGCGTTTGCCAGCGCACACCTGCACCTGCCGGACAACCAAAGTTATCGCCTGTACGCGGACATCGGCCGGCCATTTGTAGTCTGGAACGTCTTCGCCACGCCGGAATTTTCCCTGGCGCCGCAAACCCATTGCTTCCCCATCGCCGGTTGCGTGGCCTATCGCGGTTACTACAGCCAGGGTGCGGCCCGGGGCGAGGCCGCGCTACAGCATCTGCAGGGCATGGACGTGTCGATTGCTGGTGTGGAGGCTTATTCGACGCTGGGCTGGTTCAACGACCCGATCCTGAGTTCGATGCTGCATTGGGGCGACGAACGCTTGGCGACGTTGATTTTTCATGAACTGGCGCACCAGCGCTTTTATGTAAAGGACGACACGCAATTCAACGAATCCTTCGCCACCTTCGTTGAACAGGAAGGCACCCGCCAATGGCGCGTCCATCGTGGGCTGGCGCCGGACAGCAGCAAGCAGGCGCAACAGCGCGATCAGTTCATCCAACTGGTCCTCGACACTCGCCAGCGCCTGGAAACGCTCTATGCCCAACCCCTGCCGGCCGAAAAGATGCGCCAGCGCAAGGCACAGGCATTCGAACGCCTGCGCACCGACTACAAGCAGCTGCGCGACAGCCAATGGGCAGGCGACAAACGCTACGACGCCTGGGTCTATGCACCGCTGAACAACGCGCGTTTATTACCGTTCGGGCTGTACGACCAATGGGTGCCCGCCTTTGCGGCGTTGTTCAAGCAGGCGAATGGGGATTGGGCGGCGTTCTATTCGGCAGTGGAAACACTCGGCAAGCTGCCGACCGATGGGCGCAAGGCAGCCTTGGAGGCGTTGGCAGCATCGAAGGCTTCCGGCGCGTGAACGGACCCTATCGCAAGCTTGCTCGCGATAGCGGTCTCTACAGGTGTCGAAAAAAGTCATGAAAAAAGGGCACCCGACTCCATCGGTGTGCCCTTTTTTAAGCGCCCCCGGATTACGGGTTAACGCTGTCCTTCAGAAACTTGCCTGGCTTGAAAGCAACCGTGTTGCTTGCCTTGATTTTCACCGGCTCACCGGTTTGTGGGTTCTTGCCGGTGCGGGCGCCGCGGTGGCGTTGCAGGAAGGTGCCGAAGCCTACCAGGGTAACGCTGTCCTTGCGGTGCAGGGCGCCGGTGATTTCTTCGAGGACGGCGTTGAGCACGCGGTTGGCTTGCTCTTTGGTGAGGTCTGCCTTTTCCGCGATGGCGGCGGCGAGTTCTGGTTTACGCATGAATGAAGCCCCTTTGACGGTTTTTTTGTTGTTATGTCCGTGCCGTTCTCTTTGGAACAGCCCCTAAGGCGCCGCAGGCTCTACTCTGCGGCAGACGGAAGTGAGGATGGCACGGGGCCGCAGGCGGCGCCAGTGTCCGAACGACCTTTGTGGGACCAAAAGTAGGGTTTTTGCGACAGAACGACCGTTATTTACGCCAGCAGCGCCGGAAGTTCCTTATTCAGCGCCAGCTTCTCCATCACCGCCGCCCCCGTCAGGGCGTAGCCCAGCAGGTTGCCGTCGGCGTCGCGACACAGGGCCTTGATGTCAGCGCCCTGCCCTTCGACGCTCCATGCGCCTTCACGGCCCCGTGGCGGTGGCGAAACCACCAGCGGACACACCGGGGTCTTCACCGTGATGGGCATGGCGCCATAACTGACGGCTGTCGGGTTGCCGGCCAGGGTTTGGGCCAGGGCACGGGCGCAACTCATCAGCGGCATCACGTACAAGAGGTTCAAGCCATCGACCTCGGCGCAATCGCCCAAGGCGTAAATGTTGGCATGGGACGTTTTCAGGTGGCGGTCGACCACCACGCCGCGATTGACCACCAGGCCGGCGGCAGCCGCGAGGTCAATGCGCGGGCGCAGGCCGATGGCCGAGACCACCAGGTCGCAGGCGATCACCTGGCCGTCGGACAAGTGGGCTTCCAGCCCGTCGGCCACCCGCTGCAAACGGTTGAGCACCGGTCCCAAGTGGAAGCGCGCGCCGAGGCTCTCCAGCCCGGCCTGTACCGCGGCGGCTGCAGCCGGGTGCAACAGCGTCGGCATGACTTGCTCGCAAGGCGCCACTAATTGCACCTCATAGCCGCCAAGAATCAGGTCGTTAGCGAATTCGCAGCCAATCAACCCTGCGCCCAGCAGCAGCACACGACGCTTACCGGCGGCCGCAGCCCTGAAGCGTGCGTAGTCTTCCAAGTCGTTGATCGGGAAGATCAGCTCCGAAGCGTCACCCTGCACCGGTACGCGCACGGTTTCGGCGCCCCAGGCCAGGATCAGATCGCGGTAGCTCACCGCTTCCTCGCCGATCCACAACCGCTTGTGACCTGGGTCGATGCCGCTGATGCGGGTGTGGGTGCGCACTTCGGCCTTCAATTGCTCGGCCATGGCGCCAGGCTCGGCCATGCTCAGGCCATCGGCGTCCTTGCTCTTGCCAAACCCCGTGGAGAGCATCGGCTTGGAGTACGAGCGGCCGTCATCGGCGGTAATCAGCAGCAACGGGGTTTCGCTGTCGAGCTTGCGAAACTCCCGGGCCAGGTTGTAACCGGCAAGGCCGGTGCCGACGATGACGACAGGTGCGCTCATGTTGCTCTCCATGAAGAATGATCAGTTGATTTCGATCATTTCGAAATCCATTTTGCCCACGCCGCAGTCCGGGCAGAGCCAGTCTGCCGGCACGTCTTCCCAGCGGGTGCCGGGGGCGATGCCATCATCCGGCCAACCATCGGCTTCGTTGTAGATCAGGCCGCAGACGATACATTGCCACTTCTTCATTCAGTACTTCCTCGGGTGTCAGGCGTTTGCCGGTATTGGTTGGGTCGATGCGGTCGCCCTTCCGGCTCAGGGCGTTTTGTACTGATCGATTGCGCCAGATGCAAGCATGATCGACGCGACGGCAGGCCGGGCCAGTCAAATGGCCGACCGGCATGGTAAGCTCCCGGCCTCATTTGCTGCCATTCAAGACCTCTGTGCCGCATACAAATTCGATCTTTCCTACACTCCAATGGCTGCCCCGGCACCTGCTGGAGCCCTGTCCCGATGCCTGTGTACTCGATTGGCTGTTCGATGCGGGTTCGCTGACCCGGCGGCTGACACGGCTGTCGGACGATCACTTCAGCGTGACGCCACTGTTCGAAGGCTGGCAGCCACTGCGGGCCGATGAATGTGCCGCACTCGACTTGGCCGAAGGCAGCGAAGGCTGGGTGCGCGAGGTGTTTCTGCGCGGCCACGGCCAGCCCTGGGTGTTCGCCCGCAGTGTGGCGGCGCGCAGCGCGTTGCAGGGCGACGGGTTGCACATGGACGAATTGGGCAGCCGCTCCCTGGGGGAATTGCTGTTTTGCGACCAGGCGTTCCAGCGCCGGGCCATTGAAGTGTGCCATTACCCCGAGCCCTGGTTGCCCGCAGAGGTAAGCACCAGTGGGCTGTGGGGCCGCCGTTCGCGTTTCGATCGCGGTGCATTGAGCGTGCTGGTGGCGGAAATCTTCCTGCCGCGCCTATGGACCGTCGCCCGCGCCTATTCGGAGAATTGCTGATGTACATGCACCTGCTCAAATCCTTGAATCGCCTGAATCCGCGGGCCTGGGACTTCGTGCAATTGACCCGCATGGACAAGCCCATCGGCATCTACCTGCTGTTGTGGCCGACCCTATGGGCGTTGTGGATCGCCGGTGAAGGTTCGCCGTCCCTCGCCAATATCGTGATTTTTGTCCTGGGCGTGGTGCTGACCCGCGCCGGTGGTTGCGTGATCAATGACTGGGCCGACCGCAAGGTGGACGGTCATGTCAAACGCACCGAACAACGCCCGCTGGTGAGCGGCAAGATCAGTTCAAAAGAGGCGCTGGTGTTCTTCGCGGTGTTGATGGGCGTGAGTTTCCTGCTCGTGCTGTGCACCAACGGACCCACCATCCTGCTCTCCCTCGGCGGGCTGGCCCTGGCGCTCAGCTATCCGTTCATGAAGCGCTATACCTATTACCCACAAGTCGTGCTGGGCGCGGCGTTCTCCTGGGGCATGCCGATGGCGTTCGCGGCCGAAACCGGTCACCTGCCAGCGGCCGCCTGGTTGCTGTACATCGCCAATCTGCTGTGGACGGTTGGCTACGACACTTATTACGCGATGACCGACCGCGACGATGACTTGCGGATCGGCGTGAAATCCACGGCGATCCTGTTTGGCGATGCCGACCGGGTAATCATCCTGACGCTGCAAGGCCTGGCCTTGGGGTGCCTGCTATTGGCCGGCTCGAAATTCCAGCTGGGTGGCTGGTTCCACCTCGGTCTCGTCGCCGCCGCCGCATGTTTTGCCTGGGAGTCCTGGTACACCCGTGACAGGGATCGGATGCGCTGCTTCAAGGCGTTCCTGCACAACCATTGGGCCGGGTTGGCAATTTTCGTCGGCATTGTGCTGGATTACGCGTTGCGCTAAGCCACATTAGTTCGGCACACATTGAACCCGTGGCGAGGGAGCTTGCTCCCGCTCGGTTGCGCAGCGACCGCCAAAAGCCGGGACTGCTTCGCAGCCCAGCGGGAGCAAGCTCCCTCGCCACAGGAGCATTTCCTGGACCGGCTCGGGTCAGTCAGGCTTGGCGATTTTCCAGGCGCCGTCCATTTTGCCGTCACCGGTCATGTCTCCGGCTTTTTTATCCATGACGAAGGTGTACAGCGGTTTTCCGTTGTAGGCCCATTGCTTCTTGCCGTCGTCGCGGGTGATCACGGTCCATTCGCCCATGGACTTGGCGCCCTCTGCGGCCATCAGCGGTGGCCAATTGGCCGCGCATTTGTCGTTGCACATCGACTTGGCGCCCGCGTCCTTGGCGAACGTATACAGCGTCATGCCTTGGTGATCCGTCAGCATGCCGTTTTTTTCCATCGCCGGATCAGCCGCGAATGCCGACATCGGCAGCGCCAGCGCAACCGTGACTGCCAGGGCCTTGATGGATTGAGTGAAGTAAGTCATGGAAACCTTCTCTTGTGGTTGTCAGGGTTCGGACTAAAAGCGTAGCCCAGGATCCCCGTCGATGCAGGCTCAGGAAATAACTGTCACACGACTGCAATAATTCCGTTATCTAATGCGGCGCAAGACAGTTAAATGACAAGAGGATTACCCCATGGTTGGCAGGAGCATTCTGATCGTCGACGACGAGGCGCCCATCCGCGAGATGATCGCCGTTGCGTTGGAGATGGCCGGCTATGACTGCATGGAAGCAGAGAACTCTCAACAGGCCCATGCCATCATCGTCGACCGCAAGCCCGACCTGATCCTGCTGGACTGGATGTTGCCCGGCACGTCTGGCATCGAGCTGGCGCGGCGCCTCAAGCGCGACGAGCTGACCGGCGATATCCCCATCATCATGCTCACCGCCAAGGGCGAAGAGGACAACAAGATCCAGGGCCTGGAAGTCGGCGCCGACGACTACATCACCAAGCCGTTCTCTCCACGCGAGCTGGTGGCGCGCCTGAAGGCCGTGCTGCGGCGTGCGGGGCCGACCGATGGCGAAGCGCCAATCGAAGTCGGTGGCCTCCTGTTGGACCCGATCAGCCACCGCGTGACCATCGACGGCAAGCCCGCCGAGATGGGCCCCACCGAATACCGTCTGCTGCAATTTTTCATGACCCACCAGGAGCGCGCCTACACGCGCGGGCAACTGCTGGACCAGGTCTGGGGCGGCAACGTCTACGTCGAAGAACGCACCGTGGACGTGCATATCCGGCGTCTGCGCAAGGCCCTCGGCGATGCCTACGAGAATCTGGTACAAACCGTGCGCGGCACCGGTTATCGTTTTTCGACGAAGGCTTAAAGACAGCTGCAAGTTCCAAGCTACAAGCGGCAAGTCACCGCCGATCCGCTTCAAACTTGCAGCTTGCAGCTTACATCTGCTTCTAAGGATGCTCCGTGAATCAAAACTGGCATGGCACCCTGATTCGCCACATGTTGCTGCTGGTGACCGGCTGTTTGCTGATCGGCCTGATCAGCGGCTATTACGGCTGGAGCCTGGCCGCAGGGCTGGGGGTTTACCTGGCATGGACGCTCAAGCAATTGCTGCGCCTGCATGAATGGCTGCGCTTGCACCAACCCGACGAAGCCCCGCCCGACGGCTACGGCCTGTGGGGCGAGGTGTTCGACAGCATCTATCACCTGCAACGGCGCGACCAGCGTGTGCGCGGGCGCCTGCAAGCGGTGATCGATCGGGTCCAGGAATCCACCGCCGCGCTGAAAGACGCGGTGATCATGCTCGACAGCGACGGCAACCTGGAATGGTGGAACCGCGCCGCCGAAACCCTGTTGGGCCTCAAGACGCCCCAGGACAGCGGCCAGCCGGTGACCAACCTGGTGCGTCATCCGCGCTTCAAGGAATACTTCGAGCAGGATAATTACGCCGAGCCCCTGGAAATTCCTTCGCCTATCAATGATCGGCTGCGTATCCAGCTGTACATCACCCGCTACGGCAACAACGAACACTTGATGCTGGTGCGGGACGTGACGCGCATCCATCAGCTGGAACAGATGCGCAAGGACTTCATCGCCAACGTATCCCACGAATTGCGCACGCCATTGACGGTGATCTGCGGCTATCTGGAAACCCTGCTCGACAACGTCGAGGAAGTGAACCCGCGCTGGAGCCGGGCCCTGCAACAGATGCACCAGCAAAGCGGGCGCATGCAGACCCTGCTCAACGACTTGCTGCTGCTGGCCAAGCTCGAAGCCACCGATTACCCGTCGGACAACCAGCCCGTGCCCATCGACGAGCTGTTGCAAACCATCGCCGAAGACGCGCAGGAACTGTCCGGCCCCAAGCAGCAGACCATCACCCTGGAAGCCGAGCCGGGCGTGCAACTCAAGGGCAGCGAGGCGGAATTGCGCAGCGCGTTTTCCAACTTGGTGTTCAATGCCGTCAAGTACACCCCGGAACAGGGCCGGATTCATGTGCGCTGGTGGGGCGATGAGCAAGGCGCACACCTGAGCGTGCGCGATTCGGGCATCGGCATCGACAGCAAGCACCTGCCGCGCCTGACCGAGCGTTTCTACCGCGTCGACTCCAGCCGCAACTCCAACACTGGGGGAACCGGGCTCGGACTGGCCATCGTTAAACACGTGTTGTTACGTCATCGCGCACGCATGGAAATCAGCAGCGTGCCCGGCCACGGCAGCACGTTCACCTGCCATTTCGCCCCGGCGCAGGTGGTGCGCGGGCGTCTCGCCAGCCGCGCCGATTGATACCGACCGGCACTCGCCACTAGGCAACCGCCGAGTCAGCCGCTACATTGGCTGACTTGTGCCTGCCCTTTCAGGCACTCATTCCTAACTTCTACGAACATACGGAACCCGCAAAACTCCATCATGGACCCTTCCCCTGGCTTGTCCCTCGTAACACTCTTCGCCGAATTCGGCATGATTCTTTTTGCTCTGATCCTGGTTCTGCTCAACGGTTTTTTCGTTGCGGCCGAGTTTGCCATGGTCAAGCTGCGCTCGACCCGGGTCGAGGCCATTGCCGAGCAGAACGGCTGGCGCGGGCATATCCTGCGCACCGTCCACAGCCAGCTCGACGCCTACCTGTCGGCGTGCCAGCTGGGCATCACCCTCGCCTCCCTGGGCCTGGGCTGGGTCGGTGAGCCGGCGTTCGCACACATTCTCGAACCACTGCTGGGCGCGGTCGGCGTTCAGTCGCCGGAAGTGATAAAAGGCGTGTCGTTCTTCACCGCGTTCTTCATCATTTCGTACCTGCACATCGTCGTCGGCGAGCTGGCGCCCAAGTCCTGGGCGATCCGCAAGCCTGAGTTGCTGTCGCTGTGGACCGCCGTGCCGCTGTACCTGTTCTACTGGGCCATGTACCCGGCAATCTACCTGCTCAACGCCAGCGCCAACGCCATCTTGCGCATCGCTGGTCAGGGCGAACCCGGCCCGCACCACGAGCATCACTACAGCCGTGAAGAACTGAAGCTGATCCTGCACTCCAGCCGTGGCCAGGACCCGAGCGACCAGGGCATGCGCGTGCTGGCTTCGGCCGTGGAAATGGGCGAGCTGGAAGTGGTGGACTGGGCCAACTCCCGGGAAGACCTGGTGACACTGGAGTTCAATGCGCCGCTCAAGGAAATCCTGGCGATGTTCCGTCGCCACAAGTTCAGCCGCTATCCGGTGTATGACAGCGAGCGACAGGAGTTCGTCGGTCTGTTGCACATCAAGGACCTGTTGCTGGAACTGGCGGCCCTGGACCACATCCCCGAGTCGTTCAACCTGGCTGAACTGACCCGGCCGCTGGAGCGGGTGTCGCGGCACATGCCGCTGTCGCAATTGCTCGAGCAGTTCCGCAAGGGCGGCTCGCATTTCGCCGTGGTCGAGGAAGCCGACGGCAACATCATCGGCTACCTGACCATGGAAGACGTGTTGGAAGTGCTGGTGGGTGACATTCAGGACGAACACCGCAAGGCCGAACGCGGCATCCTGGCCTACCAGCCGGGCAAGCTGCTGGTACGCGGCGACACGCCGTTGTTCAAGGTCGAACGGCTGCTGGGGATCGACCTGGACCACGTCGAAGCCGAGACATTGGCCGGTCTGGTCTACGAAACCCTCAAGCGGGTGCCGGAAGAGGAAGAGGTGCTGGAAGTCGAAGGGCTGCGGATCATCATCAAGAAGATGAAAGGGCCCAAGATCATCCTGGCGAAGGTATTGATGCTCGATTGAGCATCAACCTGCCCTGGAGGCTGAACATAAGTCCCGTGCTATTGCTTGCCCAGCGCAAAGTTGGGCAGCTCCCCCACCGGTTGATTGAACTGGTAGGGAATCGACACCAGCCCCAGCCCGGTATTGCGCTGCACCACGAAATGCAGGTGCGGGCCGGAGCTGTTGCCGGTGTTGCCCGACAATGCCAAGGGCGTGCCCACCCCGACACGCTGCCCTTCCCGCACATTCACCGAACCTTTTTGCAGATGCAGGTAGACGCCCATGGTCCCGTCATCGTGCAGCACCCGCACGAAGTTGCCCGAGGGATCATCGCCACGACCGGTCTGCTGGTTTTCCGTCTTGATCACTACACCGCCCCGCGCCGCGATGATCGGCGTGCCTTCGGGCATGGCGATGTCCATGGCGTAGCGGTTTTTCGGGCCGTAGTGACTGTATTGGCCGTTGGCACCCTGGCTCAACCGGAACGGCCCGCCTCGCCAGGGTAACGGGTAACGATAGGCCTGCGCCGCGTCCGCAGGGTCACCCAGGGAGTATTCGAACCTCGGGGTATACACCAGCGGCCTGCCTGGCCGGGTGGCCGTGAGCAACGCCAGGCGCAGGTTACTGCGCGCCGGCAGCACCCGGCGAATCGGCCGGCTCGGCGCCCCGCTCACGTTCTTGAGCCCGGCGAAACTCAACTCGATCTCCACCGGCGCGTACAGGTCGTTGCGCACGAATACAGCGTCCGCACCTTTGTGCTTCTGGATATCAAGAAACACCTGGCGCTCCAGGCGCTCCACCATGCGGTCGCGAAACACGAACACCTGGGCGCCTCGGCTGGGACGGTCGCTATAGGACACCACGCCATTGGCATCGGTGGATTTGTAGATCGTCATGGCCGCGGCCGAAGTGGAGGCCAGGACAAGACCACAGGCAAACAGCAAGTGCGCGAGCATGGGCAAAGGTTCTGTCGAGAAATGAAGGCCTGCACAGCAGCCTAGCAGCTGGGATGGACCAGCGTAGTCGACGGATGTTTCAAAATTGGATCAGCGATCGGTGTTGGATCTCATTGCCCCATCGCGAGCAAGCGCGCTCCCACAGGGAGAGTGGAAGTGAACTTGCTCGCGATAGCAGCCGGATCAGGCGCCCGGAACGAAGTGCTTCTGCGCGGTGCCGCGGGCGATCAGGCGGGAGATGTAGTCAAGTTTCTGCGGGTCTTTGTCGACGAAGCGGAAGGTCAGTTGCAGCCATTCGCTGTCGGGAGTCTGTTCGTGGGCGACGATGGCGTGCAGGTAACCGTTCAGACGAGCGGTCTCGGCGTTGTCACCCTGCTCCATGTCCAGCACCGCGCCTTCGAGCACTTGCGGCAGGGTGTCGGAGCGCTTGACCACCAGCAGCGCTTCCTTGAGGCTCAGGGCCTTGATCACGCATGGCTGGGTGCCGCTGGACAGGCGCAACTGGCCCTGGCCACGGTTGCCGGCCGGCGCGGCCGAGGCAGCCGGGGCTTTGACGGGCGGGCTGTTGAGCAGACCCCGAGCCGGTGCAGCGGCGGGTGCAGCAGCCGGGGCGGCGGCAACGGCAGCGGGCTTGGCGAAAGGATTCACCGCAGGGGCCGCCGCAGCAACCGGCGCAGCCTTGCCGCCTGTAAGAGCGCTGAGGGAATCATTGCCGAACGCCGAATTCATCTTGGTTGGCGCGCTGTTCATCAGGGTGTCGAGCTTGCCGACTTTGTGCAGGGCCTGTTTGACCTTGGTCAGCAACTGTTCGTTGGTGAACGGCTTGCTGACGTAGCCGGAAACGCCGGCCTGGATCGCCTGGACCACGTTTTCCTTGTCGCCGCGGCTGGTAACCATCACGAACGGCATGCCCTTGAGGTTATCCTGCTGGCGGCACCAGGTCAGCAGTTCCAGGCCGGACATCTCCGGCATTTCCCAATCGCACAGCACCAGGTCGAACGCCTCGCGAGCCAGCACAGCCTGGGCTTTCTTGCCGTTCACCGCGTCCTCGATGCGGATGCCCGGGAAGTAGTTGCGCAGGCACTTCTTCACCAGGTCACGAATGAACGAAGCATCGTCCACGACCAACACACTGACCTTACTCATCCAGATACACCTCTAAAAAATCCCGGCAAGCATACCGCTTTTACTGATGGCACATTGCCAAAAACCTTCAGTCACGCCGGGACTTTTCGTTCGCGGGGTGCTGCTGACGATTAAAAAAAAATTCCAAAAAAAAGCCCGACCAGAAGGCCGGGCGCTTTTCTTGGCAATCTTACTTATCGTCAGCTTCGCCCGGAACATTAGCGGTTTCGGACAAGGTGCCCTCAACTTCTTCCTTCATGCGCTTGAGGCCCAAATGACGGACATCGGTGCCGCGCACCAGATAGATCACAAGTTCCGAGATGTTGCGCGCATGATCGCCGATACGCTCCAGAGAGCGCAGCACCCAGATGATGCTCAGCACCCGCGAGATCGAGCGCGGGTCCTCCATCATGTAGGTCGCCAACTCACGCAGGGCGGTCTTGTACTCGCGGTCGATGATCTTGTCGTACTGGGCCACCGACAATGCCAGATCGGCGTCGAAGCGGGCAAAGGCGTCCAGGGCATCGCGAACCATATTGCGCACCTGGTCGCCGATGTGGCGCACCTCGACGTAACCGCGCGGCGCTTCGCCTTCTTCGCACAACTGGATGGCGCGGCGGGCGATCTTGGTGGCTTCGTCGCCGATCCGCTCCAGGTCGATCACCGACTTGGAGATGCTGATGATCAGCCGCAGGTCGGAAGCGGCCGGCTGGCGACGGGCCAGGATGCGCAGGCATTCCTCGTCGATGTTGCGTTCCATCTGGTTGATCTGGTCGTCGATCTCACGCACTTGCTGGGCCAGGCCGGAGTCGGCCTCGATCAGCGCGGTGACCGCGTCGTTGACCTGTTTTTCCACCAGGCCGCCCATGGCCAGCAGGTGGCTGCGCACCTCCTCCAGCTCGGCGTTGAACTGTGCGGAAATGTGGTGGGTAAGGCCTTCCTTCGAAATCATGGTTTTGCTCCGCAAAAGCTGTGAGCTGCAAGCTTCAAGCTGCAAGCTAATTTGTGTCGTTACGCTGAACTGCCTTTACTTGCCGCTTGAAGCTTGCGGCTCGCAGCTGCCGCTAGCCATAGCGACCGGTAATGTAGTCTTCGGTCTGCTTCTTGGCCGGATTGGTGAACAAGGTGTCGGTGTCGCCGAATTCCACCAGTTTGCCCATGTACATGAACGCGGTGTAGTCGGACACCCGCGCCGCCTGCTGCATGTTGTGGGTCACGATGACAATGGTGAACTTGGACTTGAGTTCGTAGATCAATTCCTCGACTTTCAAGGTCGAGATCGGGTCCAGGGCCGAGCAAGGTTCGTCGAGCAGCAACACTTCCGGCTCCACCGCGATGGTGCGGGCAATCACCAGGCGCTGCTGTTGACCACCGGACAAGCCCAGTGCCGACTCATGCAGGCGATCCTTGACCTCATCCCACAGCGCCGCGCCCTTGAGGGCCCACTCCACCGCTTCGTCGAGGATACGCTTCTTGTTGATGCCTTGGATGCGCAGGCCGTAGACCACGTTTTCATAGATGGTCTTGGGGAATGGGTTGGGCTTCTGGAACACCATGCCCACGCGACGACGCAGCTCGGCCACGTCCTCGCCCTTGCGGTAGATGTTGTTGCCGTAGAGGTTGATTTCACCCTCCACGCGGCAGCCGTCCACCAGGTCGTTCATGCGGTTGAAGGTGCGCAGCAAAGTCGACTTGCCGCAGCCCGACGGACCGATGAACGCGGTGACGCGTTGTTTCGGGATGTTCAGGCTGACGTCATACAGCGCCTGCTTCTGGCCGTAGAACAGGCTCAGGCCCGGCACTTCGATGGCGACGGTTTCCTGCGCCAGGTCCAGGCTCTGCTTGTCGCGACCCAGGGCCGACATGTTGATGCCGCGTGCTTGTACTTCGTGTTGCATGGGAGGCTCCCTGTGCTAACAAATTCGGTTCGGTTGACCACTAAGCGGCCATGCCAATCTGTGTATCTGTGGGAGCGGGCTTGCTCGCGAAAGCGGTGTGTCAGCTTGCATCTCTACAGGATGTGCCGCCGTCTTCGCGAGCAAGCCCGCTCCCACATGAAAATCAACTATCCAACGCCTTGTACTTCTCACGCAGGTGGTTACGGATCCACACCGCCGACAGGTTGAGCGTGGCGATCACCAGCACCAGCAACAGCGCCGTGGCGTACACCAGCGGTCGTGCCGCTTCGACGTTCGGGCTCTGGAAGCCGACGTCGTAGATATGAAAGCCCAAGTGCATGATTTTCTGGTCAAGGTGCAGGTACGGGTAGTTGCCGTCCAGCGGCAGCGACGGGGCCAGTTTCACCACGCCCACCAGCATCAGCGGCGCCACTTCGCCGGCGGCACGGGCCACGGCGAGGATCATGCCGGTCATCATGGCCGGGCTCGCCATGGGCAGGACGATTTTCCACAAGGTCTCGGCCTTGGTCGCGCCCAGAGCCAGAGAGCCCTCGCGCACGGTCCGCGGGATCCGCGCCAGGCCTTCCTCGGTGGCGACGATCACCACCGGCACCGCCAGCAGCGCCAAAGTCAGGGAAGCCCAGAGCAGCCCCGGGGTGCCGAAGGTTGGCGCCGGCAAGGCCTCGGGGAAGAACAAGCGGTCGAGCGAGCCACCCAGCACGTAGACGAAAAAGCCCAGGCCGAACACGCCGTAGACGATGGCCGGTACGCCTGCCAGGTTGTTCACCGCGATACGGATCAGGCGGGTCATCGGCCCTTGGCGGGCGTATTCACGCAGGTACACCGCGGCCAGCACACCGAATGGCGTCACGATCATCGCCATGATCAGGGTCATCATCACCGTGCCGAAGATAGCCGGGAAGATCCCGCCCTCGGTGTTGGCTTCGCGAGGATCGTCGCTGAGAAATTCCCAGACCTTGCTGAAATAGAAACCGAGCTTGGTGAACGTGCCCATGGCGTTCGGCTGGTAGGCGTGCACCACCTTGCCGATGCCGATTTCCACTTCCTTGCCGTTGGCATCGCGGGCCGTCAGGCTGTCGCGATTGAACTGCGCATGCAGGTCGGACAGGCGTGCTTCGATGTCCTTGTAACGGGCGTTGAGTTCGGCGCGCTCGCCTTCCAGGTCTGCCTGGGCGGTGGCGTCGAGCTTGCCATCCAGCTCCAGTTTGCGCCCGTGCAGGCGGATGCGCTCCAGGCCGGCGTTGATGGCGCCGATATCAACTTTTTCCAAGGTCTTGAGTTCGCCTGCCAGCTGGTTGACGCGTTGTACGCGAGCCTGCAGCTGCGGCCAGGCGGCCTCGCCTTCGGCAATGACCTTGCCGTCTTCCTTGACGTTGACCAGGTAGCCGTAGAAATTGCCCCACTCACGACGCTCGATGGCCATCAGCTCCGGCGGCGTGGTCTGGTTGGTCAGCCAGTCGCCGACGATCCAGGTGAAGTCGGTGCCGTTCAGGTCCCGGTTACCCACCTTGACCAGCTCGCGGGTCATGAACTCAGGGCCTTCGTCCGGCACCGGCAGGCCGGCGCTTTTCAGGCGTTCGCGCGGTACTTCTTCTTTCTGCACCACTTCGCCCACCACCAAGTGCGCGGGCATGCCGGGCACGTTGTAGTTGGCATGGATCAGATCCGCCGGCCAGAAGTGACCCAGGCCGCGCACAGCGATCACCGCCAGCAGGCCAATGGTCATGATGACCGCGATGGACACCGCGCCACCGCTGATCCAGACGCCGGGGGCGCCGCTCTTGAACCATCCTTTCAGGGAGTTCTGTTTCACAGACTTCTACCTTTCTTAAAGCGACGAATATTTCTTGCGCAGACGCTGACGGATCAGCTCGGCGAGGGTGTTCATGACGAAGGTGAACAACAGCAGCACCAGCGCCGACAGGAACAGCACGCGGTAATGGCTGCCGCCGACTTCCGATTCGGGCATTTCCACCGCCACGTTGGCCGCCAGGGTGCGCAGGCCTTCGAACAGGTTCATTTCCATGACCGGCGTGTTGCCGGTGGCCATCAGCACGATCATCGTTTCGCCCACCGCACGGCCCATGCCGATCATCAGCGCCGAGAAAATACCTGGGCTGGCGGTGAGGATCACCACGCGGGTCATGGTCTGCCACGGCGTGGCGCCAAGGGCCAGGGAGCCCAGGGTCAGGCCGCGTGGCACGCTGAATACGGCGTCTTCGGCAATGGAATAAATGTTCGGGATAACCGCGAAGCCCATCGCCAGGCCAACCACCAGAGCGTTGCGCTGGTCATAGGTGATGCCCAGGTCATGGGAGATCCACATGCGCATGTCGCCGCCGAAGAACCAGGCCTCCATGTACGGGCTCATGTACAGCGAGAGCCAGCCGACGAACAGGATCACCGGGATCAGCATCGCGCTTTCCCAGCCTTCCGGCACCTTCAGGCGAATGGATTCAGGCAGGCGACTGAAGACGAAACCGGCCACCAGGATGCCGATCGGCAGCAACATCAACAGGCTGAAGATGCCCGGCAGGTGCCCTTCAACATACGGCGCCAGGAACAGGCCCGCGAAGAAACCGAGGATCACCGTCGGCATCGCTTCCATCAACTCGATCACCGGCTTGACCTTGCGGCGCATGCCCGGGGCCATGAAATAGGCGGTGTAGATCGCCGCGGCAACCGCCAGCGGAGCGGCCAGCAGCATCGCGTAGAACGCGGCCTTGAGGGTACCGAAGGTCAGCGGCGAGAGGCTCAGCTTGGGTTCGAAGTCGGTGTTGGCGGCAGTCGATTGCCAGACGTATTTAGGCTCGTCGTAGTTTTCGTACCAGACCTTGCTCCACAACGCGCTCCACGAGACTTCCGGGTGCGGGTTGTCCAGCGTCAGCGGCTGCAGCTTGCCGCCCTGCTCCACGATCAGGCGATTGGCCCGGGGCGACATGCCGAACACGCCTTGGCCGTCGACCACCTGGTCCACCAGCAAGGTGCGATGGGCAGTGCTGTGGAACACACCGAGCTTGCCGGCCGCATCGAGGGCGACGAAGCCTTTGCGCCGTTCCTCGGCAGTGATTTCAACGATAGGCGCGGTGCCCATCTGGAAGGTGCGGATCTGCTTCAGGCGCTGCTCACCGTCCGGATCCCGGGCCATGAACCATTGGGCCAGGCCACCTCTGGAGTCGCCGAAGATCAGCGAAATCCCGCCCACCAACTGGGTTGCGGCGGTGACTTGGGCTTCGCCGTTTTCCAACAACTTGTAGCGACCGTTCAGGCTCTTGTCCCGCAGGCTGAATACATCGGCCTGGGCGCGCCCATTGACCACGTAGAGCCATTGCTGGCGCGGGTCGACGAAGATGTTCTTCACCGGCTCCGTCATCTGCGGCAGATCGATACGCGTCTGCTCGCTGGTGGTTTCGCCGGTCATCATGTTTTCTTCGCGGGTCAAGGACAGCACCTGCAACTGGGCACCGCTGGAACCGGCCAGCAACAGGGTCGAATCCGTGGCGTTGAGGCTGACATGCTCCAGTGCCGCGCCCTGCTCGTTCAACGCAATCGGGGTCTCGCCATAGGGATATTCGACGGCAGGCGAGATGGTCTTCTTGCCGTCCGGGTACGTGACGTTATAGGTGTGACGGAACACCAGCGCCTGGCCGTTGGACAGGCCGATCGCCACCAGCGGACTGCCGGGCTGATCTTCGCCAATGGAGGTGACGCTGGCGCCGGCCGGGATCGGCAGATTGACCCGACGCAGTTCGGCACCACTGTTGATGTCGAAAAACAGCGCCTGGCCCTTGTCGGAAACCCGCAGGGCGACTTGGTTCTGCTCTTCGATGGCGATCATCAGGGGTTTGCCGGCATCTTGCATCCAAGCCGGGGTGATCGATTCCTTGGCGGTCAGGTCCGCGCCCTGGAACAGCGGCAGCACCACGTAGGCCAGGAAGAAGAAGATCAAGGTAATGGCGGCCAGGACGGCGAGGCCGCCGATCAGGACATACCAGCGAGTCAGGCGATCCTTGAGCGCACGGATGCGGCGCTTGCGTTGCAGCTCAGGCGTATTGAAGTCAATGCGCTTGGGAGGGGAAGTCGTAGTCATTGGGGAATTGGCCAGATCATTCATGCGCACACCCTAGCGATCCTGTATGACAGAAAGATGACAATGCAGTGACGCAACAAATCCGCCGCCAGCTAGAAGCGGCAGCGGACGGAAAATTCGTGCCTGTGGGAGCGGGCTTGCTCGCGAAGGGGCCAGCACATTCGATATGGATGCCGACTGATCCACCGCATTCGCGAGCAAGCCCGCTCCCACAGAGAGCCCGGGCGTTGACCCGGGCTCAGGTATTACTTCTTGGCGACGTTGCTGCCTTCCGCCAGACCCAGGTCAGCCAATGCCTTGGCAGCTACCTTGGCCGGTACCGGGATGTAGCCGTCCTTGACCACGACTTCCTGGCCTTGCTTGGACAGGATCAGCTTCACGAACTCGGCTTCCAGCGGGGCCAGAGGCTTGTTCGGTGCCTTGTTGACGTAGACGTAGAGGAAGCGCGACAGCGGGTACTTGCCGTTCAGGGCGTTTTCTTCGGTGTCTTCGATGAAGTCAGTGCTGCCTTTCTTGGCCAAGGCCACAGTCTTCACACTGGCGGTCTTGTAGCCGATGCCCGAATAACCGATGCCGTTGAGCGAAGAGCTGATGGACTGCACCACCGACGCCGAACCAGGTTGCTCGTTGACGTTTGCCTTGTAGTCGCCTTTGCACAGGGCTTCTTCTTTGAAATAGCCGTAAGTGCCGGACACCGAGTTACGGCCGAACAGTTGCACTGGCTTGTTGGCCAGGTCGCCGGTCACGCCCAGGTCGCCCCAGATCTTCACGTCGGTTTTAGCGCCGCACAGACGGGTGGACGAGAAGATCGCGTCGACCTGTTCCATGGTCAGGTGCTGGATCGGGTTGTCCTTGTGTACGAATACCGCCAGGGCGTCCACGGCCACCGGGATTGCGGTTGGCTTGTAGCCGTACTTCTGTTCGAAGGCCTGCAGCTCGTTGTCCTTCATCTTGCGGCTCATCGGGCCCAGGTTGGCGGTGCCTTCGGTGAGGGCGGGCGGCGCGGTGGAGGAACCGGCGGCTTGGATCTGGATATTTACGTTCGGGTATTCTTTCTTGTAGTTCTCGGCCCACAAGGTCATCAGGTTGGCCAGGGTATCGGAGCCGACGCTGGACAGGTTGCCCGACACACCAGTGGTCTTGGTGTAGCTCGGGATCGCAGGGTCAACAGCGGCAACCGCGTTGGCAGTCGCAACGCCAGCGGCGACAAAGGTCATTGCCGCCATCAAACGCTTCAGTTTCATGCCTTACTCCTAGCAGATAGGGTGTGTTAAGTCGGCCAAGTATCGGTAAGCCGTGTGAACACTCTATGGCTGAAATATGACAATTGGATGAAAGGCCAGTATTGAATTTTACGAGATGATTTCTGCCGGTAGAGTCAGGCCGAAGACCCGCTCATTTACAGAGATGTACCCATCCGTGGCGAGGGAGCTTGCTCCCGCTTGAGTGCGCAGCACTCATAAAGAAGGGGTTGCTGCGCAACCCAGCGGGAGCAAGCTCCCTCGCCACAATGAATCGCAACCGCCTTGAGCTTAGCGCCCGTTCTTCCAAAGATAACCACCCACCAGGATTCCAATCCCGCAGATCACCGCCACGTAATAGGCCGGGCCCAGCGGGCTTTCCTTGAGCAGCAGCGTGACGACCATCGGGGTCAGGCCGCCGAAGATCGCATAGGCCAGGTTGTAGGAGAACGACAGGCCACTGAAGCGAACCACGGCCGGGAACGCCTTGACCATGACATAAGGCACGGCGCCGATGGTGCCCACCAGCAGACCACTCAGCGCATAGAGCGGGAACAGCCATTCGGGGTGGTCGAACAGGCTGTGATAGAAGGTCCAAGAGGTGATCAGCAGCAACGCGCTGCCAAACACAAACACCCGCCCAGCGCCGAAGCGGTCGGCCAGCACGCCGGCGCCAATGCAGCCAAAGCTCAGGAAAACAATCGCCAGGCTGTTGGCCTGCAATGCGGTGGTCGGGCTGAAATGGTAAACGGTCTGCAACACTGTCGGGGTCATCAGGATGATGA
This sequence comes from Pseudomonas fluorescens Q2-87, assembly GCF_000281895.1. Lineage (NCBI taxonomy): Bacteria > Pseudomonadati > Pseudomonadota > Gammaproteobacteria > Pseudomonadales > Pseudomonadaceae > Pseudomonas > Pseudomonas fluorescens. The sequence goes on along the minus strand of NZ_CM001558.1, from coordinate 106,517 downwards.
CGATGATGCCGGCCGACAGTAGCCAGGTCAGCAGCATTGAAACGGTGATGGCGCCGCGATGGTCACGCAGCACGGCCTTCAACGGCACTTCCTCGGCCAGGGCCTTGCGCAGTTGCAGCTCGGCGAAAACCGGGGTTTCGTGGAGCCAGCGGCGCAGGTACACCGAGAACAGGCCAAACACACCGCCCAGCAGGAACGGAATCCGCCAAGCGTAATCCGCCACTTCCACCGGTGTGTAGATGCCATTGATGGCGGTCGCGACCAACGAACCCAGGAGGATCCCCGCCGTCAGGCCGCAAGTCAGCGTGCCGCAGGCATAGCCGATGTGCCGTGCAGGAACGTGTTCGGAAACGAAGACCCAGGCACCCGGCACTTCGCCGCCAATGGCTGCGCCCTGGATCACCCGCATCAGCAACAGCAGGATGGGCGCCCACATGCCGATCTGGGCGTAAGTGGGCAGCAAACCCATGATCAGGGTCGGCACGGCCATCATGAAAATGCTCAGGGTGAACATTTTCTTGCGCCCCAGCAGGTCGCCGAAGTGGGCCATGACGATGCCGCCCAATGGCCGGGCCAGGTAACCGGCGGCAAAAATGCCGAAGGTCTGCATCAAGCGCAGCCACTCGGGCATGTCGGCGGGGAAGAACAATTTGCCGACCACGGTGGCAAAGAACACGAAAATGATGAAATCGTAGAACTCCAGCGCACCGCCAAGGGCAGAAAGCGACAGGGTCTTGTAATCGTTGCGGGTCAGTGGACGTGCAGGTTGTGCGGGCGTCGTCGTGCTCGAAGGCGCAGTGGTCATGGCAAGGGCTTCTCTTATAGTCAATTGCGCAACCCGACAACGCGGGTTTGGGGCCTGGGCAGGTTCGGCACGATAGCAAATTGTTCGAAAAAGCACATAGAGGCGCGTAATTGACGGTCAAAATCAGAACCCGGTGGTCGTCTCGACGCCTATCGCCCGATATACTCGCAACCTGCAACACTTTGTAGGGGGTTGCTGTGCGAAAACGCCGTTGGTGGCGAAAAGTAGAACCAGCCGGTTTCGCAGAGTATCCCTTTGGCACGCCTTTACGAAAAACGTGACGAACGTAGTCTGTTCGGGCTGAATCGTTTTTTTCAAGGACGGCTATTCACCTGAAGCACAAGACAGCGTTACGGGTCAGAGGCACCCCCGGCATGATAGAACTCGAACAAGAAGATCCGATCCCGCAAGGCGACCTGGCCCTGCAAATCACCGCGCTCCCGCGTGAAACCAATGGTTTTGGCGATATTTTCGGCGGTTGGCTGGTGTCCCAGATGGACCTGGCCGGCACAGCCATGGCCAGCAAGGTCGCCGGCGGACGCGTCGCCACCGTGGCAATCGATCGCATGGCGTTCCTCGTGCCGGTGGCCGTGGGCGCGCAGTTGTCGTTCTACACCCAGGCGCTGGAAATCGGCCGCAGCTCGATCCAGATGATGGTCGAGGTCTGGAGCGACGATCCGCTGTCCAGCGAATGGCGCAAGGTGACCGAGGCCGTGTTCGTGTTCGTCGCCATCGACGGCAGCGGTCGTACCCGCTCGGTTCCACCTCGCGCCCGTTAAACACGGCGGCCGTTTTGCGGTCCATTGCAGTTCCTGTTCCTGAACGAGATTTGCAGCATGCCTACGCCCAATGTCGAAGCCGTCAAACTGGATGAACTGAACGGCTGGCGCATCCGCCACGGTCAGGCCGAGTTGCTGGTGGCCCAGCAAGGCGCGCACATCCTCAGTTATCAAGTAGACGGCCAGCCGCCGCTGATCTGGCTCAACGACCAGGCCACTTTCAAGGCCGGCAAAAGCATTCGCGCCGGCGTGCCGGTGTGCTGGCCGTGGTTCGGTAACCTGACGCGCAACCCAGACAGCGTCCAGGCCATGCGCGTCAGCAACGACCCGGCCACCGCCCACGGCCTGGTGCGGGCAATGGATTGGGAGCTGAAGGGCATCGAAGCCGAAGGCGAGAGCCTCAAGGTGGAATTCGTCTTGCCCTATCCGGAAAACGGCCTCTCGGGCTGGCCGCACCAAGTCGACCTGACGCTGACCATCGTGATGGACGAGCAGTTGCACATCCGCCTGACCAGCCATAACCGCGGCAGTGAAACCGTCAGCCTCAGCCAGGCGCTGCACAGCTACTTCGCCGTAAGCGATGTGCGCAATGTGCATGTCGAAGGGGTGGACGGCTTGGACTACATCGAGACCCTGGACGACTGGAACACCGCGACCCAGGCCGGCGACTTGCATTTTGCCGGCGAGACCGACCGCATCTACCTCGACACACCGCCGACGCTGAGCATTGTCGACCCGCATTGGAATCGACGGATCGAACTGACCAGCTGCGGTTCGCGCTCGGCGGTGATCTGGAATCCCTGGACCGAACGCGCCAAGGCCTTCAGTGACATGGCCGACGATGGCTGGCAGCGCATGCTGTGCATCGAGACGGCAAACGTGATGGACGATGTGGTGACGCTGTTACCCGAGGCCAGCCATACCCTGGGCGTGAGCATCAGCAGCAAGCCGCTCTAAGCCACACCATGAATACCACCGTGGGAGCGGGCTTGCTCGCGAAAGCGAATGATCATGCACCGCAGATTCTGGATCAGAAGAAGCTCAACCCCACATGAAACAGCTTCTCGACGTCGCGAATGTGTTTTTTATCCACCAGGAACAGGATCACATGGTCGCCGGTCAGGATCGTGGTGTCGTCATGGGCGATCAGCACTTCTTCATCGCGGATGATCGCGCCAATGGTGGTGCCTGGCGGCAGGCCGATGTCGCGGATGGCTTTGCCGATCACTTTGCTCGACTTGGCATCGCCGTGGGCAATCGCCTCGATGGCTTCGGCCGCGCCTCGGCGCAGGGAATGCACGCTGACGATGTCGCCACGCCGCACGTGGGCCAGCAGGGTGCCGATGGTCGCCAGTTGCGGGCTGATGGCGATGTCGATGTCGCCGCCCTGGATCAGGTCGACGTAGGCCGGGTTGTTGATGATGGTCATCACCTTTTTCGCCCCCAGGCGCTTGGCCAATAGCGACGACATGATGTTGGCTTCGTCATCGTTGGTCAGGGCCAGGAAGAGGTCGGCCTCGGCGATGTTCTCCTCCAGCAGCAGGTCGCGGTCCGAGGCGCTGCCCTGCAACACCACGGTGCTGTCGAGGGTGTCGGAGAGATAGCGGCAGCGCGCCGGGTTCATTTCGATGATCTTGACCTGATAGCGACTTTCGATGGCTTCGGCCAGGCGCTCGCCGATCTGTCCACCGCCGGCGATGACGATGCGCTTGTAGTTTTCGTCCAGGCGACGCATTTCGCTCATCACTGCGCGAATGTTGGCCTTGGCGGCGATGAAAAATACCTCGTCGTCCGCTTCGATCACCGTATCGCCCTGGGGCAGGATCGGCCGGTCACGCCGGAAAATCGCCGCGACCCGCGTCTCCACGTTGGGCATGTGCTCGCGCAATTGGCGCAATTGCTGGCCCACCAGCGGCCCGCCGTAGTAAGCCTTGACCGCCACCAGTTGCGCCTTGCCTTCGGCAAAATCGATGACCTGCAAGGCGCCCGGGTGTTCGATCAGGCGCTTGATGTAGTTGGTCACCACCTGTTCGGGGCTGATCAACACGTCCACCGGGATCGCTTCGTTGTCGAACAGGTCGGCGCGGGTCAGGTAGGCGGCTTCGCGCACCCGGGCGATTTTGGTCGGGGTGTGGAACAAAGTGTGGGCGACCTGGCAGGCCACCATGTTGGTTTCGTCGCTGTTGGTGACGGCCACCAGCATGTCGGCATCGTCGGCGCCGGCCTGGCGCAGCACCGTCGGCAACGATCCGCGGCCTTGTACGGTACGGATGTCGAGGCGGTCGCCCAAGTCCCGCAGGCGTTCGCCGTCGGTGTCGACCACAGTGATGTCGTTGGCCTCGCTGGCCAGGTGTTCCGCCAGCGAACCGCCGACCTGCCCTGCGCCAAGGATGATGATTTTCATCCGGTCACTCCTATCGATTCGGTCTTAACCGCGCGCGGCGGCGATCTTGATCAGCTTGGCGTAATAGAACCCGTCGTGACCGCCTTCCTGGGCCAGCAACTGGCGGCCATGGGGCTGCTTGAGGCCGGCCTGGCTGGCGATGTCCAGCTCGCGGGCACCCGGGGTGCGGGCAAGGAAGGCTTCGATCACCTCGGTGTTCTCGGTGGGCAATGTCGAGCAGGTGGCATAGAGCAGCATGCCGCCCACGTCGAGGGTCGGCCACAGGGCATCGAGCAGTTCGCCCTGCAGCACGGCCAAGGCAGCGATGTCGTCCGGCTGGCGGGTGAGTTTGATGTCCGGATGCCGGCGGATCACGCCAGTGGCCGAGCATGGTGCATCCAACAGGATGCGTTGGAACGGCTTGCCGTCCCACCAAGTTGCCGTGTCGCGACCGTCGGCGGCGAACAGCTCGGCGTCCAGGCCCAGGCGCGTGAGGTTTTCCTTCACGCGCACCAGGCGCTTGGCTTCCAGGTCCACCGCCACCACGCCGGCCAGTTTCGGCTCGGCCTCGAGGATGTGGCAGGTCTTGCCTCCCGGCGCGCAGCAGGCGTCCAGCACCCGTTGGCCGGGGGCCAGTTCCAGCAGGTCGGCGGCCAGTTGCGCGGCTTCGTCCTGGACGCTGATCCAACCGTCGACGAAACCTGGCAGGGCGCGTACATCACCCGGAGTCTCCAACAGAATGCCGTCGCGGCTGAACTCGCACGGCCGGGCCGGGATGCCGGCCTCGCCCAGCAAGGCCAGGTAGGCATCGCGCGTATGGTGACGCCGGTTGACCCGCAAGATCATCGGCGGATGGGCGTTGTTGGCGGCGCAAATGGCTTCCCATTGCTCGGGCCAGAAGGCCTTCAAGGCTTTCTGCAACCAGCGCGGGTGGGCGGTGCGCACCACCGGATCATGCTCAAGCTCCGCCAACAGGCCTTCGCTTTCCCGTTGGGCGCGGCGCAACACGGCATTGATCAGGGCCTTGGCCCAGGGCTTCTTCAGTTTGTCGGCGCAGCCTACGGTTTCGCCGATGGCGGCGTGGGCGGGTACGCGGGTGTAAAGCAACTGATAAAGGCCCACCAGCAGCAACGCTTCGACATCCGCGTCGGCGGCCTTGAACGGCTTCTGCAACAGCTTGGCCGCCAGGGCCGATAGCCGCGGCTGCCAACGGGCGGTGCCGAACGCCAAGTCCTGGGTGAAACCGCGGTCACGGTCTTCTACTTTGTCCAGTTGAGTCGGCAGGGAACTGTTGAGGGAGGCTTTGCCGCTGAGAACGGCGGCAAGTGCCTTGGCGGCGGCCAGGCGCGGATTCATGAGGCGTCCGCCACTTGGCCCAGATGACTGCCAACGGCAAATTGCTCGCGACGACTGTTGAACAAGTCGCTGAAGTTCAGCGCCTTGCCGCCGGGCAATTGCAGACGTGTCAGGCACAGCGCCTGTTCACCGCAGGCGACCACGAGACCGTCCTTGCTGGCAGCGAGGATCTGGCCCGGTGCGCCCAGCCCTTCGGCGCGGCTGGCCGCCAGCACTTTAAGGGCTTCACCGTTCAAGGTGCTGTGGCAGATCGGCCAAGGATTGAAAGCGCGTACCAGGCGCTCCAGCTCGACAGCCGGACGGCTCCAGTCGATGCGGGCCTCGTCCTTGTTCAATTTGTGAGCATAAGTGGCGAGGCTGTCATCCTGCACTTCGCCTTCCAGGGTGCCGGCCGCTAAGCCTGCGATGGCCTCGACCACCGCCGGCGGGCCGATGAGCGCGAGGCGGTCGTGCAGGCTGCCACCGGTATCGTCGGCGCTGATCGGAGTGCTGACTTTGAGCAGCATCGGCCCGGTGTCCAGGCCGGCCTCCATGCGCATCACGGTCACGCCGCTCTCGGCGTCGCCCGCTTCCACGGCGCGCTGGATCGGCGCCGCACCGCGCCAACGTGGCAGCAGCGAAGCGTGGCTGTTGATGCAACCCAGGCGCGGAATATCCAGCACCACTTGGGGCAGGATCAGGCCGTAGGCGACCACCACCATCAAGTCCGGCTGCAGTGCGGCCAGTTCGGCCTGGGCCTGCGCATCACGCAGGGTCGGCGGTTGTAACACCGGGATGCCGTTTTCCAGGGCCAACTGCTTGACCGGGCTGGGCATCAGCTTTTGTCCGCGGCCCGCCGGACGATCCGGCTGGGTGTAGACCGCGACGATCTCGTGAGGGCTGCTCAACAGGGCCTTGAGGTGTTCGGCGGCAAATTCAGGGGTGCCGGCAAAGACGATGCGCAGTGGCTCAGTCATGGGAAGCTCTCAAATTTCAAAGCAGTCGCAAAAAGAAAAAGGCTTGCCGCAGCAAGCCTTTGAAGGAGGGCATCAAGCATTCTGGCGATGCAGTTTTTCCAGTTTTTTCTTGATCCGGTCACGCTTGAGCGTAGACAGGTAATCGACGAACAACTTGCCGTTGAGGTGGTCACACTCGTGCTGGATGCACACCGCCAGCAGGCCTTCGGCGATCATTTCGTAAGGCTGGCCGTCACGGTCCAGGGCCTTGATCCTGACTTTCTGCGGGCGGTCGACGTTCTCGTAGAAGCCCGGAACCGAGAGGCAGCCTTCCTGGTATTGCTCCATCTCGTCCGTCAGGGTTTCGAACTCGGGGTTGATGAACACCCGTGGCTCGCTGCGGTCTTCGGAGAGGTCCATGACGACGATACGCTTGTGCACGTTGACCTGGGTCGCGGCGAGGCCGATGCCTGGCGCCTCATACATTGTTTCAAACATGTCATCGACCAACTGACGCACTTCGTCGTCCACTACGGCCACGGGTTTGGCGATAGTGCGCAGGCGCGGGTCCGGAAATTCGAGAATGTTCAAAATGGCCATAAGCTTGATAAATGCACGTGTGAGGTAAAGTCGGGTGGCTGGCCTGGCGTGTCTTGGGATGCAGGCTACCGTTGTAAAACGTTGCTCCTGAAGCGCAGAGCCTCACGGAGCGAGCCACGGGGGCTCTGGCGTTTCACGCGAACGCACATAATAAAGGGATTCACCGCATGAGGAAATCACTACTCGCCCTGCTCGTTCTGGCCTCGGCCGGCGTCGCGCACGGGCAAGTGCAACTTCGGGAGGGTTTTCCCCCGCAATACACGGTGGTGACGGGAGACACCCTGTGGGACATTTCCGGTAAGTACCTGCGCGAGCCCTGGAAATGGCCGGAGCTCTGGCAGGCCAACCCGCAGATCGAAAACCCGAACCTGATCTATCCCGGCGACACCCTGTCGCTGGTCTACGTCAACGGGCAGCCGCGCCTGACCCTCAATCGCGGCTCCTCGCGAGGCACCATCAAACTGTCCCCGCGCATCCGCAGCTCGCCGGTGGCCGACGCCATCCCGAGCATTCCGCTGCAGGCCATCAACAGCTTTTTATTGAGCAACCGTATCGTCGACACCGCCGAGGATTTCAACAAGGCGCCGTATATTGTCGCCGGCAATGCCGAGCGGGTGCTCAGCGGCATGGGAGACCGGGTCTTTGCCCGTGGTTCATTCGACGCGAGCCAGTCGGCGTATGGCATCTTCCGCCAGGGCAAGGTCTACACCGACCCCGAGACCAAGGAGTTCCTGGGCATCAACGCCGACGATATCGGCGGCGGCGAAGTGGTTGCCACCGAGGGTGATGTCACCACGCTGACCCTGCAGCGCACCACCCAGGAAGTACGCCTCGGTGACCGCCTGTTCAGCGGCGAAGAACGCTCGATCAACTCGACGTTCATGCCCAGCGCGCCAAAATCGGAAATCAACGGGCTGATCCTCGACGTGCCCCGGGGCGTGACCCAGATCGGCGCGCTCGACGTGGTAACCCTGAACAAGGGCCGTCGCGATGGGCTGGCCGAAGGCAACGTGCTGGCGGTGATGAAAACCGGGGAGACCGTGCGCGACCGCATCACTGGCGAGTCGGTAAAAATCCCCGACGAACGGGCCGGCCTGTTGATGGTGTTCCGTACCTACGACAAGCTCAGTTATGGCTTGGTGCTCTACGCATCGCGTTCGTTGGCGGTGCTCGACAAGGTGCGTAATCCATAACGGGTCTCACAAGTTACCAACAGAGTTATCCACAGCTTGTTCCCGTTTCTACGGGGCTTATAACGGTCAAGGATGATCGCATGTCATTACCTGAATCTGCTCCGGTTTCCCCTGCGGAACTGGAGGCCCGGCTACGTCTTCATCGCTTGCCGGAGCTTGGACCCAAACGTTTCATGACCCTGATGGAGGCCTTCGGCTCGGCCTCCAAAGCCATCAGCGCACCGGCCAGCGCGTGGCAAGCATTGCGCTTGCCTGCGGCGTGCGCCGAGGCTCGGCGCAACCCGGATGTGCGTGACGGCGCCGCCCACGCATTGGCCTGGCTAGAGCGTTCGGGTCAGCATTTATTGATGTGGGACCAACCGGACTACCCGGCGCTGCTGGCGCAGATCAGCGACGCGCCACCGCTGCTGTTCGTCGCGGGCGACGCATCGATCCTGGAAAAACCCCAGCTGGCGATGGTCGGCAGTCGCCGCGCATCGCGACCGGGCATGGACACCGCGGCGGCGTTTTCCCGCAGCCTGGCCGGCGCCGGTTTTGTCATCACCAGCGGCTTGGCCTTGGGTATCGATGCGGCAGCCCATCAAGCGGCGCTGGACGTCGGCGGGCGCACCATCGGCGTACTGGGCACCGGCCTGGAAAATTTTTATCCACAGCGCAATCGACGACTGGCGGAGGCGATGATTGCCCAGGGCAGCGCCGTGCTGTCGGAGTTCCCGCTGGACGCGCCACCTCATGCCAGCAATTTTCCGCGCCGCAACCGGATCATCAGCGGCTTGTCCCTGGGTGTGCTGGTGGTGGAGGCCAGTATTGCCAGTGGCTCGCTGATCACGGCACGGCTGGCCGCCGAACAGGGTCGCGAGGTGTACGCCATTCCGGGGTCCATTCATCATCCCGGCGCCCGGGGCTGTCACCAACTGATCCGCGACGGCGCCGCGCTGGTGGAAACCGTTGAACATATCTTTGAAGCCTTGCGGGGCTGGCAGCGGTTAGCGCCAGCCCAAGCGCCTGAACCCGTGACCCATCCGCTGTTGCGCCTGCTGCATGCCGCCCCGCTGAGCACTGAGGCGCTGGCCGATGCCAGTGGCTGGGGGTTGCCCAAGGTGCTTGCAGCCCTGACCGAGCTGGAAATGGAAGGACGCGCCATCCGTGACAATGGTCGCTGGTTTGCGCGCACGCGCTAGGTTTTATGGGGAAGATCGGTAAACTGCGCACAGCCTTATTTGTGTTGCGGAGATTCTTTCATGGTCAACAGTTGGCGTGTGCAACAAGCCGCGCGAGAAATTCGTGCCGGGGCGGTGATTGCCTATCCAACCGAAGCGGTCTGGGGCCTGGGTTGTGATCCGTGGAACGAGGAAGCGGTGGAACGGCTCTTGGCGATCAAATCGCGGTTGCCTGACAAAGGCCTGATCCTGGTGGCTGACAATATCCGCCAGTTCGACTTCTTGTTCGAAGACTTCCCCGAAACCTGGATGGACCGCATGGCCAGCACGTGGCCAGGGCCCAATACCTGGCTGGTTCCGCACCAGTGTCTGCTGCCTGAATGGATTACCGGTGTGCACGATACCGTCGCACTGCGGGTCAGCGATCATCCCACGGTGCGCGACCTCTGCTCGCTGGTCGGCCCATTGGTGTCAACCTCGGCCAACCCCCAGGGTCGCCCGGCAGCGCGCACGCGGATTCGCGTCGAACAGTATTTCCGTGGGCAGATCGACTTGGTGCTGGGCGGTAACCTGGGCGGGCGCAAGAACCCCAGCGTGATTCGCGACCTGGCGACCGGGAAAGTCGTGCGGCCGGACTGAGACCGCGCCGGTCCCATTCGCGAGCAAGCCCGCTCCCACATTTGATCCTCGGCGAACACAAGTCTTGCGTTCAATGGGCCCCTCTGTGGGAGCGGGCTTGCCCGCGAAGACAACGGCACATCCAACTTGGATTCAAGCTGACCCACCGCAATCGCGAGCAAGCTCGCTTCCACAGTTTTTTCAAGCAACCTGCCCCCCAACCTCAGGGCAAGAGGATGGTCGACCCGGTCGTCCGTCGCGCCGACAACTCGGTCTGGGCCTTGGCCGCTTCCGCCAGTGGATAACGCTGGTTGATGTCCACCGTGAGCTTGCCGCTGCTGATCATCGCGAACAGTTCATCGGCCATGCGTTGCAGGTTTGCGGCGTTGTTGGCGTAGGTCGCCAGGGTCGGGCGGGTGACGTACAGCGAGCCCTTGGCGGAAAGAATCCCCAGGTTCACCCCGTCCACCGCGCCCGAGGCATTGCCAAAGCTCACCACCAGGCCACGGGGGGCGACGCTGTCCAGCGAGGTCAGCCAGGTGTCCTTGCCGACCCCGTCGTACACCACGGGTACTTTTTTGCCGTCAGTCAATTCCAGCACGCGTTGTGCGACGTTTTCCTTGCTGTAGTCGATGGTTTCCCAAGCACCATGGGCTTTGGCTATCGCGGCTTTCTCCGGTGAGCTGACGGTGCCGATCAGCTTCACGCCCAAGGCCTTGGCCCACTGGCACGCCAACGAGCCCACACCACCCGCGGCGGCGTGAAACAGGATGGTTTCTCCGCCCTTGAGTTCATAGGTCTGGCGCAACAGGTACTGCACGGTCAGGCCCTTGAGCATCACGCCGGCCGCCTGTTCGAAACTGATGGATTCGGGCAGGTGCACCAGGTTGGCTTCGGGCAACACGTGCACGTCGCTGTAGGCGCCCAGTGGACCGCTGCCATACGCCACCCGGTCGCCGACCTTGAAGCGCGAAACCTCGCTGCCGACCGCCTCGACCACGCCCGCCCCTTCGGCGCCCAGGCCCGAGGGCAGCGCCGGTGGCGGGTACAAGCCGCTGCGGTAATAGGTGTCGATGAAGTTGAGCCCGATGGCCCTGTTGCTGACGCGTACCTGCTGCGGGCCCGGCTCGGCGGGCTGGTAGTCCACGTACTCAAGCACTTCGGGACCGCCGTGGGAACTGAACTGGATACGTTTGGCCATCTTCACTCTCTCCTTGTCGAGGGACATTTACCAAGCCTGCTATCGGACTCCTAAGCTTGACCTTCGTCAACTGTGGCGTGGGCAAGTGCGGTGGTATCCTGTGCGCCAATTTGCGACCGGCCCGTTGTACGCCGCGTAGCGTAGCCCTGATCAAGGTGATGTCATGTCCACTCGCACCGAGGCCGTGAAAGCCTACCTGCTCGACCTGCAAGACCGTATCTGCGCCGCCCTGGAAACCGAGGATGGCGGCACGCGCTTCGTCGAAGACGCCTGGGCCCGGCCTGCCGGTGGCGGCGGTCGCACGCGGGTCATTGAAAACGGTACGGTGATCGAAAAGGGCGGCGTCAATTTTTCCCACGTCTTTGGCAGCGGTCTCCCACCGTCGGCCAGTGCCCACCGGCCGGAACTGGCCGGGCGCGGCTTCGAAGCCCTGGGCGTATCGCTGGTCATTCATCCGCACAATCCCCATATCCCGACGTCCCACGCCAACGTGCGCTTTTTCATCGCCGAAAAGGAAGGTGAAGAGCCCGTCTGGTGGTTCGGCGGTGGCTTCGACCTGACGCCCTACTACGGCGTAGAAGAAGATTGCGTGCATTGGCACCGTGTCGCCGAGCAGGCCTGCGCGCCGTTCGGCCCGAATGTATATGCGCGCTACAAAGCCTGGTGCGACAGCTACTTTCATCTCAAGCATCGCAACGAGCCACGGGGCATCGGCGGCTTGTTTTTCGATGATCTGAACGAATGGGATTTCGACACCAGCTTCGCCTTCATGCGCGCCATTGGCGACGCCTACATCGATGCCTACCTGCCGATCATGCGCCGACGCAAGAATGATCCCTTCACCGCCAAGCAGCGCGAGTTCCAGGAGTTTCGCCGCGGGCGCTACGTGGAATTCAACCTGGTCTACGACCGCGGCACGCTGTTCGGGCTGCAATCGGGCGGGCGTACCGAATCGATCCTGATGTCCCTGCCGCCGCAAGTGCGCTGGGGCTACGACTGGAAAGCCGAACCGGGCAGCGAGGAAGCGCGGCTGACCGAATACTTCCTGCAGGATCGCGATTGGCTGGCAACGGCCTGAACGGGGAATGTCCATGGATCGCTACGTTGTAATGGGTAACCCGATCGGCCACAGCAAGTCGCCGTTGATTCACCGCTTGTTTGCCGAACAAACCGGACAAGCGCTGGACTACACCACGCTGCTGGCGCCCCTGGAGGATTTTGCCGGTTGCGCACGGGCATTTTTCCGCGAAGGGCGTGGGGCAAACGTCACGGTGCCGTTCAAGGAAGACGCCTTCCGCCTGGCCGACAGCCTGACGCAGCGAGCGCAGCGGGCCGGCGCGGTCAACACGTTGAGCAAGCTGGCCGACGGCCGCCTGCTGGGCGACAACACCGACGGCGCCGGGCTGGTACGGGACTTGACCGTCAATGCGGGCCTGAGCCTCAAAGGCAAGCGCATCCTGTTGCTGGGGGCCGGCGGCGCGGTGCGCGGCGCCCTGGAGCCGCTGCTGGCTGAAGCACCGGCCTCAGTGATCATCGCCAATCGCACAGTGGAAAAGGCTGAGTTGCTGGCGGAATTGTTCGCGGATCTGGGGCCGGTCTCGGCCAGTGGTTTCGACTGGTTGCAAGAGCCGGTGGACCTGATCATCAACGCCACGTCCGCCAGCCTGTCAGGAGAGGTGCCGCCGATTGCCGGCAGCTTGATCGAGCCCGGCCTGACGGTCTGCTACGACATGATGTACGGCAAGGAGCCGACCTCGTTCTGCCGCTGGGCCAGCGAACACGGCGCGGCGTTGGCAATGGATGGCTTGGGGATGCTGGCCGAGCAGGCGGGTGAAGCATTTTACCTGTGGCGCGGCGTGCGCCCCGACACCGCGCCAGTGCTGGCCGAACTGCGCCGCCAGCTTTAGGTTGTTGTGGCGAGGGGATTTATCCCCGTTGGACTGCGAAGCAGTCCCAAAGAAGGGGCCGCTTCGCGCCCCAGCGGGGATAAATCCCCTCGCCACAGGTTTAATACCTGCCTTGGTTTCTTGCAGTCAGTCCTCAAAAAGAATCGGGCACTTCTGTGCCCCCTCCAGTTTCAACAACTCTTCCACCACCTGCGGCCGGGCCATGCGCAACGTCAGGCTACGCCCCTGACTGCGCAGGCGCCGGGCCTCCTGGTGAAGCATTTCCACCCCGGAATAATCGATGAAGTTGATCTGCTGTGCGTCGATCACCACCCGTTGCGCCTGCAGCCGTTGCAGGCGCACTTGCAGGTAGTGGCTGGCGCCGAAAAAGATCGAGCCGCCCACCCGCAGGATCTCTGCCTCTCCCTCGCGAAAGTGTTGCACCCGTGGCTGCGACGTTCGTTTGAGATAGAAGAACAGCGAGGCCAGGACGCCGGCGTAGATGGCGGTTTGCAGCTCCAGCAGCAGCGTGGCCAGGCAAGTCAGGCCCATCACCACGAATTCGGCACGACTGACGCGATACAGCGCGCGGATGCCTCGGTGGTCCACCAGGCCCCAGGCGATCAGCAGGATGCTGCCGGCCATGGCGGGAATCGGAATGTGCGCGATCAGTTTCGCCCCGGCGACCGCAAACAACGCCACCCACAACGCCGAGAACACCCCGGCCAACGGCGAGCAGGCCCCGGCTTCATAACTGAGGCCGGAACGGGTAAAAGAACCGGCCGACAGCGATCCGGAGAAAAATCCTCCAACGATGTTGGAAAGCCCCTGCGCCCTCACCTCCTGGTTCGCATCGAGCAGTTGCCCGGAGCGGACCGACAGCGAGCGGGCGATGGACAGGCTGGTGACCAGCCCGAGCATGCCAACCGCGACGGCCCCAGGCAGCAGGCGCAGTATCAATTCCAGGTCCAGCGGCAGCGGAGCGAACGGGGGCAGGCGCCCGACAAAGGCACTGACCAGCGCCACATGCCCGAACATTGCCGGCCACAACCAGACCAACAGGCTGCTGAGCACCAGAGTTATCAACAGGCTCGGCCAGCGTGGCAACAAGCGTTTGAGCACGACGCCGATGACCAACGTTCCCAATCCCAACAGCAACGACGGTTTATCCACAGCCCCGATGTGGCTGAGCAGTCTCAACAAGCCTTTCAACGCCGTGGCTTCGTTCGGCAACTCCAGGCCCAGCAAGTTTGGCAACTGCCCCAGCGCAATGACCACCGCCGCGCCCAAGGTGAAACCCAGCACCACCGAGTGCGAGACGAAATTGACCAGCGCCCCGAAACGCAACAACCCCAGCAGCCACTGGAAGATGCCCGCCAGCACAGTCAGCAGCAGGATCAACGTGACGTAGTCCTCGCTGGCGGGTACGGCCAGTGGACTGACGGTGGCGTACAGGACGATGGAAATCGCCGCCGTGGGACCGCAGATCAAATGCCACGACGATCCCCACAGGCACGCGATCAACACCGGCACAATCGCCGCGTACAGTCCGTATTCAGGCGGTAAACCGGCGATCAGGGCGTAGGCAATGGATTGCGGCAACGCCAGAATCGCGCCGCTCAGGCCGACGATCAGGTCACGGCCGACGCTGGCGCGGGTCTGCCGAGGCAGCCAGTTCAGGAACGGCAAGAGTGAGCGGCGGGTGGGAATTGCCATGGGGCCTCAAGGATGGGGTTTGGCGCAGAGTATCAGGCGAGTGACCGCCCGTGGCGAGCGAGCTTGCTCCCGCTGGGCTGCGAAGCAGCCCCAAAATCCGAGACGGCACGACACCGTATCGGTTTTGGGAGGGCTTCGCCCTCCAGCGGGAGCAAGCTCCCTCGCCACAAGAGCAACTCACCGGCACATCGGCTTTACAGCTTGGCTTTCACCGCCGCCAACGCATCTTTGCCATCCACGGTCTTCACACCGTCCAGCCATTTATCCAGCACAGCCGGGTTAGCCTTGATCCAGGCCTTGGCCGCGTCGGCGTTGCTGACTTTGTTGTTGACCACCTCGGCCATGATGCTGTTTTCCATTTCCTGGGTGAAGCTAAGGTTCGTCAACAGCTTGCCCACGTTCGGGCAGGCCTGTGCATAACCTTTGCGGGTCAGGGTATAGACGCTGCCGGTGTCGCCGAAGTATTTCTCGCCACCCTTGAGGTAATGCATTTTCAGCTGCACGTTCATCGGGTGCGGCGTCCAGCCAAGGAAGGTCACGAACTTCTGCTTCTTAACGGCCCGGGAAACTTCGGCGAGCATCGCCTGCTCGCTGGATTCCACCAGTTTCCACTCGCCCATGCCGAAGTCGTTGGTTTTGATGATCTCTTTCAACGACAGGTTTGCCGGCGCGCCGGAGCCGATGCCGTAGATTTTCTTGTCGAACTTGTCGGCGAATTTGTTCAGGTCGGCAAAGTTATGCACACCTGCGTCCCAGACATAATCCGGGACCGCCAAGGTGAATTCCGTGCCGTCGAGGTTCTTCGCCAGCTGCGTCACATCGCCATTGGCCACGAACTTGTCATAGAAACCCTGCTGGGCTGGCATCCAGTTGCCAAGGAACACATCCACCTGGCCATCCTTGAGGCCGCCAAAGGTGATCGGCACTGCAAGGGTGTCGACCTTGGCCTTGTAGCCCATCCCGTCCAGCAGGAAACCGGTGATGGCGTTGGTCGCAGCGATGTCGCTCCAACCCGGGTCGGCCATTTTCACGGTGTCGCAGCTTTGCTCGGCCCATGCCGAAACACTGCTCAACGCCAACAGCCCAGCGGTCAGTACTGTGGATAACTTTTGCATGTGCTTCCCCTTACGTTATTGGTTTTGGCAGGGTTGTGGATAACGGGCCTTGCGCTCCAGATCGTCGAGGTCGATGTGGTTGCGCATGTATTGCTGACTGGCGTCCACCATTGGCTGGTGATCCCAGCTCTTGAGTTTGCCCAGGGTCAGTGCCTGGGCAACGAAACGCCGACGCCGCTGGCTGGCGAGCACCTGGCGGTGAATGGTTGGAATATCCCATTTGGCCCGCGCTTGGGCGAGAAAATCGCCGAATAGCGTCCGATGTTCCGGCGATTGGCTAAGATCTTCCTGTTCCTCAGGATCGTTACGCACGTCGAACAACAGGCACGGATCGTCTTCGCTGTAGATGAACTTCCAGGGGCCGCGGCGAATCATCATCAACGGGCTGACGGTGCCTTCGGCCATGTATTCGCCAAACACTTCGTCATGGCCGCCCTGCCCTTGCAGGTGCGGTACCAGCGAACGGCCATCCAGCGGCAAACCCGGCTCCAGCGTGCCGCCGGCCAGTTCGACGAGGGTCGGCAGCAGGTCGGCCGTGGACACCGCCGCGCTGACCCGACCGCTGGCAAACTGCCCCGGCGCGCTGATCAACAGCGGCACGCGGGCGGCCATTTCGAACCAGTGCATTTTGTACCAAAGGCCCTTTTCCCCAAGCATGTCGCCGTGGTCGCCGGAGAACACCACGATGGTGTCGTCCAGCAGGCCAGTGTCCTCCAGCGTTTGCAGCAGTTTGCCGACGTTGCTGTCAATGTAGCTGCACGCGCCAAAATAGGCCCGGCGAGCATCGCGAATCTTATCCACAGGCAACGGCTTGTCCCACAGGTCGTAAACCTTTAGCAGCCGCTGGGAATGTGGGTCGAGTTCGGTTTGCGCCGGCGTGTGTGGCAGCGGGATGTCCTTGTCCTCGTACAGGTCCCAGAACGCCTTGGGAATCGTGTATGGATCGTGCGGGTGAGTCATGGACACGGTCAGACAGAACGGCTGATCCCCGTCTTCACGAATGTGGTCGAACAGGTATTGCTGCGCCTTGAACACCACTTCTTCGTCGAAATCCAGTTGGTTGGTGCGCACGCACGGCCCGGCCTGCAACACCGAGGACATGTTGTGGTACCAGCTGGGCCGTACATCGGGCTCGTCCCAATTCACCGCCCAGCCATAATCGGCCGGATAAATATCGCTGGTCAGGCGCTCTTCATAACCGTGCAGTTGATCGGGACCGCAAAAATGCATCTTGCCGGACAACGCCGTGCGGTAGCCGAGGCGCCGCAAGTAATGGGCATAAGTCGGTACGTCTGCCGGAAAATCCGCCGCGTTGTCATAGGCGCCGATCTTGCTCGGCAACTGGCCGCTGACCAGGGTGAAGCGCGACGGTGCGCAGAGCGGGCTGTTGCAATAGGCGGCGTCGAACACCACGCCTTCAGCGGCCAGGCGCGACAGGTTGGGCAGTTTGATGGGTGAAGGACCGTAGATCGGCAACATTGGCGCGGCCATTTGATCGGCCATGATGAAAAGAATGTTCTTGCGCTTCATGTATTCGCGGCATTCCATAGTAGACAGTTATGCGAAATTGCTGCGATCGAGCATGTAGCCCCAAGGTATTGGGGTAAAGCCCATGCAGGATAATGACTAGGATAAGCACAGCTTATGTATGACGCCTTGGGTGACCTGTCCCTGGAACTGTTCCGTGCCTTTGAAGCCGCAGCCCGCCAGCAAAGTTTTACGGCGGCGGCAATCGAGCTGGGCACCACGCAACCGGCCATCAGCCAGCAGATCAAACGCCTGGAAGAACAACTGGGCACGCGACTGTTCGACCGCATCTATCGCGGCATCGAACTGACCGAGGCCGGAACGATCCTGTTCGAGCAGGTCCAGGCCGGTTTGCAGAGCATCGATGCGGGGCTGAGCGCGATCACCGCCCAGCATCAGCATGAGGTGCTACAAGTCGCCACGGACTTCGCGTTCGCCGCCTATTGGTTGATGCCGCGCCTGCACCGCTTCCACGCGGCCAATCCCCAAGTGGACGTCAGCCTCGTGACCAGCGAGCGCAACCACAACATGTTGCGCACGGATATCGACGTTGCCGTATTGTTCGGCGACGGTCGCTTCAAACAAGGCGAAAGTCGCTGGCTGTTCAGCGAAGAAGTCTTTCCAGTCTGCAGCCCGCTGCTGCTCAAGGACCGTCCCCTGCCCTTGCCCGCCCAGGCCTTGGCGGAATTCCCCTTGCTGCACTTGCGGGCGGGCAATAGCAACAGCTGGTTCGACTGGAGCGGCGTGTTTCGTGAGCTGGGGATCACCTCGCCCCCGGCGCCGGGCCAATTGCGCTTCGACAACTACACGTTGCTCATCCAGGCCGCGATTGGCGGCCAAGGCGTCGCCATCGGCTGGCGGCACCTTGTGGATAACTTGCTGGCGCAGGGATTGTTGTGTCGCCCGATCTCGGAAACCGTGTTGTCGCGGCTGGGGTACTACGTGGTCTTGCCCCAGCGTAAACGGCGCGGGGTGTTGATCCGGCAGTTCGTCGACTGGTTGATGGAAGAACAGGCCAACAGCGCCGACTCGCTCACGGGATTGCCGCTGCCGTCGATTGCGGTTTGATTGTTGGGTGGGCGACGTCCTCTGGGGCCGCTACGCGGCCCAGCGGGAGCAAGCTCCCTCGCCACCCGGGGGTGAATATCGCTTCTAGTGAGCTGCCACGAAGCTGACATGCTCGCCCACGTGCAGGTTCAGGTGCAGTTCGTCAACGATACCGACCGCGACGCGGTTGAGCCGTTCCAGGGATTCAGCCATGCCGGGTTCCAGGCTCGTACTGACGTGGCTGAAATGCTCGAAACCCAGGCCCGGCGCAGCGTAGGGGGCGTTGACCAAGGTCCATTGCAAGGTGCTGTTCTTGAGTGCGTCGAGCACTTCCTCGGCGGCATGGCGCTGTAAATCGTCGTCGGCCTGCTCCTCGTCGAGCACGGCGAAATCGCCTATCAGGAACAACCGGGGAACATTCACTGCCTGCATGCCGGCGACCAGCGCATCCACCGCCAATACTTGCTCGACGGGGCCGGGAATCAATGTGCGCTCCACCTGTTCGCTGTTCATCGGCAGGCCCGGTGCATTGAGCAGGCACACCACGGCGTCGGCACCGGCAACACTTTGCTTGACCCGCAGGGGATCAAAAAGACTGCCGGTCTTGGTCCGCAAGCCGGGGCGCGGGGCCAAAGCTGTGAGATCATCGAGAATGACGATGACCTCATGCTGGCGCCGCAGCATTTCAGCCATCAACGCACTGCCCAGACTGCTCATGGCGCCATAAAGCACAACTTTGACGACCGGGGTTTCGGCATTTTTCATGGCTTCGTTTCCCTTATTCCTGCGTATAGGCGTCTGACCCGCGGGAAACGCAGAGGGTTCGGCCTCTTTTAAAAGGAGCGACAGATGCAGCGGATCAAGGGTTACCACGCCCACGTGTATTTCGACGCCAACACGCTCGACCAGGCGAAGGCCCTCTGCGAGGAAGCGGCGCAACTGTTCCCGCTGAAAATGGGCCGCGTCCACCAGCGCCCGGTCGGCCCGCACCCGGACTGGAGCTGCCAATTAGCGTTCGATCCGCAGTACATCGGCGTGGTCTTGCCGTGGCTGGCCCTGAACCGCAAGGGTTTGGTGATTTTTCTTCATCCGGACACCGGCGATGACCTGACGGACCATACCGAGCATGCGATCTGGATGGGCGCGGTGCCGCCGTTGAATCTTTCAGCATTTGGACCGAAACAGTAATTGCTCCATTGCCATGAAAACGGGCCAGTCATCAGCCATTGCCATAGCGAAAGCTGGCTGAAAGCTTGCGCGATTAGGATCGCCCCCACTACCGGCAAAAGACCGGTGGCCAGAAGCGAGTTTCCAACGCTCGCTTGGCCCCTTTAACAACAATGGTGATTCTGATGTCCGCTGCTTCCTCTTCCGTCGCACCCACTCCATCCGTCCGTCCCGAGCCTTGCATCCTGCGCTGACCTATCCGGTTTGCCTTTGCCCGCCGCGCCACGCCTGGAGTATTTCCTATGCTGACTTTCCTTGGCTTCGCCATGGTCATCACGTTCATGTTCCTGATCATGACCAAGCGCCTGTCTGCGCTGATCGCCCTGATCATCATCCCGATCCTGTTCGCCCTGTTCGGTGGCTTTGCGCCGAAGATCGGCCCGATGATGCTCGAAGGCATCACCAAGCTCGCCCCGACCGGGGTGATGCTGATGTTCGCGATTCTCTATTTTGCCCTGATGATCGATTCCGGCCTGTTCGACCCGGCCGTGCGCAAGATCCTCAAGCTGGTCAAGGGCGACCCGTTGAAAGTTTCGGTCGGTACCGCCGTCCTGGCGCTCGTCGTTTCCCTTGATGGTGACGGCGCGACCACTTACATGATCTGCGTGGCCGCGATGCTGCCGCTCTACAGCCGCATCGGCATGAGCCCACGCATCATGGCTGGCCTGATCATCCTCGCCGGTGGCGTGATGAACATGACGCCCTGGGGCGGCCCGACGGCCCGCGCAGCCAGTGCGTTGCATGTCGATCCGTCCGATATCTTCGTCCCGATGATTCCTGCGATGGCCGCCGGTGTGGTGGCAATCCTGGTGATCGCCTACATGTACGGCAAGCGCGAGCGGGCACGCTTGGGTGAACTGCACTTGGCCGGTGATGAAATCGACCACAGCGAAATCAGCGTTTCCCAGTTTCCGGATGCCCGCCGCCCGAAGCTGATCTGGTTCAACGGCGCGTTGACCCTGGGCCTGATGTGCACCCTGATCGCCGGCCTGTTGCCGCTGCCGGTGTTGTTCATGGTGGCATTCAGTATCGCCATGATCGTCAACTACCCGTGCCTGCAGCAGCAGAAGGACCGCGTCGCGGCTCACGCCGGCAGCGTCTTGGCAGTGGTCGGGCTGATTTTCGCGGCAGGCATCTTTACCGGCATCCTGTCCGGCACCGGCATGGTCGACGCCATGTCCAAAAGCCTGCTGGCAGTGATCCCGGACTTCCTCGGCCCGTACCTGGCAGTGATTACCGCCCTGGCGAGCATGCCGTTCACGTTCTTCATGTCTAACGACGCATTTTATTACGGGGTGTTACCGGTTCTCGCCGAAGCCGCCAGTCATTACGGCATCACCGCCGTTGAAATGGCCCGTGCCTCGATCGTCGGCCAACCCGTGCACCTGCTGAGCCCGCTGGTTCCGTCCACCTACCTGCTGGTGGCCCTGGCCGGGATCGAGTTCGGCGATCACCAGCGCTTCACCCTGAAGTGGGCAGTGCTGGTTTGCCTGTGCATAATGTTCGCCGCGTTGCTGATGGGGATTTTTCCGCTGTTCAGCACTCTATAAAAGCAATGCCCGCCGCGTCGCCCAGGCAGCGCGGCCTAACACTCGCTCAAAGGAACTCACATGGAATGGCTGACCAACCCGGAAATCTGGGTTGCCTTCTTTACCCTGACCGCCCTGGAAATTGTCCTGGGCATCGACAACATCATCATGATCTCGATCCTGGTCAGCCGCATGCCCAAGCACATGCAGGCGCGCACCCGGATATTCGGCCTGGCGCTGGCCATGGTCACGCGGATCCTGCTCCTGCTGTCCATCACCTGGGTGATGCGCCTGACCGCCGATTTGTTCGAAGTGTTCGGCCAGGGCATCTCCGGTCGTGATCTGATCCTGTTCTTCGGTGGCCTGTTCCTGCTGTGGAAAAGCTCCCAGGAGATGTACCACGCGCTGGAAGGTGAAGACGAAAGCAGCGACGAGCCCTCGGGCAAGGGTGGCAACTTTCTCTACACCATCATCCAGATCGCGATCATCGACATCGTGTTCTCCCTGGATTCGGTCATCACCGCGGTAGGCATGGTCTCCCATGTGCCGGTGATGGTCGCGGCGATCATCGTCGCCGTGCTGGTGATGATGCTGGCCTCGGGCACCATCAGCGAGTTCATCGACAAGCATCCGTCGCTGAAGATGCTGGCGCTGTCGTTCCTGCTGGTGGTCGGTACCGTGCTGATCGCCGAGTCGTTCGACGTGCACGTGCCAAAAGGCTACGTCTACTTCGCCATGGCGTTCTCGTTGGCGGTGGAAGCCATCAACATCAAGATGCGCACGGCGATTGCCCGCAAGCGCAAGCAGCAGGATCCGGTGAAACTGCGCAAGGATGTCCCTGGTCAGTAAGTGTAGGGGCAATGGACGAAGGGGCTCTTGGAGCCCCTTTTTCATGCCGGTGTCATTGGCCTGGTGCGCCCCTGTGGGAGCGGGCTTGCTCGCGAAGAGGCCAGAACAGTCAACCCTGTGTCGCCTGAAAGAGCGCATTCGCGAGCAAGCCCGCTCCCACAGGCTTCGCGTTTGTCTGATGGACCCAGGAGGTTTCAAGACCGCAGCATAGTTTTTATGACAGTTTTGTTTCAAACCCTTCTTTAGCTGTGCAATGCTGGCGCTCGAACCGTTAGCCAACTACAGCTTAAGTACACACCTAAAAATGAAGTGGCATCGTCAATTTGTCCCTTTGGGACGCTAACAGGGGGCTCCTCATGCTGACCCTGCTGAATCTACTTTCCGCCGTGGCCCTGCTGATCTGGGGCACGCATATCGTCCGTACCGGCATCTTGCGGGTCTATGGCTCGAACCTGCGCCATGTCATCGGCCAGAACATGTCCAGGCGCTGGCTGGCGTTCCTGGCGGGCATCATGGTCACGGCCATGGTCCAGAGCAGCAACGCCACGGCCATGCTCGTCACATCGTTCGTTGGCCAAGGGCTGATGGCACTGACGCCGGCCCTGGCGACCATGCTTGGCGCCGACGTCGGTACGGCGCTGATGGCGCGGGTCCTGACCCTCGACCTGTCGTGGCTGTCGCCGCTGTTGATTTTCCTCGGGGTGATTTTTTTCCTGTCGCGCAAACAGACGCGAGTCGGGCAGATGGGTCGGGTCAGCATCGGCCTGGGCCTGATCATCCTGGCGCTGCAACTGATCGTCGAGGCTGCCGCGCCCATCACCCACGCCCAGGGCGTGAAAGTGATCTTCGCCTCGCTCACCGGCGACATCTTGCTCGATGCGTTGGTCGGTGCGCTGTTCGCGATGATTTCCTATTCGAGCCTGGCGGCCGTGCTGTTGACTGCGACGCTGGCCGGCGCCGCCGTGATCAGCTTGCCGGTGGCCATCGGCCTGGTGATCGGCGCCAACATCGGCAGCGGCATATTGGCATTCCTCAGCACGAGCATGCAGAACACCGCAGGGCGGCAGGTGGCGCTGGGCAGCCTGTTGTACAAACTGATCGGGCTGTTGCTGATCATTCCGGTACTCGACCCGCTGGTGGGCTGGCTGGACAGCCTGGATTTCAGCCCGCAGGAAACGGTCATTGGTTTTCACCTGCTCTATAACAGCGTGCGTTGCCTGGTGCTGCTGCCCAGCGTCGCGCCCATGGCCAGGCTGTGCGCCTGGTTGCTGCCGGAACGTCCCGAAATCAACGGCACGGCCAAGCCCCGGCACCTGGACCCCACGGCCCTCGCCACCCCGAGCCTGGCGCTGGCGAACGCCGCCCGGGAAACCCTGCGCATTGGCGATCTGATCGAAAACATGCTCGAAGCCATGCTGGACGTGTTGCGCGGCCAGCAGACGGCGGTTACCCAGGAAGTGCGGCGCATCAGCGATGACGTCGAGGCATTGTGCAGCGCCATCAAGTTGTACCTGGCGCAAATGCCCCGGGAGGACCTCAGTGAGCAGGACAGTCGTCGCTGGGCGGAGATCATTGAGCTGGCGATCAACCTGAAACTGGCCAGCGACCTGATCGAGCGTATGTTGCGCAAGGTCCAGCAGCAGAAGACCTCGCAACGCCGCTCCTTTTCCGAGGTGGGCCTGGAAGAGTTGGCGGGGCTGCACAACCAGCTGATCGCCAATCTGCGCCTGGGCATGTCGGTGTTCCTGAGTGCCGACCGGGAAAGCGCCCGTCAGTTGTTGCGCGAGAAGCGCCGTTTTCGTGCGCAGGAACGGCGAATGGCCCATGCCCACGTCAGCCGTTTGCATCGCAAGGTCCTGCAAAGCCTGGAGACCAGTTCCCTGCACCTGGAACTGATTGCCGACATGAGACGCCTCAATTCGCTGTTCTGCGGCAGCGCCTATGTGGTGCTGGAGACAGCCGAGATCGGCGCACTGTCGGCAGATGAAATTTCTGACATCACCCATTCGCCTTGAACGACTGGCGCATTGGTCAGTCAGTAACATTGGCCAGGGCTTGAAGCCATTCGCGGGCCAGCCGCTCCCACTGTCATAAACCTGCCTGGATTCGATGTGAGAGTGAGCTTGCCGGCGATGATCCTCTGCCCGGCGCCATGGACCCGCACCTCAGCCGCCAGGAAGCCCTTATGCGTTGTCTGCTATTCGCCTTTCTTTTGCTCGGCTCGTTGCCGGTAGTGGCCCTGGACCGGTTCCAGGTCGAAGGCTATACGTTGCCCAACGGCATGCAATTGTTGCTCAAGCCCGGCAGCGAACGCGGGCACGTGGCGATCCGGCTGGTGGTCGGCGTGGGCCTGGACGACTTCAGCTGCGCCGACAAGGAGCTGCCGCACCTGCTCGAACATCTGCTGTTCAGCGGCGTCGATGACAGTGGCGAAGGTGGCCTGGAGGAGCGCATGCAGGCCTTGGGCGGTGAGTGGAACGCCTTCACCAACAACGCCGATACCACGTTTGTGATCGAGGCACCGGCGAACAACCAGCGCAAGGTCCTGGACCTGCTGCTGGCGCTGTTGACCCGTACCCGCATCGATGAAAAAGCCCTGGCGGCGGCCAAACAGGTGGTCGAGCGCGAAGACGGCGGCCATTACACCCACCTGCAACGCTGGCTCGATCGTCAGGACCTGAGCCACAAGGCCAGCAATCAACTGGCAGTGGAACTGGGCTTGCGTTGCGCGGAACGGGCCGAGGTCGAACGTCTCACACTCGCCAAGATCGAGCACGTGCGCGAGGCCTGGTATGCACCGAACAACATGACGCTGATCGTGGTCGGCGATCTCGACCGGTTGTTGCCGGCCTATCTGGAACGCACCTTTGGCGAGCTCGAAGCAGTGGAGCCCAGCGTGCACGAACCGCTGCCGCAGATCCGCTACAGCGCGGTGACCAAGCGCAACCTTATTCGCGGCCTGGTCGGCAATGGCGCGAAACTCCACTGGTTATTTCCGGAGCCGGTGCTGGAACAGCAACACGACGAAACCTTCGACTTGCTCAAGGATTATCTGGACTGGGCGCTCTATCGTCAGTTGCGCCTGGCCCGTGGTCTGTCCTATGGGCCTTGGGTAGAGCGAGAGGTGTTCGGCGGCGTCGGCTTTTTCAGCCTGAACGCCGACCTGGCGCGCGAAGATTTGCCGCAAGCCGAGCAGGCGCTCGAAGCGCTGCGCCAGACCTTGCTCAAGGACGGCCTGGACACTGACAGTTTCATGCGTATCAAACGGGCCGCCATTGCCCATCAGGCCTGGGCGGTCCAGGGCAACAGCGCCCTGGCCGATTACTACTGGAGTGCCCTTGGCGACTATGAAGACGGCCGCTTCGCCAATCCCGCCGTGCGCTTGCAGGGAGTGAGCCTGGAACAGGCCAACCTGGCCCTGCGCGAGTTGCTGAAGGACCCGGGTTACCTGCGTATCGAGAAGCCGCTGCTCAGTGATGATGAGCTCGTTTGGGCGCTGGGCGGTGCGCTGGGGGTGCTGTTGCTCGGGCTGGTGATCTGGCAAGTGCGCCGCCGGTCCCGCCCGAGCGAGAGCTGAGTTCGCCACAACCACAAAAGCAGGCTCGTCACATCGTTGTCCGGGCGATACTCTGTAGGGGATATTTCCTACGACTTACTGTGAACCCACCTCATGCAGAACCTGACACTCTTTATCCAGCGCATTCTGGAACTGATGAAGCGCTATCCGGGGGTCATCGCGCTGGGTGGTTTCATTTCCGGGCTCGGCAGTTTCATGCTGGTGGACCGCCAACAGGGCCTGGCGACCTGGATCGCCATCATGATGCTGGTGAGCTGGCTCTGGCTGATGGTGGAAAACAGCATGACCCGGCTGTTCACGCGGATCTTCAAGCGTGAAATCCCCCAGCCGCTGTTGCGCTACGCCACGCAGATGATTCACCAGGAAAGCCTGTTTTTCGTCCTGCCGTTTTTCTTCATTACCACGACGTGGAACAGCAGCCAGTTGATCTTCACCGGCCTGCTCACCATCGCCGCGTTGATTTCGATCACCGATCCGCTGTATTACAAATGGCTCGCACCGCGGCGCTGGGCGTTCCTGGCGTTGCACACCCTGACGCTGTTCGCCGCCCTGCTCACCGCGTTGCCGGTCATCCTGCACTTGACCACTGACCAGAGCTTCAAGCTGGCGCTGGGCATTGCCATGCTGCTGTCGTTTCCGAGCCTGGCGTCGATCTTTCCGATCCGCACGGTGCGCAACGCCCTGGCGATCCTGTGCATCACCGTGGGGATCGGCGCCGCCGGCTGGGTCCTGCGCTCCTGGGTGCCACCGGCCACGCTGTGGATGACCGAAGTGGCGATCAGCACCCAACTGGAAGACCGCACGCCGGGCGCCAGCCTCAAGGAAGTCAGCGCAGCCCAGATCCGTGGCAACGGCCTGTATGCCTACACCGCCATCAACGCACCGCGAGGCCTCGACGAGCGGATTTATCACGTCTGGCAATTCAACGGCAAAGAAGTGGACCGCATCGCCTTGGATATTCATGGCGGGCGCAAGGAAGGCTACCGCGCCTGGACCCACAAGCAGAACTTCCCGGACGACCCGACGGGCAAATGGCAGGTACGGGTGCTGACGGAAAACGGCCAGATGATCGGCGTGCTGCGTTTCAACGTCAGCGCCGCGGCGCCCGAAGCAAAATGAATGTGGTCGTGCTATTAGGTAGCGCTGTTCAAGCCGAACGAGCAAGAAACGTATGACCCCTGGCCCCCACATGGGCAGTGCCCGACTCGACACTTCCGGCTCGCCGGCGCAACTGTGGATCAGCGGCGACTGGACGCTGGCCCATTACCCACAGCTCAAGCGCTTGGGCGAATCGCTGCGCGGCCAGTACGACGAAAAGACCCGGATCGACCTCAACGGCCTCGGCGCCCTCGACACCGCCGGAGCCTCATTGCTGGTGGAACTGCTGGGTTCCGAGCGGCTGGGCAAGACCGCCGAACATCCCGATTGCAGCTTGCCGGCCGCCGAGCGGGCACTGCTACAGACGGTTTATCGTTCGCTGACGGATTTCTGCGTACCCATCAAAGAACCGACGGTGAGCGTTTGGACCCAATTGCTCACACGCATCGGCCGCGCTGTGGAAAAGGTTTGCCAGGACACCCTGCAATTGCTGGGCTTCGTCGGCCTGATCCTGGAAACCATCGCCCGCAACCTGTTTCGCCCCAGACGCTGGCGCATGACCCCCATGATCGTCCACATCGAACAGACCGGTCTGGATGCGGCCCCCATCGTCGCCTTGCTGACGTTTTTGGTGGGCGCGGTGGTGGCGTTCCTCGGGGCGACGGTGCTGGCCGACTTCGGCGCCAGTATTTTTACCGTCGACCTGGTGGCGTTCTCGTTCCTGCGTGAATTCGGCGTGCTGCTGACGGCGATCCTCATGGCGGGCCGCACCGCCAGCGCGTTCACCGCACAAATCGGCTCGATGAAGGCCAACGAAGAAATCGACGCGATCCGCACCCTTGGCCTCGATCCCGTCGAGCTGCTGGTCGTGCCACGGGTGTTGGCGTTGCTGGTGGCGCTGCCCATGCTGACCTTCGTGGCCATGCTTTCGGGCATTGTCGGCGGCGGCGTTGTCTGCGCCCTGTCACTGGGTATTTCCCCGGCGATGTTCCTGACGCTGTTGCAGTCGGACATTGGCGTACAGCATTTCGTGGTGGGGATGGTCAAGGCACCGATCTTTGCCTTCCTGATCGCCGCCGTCGGCTGCCTGGAAGGTTTCAAGGTCAGCGGCAGCGCCGAGTCGGTCGGGGCGCACACGACGTCCAGCGTGGTGCAGTCGATTTTCGTGGTGATTGTGCTCGATGCCGTGGCCGCGCTGTTCTTCATGGAGATGCAATGGTGAGCCGACCTCCTCGCCCGCCCGCCGAGGCGGTGATTCAAGTGCGTGGCTTGTGTAATCGCTTCGGCCAACAGAGCGTGCATGAAAACCTCGACCTGGATGTGTACAAGGGCGAGATCCTCGCGGTAGTCGGCGGCTCTGGCAGTGGCAAGTCGGTGTTGCTGCGCAGCATCGTTGGCTTGAACCAACCCAGTGAGGGATCGATCAAGGTGTTTGGCCAGGACTTGCCGAGCCTGTCTCAGGAACAGCGCTCGCGGATCGAGCGCCGCTTTGGCGTGCTGTTTCAGAAAGGCGCGCTGTTTTCGTCCCTGACCGTGACTGAAAATGTCGCCCTGCCGCTGATCGAACACGCCGGGCTTAGCCGCGCCGATGCCGAACATCTGGCAGCGGTGAAACTGGCATTGGCCGGGCTACCGCTCTCGGCGGCAGACAAGTACCCCGCCTCGCTGTCCGGCGGCATGATCAAGCGAGCCGCACTGGCCCGGGCGCTGGCTCTGGACCCGGACATTCTGTTTCTCGACGAACCTACCGCAGGCCTTGATCCCATCGGTGCGGCGGCGTTCGATCAATTGATCCTGACGTTGCGCGATGCCCTGGGCTTGAGTGTGTTCCTGGTCACCCATGACTTGGATACCCTCTACACCATCACTGACCGGGTGGCGGTGCTGGCGCAGAAAAAGGTGCTGGTGGCCGATGTCATCGACAAGGTATCGGAAACCGACGATGCCTGGATTCACGAATATTTCCACGGCCCTCGCGGTCGCGCGGCGCTATCGGCCGCTACACAACTGAACGAGGTTTGACATGGAAACCCGAGCCCATCATGTGCTGATCGGCCTGTTCACCGTAATTGTGGTGGTCAGCGCCCTGCTGTTCGGCCTCTGGCTGGCAAAGTCCAGCGTGGACAGCGAGTTCAAGGATTACGAAGTGGTGTTCAACGAGGCCGTCAGTGGCTTGTCCAAGGGCAGCTCGGTGGAATACAGCGGCATCAAGGTCGGCGATGTCGTCAGCTTGCGGCTCGACCCTAACGACCCACGCCGGGTGCTGGCGCGGGTGCGCTTGAGTGGTGAAACGCCCATCAAGCAAGACACCCAGGCCAAGTTGGCACTGACGGGCATTACCGGCACCTCGATCATCCAGCTCAGCGGCGGCACACCCCAGAGCCAGCCATTGACCGGACACGACGGCGAACCGCCGGTAATCATTGCCGCGCCCTCGCCCATCGCCCGCCTGCTCAATAACAGCGATGACCTGATGACCAGCATCAATCTGCTGCTGCACAACGCCAACGAGGTGTTCTCCTCGGACAATGTCCAGCGCCTGAGCAGCACCCTCGACCATCTGGAACAAACCACCGGAGTCATCGCCGAGCAACGCGGCGACGTTCGCCAGGCCATGCAACAGCTGGCGACCATCGGCAAGCAGGCGAGCGCCACGCTGGAGCAGACCACCGCACTGATGCGCAACGCCAATGGCTTGCTCAATGACCAAGGCAAGCAGGCATTCGGCAACGCCGGCCAGGCCATGCAATCCCTGGCTCGCAGCACGGCAACCCTCGACAAACTGCTGGATGACAATCGGGACTCGCTGAATAACGGCATGCAGGGCCTCAATGCCCTGGCGCCAGCCGTGCGTGAGCTGCGCGAGACCCTGAGCGCACTGCGGGGGATCTCCCGGCGTCTGGATGCCAACCCCAGCGGCTACTTGCTGGGCAATGACAAGAACAAGGAATTCACGCCATGAAGCCGTTGCATCGGTTCATCCGCCCTATTCTCTTGCTGGCAGGACTGACCCTGGCTGGCGGTTGCTCGATTTTGCCCAAGACAGCGCCGTCGGATGTGTATCGCTTGCCCATCACTCAAGCCCCTGCTTCTGCGGGCACGCCGGTGAGCTGGTCGCTACGCCTGGCCAGCCCCCAGGCCAGCGAGATACTCAACAGCCCGAACATCGCCGTCATTCCCCAAGGCAACCTGCTCAGCAGCTATGCCGCCTCGCGTTGGAGCGATCCGGCACCGGTTTTGCTGCGTAACCGTTTGCTCGATGGCTTCGCCCAGGATCGACGCGTCGGGTTGTTGAGTGTCGCCGACAGTAACTTGCAGGCCGACTTGGAGTTGGGCGGCCAGTTGCAGGCTTTCCAGACGGAATATCAAGGTACGGCAGCCAGCGTGGTGATTCGCCTGGATGCGCTGCTGGTGCGCGGTTTCGACCAACGCATCCTGGCCAGTCGCCGTTTTGAAGTCCGCCAACCGCTGACCGACGTGAAAGTGCCAGCGGTGGTGGAAGGTTTTGGCCGGGCCAGTGATCGACTGACGGCCGAGGTCGTTAATTGGACGGTGGAGCAGGGCCAGCGTCTCGCAACGCCCTCGCTCCACTAGGGTTCGCCAGGGCTCAGCCAAAGAACCAATAGCAAACCCCGATCGCCGCCACGACCCCGGCGAACTCCGCCAGCAGCGCGCAGCCCACGGCATGGCGCGCTCGTTGGATACCCACGGAGCCGAAGTACACCGCCAGCACGTAGAAGGTGGTCTCGGTGCTGCCCTGGATGGTCGCGGCCACCAGGGCAGGGAAGCTGTCCACGCCGGACGTCTTCATGGTCTCGATCAGCATGGCCCGTGCGGCGCTGCCGGAGAACGGCTTGACCATGGCGGTCGGCAAGGCATCGACGAAGCGGGTATCCAAGCCGGCCCACTGCACCAGGTGACGGATGCCGTCCAGGCCGAAATCCAGCGCTCCCGAAGCGCGCAGCACACCCACGGCGCAGAGCATCGCCACCAAGTACGGCAGCAGATTCTTGGCGACGTCGAACCCCTCCTTGGCCCCTTCGACGAAGGCTTCGTACACCTTGACCTTGCGCAGAGCCCCTATCACAAGGAACAGGATGATCAAGCCAAACAGCGTCAGGTTGCCCAGGATCGAAGATAACCCCGCCAGCGCCGTGGCCGAGAGCGTCGCCAATAGCGCCATGAAGCCGCCCAGCACCAACGCCCCCGGAATCAGGTAAGCCAGCACCACCGGATCCCAGAGCCGCAGGCGCTGAACGAAGGCCACCGAGAGCAGCCCCATCAAGGTCGAGGCGCTGGTGGCGAGCAGGATCGGCAGGAACACCAGGGTCGGATCCGGCGCGCCTTGCTGGGCGCGGTACATGAAGATCGTCACCGGCAGCAGAGTCAGCGAGGAGGCGTTGAGCACCAGGAACAGGATCTGCGCATTACTGGCGATGGTCGGGCTGGGGTTGAGGTCCTGCAGGGCCCGCATGGCCTTGAGACCGATAGGGGTTGCGGCGTTGTCCAGGCCCAGGCCGTTGGCGGCAAAGTTGAGGGTGATCAGGCCAATCGCCGGGTGGCCGGCCGGCACTTCTGGCATCAAGCGCAAGAACAGCGGTCCGAGGGCCTTGGCCAGCCAGTCGACGATCCCGGCTTTTTCGGCGATCCGCAAAAAACCCAGCCACAAGGTCAAGGTGCCGAACAGCAGGACCATCACTTCCACCGACAGCTTGGCCATGGCGAAGATGCTTTCCACCATGGCCGCGAAAATCCCGGCGTTGCCGCCGATCAACCACTGCGCCAGCGCCGACACGGCTGCCACGATAAAGAAGCCAAGCCACAGGCCATTGAGCATCGGTTAAATCCCCCGGAAGATGCCGCGAATGATAGCGGGGCTGGCAGAAACGACAAACCCCGGATTTCTCCGGGGTTTGCGTGGGTGGTCAATGTCGGAGCGAGCTTGCTCGCGATGGCGGCCTCAAGGCAGCCTCAGTGACCGGAAGTTTCCCCGGCCGGCAGCGGCTCTTTGCTGCGCCAGTGCGGCAGGGAGTTCCAGTAGCGCTGGCCCTTGGCATCGTCGTACATGCCTTCCCAGCGGGAAATGACCAGCACCGCCAGGGCGTTGCCGATGACGTTCAGCGCGGTGCGAGCCATGTCCATGATGCGGTCGACACCGGCAATGAACGCCAGGCCTTCCAAGGGAATGCCCACGCTGCCAAGAGTCGCCAGCAGCACCACGAACGACACACCCGGTACGCCGGCGATGCCTTTGGAGGTCACCATCAACGTCAGCACCAACAGCAATTGCTGACTGATGGACAGGTCGATGCCGTACAACTGGGCGATGAAAATCGCCGCGATGCTCTGGTACAGGGTCGAGCCGTCGAGGTTGAACGAATAACCGGTAGGCACCACGAAGCTGCAGATGGCTTTCGGTGCGCCGTAGGCTTCCATCTTCTCGATCACGCGCGGCAGCACGGTCTCGGAGCTGGCGGTGGAGTAGGCCAGCACCAGCTCATCCTTGAAGATGCGCATCAGCTTGAGCACCGAGAAGCCGAACAGACGAGCAATCAGGCCCAGTACCACGAAAGCGAAGAAAGCGATGGCGACGTAAACCAGGATCACCAGTTTCGCCAGCGGCAGCAGGGAGGCGAAACCGAAGTTGGCGACCGTCACCGCGATCAGCGCGAACACGCCGATTGGCGCGTACTGCATGATCATGTGTGTCACCTTGAACATGCTTTCCGACACGCCCTGGAACATCTTCACCAGCGGTTCGCGCAGGTCCGATTGCAGGCTGGACAGGCCCAGCCCGAACAATACGGAGAAGAAGATGATCGGCAGCATCTCGCCACGGGCGACCGCTGCGAAGATGTTCGATGGGATCAGGTTGAGAATGGTCTCGACGAAGGCATGCTCATGCTGGACTTCGGCGGCGGTGGCCTGGTACTTGGAAATATCGACAGTGCCCAGGGTGCTCATGTCGATGCCGCTGCCCGGCTGGAAGAAGTTGGCCAGTAGCAGGCCGACGACGATGGCGATGGTGGTGACGACTTCGAAATAAAGGATGGTCTTGAGGCCGATACGCCCCAGTTTCTTGGCGTCGCCGACCCCGGCAATGCCGACGATCAAGGAGGAAATCACGATCGGAATCACGATCATCTTGATCAAGCGGATGAAGATATCGCCGGCCGGTTGCAGCACGTTGCTAATCCACCAGGCCTTCTCGGCACTGAAATGGTTGAGCAGCGCGCCCAGTGCAATCCCGAGCACCAGACCGATGAGGATCTGCCAGGCGAGGCTTAATCTTGCCTTCTTCATATCATTACCCTTACTTCAGTTGGACTCGGGCAGCGGCACGAACACGGTTGCCAATGGCAATAAAGGTTCGCGCCGCTGCCCCCGTATAAGGTCACCCCGAGCGCGCTAGCGGCTAACTGGCAGGCGAAAAAAGGCGCAACTATTGCGATGCAAGGGGAGGCCGTCTAATGCCGTAAACGCCTACCCTATGCCGAATCGGCATGAGATTTTCAAAACGAAACGAGCGTCCCGATCGAATCTAATCGAGCGTTCTGGCGGGCATAAGCGCCGTGAAACGGCCATTTCAGCGTAGCCCGGCCTTCGCGGGCATACCTGCGGATCCGATGAAATGCAGGCGAATCCAGACATGCCCCATGGACGCAAAAGCGCGGGCATTCTCCGATATACGGTCGGGCGTGGGGGGATAAATCGAACGATGGAGACAAAATGCCGCATCGGGCAGCGGTGCGAGGCGTCGATCTGGCAGCCGCTCTGGCGCAAGCATTGGGTGCGATAAGCTCTCCGCAAGTTCGCCAAGCCACCGTGGCTTTGCGAACTTGCGTCGCAGCTTTTACCTGACCCGGCCCTTTCGCAGGCACCCCTTGTGCCCGTAGGTCACTCCGACCCTAAGCGGTCAGAACGTCCCAGCCCCCTGGTCATGCAGCAGCCCTCCTCGGGCTGTGCAGAAGGAAAAGCAAGGCTGCTTTTCCCGTTCTCAAAATCAGTACCAATTTGGATCTTTCTTGAGTTGTTCCCTTAACAGTTCCTGCATACCTTCATCGGGTTTGCCAAGGAACCGGTAGTCGGCATGACGCGTGGGCGACTTGTCGGCCGGCAATCCGGCAGGCACTTCCACCAGCATTGCGTAGGCCTCGTCCTTGTCAAAACTAAAGGCCACGATCAGGCGTTTACTGCGGCATGTCGCCTGGGTTTCGCACAGAGGGCCCACCAGATATTTCTCGCCATCTTCCTCGACGGCGTTCATCTGTTGCGAATCGCCCGACAGGTTCATCACCCATTCCGGCAAGCGTTCCTCTTTGCGAACGACGTGCTGCCAGGTCTCGCGGTACTGCGGGTCTGCCTCAAGCAGTTGATTGACCCGCATCTGTCCATCATTGGCAGCCATTGCCGTGGCACAGCCGCCCAAGAGCAGGGCGGCGGCCAATCCTTTATAGGGAACGCCCATGGTCAGCCTCGACCACGACGGCCAAAGAAGAAGGAAGCGATGAACATCACCAGGAACACGACAAAGAGAATCTTGGCGATGCCCGTGGCGGTGCCTGCGATACCACCGAAGCCCAGTACGGCGGCGATGATGGCAATGATCAGGAAAGTAATTGCCCAGCTCAACATGGTGATTCTCCTTACGCTTTTCTATTTAGTGAGGGTCTGGCGGTGATGGTTCCGGTGCACTGGACGACCGGTCTCATCGAGTTAAAAAACCCAACGCTCCTGACGGGGCATGTCAGTGACGGGTTGGGCCTGGTCGACCTCCATCATTCGCATTGAAGCGGTGGCTTCCGCGACGCTGTTTACGGCGCTGAAATGCGTCTGAGGAGCGCGATACACGGAAACCTGAGGCGCCTCGGGCTGGCGGCTTTCGTGCCAGAGAAGAAGCTGCTGGCTTGCCACCAGAGTGATCAGCAGCGCCAGAACAGCCCACAAACCCTGCTGGATATGCAGGGAAGAGATTCGAAATTGGGCGGCACGTTGACGATTCATCCTGAAATTCCTCCCCACCCGAGTGGTGATTTGGTTGAGGCGTTCTAACGCCACGTTTGATTCAGAACATTGCAGTCGCCGTGCCAGATTTTTTATCGACACAAATATCAATTAAAACAAATAGTTATGAAAGCTGTGCACGATGTTGGGGGCGCATCCTGCACGATGACCCGATGGGAGTCGTGCGAATTGCACGAAGGAAAAAGGGAAGGGCGATAGATTCTTTTTGAATTGCCCGTCTGAAACAGCTGTCGGAATGAGCGAGCCGAACCGTAAGACCCACGCGGCTCATGAAAAAAGCAGCTTAAATCAATATTTTAGCCACCCGGCGTCCACAGGGCCGTTCGCGGTGGGTAATATCCCCTCAGAAATGACCATGCAACTTGCCCGATTTTTCTGACACTAACCAACATCATTCATTAAAGGAGCGTAGGAAAGATGGAATCCGCCACTGAGCATCAAGGCCGCATTCTGCTGGTGGACGATGAGTCCGCCATCCTGCGTACGTTCCGTTATTGCCTTGAAGACGAAGGCTATACCGTCGCCACCGCCAACAGCGCCGCCCAGGCCGATGCCTTGCTGCAACGCCAGGTATTCGACCTGTGCTTTCTCGACTTGCGCCTGGGTGAAGACAATGGCCTGGACGTCCTGGCGCAGATGCGTATTCAGGCGCCATGGATGCGGGTAGTGATCGTCACTGCTCACTCGGCTGTCGACACCGCTGTCGATGCGATCCAGGCCGGGGCGGCGGATTATCTGGTCAAGCCTTGCAGCCCGGATCAACTGCGCCTGGCGACCGCCAAGCAATTGGAAGTGCGCCAATTGTCGGCAAGGCTTGAAGCCCTCGAGGGGGAAGTACGCAAGCCCAAGGATGGCCTCGATTCTCACAGCCCGGCGATGAAAGTGGTCCTGGAAACTGCCCGCCAGGTGGCCAGCACCGATGCCAACATTTTGATTCTCGGCGAGTCCGGCACCGGTAAAGGCGAGCTGGCCCGGGCGATCCACGGCTGGAGCAAGCGTGCGAAGAAGTCCTGCGTGACCATCAATTGCCCGTCATTAACCGCTGAGTTGATGGAAAGCGAATTGTTCGGCCATAGCCGTGGGGCATTCACCGGCGCCAGCGAGAGCACCTTGGGTAGGGTCAACCAGGCCGATGGCGGCACGCTGTTTCTTGACGAGATCGGCGATTTTCCCTTGACGTTGCAGCCCAAGTTATTGCGCTTCATCCAGGACAAGGAATATGAGCGGGTAGGCGACCCGGTGACCCGTCGCGCCGACGTGCGGATTCTTGCCGCGACCAACCTCAACCTGGAGGACATGGTGCGCGACGGACGTTTTCGCGAAGACCTGCTGTATCGCCTGAACGTCATCACCCTGCACCTGCCGCCCCTGCGCGAGCGCGCCGAAGACATCCTGACCCTGGCCGACCGTTTCCTGGCGCGCTTCGTCAAGGAGTATGCACGTCCGGCCCGGGGTTTCAGCGACGAGGCTCGCGAAGCGCTGCTAGGCTACCGCTGGCCAGGCAACATTCGGGAGCTGCGAAACGTGGTCGAGCGTGCCAGCATCATCTGCCCCCAAGAGAAAGTCGAAATCAGTCACCTGGGCATGGCCGAGCAACCGGTCAACAACGCGCCGCGAATCGGTGCCGCGCTAAGCCTCGACGAATTGGAGAAAGCCCATATCGGCGCGGTGCTGGCCACGGCCGACACCCTCGACCAGGCGGCCAAGACGCTGGGTATCGATGCCTCCACGCTGTATCGCAAACGCAAGCAGTACAACCTGTGAGCGAGACGTCATGAAACTGGCAATGAAGCTGCGCACCCGATTGTTCCTCAGCATCTCGGCCCTGATTACGGTGGCGCTGCTGGGGTTGGTGCTGGGGCTGGTCAGTGTCATGCAAATGGCCAACACCCAGGAACAATCGGTACGCGACAACTTCCTCTTGCTGGACCTGGGGCTCAAGCTGCGCCAGACCCTGGGCGATCAGTTGATGATCATGCTCGACGACAAGCCCGACCTTGCTGCGCTGGAACAGTCCAAGCAGCAATACCTGGCGCTGATCGACGAGGGCATCGCCCATGAGCGCGCGCTGGATGACTCGGCCATCAGCTTCAGCAAGGCCAAGGCCGACTACATCGACTTCTTCCAAGCCTTCACCGCCTCTCGCCAGGATCCGCAACAGCTCGCCGGCATCCAAGGCCTCACCGATAAATTCGATGTGCTGCGCAATGGGCTGATCGAAGGTTATCGGCACGCCCTGAACAACATCAGTGAGACTCAAGACCGCGCCCGTGAACGCGCGTTGCTGATTTCCGCGCTGCTGGGGTTGGTTGGGCTGGCCGTGCTGATCATCGGATTCATTACGGCCCACGGTATCGCCCGGCGTTTCGGGGCCCCGATCGAGGCGCTCGTCGCGGCGGCGGACGACATCGGCCAGGGCAATTTCGAAGTGACGCTGCCGATTTCCTCTGCCGCCGAGCTGAATCTGCTCACACGTCGTTTCGGGATCATGGCCCAGGCCTTGCGTGAGCACCAGGCCACCAATATCGATGAACTGTTGGCCGGCCAGCAGCGCTTGCAGGCGGTGCTCGACAGCATTGACGACGGCTTGCTGATGATCGACCGCCAAGGCCGCCTGGAACACCTCAACCCGGTGGCCCAGCGTCAGTTGGGTTGGGATGAGGAACGCCTGGGTCATGGATTGGGCGAGGCATTGGGGCGACTGGAGCTGGATGAAGAGCTGCAACTGGTACTTCGCGGCGGCACGCTGGAGCGCGCACCGGAGGACTTGAGCATCGAAGTGGATGGTGAAACCCGCGTATTGACCTACAGCCTCACGCCGGTCAGCCATACCCAGGGCCACATCCTCGGCGCGGTGATGGTGTTGCATGACGTCACCGAACAACGCGCCTTCGAACGGGTGCGCAGCGAATTCGTGCTGCGAGCCTCGCATGAACTGCGCACACCGGTGACGGGCATGCACATGGCCTTCGGCCTGTTGCAGGAGCGCGTGCACTTTGCCGAGGAATCCCGCGAGGCTGACCTGCTCAACACGGTCAATGAAGAAATGCAGCGGCTGATGCAGCTTATCAACGACCTGCTGAATTTCTCTCGCTATCAGAATGGCCTGCAGAAACTGACCCTGGCGCCGTGCTCCATCGAAGAGCTGTTGGAGGCGGCCCGGCTGCGGTTTGCCGAGCAGGCCGAAACCCGGGGTGTCGAATTGCGTGTGGAGCTTCAGGGCACGTTGCCAAGATTGCATGCCGACGCGGCGCAACTGGACCGTGTGCTGGATAACCTGATCGACAACGCCATGCGCCACACCGGCGACAATGGCCAGATCCGTTTGCAGGCCCGGCGCCACGGCGAACGGGTCATCATCAGTGTCGAGGACAATGGCGAAGGCATCGCCTACGGCCAGCAGGGACGGATCTTCGAGCCGTTCGTGCAGGTCGGACGCAAGAAGGGCGGCGCAGGCCTGGGACTGGCGCTGTGCAAGGAGATCGTGCAACTGCACGGTGGCCGCATGGGCGTTTACTCGAGACCGGGGCAGGGCACGCAGTTCTACATGGCGCTGACGGTCTGAGGCCGATCAGGCTTCGTCGTCCAGGCGTCGTCCGATCAGCCGTCGACCCCGTGTAATCAATTCGATGAGCTGCACCGCGCTGAGCGCATGAGCAAACAGCCAACCCTGGCCGAACCTCACCCCTTCGCTGCTTAGAAAGGAGGCCTGGGCTTCGTGCTCAATACCTTCGGCAATCACTTTGAGCTGCAACGCGTGGGCCATGCGAATGATATGCGGGGCCACGCCGCTGCTGGCGGCATCGTGGCCGAGGGCGTCGATGAAGGCCTTATCGATTTTCAGGCAATCGACCGGCAGGGTTTGCAGGTAGGCCAGGCTGCAATAACCGGTGCCGAAATCGTCGATCAATACCTGATGCCCGACATCACGCAGCGATTGCAGGTTATCCCGGGCGACCAACACATCGATCAAGCCACGTTCGGTCACTTCGAAGGCGATCTGGTGCGCCGATACTCGATGCCGAGCCAGCAACCGCGCAATCACCTCACCGATGCGCGGCACCATCACATCGCAGGCCGCCAGGTTCACTGAAATGTACAGCTGCGGATTGGCGCGCAACATCTGGCCCAACTGATCAAACAGCCGCTGCAATACAAAGTCGGTGATCTGGCGAATCTGCCCGGTGTTCTCGGCCATCGGAATGAACAGATCCGGACTGGTGAGGGTGCCGTCCGGTCGTCGCCAGCGCAGCAGGGCTTCGGCCCCGACACAGTTGCGGCTGTTCAGGTCGAAGATCGGCTGGTACAGCACCTGCAACTCACCACGCCGGATAGCCCGATTCAGCTCGGCATCCATGGACTGGCGCTGGCGCGCCAACAAAAACACCTGGAAGCCGATGCCCAGGCCCAGCACCAGGCTGAAGGGAAATATCCACCACGCGGCTGCCGGCATGCTGTAGCTGTTGCGCGGGGCGATCAGCACCAACTGATACTCCGGGCTGTCGGTGGGCATCCGGTAGATCAGCCGGGTCTGCGTCACTTGCAAGGCATTCTGGCTTTTGGGTGGCCAGGGCTCCGTGGGCGGCCAATACTGCTCGGTGCCCAAGACGGGAATGGCCCGCTCGCCATGATCGACCACCACCAGCAGACTGCTATCCGGTGGCAGATCGACCACGTCGGTCAGATGGCCGCGAGAGGTGGCCACCCGAAAATTGCCGCGCCCCAGCATCAAGGCGGCGCGGTCTTCATCGGGTTCGGTGGTGGTGTTGAGCCAGTAGCTATAGGTCGGGCCACGGATATCGGGGGGGCGGGTAACTGACAGTCCACTCTGCCGGGGACGATTGGAGCACACACCGCTGCCATCGATATACACCGCTTCGTAAACGAAACGGTAGTTGAAACTGACCTGCCGCAACGTCGCGATCATGTCATCGTCGCATCCCCGTAGCGGCTGGTTCTGGAGGTCGTCGAGGCTTTCACGCAGCTGCCCGAACAACTGCTCCAGCCGTTGCAGGAAGCGCTCGCCCTGGGCATTCATCAGGTCGCTCTCACGCTGCTGCGCCTGCTGCCTGACCACAAGCAGACCCACCCCCAGCAACAAGGCTGTACTCAGGACAGCCGCCATCACCGCCAGGAACACGGGGCGATGGAGCCAGCTCTGCAGGGTTTCGCGGGCAGCCGTCATCATGGGTAATCCGAAAGTTACCAATGAGTTATAGCTGCTGATTTGGATCTAGCCTTGATCGTCAGACGGGCGTCATTATTTTGTCTGGTTGAGCACCTGCAAGAGCGCGGCGCTTTGTGCGTCCGGCATGCCATCGAACCGGGTCGGCCGGTAGTGCATCTGGAAGGCGGCCAGTACATGGTGCGTGGCGACATCCCATTCACCGGTCTGTGGCGTTGGGTAGCCGAGACGGGCCAACTCCACCTGGAACCAGCTGGCACTGGGCAGCTGCGCCGCGAAGGTGGGCTGCAGGCGCGCTACGGCCTGTTCGTCGGGCCAGACGCCCAGGCCCGCCTGGGCCAGGCGTTTCCACGGAAACAGCGGGCCCGGATCCAACTTGCGCAGGGGGGCGATGTCGCTGTGGCCGATGATGCTGCGCGGGTTGATCCCGTTGCGCTGGATGATGTCCTTGAGCAATACGATCAGGGCCTGGACCTGGGCTTCGCTGTAGGGATACCAGAGGCGCCCTGTGGGCGTATCGACGAAGCCAGGATTGACGATTTCGATGCCGATGGAGCTGGAATTGAGCCAGGTCCGGCCCTCCCACTCACTTTCCCCGGCGTGCCAGGCGCGCCGGCTCTCGTCCACCAGTTTGTAGATCGTCGCGCCTTTGTCGTCGCCAATCAGGTAATGGGAACTGACTTCACCGTGTGTCAGCAGGGCCAGCGAGCGCTCCAGGGAGGCTGATGTGTAATGCACCACCACGAATTGGATGCGGTTGTCATGATTGACAGAAGGATGGCTGGTATCGAGCCGAGGGCCACTGGCGCAGCCGGCCAGCATGGCTAAAAAGACGATAAACGGTAAAAATTTCATGATGGACTGCATTACAGGTTGGAGTAATGCAACAGTGTAACGTATCGGGTCGCGATGATCCGGTGCGCGGCCGATATTAAACAAAATGGAACAATTGAGTTATCAGGCCAGCTCCACTCGATTGCGCCCGGCATTTTTTGCCCGATACAGCGCCTGGTCGGCTCGCTTGATCACCGAATCACTGTGTTCGCCGGGCTTGAAGGCGGTCATGCCCATGGAAACCGTGACGGTCACCGGCTCGCCTTTGAAATGGAACGGGCAGGATTCGATGGCTGCGCGCAAGGCCTCGGCCAGCTTGACGCCGGAAGCCAACGGCGTGTCAGGCACCAGCAGGACAAATTCCTCGCCACCAAAGCGGGCGATAAAATCGCCGCCACGCAGGCGCTTACGCAGTACCGAGGCGATCAGCTTCAATACCCGGTCGCCGGCCAAGTGGCCGTAGTTGTCGTTGATTCGCTTGAAGTGGTCGAGGTCGAGCATGGCCAGTAGCAGGCTGTTACCGTGTTGCTGCCATTTAGCGACTTCATGCTCCAGGCGCTCGGACCAGGCGGCGCGGTTGGGCAGGCCGGTGAGCGGATCGACCAGCGCTTTTTGCCGTTGTTCCTCGAGATTCTCGCGAACGACCTGAGCATCCTGTTCCATCAGCGCCACGCGCTCGGCCAGGCTTTTCAGGCGAGCCGAGACTTCCTGCTCACGTTGGTCACGTTGCTTCTGGTGCTCGTCCAGCGTCCCCAGCAAGCCCTCCAGGTGATTTTCGAGCACCTGCTTGACGCCTTCCAGGTCGTCGGCTGCCTGAACGCTGCTTTGCAGGCCATCTACCTGTTCACGGATCTGGGTGTCCATTTCCCTGGAAGCTGAATGGTTATCGGCGTGGTCTTCGCTCGCGGCCTGCAAGCTGCTCTGGAATGACTCGAGCCGATCGTTGAGGCGCTTCAGGTAGGCTTCGAATTCATGCTGGCCACTGTCGGTGATGGCCAGCATGAGTACCGCCAGATCGTCGAGGATTGGCAGCAGCTCGTACCAGTTCAAGCCATTTCGCAGGCGCTCGCGCATGGCCTCTGCCTGCGGTCGATGACGCTCGGGCAGGGTGAGGTCGCCCAACAGGCCCAGCAGCGTATCTTCAATGTGCTTGGCAACCGAGCTGTAGGACGGTTCCGGTGAGTCGGGCAGCGCATACTGGGCATCGGCCGCATCGGCGACCGCTATCGGGACTTCGGCGGGCTCGGCCTCTACGGACGGCAGCGATGGTTCGGACAGGGCCTGTGGCGGGACTTCTGGCTTTAGCTCGTCGGGGTTATCCGGCAGGGGCATCGACTCGACGGGCTCGGGCTCGCTGTGGACCGGTGCCGGCTCGCTTGCCTTGTCCGGCTCGCCGGCCGGCTCAACCTCTTCTGATGCGGCTGTCAGTGCCGGCTCGACGCTCGGCGCAACGACAGTGATTGCTTCGGGCGCGGTCTGCGAGGCCGCTGATTGTGCGGGGCTGGATGCTATGGGGGATGCTGGTTCGGGTGCCGGTGCTTGGCCGGTGTGCTCTTTGGCCGGTGCCGCTGTTACCGGAGGGGCCGTTTCGGGCGCGCGCGTCTCACTGGCCTGGGCAGGCTCGTGTGGCGCTGGCGCCAGCGCGGGCTGTTCGGCGCCCTGGCTGCCGAACAGCCGCTGCAATAAACCCGGTCGATTCGGTTCGGTGGGCGTCTCCAGGGCGCTCAGCGCCTTGCCTTGAAGACTGCTCAATTCGCCGAGCAGCAGTGGGAGCTCCCGAACCTGGCCGGCCCTCTCTTCCAACTGCTTGGAGAACTTCTTCAACGGCCGGCTGACTTCCTTCGGCAACGGCAGGGTTTGCAGTTGGGCAACCAGCGCCATCAGCGCGGCGCTCATCTGCTCGGCCCGGGTCTCGCGACGCTGCTCGGAATCGAGCACCGCCTTCTCCAGGCGCGGCAGCAAAGCGGCGAGGGCGGCATCCATGTCGTCGGTGCGCACCGCCTCGCGCATTTCCTTCATGCACTGGTCCACCGCCCGATCCGTGCCCTCGGCGGCCAGGGTGCTGCGCACCAGGCCTCGACGCAGCAAGTCGAGGCGAGCATCCCAGCGGCGTTCGAGCTTCTCCTGTTGCTCGATACCCTTGAGGTACTTCTCTCTCCAGCGTTCAGCGTCGTCGCTCATTCATCGGATCCGCAAGGGGCAGGGCTCAGCACAGGGAATGCATCAGCCGTGAGCGAACCCGGCAAACGAATTTCGACCGCGACCGGCAGGTGGTCGGAAATGGGTTGGGCCAGCACCTCGACGCGTTCGAGGGTCAGGGTCGGGCTCAACAGGATATGGTCCAGGCAGCGCTGGGGGCGCCAGCTGGGAAACGTCGCTTCCAGTTGTGGAGCGAGCAGGCCAAGGTCGCGCAGGGGCGAGGTCTGGAGCAAGTCACTGGCATGGGTGTTCATGTCGCCCATCAGGACCTGGTGCTTGTAGCCACCGATCAGCTCGCGGATGTAGGCCAGTTGCATCGTCCGGGTACGCGCCCCGAGCGCCAGATGCATCATGACCACGACCAGCGCCTCCGGCCCTTCGCCGAAACGCGCGAGGATCGCCCCGCGCCCCTTGGGACCCGGCAGCGGATGGTCTTCGATCGCCCACGGGCGCAGGCGGCTCAACACACCGTTGCTGTGTTGACCGAGACGACCGAGGTTGCGATTGAGCTGTTGGTACCAGTAGGGAAAGGCGCCCAGTTGGGCCAGGTGTTCGACCTGATTGACGTAGCCGGACCTCAGGCTTCCGCCGTCGGCCTCTTGCAGGGCCACCAGGTCAAAATCCTTCAGCAGGTCGCCGATTTTCTGCAGATTACCGGCACGCCCGGTGTGCGGCAGCAAATGTTGCCAGCCACGGGTCAGATAGTGCCGATAGCGTTCGGTGCTGATGCCCACCTGAATATTGAAGCTGAGCAGCCGCAAACGGCTGTCAGCCGGCAGGCCCGTGGACGTGACGTGATGCTCGTTGACCCGCGGTTCATGCAGGCCAACGATGCGTTCGGTGCTCCAGCGGGCCATGGGCTGGGCCGCGCTTAGTTGGCGGCAGCCTTGTTGGCCGCTCGCTCTTTGGCGACCAGTTGGTCGGCCAGTTGCAGCGCTTGCTCGGCACCGCCGGCAGAACCGATATCAAAGCGATACTTGCCGTTGACGATCATGGTCGGAACACCCGTGATTTCGTATTTTTTCGCCAGCTCACGGGCTTTGTTGATCTGGCCCTGAATGGCGAAGGAATCGAACGTGGCCAGGAACTTTTCCTTGTCGACGCCCTGGGTGGCGAGGAAATCGGCCATGTCTTCTTTCTTGACCAGTTTCTTGCCTTCTTTCTGGATCGCGTTGAACACCGCGGCGTGAACCTGATGCTCGACGCCCATGGCTTCGAGTGTCAGGAACATCTGGCCGTGGGCATCCCATGGGCCGCCGAACATGGCCGGGATGCGTACGAAGTTTACGTCCGAAGGGAGTTTTTCGACCCAAGGGTTGATGACCGGCTCAAAAGCGTAGCAGTGCGGGCAGCCGTACCAGAACAGTTCCACCACTTCGATCTTGCCAGGCACCGCTACCGGAACCGGGTTGGTCAGTTCGACGTAAGGGGCCTTCGATTCCTCGGCGTTGGCTTGGGCGGCCATGCCGAACAGGCTGGCGGCGACGAGCGCGGCGCTGATGATCAGATTACGCATGCTTTACTCCTGGACAATGAGGTGGCCTCGCGAGGCGTGTTTTTCAGACAGACCGTGGCGGGTTCAAGTTCGCTAGTGTAACGGCAGCGGCCACAAAAAAGGGCGGCCAAAGCCACCCTT
This sequence comes from Pseudomonas fluorescens Q2-87, assembly GCF_000281895.1. Taxonomy (NCBI): domain Bacteria; kingdom Pseudomonadati; phylum Pseudomonadota; class Gammaproteobacteria; order Pseudomonadales; family Pseudomonadaceae; genus Pseudomonas; species Pseudomonas fluorescens. The sequence goes on along the minus strand of NZ_CM001558.1, from coordinate 62,037 downwards.
TTGATGCTCGCATCGACAGATTAATCGAGCGTTAACGTTGCAAGGGGTGTACCCCCTCGCAACGGCCTTAATGCAGGCCCTGGATGTAGCTGGACACTGCCGCGATATCTTCGTCGCTCAGTTTTTTCGCAATGCTCTGCATCGGCTTGGTGTCGCCGTCGTTGGCCCGGCCACCTTCTTCCTTGCGGAAGTCGGTCAATTGTTTGCCTACGTACTGGGCATGCTGGCCGCCCAAATGCGGGAAGCCGGCTGCGGCGTTGCCTTTACCGTCAGGGGAGTGGCAACCGGTGCACGCAGGAAGGCCCTTGCTCAAGTCACCCCCGCGAAACAGCGCTTCACCCCGTGCTACCAGTTTCGGATCGGCAGCACCGACGCTGCCCTTCTGGCTGGAGAAATAAGCCGCGATGTCCGCCAGGTCCTGGTCGCTCAGGTTGGTCAGCAGGCCGGTCATTTCCAGCACCGTGCGCTTGCCGGACTTGATGTCGTGCAGTTGCTTGTTCAGGTAACGCTCGCCCTGGCCCGCCAGTTTCGGAAAGTTGGGCGCCATGCTATTGCCATCCGGGCCGTGGCAGGCACCGCATACGGCCGCTTTCGCCTGACCAGCGGCGGCATCGCCAGCGGCGTGGGCTACGCCGGATATCCCCAAGGTCAACAGCAGACTCACGATCAGTTTGTTCATCAGCTAATCCAACTACGGCTAAGGGTTAAAGAGTTATGGACCGGGTTTACTCGCTCATCCACTGGATGATGGCTCGGTAATCCTCGGCACTGCAGTCCATGCACAAACCACGCGGCGGCATCGCCTTGAAACCCTGGGTCACGTGTTGCACCAGCGTCTCCATACCTTTCGCCAACCTTGGCGTCCAAGCTTCCTGATCGCCCTTGCGAGGCGCCGTAGGGAGTTGGCCGGAATGACAGGCACCACAAACACGGTTGTACACAGCTTCCGGATCCTGTGTAGCCTGAGCGCTGTAAAGCGGCATCAAGACACCGGCAGCTAGCAGCCATTTCGTCATAAAACGACCTTTTCAGGGTTGGGAACGAGCTGCGTTCTAATGCGCAATTTCGGTCGATCGCTCCCGTGAGCTTCATCCTACGCTGGGACAAAGCGCACACAAAATCTGCGGCATTATATACTGGCGTCACTGAAACGGAAACGACACAGCTTGCCGCGTCCCTTCCCGACGCCGCCCACATCGGAAATCCCATGCAACTGAAGAACCCCATCCTTGGCCTGTGCCAACAGTCCACCTTCATGCTCAGCGCCGCCAAAGTCGATCAATGCCCCGACGACGAAGGCTTCGAAGTGGCGTTTGCCGGCCGTTCCAACGCCGGCAAATCCAGCGCGCTGAACACCCTGACCCACGCAAGCCTGGCGCGCACCTCGAAAACCCCGGGGCGCACACAGCTCTTGAACTTCTTCAAGCTAGACGAAGAACGCCGTTTGGTCGACCTGCCCGGCTACGGCTACGCGAAAGTACCGATCCCGCTCAAGCAGCACTGGCAGCGCCACTTGGAAGCCTACCTGGGCAGTCGCGAGAGTTTGAAGGGGCTTATCCTGATGATGGACATCCGTCATCCAATGACCGACTTCGACCTGCTGATGCTCGATTGGGCCGTCGCCAGCGGCATGCCGATGCACATCTTGCTGACCAAGGCGGACAAGCTCACCTACGGCGCGGCGAAAAACACCTTGCTCAAGGTGCAGTCGGAAATTCGCAAGGGCTGGGGCGACACGATCACCATCCAGCTGTTCTCAGCCCCCAAGCGCATGGGCCTGGAAGAGGCCTACACGGTACTGGCCGACTGGATGGAATTGGCGGACAAGGGCAGCGAAGCGGCCGAATAAGCCAAATCGCAGGCAAAAAAAACCCCGGACTTCTTATGGGGAGGGGGAAGTTCGGGGTCCAAGTTCCGGACCGCTAGGGCGGGGTCCAGATATCTGCCAACACTTAACACAACATAGGAGCATTGAAGGGCTTCACCAGCCATTCAAAATCTCTGAGTGCCAATTCACGGGTTTAGTTCAGATTAATTTGGAAATAACCCTAGGAATTTTCTGACCTAATGAGGCCGCCCCTGGCTTTACGGTGGTCATCCGTGGCGAGGGAGCTTGCTCCCGCTTGAGTGCGTAGCGCTCACAAAAGTTGGGCTGGCTGCGCCACCCAGCGGGAGCAAGCACCCTCGCCACGGGGCTTGCTCCAACTGCGACGCACTACGAATCAGTGCGCCTCATCCCAGTTGTCGCCCACGCCCACTTCCACCAGCAACGGCACGTCCAGCGTGGCGGCGGCACTCATGTGCTGACGGATTTCTGCGCTTACCTGATCGACCAGGTCTTCGCGTACTTCCAGCACCAATTCGTCGTGTACCTGCAAGATGACCTTGGCATCCAGCCCTGACGCTGTCAGCCAGCCATCCACAGCGACCATGGCTTTCTTGATGATATCGGCAGCCGTGCCTTGCATCGGCGCGTTGATGGCCGTGCGTTCGGCGCCTTTGCGCAGGGCCGGATTCTTCGCATTGATGTCTGGCAGGTACAGCCGACGGCCGAATATGGTTTCGACGAAACCCTGCTCCGCAGCCTGGGCACGGGTGCGCTCCATATACGCCAGCACGCCCGGGTAGCGGGCAAAATAGCGGTCGATGTAAGCCTGGGACTGCTTGCGGTCGACGCCGATCTGCTTGGCCAGGCCGAACGCGCTCATGCCGTAGATCAAGCCGAAGTTGATCGCCTTGGCGCTGCGGCGCTGGTCATTGCTGACGGCCTCCAGCTCGACGCCGAACACTTCCGCAGCCGTGGCCCGGTGTACGTCCAGGTCATTGCGGAAGGCGTGGAGCAGGCCTTCATCCTTGGCCAGGTGCGCCATGATCCGCAGCTCGATCTGCGAATAGTCCGCGGCCAGCAGTTTGTAGCCCTTGGGCGCGACAAACGCCTGACGAATCCGGCGACCTTCAGCGGTGCGGATCGGAATATTCTGCAGGTTCGGGTCGATGGAGGACAGTCGCCCGGTCGCGGCGACGGCCTGTTGATAATTGGTATGGACGCGGCCCGTGCGGCTGTTGATCTGCTCCGGCAGGCGGTCGGTGTAAGTGCTCTTGAGCTTGCTCAGCGAGCGGTACTGCATCAGCACCTTGGGCAGCGGGTAATCCTGCTCGGCGAGCTCGGCCAGCACCGCTTCGGCAGTCGACGCCTGGCCCTTGGCGGTCTTGCTGAGCACCGGCAAGCCGAGTTTTTCGTACAGGATCACACCCAATTGCTTCGGCGAACCCAGGTTGAATTCCTCCCCGGCGATGGCAAACGCCTCACGCTCCAATGCCACCAACTTCTCGCCCAACTCGACACTCTGAACGCCCAGCAACTTGGCATCGACCAGCGCCCCCTGGCGCTCGATACGCGCCAGGACGGGCATGAGCGGCATTTCAATTTCGTTGAGTACCTTGCCCAGGCTCGGCGTGGCGGCCAGCTTCTCTTGCAAGGCCTGGTGCAGGCGCAAGGTCACATCGGCGTCTTCAGCGGCGTAAGGGCCGGCCAGTTCGAGGGAGATTTGGTCAAAAGTCAGCTGTTTGACGCCTTTGCCGGCGATATCCTGAATGTCTGTCTTGCTTTTGCCCAAGTATTTGAGCGCGAGGCTGTCCATGTCGTGGCGAGTCGCCGTGGAGTCCAGCACGTAGGACTCAAGCATGGTGTCGAATGCGATGCCTTGAACCAGAATTCCATTGGCCTGATCGCCACCGATGGCGCAGTTGGCCAGGATGTTGGTTTCAAACTTGGCGTGCTGGCCGACCTTGAACTTGTCCGGGTTTTCCAGCAAAGGCTTGAGAGCCTTGAGCACGGTGTCGCGGTCCAGTTGCTCAGGCACGCCCATGTAGGAATGAGTCAATGGAATGTAGGCCGCTTCAAACGGGGCAACAGCGAAGGACAAGCCCACCAGTTGCGAATGTTGGGCGTCGCCACCGTTGGTTTCGGTGACGAAGGCAAACAGTGATGCTTTTTCCAGCTTGGCCAGCCAGGCATCGAAACGCGCTTGGTCGAGGATGACCTCATACTGGGCCTCGGGAGCGCCAGGCTGTTGCTCGCTGACTTCGACGATTTCCTGGCCGGCACGCTTGGCATCGCGTTGGTTTTCTTCGAACCAGCTCTTGAACTCCAGCAGGGTGTACAGCTCGGCGAGTTTCTCGTGGTCCGGCTCGCCCATTTTCAGGTCGTCGAGGCCGATGTCCAACGGCACATCGGTCTTGATCGTCGCCAACTCATAGGAAAGCAGTGCCATTTCCTTATGCTCTTCCAGCTTGGCGGCCAGGGTCTTGGCCCCTCGGATCGGCAGGGTGGCGACGATGTCCAGTTGCGCGTACAGCTCGGTCAGGCCGCCATTGACACCCACCAACAGGCCGGAAGCGGTCTTCGGTCCGATGCCTGGAACGCCTGGGATGTTGTCGGACGAATCGCCCATCAGCGCCAGGTAATCGATGATCTGCTCTGGAGCGACGCCAAACTTCTCCTTCACGCCAGCCACATCCAGCGCGCTTCCGGTCATGGTATTGACCAAGGTAATGTGCCCATCGACCAACTGCGCCATGTCCTTGTCACCGGTGGAGATCACCACCGGGCGATCCGCCGCCGCGCTGCTGCGGGCCAAGGTGCCGATTACATCGTCGGCCTCGACGTTGTCCACGCACAACAGCGGGAAGCCCAGGGCCTTGACGCTGGCGTGCAGCGGTTCGATCTGCACACGCATGTCGTCGGGCATGCTCGGGCGGTTGGCCTTGTATTCGGCGTACAGCGCATCGCGAAACGTTCCACCCTTGGCGTCGAATACGACGGCGAACGGGCTCTCCGGGTACTGCTTGCGCAGGCTCTTGAGCATGTTCAACACGCCCTTGACCGCACCGGTCGGCAGGCCTTTGGAGGTGGTCAAGGGAGGCAGCGCGTGAAAGGCGCGGTACAGATAAGAAGAACCGTCCACCAGGACGAGGGGGGCTTGGCTCATGAGCAGGATCAACCTTTTCGGCGGGTCCGGGGCTAGAATAGCGGGACCGTTGACGACAAAGGGACAAGGTTATCATGCGTACACTAAATCGCCTGTTACTGGCTGGCTTGTTTGCATTCACCCCGTTTGCCGTCATGGCAGCGGACGACGCACCCTCGGCGGACCCGGATGTCACCATCCGCACCGAGGGCGATAAAACCATCCAGGAGTATCGGCAAAACGGTTTCTTGTACGCGATCAAGGTCACGCCCAAGAACGGCAAGCCTTATTTCCTGGTGCGCGCCGACGGCAGCGATGCAAACTTCATCCGTTCGGATCAGCCGGATATGCTGATTCCGTCATGGAAAATCTTTGAGTGGTAATGCCGCTCGCGACTTCAACCGGCGCCCGCTGAAGGGCGCCCGTACTGGCAGTTTTAACCATGTCTGTGTTCACGCCCCTGGCTCGGCCCGAGCTGGAAACCTTTCTCGCCCCTTACGGGCTTGGCCGTCTGCTTGATTTCCAGGGGATCGCCGCCGGCAGCGAAAACACCAATTTTTTTATCAGCCTGGAGCGGGGCGAGTTCGTCCTGACCCTGGTCGAGCGTGGCCCGGTGCAGGAAATGCCGTTCTTCATCGAACTGCTGGACGTGCTGCATGACGCCGACCTGCCGGTGCCTTACGCCTTGCGCACCACTGACGGCGTCGCGCTGCGCGAACTGGCGGGTAAGCCGGCGCTGCTGCAGCCGCGCCTGGCGGGCAAGCACATCAAGCAGGCCAACGCGCAACATTGCGCCCAGGTCGGGGAGTTGCTGGCGCATCTGCACCTGGCGACCAAAGACAACATGATCAAGCGCAAGACCGATCGTGGCCTGGACTGGATGCAGGAGGAGGGCGCGAAGCTGCTGTCGCACCTCGATGCCGAGCCGCGTCAGTTGCTGACGGCGGCGCTGGATGAAATTTCATCGCAGAAGACCGGCATCCTGGCGCTGCCCCGGGCCAACATCCACGCGGACCTGTTCCGTGACAATGCGATGTTCGAAGGCACCCACCTGACCGGGCTGATCGATTTCTACAACGCCTGCTCCGGACCGATGCTGTATGACGTTGCCATCGCCTTGAACGATTGGTGTTCGGATGACGACGGAGTGCTCGATGGCGCGCGGGCACGGGCGTTGCTGGGGGCTTATGCGGCGCTGCGACCGTTCACCGCCGCCGAGGCGCAGCTGTGGCCGACCATGCTGCGCGTGGCGTGCGTGCGGTTTTGGTTGTCGCGGTTGATCGCCGCCGAATCGTTTGCCGGGCAGGATGTGTTGATTCACGACCCGATGGAATTCCAGCAGCGGTTGGCGCAGCGGCAGAAGGTTCACTCTTTGTTGCCTTTTGCCCTATAACCAGGCGCGAAGCTGGATGCTCGTGTGGCGAGGAAGCTTGCTCCCGCTGGGTTGCGCAGCAGCCCCAAGATTTTGCGGTCGCTGCGCAACCGAGCGGGAGCAAGCTCCCTCGCCACATAGGATCTAGTTTCGGCAGGAGAGAGCGGTGCTGGGGTTACAGCGACTCCAAACACCCCGCCAAATCATTCCCCAACTTCTCCAACAACTGCTCATACCCTTGCGCTGTCGCCGGGGTATAGCCACCCAGCGCATCCAGTTCCGCCAGCTTCACCGGCAACCCGGCCACCAGGGTTTCGGCCAGGCGCGGACGCAAGGGCGGTTCGCTGAAGACGCAGGTCTTGCCCACCTCCTGCAAACGCGCGCGCATGGCGGCCACGTGCTGGGCACCGGGCTGGACTTCGGCAGCCACGGCGAACACCCCAGCGTGCTTGAGGCCGTAGTTGTCCTCGAAATAATCGAACGCTTCGTGGAAGACGAAATACGGCTTGCCCGCGATTGCGGCCAGACGCGTCTTGAGGCGTGTATCCAAGGCATCGAGACGCTGGTTGAAGCCTTGGAGGTTGCTTTGATAGCGGGCAGCGTTGGCCGGATCGGCCGCGCTCAGGTCGGCCGCCATTTTCGCGGCGATTACCCTGGCATTGATCGGCGAAAGCCACAGGTGGGCGTCGATGCTGCCGGGGCGGTGGTCGTGATCATGCTCGTCGCCGTCATGGTCATCCTCGGCATGGGATTGGCTGTCCTGGGCGAAATGACGCAACTTGAGCCCCGGCAGATCCTGTATGGCAACGGAAGGTTGCGTACGACCATTGAGCACGCGCGGCAGGAAGCTTTCCATGTCCGGCCCGATCCAGTAGAGCAGATCCACCGATTGCACTTTGCGCACGTCCGATGGCCGCAACGCATAGTGATGCGGTGAAGCGCCGGGCGGCAGCAGCACTTCGGGAACGGCCACGCCGTCCTGCACCGCAGCGGCTATGAGCTGCAGTGGCTTGATGCTGGTGAGCACCCTGACTTCGGCCTGAGCCGTGCCGATCAGCAGAAAAGTGGCGGAAAAAGCGACAAGGAGCGAAAAAAATCGGGACACGATGACCACTCGAAGAGGCGAGAACGGGTAACATAATAACGTCTCTCACTGAACACGTCGCTGCCCATGCCTATTACACCCCTTGCCAGTCGCCCCCACGACCACTCTCACTGCGTGCACACCGCGCTGTCCGAGGCCGATGCCATCTGCGCGCGCCAAGGGTTGCGCCTGACCGCCTTGCGTCGCCGCGTGCTCGAGCTGGTCTGGCAAAGCCACAAGCCGCTGGGCGCCTACGACATCCTGGCCGTACTCAGTGAGCAGGATGGCCGCCGCGCCGCGCCGCCGACGGTTTATCGAGCGTTGGACTTCCTCTTGGAAAATGGCCTGGTGCACCGCATCTCGTCGCTGAACGCCTTCGTCGGCTGCAACCATCCGGAACATGCCCACCAAGGCCAGTTCCTGATTTGCCGCGTTTGCCACGCGGCCATTGAGCTGGAGCAGAAATCCATCAGCGATGCCATCATCGCCAGCGCCAAGGACGTGGGTTTCATGGTCGACACCCAGACCGTCGAAGTGGTCGGCCTGTGCTCCGGCTGCCAGGGGGCCTGATGAGCAATGCGTTGATCCGCCTCGAACAGGTGGCCGTGACCTTCGCCGGGCAGAGCGTGCTGGATAACATCCAGTTGAGCGTCGAGCCGGGACAGATCGTTACGCTGATCGGCCCTAACGGCGCAGGCAAGACCACCCTGGTGCGCGCCGTGCTGGGGTTGCTCAAGCCGGACAGCGGCAGTGTCTGGCGCAAACCGAAGCTGCGGATCGGTTACATGCCGCAAAAGCTCCATGTCGACCCGACACTGCCGCTATCGGTGTTGCGTTTCCTGCGCCTGGTGCCGGGCGTGGACCGCGCACGAGCCCTGGCGGCACTCAACGAAGTTGGCGCCGAACAGGTGATCGACAGCCCGGTACAAACTGTTTCCGGTGGCGAAATGCAGCGCGTCCTGCTGGCCCGCGCCTTGTTGCGCGAGCCGGAGCTGCTGGTGCTCGACGAGCCGGTGCAAGGCGTCGACGTAGCTGGCCAGGCCGAGCTGTACAGCCTGATCACGCGCCTGCGTGACCGTCACGGCTGCGGCGTGCTGATGGTGTCCCATGACCTTCATCTGGTGATGAGCACCACCGACCAGGTGGTGTGCCTGAACCGCCACGTTTGCTGCTCCGGGCATCCCGAGCAGGTCAGCGGTGATCCCGCATTCGTCGAGCTGTTCGGAAAGAACGCACAAAGCCTGGCGATTTATCACCACCACCATGACCACGCCCATGACCTGCATGGCTCGGTGGTCAGCGACTCGTCTGTTTCTACCCATGTTCATGGAGATGGCTGCAAGCATGGCTGACTTTCTGTTGTACGCCCTGCTTGCAGGCCTGGCCCTTGCACTGGTGGCCGGGCCCCTGGGTTCGTTCGTGGTCTGGCGGCGCATGGCCTATTTCGGCGACACCTTGTCCCACGCGGCCTTGCTCGGCGTGGCCTTGGGGTTCCTGTTGGATGTCAGCCCGGCGGTGGCGGTGACCGTTGGCTGCCTGTTGCTGGCGGTGGTGCTGGTGACCTTGCAACAGCGCCAGCCGCTGGCGTCCGACACGCTGCTGGGCATTCTGGCGCCGAGCACGCTGTCCCTCGGCCTGGTGGTGCTCAGTTTCATGCATGACGTTCGCATCGACCTGATGGCCTATCTGTTTGGTGACCTGTTGGCGATCAGCCCGACAGACCTGTCCTGGATCCTCGGCGGCAGCGCGGCGGTGTTGCTGTTGCTGGTGGCGCTCTGGCGGCCCTTGCTGGCCGTCACCGTGCACGAAGAACTGGCCCGCGTCGAAGGCCTACCGGTGACAGGGTTGCGCCTGGCGCTGATGCTGTTGATTGCGGTGGTCATCGCCGTGGCGATGAAAATCGTCGGTGTGTTGCTGATTACGTCGCTGCTGATCATTCCCGCCGCTGCGGCACAGCGTCACGCCCGCTCGCCGGAGCAAATGGCCCTGGGCGCAAGCCTGCTGGGCATGCTTGCGGTGTGTGGCGGCCTGGCACTTTCGTGGTTCAAGGACACTCCGGCCGGCCCGTCTATCGTGGTCAGCGCCGCTGGGCTGTTTCTGTTGAGTTTTGTCCTGCCTCGTCGAGGGGTGTAGACTTGCTCGCTTTTTGCGCAAATAGAGAGTCGCAGGAATGAAGCCGTTCGCCTCCCGTTATCTGCTCCTTGTCGCATTTTCCGTGCTACTGGGTGCTTGCCAGAGTTCTCCGCCGGTCACCCAGGCCCCCGATACACGGGGCCCGGCCATCGCGCAGCTGGAACAGAGCCTGGCCGGCAATGAGCTGGCCACTGCCGAAGATCAGTTGGCAGCCTTGCAAGCCCAGTCGCCCGAAGACCGGTCGCTGGAACCCTATCAGCGACAACTCGCCGAGGCGTACTTGCGCCGCAGCCAGATCGACCTGCAAAAAGGCGATGTCAACGCCGCTGCGACCGCCCTGAGCCGTGCCCGAGCCCTGATGCCCAAAGCGCCGGCGCTCACCGGCGAAGTCAACAGCGCGATTGCCGAAGCCCGCAAGGCCGACCTGGATAAAGCCGAAGCCGACCTCAAGGCTGCCGAAGCCAAACCGGTCGCCAAAGTGATTGACCCGAGTGCTGAAAGCACGACGATTGCGCTCAATATCGCCGATATTCAGCAAATGCGCCGCCAACTGGATGCGATTGCCGCTGATGTTATTGCGTACCACTGCGACGTGAGTATTCAGGCCCCACGCACCGATGATTATCCATGGTTGGCCAATTTGCTGACCAAACGGGTCAAAAAGCTCGACTCGGAGTTTGATCTGAAGCTGCGTAAACAGATCCTGCGTAGCGTGCCGGCGCAAATGGTACTGACACCGCGTAAGCCTTGACCGCATCGCGAGCAAGCTCGCTTCCACATTGGATTTTGTATTGATCACAACAGAGCGATCGACACAAACCCTGTGGGAGCGAGCTTGCTCGCGATAGCGTCCTACAAGCAGCGACTTGTTTCAGACAAACATCACGCCGGAATCGCCTTCGCCTTAGGCTCCCGCGCCCACACCCGATGCTGGGCAATCGCGCCGAAGAACGTCTGGAACTTGCCAGCATCCGCGTCAGGAATCAGCCCCGCATCCGCCTCCAGTTTCAACAACACCAACAATTGCCGCGCTTCGCCATTCAGCGCGATGGCCTTCAGATGCTTGTAGGCTTCCAACAGGTAATGCAACGCCACACCGTCGCTGCTCAAGGTTTTGATGGATTCCACGCCGCCCGGCACGAACACCGCATCAAAGGCAATCGACGGCAGCCCTTCCATGGACGCGTCCACCTTCAGTGTCTTGCCATCAGCGGTGGTCACCGGCGCCGAAGTGGGCCCCAGCACCTTGGCGTGGGCGCCCTCAGCCTTCAGGGCTTTCTTGAGCGCATCGATGATCGCTCCATCGACACCGTCAGCCACCAACACCGCGACTTTGCGCGTCTTGATATCGTCGGACAGCAGGTTTGCCTGGCTCAAGGCCGGGGATTGCTCCAGCGAAGGGGTCGGCACATCGACGGTGCCTGCGGTGGGTGCTGGTAGTCCAAGGTTCTTCGCGACCCGCGCTGCCAGTTCCAGGTCGATGTTGGCGAGAATCTCGTTGACCTGCCGCGCCCTGATGAACTCACGTTCGACCTTGCCCAGTTCGAAACTGTAGGCCGCAATGATGTGCTCCTGTTCGTGGGGGCTCATGCTCCTGTAGAACAGCCGCGCCTGGGAGAAGTGATCGCCGAACGAATCGCTGCGCTGACGGACCTTGTAGGCGTCGATGCGCTCCGGATAGCTTTCAAAGCCTCCGTCCTGCGGGCCTGGGGGCGTTTCCTTCGGCCAGCCACCGTCGATGGAGTTCGGCTCGTAGGAAGTGCGTCCTTTGTCGATGGTGGTGCGGTGCATGGCATCGCGCTGGCCGTTGTGCACCGGCGTAATCGCACGGTTGATCGGCAACTCATGAAAATTCGGCCCACCGAGTCGGCTAATTTGCGTATCGGTGTAGGAAAACAGCCGGCCTTGCAGCAACGGGTCGTTGGAAAAGTCGATGCCCGGCACGATGTGTCCGGGACAGAACGCAACCTGTTCGACCTCGGCGAAGAAATTGTCCGGGTTGCGGTTCAGCACCATCTTGCCCAACGGGGTGATGGGAACGAGTTCTTCCGGAATGATCTTGGTCGGGTCGAGCAGGTCGAAGTCGAATGTGTGCTCATCGTCCTCGGCGACGATTTGTACGCCGAATTCCCATTCCGGGTAATCGCCCATCTCGATCGACTCCCACAGATCGCGACGGTGGTAGTCCGTATCTTTACCGGCCAGTTTCTGGGCTTCGTCCCACACCAATGAACAAGTGCCGACCTTGGGCCGCCAATGGAATTTGACGAAGCTGCTTTTGCCTTCGGCGTTGATCATGCGAAAGGTATGTACGCCAAAGCCCTGCATGGCCCGTAGGCTTTTAGGAATGGCCCGGTCGGACATCGCCCAAATCACCATGTGGGCCGATTCCGGCACCAATGAGACGAAATCCCAAAAGGTGTCGTGAGCCGAGCCGCCGGTGGGGATTTCATTGTGCGGTTCAGGTTTTACCGCATGGACGAAGTCGGGGAATTTCACCGCATCCTGGATGAAAAACACCGGCATGTTGTTGCCCACCAGATCGAAGTTGCCCTCGTCAGTGAAAAACTTCACTGCAAAGCCACGCACGTCCCGCACGGTGTCGCCGGAACCCCGCGGCCCCTGCACCGTGGAAAATCGCACAAAGACCGGTGTTTTTTTGCTCGGATCCTGTAGGAAACCGGCTTTGGTCAATGCCGAATGCGTGTCATAGCTTTGAAAATAACCATGGGCACCGGTGCCCCGCGCGTGAACGATGCGCTCCGGGATGCGTTCATGGTCAAAATGCGTGATTTTTTCACGCATGATGAAATCTTCCAGCAGCGACGGCCCACGGGCACCGGCGCGGAGGGTGTTCTGGTTATCGGCGATTTTCACGCCCTGATTGGTGCGTAACGCCTGTTCGGTGGCGTCAGAGCGAAACTGCTCCAGGCTCTCGAGCTTGGCGTTGGTGTTGCTGCGATCCAGGGTGTCGGTCCCGGCCAGTTGGCTTTTGTTGGCCGTAGGCTTGTTGATACTCATCAGGCGTAACTCCTTTCTGCGTTCCTCGCCTTGGCCAGGAATTTTGAGTTCGGTGCCGCAGGTGCGTTACCTGGACATTTGGAGTGGCTTAATGAGTGACCCATGCCGTTTCGCTGTGTTCCTTTTTTATGCCCTTTGATCGCCTTATTGCCAAATGACTGGTTAAGTCGCAAATAAATGCTAAGAACCTCTATACGGACAGGCTAAAATGCGCGCCCGGCTAACCGCTGACCCTTTTCCAACGCGCCCCACAAGGTTCGCTACGTGATCGAGTTTCAAAACGTCCATAAAACCTACCGGGTCGCCGATAAGGATATCCCCGCCCTGTATCCGACCAGTCTGACGATTGAGAACGGCCAGGTTTTCGGCCTCATCGGCCATTCCGGTGCGGGAAAAAGTACCCTGCTGCGCCTGATCAATCGCCTGGAAGATTCCAGCGGCGGCAAGATCACTGTCGACGGTGAAGAAGTCACCGCCCTGGACGCAGGCGGCTTGCGGCGCTTCCGCCAACAAGTCGGGATGATTTTCCAGCACTTCAACCTGCTGGCGTCCAAGACCGTGGCCGACAACGTGGCGCTGCCGCTGACGCTGGCGGGCGAATTATCCCGCAGCGAAATCGACCGCCGCGTCGCCGAGTTGCTGGCCCGCGTGGGTTTGTCCGATCACGCCAGAAAATACCCGGCGCAACTCTCAGGCGGCCAAAAGCAGCGCGTCGGCATCGCCCGCGCCTTGGCGACCAAGCCCAAGATTTTGCTGTGTGACGAAGCCACCAGCGCCCTCGACCCGCAGACCACCGCATCGGTGCTGCAACTGCTGGCCGAGATCAACCGCGAGCTGAAGCTGACTATCGTACTGATCACCCATGAGATGGACGTGATTCGCCGGGTCTGTGATCAAGTGGCCGTGATGGATGCCGGCGTGATCGTCGAACAGGGGCCGGTGGCCCAGGTGTTCCTGCACCCCAAGCACCCCACCACCAAGCGTTTTGTCCAGGAAGACGAGCAGATCGACGAAAGCGAACAGCGCGACGATTTTGCTCACGTCCCGGGGCGCATCGTGCGTCTGACATTCCAGGGCGAAGCGACCTACGCGCCATTGCTCGGAACCATCGCCCGGGAAACCGGCGTGGACTACAGCATTTTGGCCGGTCGTATCGACCGCATCAAAGACACCCCCTACGGGCAACTGACCCTCGCCATCACCGGCGGTGACATGGACGCGGCATTTGCCCGCTTCACCGCGGCCGATGTCCACATGGAGGTGCTGCGCTAATGGAATTTTTTGCAAACATCGACTGGCTGGAAATCTGGCTCGCCACCGGCGACACCTTCCTGATGCTCTTTGGTTCGCTGTTGTTCACCGTGTTGCTCGGCCTGCCGCTGGGCGTATTGCTGTTTTTGTGCAGCCCACGCCAATTGCTCGAGGCTCGCGGCGTCTATGCGCTGTTGTCGCTGGTCGTGAACATCCTGCGCTCGCTGCCGTTCATCATCCTGTTGATCGTGATGATCCCGTTCACGGTATTGATTACCGGCACCTCGTTGGGCGTGGCCGGCGCGATTCCTCCGCTGGTGGTCGGCGCGACGCCGTTCTTCGCCCGCCTGGTGGAAACCGCCTTGCGCGAAGTCGATCGCGGCATCATCGAAGCGACCCAGGCCATGGGCGCAACGACCCGCCAGATCATCGTCAACGCCTTGCTGCCGGAGGCCCGTCCGGGCATTTTCGCGGCGATTACGGTGACAGCGATTACGCTGGTGTCCTACACGGCCATGGCCGGTGTGGTCGGTGCTGGTGGGTTGGGCGACTTGGCGATCCGTTTCGGTTACCAGCGTTTCCAGACCGATGTGATGGTCGTCACCGTGGTATTGCTGCTGGTGCTGGTCCAAGTCCTGCAGACCGTGGGCGATAAATTGGTTGTGCATTTCTCTAGAAAATAAGGCCTCGCGCCAATAAACCATGAGCCAGCCATTCGCTGGCAGGCGCCGAGAGCGGGCGCCTCACAAGGAGTTAGCTGAATGAAGAAATTACTGGTTGCCTTTGCTGCCGCTGCAGCTTTTTCCGCCCACGCCGCCGACACCCTGACCGTCGCGGCCACGCCGGTGCCGCACGCGGAAATCCTCGAATTCGTCAAGCCAGCGCTGGCCAAGGAAGGCGTGGACTTGAAGGTCAAGGTCTTCACCGACTACGTACAGCCAAACGTACAAGTCGCCGAAAAACGCCTGGACGCCAACTTCTTCCAGCACCAGCCGTACCTGGATGAATTCAACAAGGCCAAGGGCACGCACCTGGTCAGCGTGACCGGCGTGCACCTGGAACCCTTGGGCGCGTATTCCAGCAAATACAAGAAACTGGAAGAGTTGCCAGGCGGCGCCAACGTGGTGATCCCGAACGACGCCACCAACGGCGGCCGTGCGCTGCTGCTGCTGGCAAAAGCCGGGCTGATCAAGCTGAAGGACTCGAACAACATCCTGTCCACCACCAAGGACATCACTGAGAATTCCAAGGATCTGAAATTCCGTGAATTGGAAGCCGCGACCATTCCACGCGTGCTGACTCAGGTTGATCTGGCGCTGATCAACACCAACTACGCGTTGGAGGCGAAGCTTGATCCATCCAAGGATGCGCTGGTGATCGAAGGCAGCGACTCGCCTTACGTGAACATCCTGGTTTCCCGAGAGGACGACAAGGACAGCGAAGCGATGAAGAAGCTGGTGGCTGCGTTGCACAGCCCGGAAGTGAAGGCTTTTATTCTTGAGAAGTACAAAGGCGCGGTGTTGCCGGCGTTTTGATCTGATCAGGTAGTGAAAAAACGGGGCTGCGTGGGAATGCAGGCCCGTTTTTTTTGCGTGGAATGTCGAGGGCCGAATGAACCATCGGATCTGCTTCATTGTTCTATAACCCGCATGATAGATTCCCCGCCGCGACCTCTAATCAATAGAGGGCATTCAGGGAGAGAAGTGAGTGATCAAGTCTTTGTTGGTTGGGGCATTGCTGGCAATGGCGTCAGCATCGGCATCTGCGATGAGTTGCGATAACCCTCGGAACGCCTACGACAGAACCTATTGCGCGTCGCTGAAAATGGTTCAGTCGGATCAGGACATCAATGATCAGTACAAGAAGACGATGAGTGCTCTGAACCCGGATCAGAAGAAAAAGGTGAAAGCCGCTCAAATCCAGTGGATCAAGATTCGTGACAACGCCTGTTCCAACGATGGCCTGCTCTACCTGGACTGCGCCAACGAGAAGACCGAGGCGCGTATCGTCATACTCAAAGCAGTGGAGCGCGAGTGCCGTGCTTCCGGTTGCGACGACGCCAAGCTGTCGCAAGTCGAGTAACCGGTAAACAATGAGCACGTGGGGCTTGCTCTCGCTCATTCAACATTGCGCTCCGTCCCTTTCTGCCGAGGGCAGCTGACCTTTATCGCTAAGAAGAAGCGATAGGCAAGCGAAAGTCGCACCCACGAAAAACCCGACGTAAAGCGTCGGGTTTTTCTTTGGCGGGTTCACCCGCTATCGGGGGGGCTGCTTCGCGGCCCAGCGGGAGCAAACTTCTTCGCCGCCGCGTTTGGCTTAACTGGGATATCGGGCGTAATTCGGTTGTTTGCGTTGGTGGCAGGGTGCCACAATCGCTGCTTTAGTCGCATCACGATCAGGTGGATCACATGGATGGCCCAGGATCTCGCAATGGCCAGGATTTTTTCATAGCCCGGCAAGTGCGAACTGACCGATTGCAGCAGCTCTTTGGCCAATCCGTTTCGGCAGTTTTTGGTAGCTACCTCGCTGCCATCATGCTGAGTTGGCTGTGCTGGGATCGTTTTGAACACAACGTTATTGTCTGGTGGCTGGCCATACTGACCGGGTCGACGCTGCTGCGCATCTCTATGTTCGTGGCCTATTTGCGCTGCGACCAGAGTGAGCGCACGCCTCAACGCTGGGAGCGCAAATATTGGGTCACGCTCGTGTTGTCCGCCGGTATCTGGGGAGGCGGCGCGCTGGCGCTCATGCCAGCGGACGATCTTCTGTCCCAAGCTTTGGTCATGCTTTTTACTGTCGGAATGTCCGTCAGCGCGGTGTCTTGCTACTCCGCCTACCGTGACATGACACTCGCCTCCATTGGCCTGGTTCTGTTGCCAAGTACCGTCTGGCTGCTGTTCCAACCGTCCCCGATCCAAGTCGGCATGGCCCTCTCGATTCTGGTGTTCACGGCATTTGCTGCCCGTGCCACCCATAAAATGGCCGAGGCACTGGAAACCGCTTTTCGACTCACCCGTGAAATGGAACAGGCGAACAGCATTTCAACCCGCGCCGCACAAACCGATGAACTGACCGGCCTGAAGAGTCGACGCGCTTTTTTTGAACATGCCCAGCTGCTTTACGACCAGTGCAAAACCAATCGGCTAGGGTTATGCGCGGTCATGTTGGACATGGATCACTTCAAGCACATCAACGACACCTACGGCCATCAGGTCGGGGATAAGGTCTTGCGCCAAATGGGCGTGGTCATCAGTTCGTCCTTCAGGGCAACGGACATTCACGGCCGCCTAGGTGGGGAAGAATTCGCCATCCTGCTTCCGGACACGTCCATTGAAGTCGCTATCAGGATTGGAGAAGAGCTTATCCAGACGATTGCCGAGCTGATGATCGAGCCGGTCCACCGTATAACCGCCAGCCTGGGCGTGGCGTCCACGGAGGCTGGGCATAAGGATCTGCATGGTTTGATGAATAATGCGGACAAGGCGCTGTATCGGGCAAAGGCGTTGGGGCGCAATCAGGTGGCGGTTGCTCCGTAGGGTTGGTTTGCGTTTGAAAATGATCATCCGTGGCGGGGAGTTTTGGTCCTGAGCCGCAACCTGGTTTGCCCTTTTGATTTTCCTTTCTGAATGCCTGCGATTGCGCTGGCCCTGCTGATATTTCGGCATCTTCTCTCTCCGCCCTACACCTCGCAGCACGCCCAGGCTGGCACAGCTGCGTCGTTAAAAAATACTTCCCCTTAAAAATCAGCCGGTTAAGTGGTCGAGGTGAGATTTTTAGAAAATATCTCTTGCGCGCTAAATATTATGGCGTTAACTTTAACGCCACTGGTTAGCGCACAAACATTTAGCGCGAACCAAGCCAGAATCTAATCAGACCATTACGCAGGAAGGAAAAACCATGAACGTTCTCTATACCGCAGTCGCAACCTCCACCGGTGGCCGTGATGGCCGTGCTGTTTCCAGCGACAAGATTCTCGACGTGAAACTGGCGACTCCAAAAACCCTGGGCGGCGCCGGCGGTGAAGCCACCAACCCCGAGCAACTGTTTGCCGCTGGCTACTCGGCTTGCTTCATCGGCGCGTTGAAATTCGTCGCCAGCCAAAGCAAACGCAGCATTCCTGCCGATGCCTCGATCACGGCACACGTCGGCATCGGCCAGATCCCTGGCGGTTTCGGTCTGGACATCGACCTGCACATCAGCCTGCCAGGTCTGGATCAAGCCGATGCTCAAGCGCTGGTCGACGCGGCTCACCAGGTCTGCCCGTACTCCAACGCAACACGCGGCAACGTCGACGTCCGTTTGCACGTCACCGTCTAACTCAATGTATCTAACCCATTAAAAGGATCAGGACATGAACACTTTCGGCAAAGTTCTCGCTGGCTCGCTTCTGGCACTGTCGCTCGGCAATGCGTTCGCAACTTCGTTTGTTCAACCTACGGTCGCTGAAGGGGGCTCGGATCGGTTGATCGAGAACCGTGTGGCCGAAGGTGGTTCGGATCGTCTGATTGAGAACCGTGTAGCAGAGGGAGGCTCGGATCGTCTGCAAAGCAACAAGGTGGCCTGAACAAATCCGTTCATCGCTGAAAGCCCGATCGGATAAGCCAAATGCCCCTAAAAGAAAAACGCCGCTTCTCTCTTATGAGGAAGCGGCTTTTTTTTGCGTAGCGTGGCTGATTGATGCAGTCGGACTGAATGGCTGCTAAGCGATGCTATCGACCACCCCACCATCAACGCGAAGCGCCGCTCCCGTAGTGGCCGAGGCCTGCTCCGAGCTGACATAAACGATCATGTTGGCAACCTCCTCGACACGCGCCGCGCGCTGGATGATCGAGGTGCTACGGTGCTGATTGACGAAATCCGCCGCCACCTTCTCCAGGCTTTCCCCGCTACGCTCCACGTCGGCCTGAAGCATTTGGGCAACCCCTTCGGAAAGCGTCGGCCCAGGCAGCACCGAGTTCACCGTCACACCCGTGCCAGCGAGGCGCTTGGCCAAGCCGCGAGCGATTGAAAGCTGGGCGGTTTTGCTGAAGCCGTAGTGGATCATGTCGGCGGGAATGTTCAGGCCAGACTCCGACGAAACAAACACAATCCGCCCCCAACCACGCTCCGCCATGCCCAGCGCATAAGCCCTGGAAATACGCACACCCGACATCACGTTGGTTTCGAAAAAGCGCTGCCATTCGCTGTCCGGTGTTTCGAAAAAGTCTTCCTGCTTGAAAATGCCCAGGTTGTTAATGACGACATCGAAGCTTGGGTACTTGGCGACCAATGCCTGGCAGCCGGACTCATTGCTGAGATCGCCAACAAAGCCTTCGGCCCTTGAGGCAAGGTCGCCCAAGCGCTGCAACGCGTCGTGCACGCTGCTCTCGCTGCGACCATTGATGACCACGTGAGCGCCGGATTCGAGGAAGCCTTTGGCCGTGGCAAAACCGATACCGCTGGTGGAGCCGGTGACTAAGACGTGACGGCCGGTGAAGTCGATTTTCATGGGAGGGTCTCCTTGATCAATGGACTAGGGGGCTGTGCGATATTTTTGGCTGGGTGGAAGTTGGACGGGGTTCCAGATGGGTATCCACCCAGCGTCTGCGATATCGCAGGGACTTAATCATGGACGCGATATTGGATTTGCGCCTGTTTGAAGGGCATTTCTGCGATGAGCAGGTTGGAAGACTGCGCCGCCGAGCGGGAGCAAGCTCCCTCGCCATGAAAAACAGACGGTGCTGGCCCGATCAACCTCGCAAGAACGCTTGGTGCAACGCTTCCAACGTCTGAAAGTGATACGCCGGCGCTTCGGCGTTCAGCTCTTCATAACTCCCGAACCCATACCCCACCGCCGCCGCATCCAGCCCATTGCTACGGGCGCCAATCAAGTCGTGCTTGCGGTCGCCAATCATCAGGGTACTGGCCGGGTCGAGCCCTTCTTCAGCCATTAAATGTGCAATCAACTCGACTTTGTTGGTGCGTGTGCCGTCCAGTTCGCTGCCATAGATCACCTTGAAGTGCCGGGCGAAGTCGAAGTGGCGGGCGATTTCCCGTGCGAAAACCCAGGGTTTGGAGGTGGCGATGTACAGCTGTCGTCCTTGGCCGCCGAGGGTTTCCAGCAGTGGCGTCACGCCGTCGAACACTCGGTTTTCGTACAGCCCGGTGACCTTGAAGCGTTCCCGGTAGAAATTCACCGCCTCCCAGGCCTTGGCTTCGTCGAAGGCGTAGAACTGCATGAAGGCCTGCAACAGCGGCGGGCCGATGAAATGTTCGAGGCGGGTGAGGTCGGGCTCGTCGATGCCCAGTTTGCTCAAGGCGAACTGGATCGAACGGGTGATGCCCTCGCGCGGGTCGGTGAGGGTGCCGTCGAGGTCGAAGAGTATGGTTTGGTGATGCATGGCAATTCCTGGGAATATCACTGGATTGTAAGTGCTTCGCACTCAAGCGGGAGCAAGCTCCCTCGCCACGATGAATTAGAGGTGGCAGGCAAACCCGTCAGGCCTGGTCGTAGCCTTCGGCCAAGTGCAGATCCTTGAGCTTCACGTAGTTGGCCGCGCTGTAGGTGAAAAACGCGCGTTCCTTGTCGGTCAGCGGCCGGGCTTGTTTCACTGGGCTGCCGACGTATAAAAAGCCACTCTCCAGTCGTTTGCCCGGCGGTACGAGGCTGCCGGCGCCGATGATGACGTCGTCTTCCACCACCGCGCCGTCCATGACGATGCTGCCCATGCCGATCAGGATCCGACTGCCCACGGAGCAGCCATGGAGCATGACTTTGTGGGCGATGGTCACGTCATCGCCGATCAGCAACGCAAAGCCGTCGGGGTTGAAAGGCCCGGCGTGGGTGATGTGCAACACGCAGCCGTCCTGCACGCTGGTACGGGCGCCGATACGGATGCGGTGCATGTCGCCGCGAATGACCGTCAGCGGCCAGACAGAGCTGTCTTCGCCGATTTCAACGTCGCCGATCACCACTGCGGTGCTGTCGACAAAAGCGCCACGGGCAAGCCGTGGGCTGTGATTCTGGTACGTGCGAAGGGTCACGATAGGCTCTCTCTTTGTTACTGATAGGTGCTGCTAGCTGCGGTGAACGTCGATTGTAATTAAGATGGTCCCATGTTTCTTCCAGCCAAGGTGTCAACCGTGAGCGTGAACAACCCTCTTTTGCAACCCTATGACCTGCCGCCGTTCTCGGCGATCCGTGCCGAGCACGTGCAACCGGCCATCGAGCAGATCCTGGCTGACAACCGTGCCGCCATCGCTGAAATCCTCAAGACCCAGGGCAGCCAGCCTACCTGGGCCGGCCTGGTGCTGGCGATGGACGAACTCAACGATCGCCTGGGCGCCGCCTGGAGCCCGGTGAGCCACCTGAACGCCGTGCGCAACAGCCCGGAACTGCGCGAGGCCTACGAGGCCTGCCTGCCGGCACTGAGTGCCTATTCCACCGAACTGGGCCAGAACCGCGAATTGTTCCAAGCCTTCGAAGCGCTGGCAAACAGCCCCGAAGCTGCCGGTTTCGACGTGGCGCAGAAAACCATCCTCGAGCATTCCCTGCGTGACTTCCGCCTGTCGGGCATCGACCTGCCGCCCGAGCAGCAGAAGCGCTACGCCGAAGTGCAGAGCAAACTGTCCGAGCTGGGCAGCCGCTTCTCCAATCAGCTGCTGGACTCGACCCAGGCCTGGACCAAGCACGTCACCGACGAAGCGGCCCTGGCCGGCCTGACTGACTCGGCCAAGGCGCAAATGGCCGCCGCCGCCCAGGCCAAGGAGCTGGACGGCTGGCTGATCAACCTGGAGTTCCCCAGCTATTACGCGGTGATGACCTACGCTGAAGACCGCGCCCTGCGTGAAGAAGTCTACGCCGCCTACTGCACTCGCGCGTCGGACCAGGGCCCGAATGCCGGGCAGAACGACAACGGCCCGGTGATGGAGCAGATCCTTGACCTGCGCCAGGAACTGGCCCAACTGCTGGGCTTCGCCAACTTCGCCGAATTGAGCCTGGCGACCAAAATGGCTGAATCCAGCGATCAGGTGCTCAGTTTCCTGCGTGACCTGGCCAAGCGCAGCAAGCCGTTCGCGGCCCTGGACCTGGAACAGCTGAAGGCCTTTGCCGCCGAACAGGGCTGCCCCGACCTGCAAAGCTGGGACAGTGGTTTCTACGGTGAAAAACTCCGTCAGCAGCGTTACAGCGTGGCCCAGGAAGCCCTGCGCGCCTACTTCCCGATCGACAAGGTATTGAGCGGTCTGTTCGCCATCGTGCAGCGCCTCTACGGCATCGAGATTGCCGAACAGAAGGGCTTCGACAGCTGGCATCCCGACGTGCGCCTGTTCGAGATCAAGGAGAACGGCCAGCACGTCGGCCGCTTCTTCTTCGACCTCTATGCCCGCGCCAACAAGCGCGGCGGTGCGTGGATGGACGGCGCTCGCGACCGTCGTCGCACGGCCGATGGCGTCCTGCAAAGCCCGGTGGCAAACCTGGTGTGCAACTTCACCCCGGCCGACAGCGGCAAGCCTGCGCTGCTGACCCACGATGAAGTCACCACCCTGTTCCATGAGTTCGGCCATGGCCTGCACCACCTGTTGACCCGCATCGACCATGCCGGCGTGTCCGGCATCAATGGTGTGGCGTGGGACGCCGTGGAGCTGCCAAGCCAATTCATGGAGAACTGGTGCTGGGAGCCCGAAGGCCTGGCGC
This sequence comes from Pseudomonas fluorescens Q2-87, assembly GCF_000281895.1. NCBI lineage: Bacteria > Pseudomonadati > Pseudomonadota > Gammaproteobacteria > Pseudomonadales > Pseudomonadaceae > Pseudomonas > Pseudomonas fluorescens. The sequence goes on along the minus strand of NZ_CM001558.1, from coordinate 39,532 downwards.
TGATTTCCGGCCATTATGAAACCGGCGAACCGCTGCCCCAGGACCTGCTGGAAAAAATGCTCGCGGCGAAGAATTTCCAGTCCGGCCTGATGATGGTCCGCCAGCTGGAATTCTCGCTGTTCGACTTCGAGCTGCACGCCACCCACGGCGACGGTCGCAGCGTGGCGCAAGTGCTCGAAGGCATACGCGACGAGGTCTCGGTCATGCGTCCGCCAGCCTACAACCGCTTCCCCAATAGTTTTGCCCACATCTTCGCCGGCGGTTATGCGGCGGGCTACTACAGCTACAAGTGGGCTGAAGTGCTGTCGGCGGACGCGTTCTCCAAGTTCGAAGAGGACGGCGTGCTCAACGCCGACACCGGTCGGGCCTTCCGTGAGGCGATCCTGGCCCGTGGCGGTTCGCAGGAACCGATGGTGCTGTTCGTCGACTTCCGTGGCCGTGAGCCGTCGATTGACGCACTCTTGCGCCATAGCGGCCTGACCGAGGACGCGGCAGCATGAGTGAGGGGCCTGTGATTACCAAACGACGCTTCATCGCCGGGGCGGTCTGCCCGGCGTGCAGTGAGCCGGACAAGTTGATGATGTGGAACGAAGACGGCGTGCCGCACCGCGAATGCGTGGCCTGCGGCTACAGCGACACCCTCAACGAGCAAGGCCTGTCGGTGCCCAAGGAGTTGGGCACCCGCGTTAACACGTCGGCGCTTAAAGTGCCGGACGCCAAGGTGCAGGCGGTACAGTTTTTCCCCAACCCCAAGTTGAAGAAAAAACCCGACTGAAACCTGCGGCATCATCTTCCGGGCCGCCCGGCCCGGAAGCGATACATATATACCGCTGGCCTTGCGGCCTTCCTGCCCAGACTTGTCCACCAAGTCCAAAGACAGGAAGGCTTCCATGCCCCACGCCGACAACCCGCTGTTGCAGGCCTATGACCTGCCCCCTTTTGCCCGCATCCAGGCCTTGCATTTCTCTCCGGCCCTCGACCGGATCCTGGCCGATAGCCGTGCCCAGGTGGCCCATATCATCAAGACCCAGGTAGCGTTTCCCACTTGGGACGACTTGGTGCTGGCGATGGATGAAATCCATATGCGGCTTGATGGCTTCAACGCTCTGCTGGACCTCCTGGCCTCGGCCAAGAGCGGGGACGAGTGGGCACAGGCTTCACTGGGTTGCGGCGAGCGGCTGCACGATTTCCAGCGCTGGTTGAAACAACATCCGGAACTGTTCCAGCTTTATCAACGCCTGGCGGACAGCCAGATCGCCCGGCATTTCGAACCGGCGCGAAAACGCGTCCTGGAAAAAATCCTCCGACAGTTTCGCCAGAACGATCCGGCCCACACCTCACGAACCGATTTGAACGCCCTGCAGCGTCGTATCAAAGACGCCCAGCAGCTGTTTCTGGAGAACCTGCACGAAGCCAATAACGCCTGGAGCAAAACGTTCGACGATGAGAACCAACTCAACGGCCTACCACTGGCGTTCCAACAGCGCATGGCCCGTCAGGCACGCGAGGCCGGGCGTTCGGGTTGGCTGCTGAGCCTCGATGACGAGTCGTTTGGCATCGTCACGGCCTACGCCGAAGATCGCCTTCTGCGCCAAGAGCTGTACGTGGCCTACAGCACGCGAGCATCGGACCAGGGCCCCCAGGCCGGGCGGTTCGATAACGGCAAAGTGCTCCAGCGTCTGCTGGATGATCGGCACCGGTACGCGACGCTACTTGGCTATGCGAATTTTGCTGAAATGGCGATCGAGCCGGAGCAAGCCGAGTCTGCCGAACAAGTCGCGGCCTTCCTGCGACGGCAATTGGCCCGACACCAAAGCGAATTCGCCAGGGACGCTGAACAGCTCAAGGCGTTTGCCGACGAGCAGGGGTTCAGCGAGCTCCAGCCTTGGGATTATCCGTTTCTGGTGGAGAAACTTCGGCAGCAGGCGGCGGGCACCTCCCAGCATGCCCTCAGCGCCTGGTTTCCCCTGGAGTCGACGTTTGCCCAGTTGCTGCTGATCGCCAAGGCGCTTTTCGGCGTGGATTTCATCGAGCGTCCGCAGACTCCGACCTGGCATCGCGACGTGCGTCTTTACGAGGTCCGCGAGTGGGGGCAAGTCATCGGTTACCTGTATTTCGATCCGTTCGAGGATGCGAACCGCACCGGTTATCCGAATACCTCCACCCTGCGAAACCGGAGCATCACCGCCGAGGGCCGACCCCGGCACCCCATCGCGGTCCTGCATGGCTGGCTGCCGCGTAGCTCAGGCTCCCGGCCGGCGACGCTCGACCATCTGCAGTTGCGTATTCTTTTTCATGAGTTCGGCCATTGCCTGCACCATGTCCTGACCCGGGCGCAATACCGGGAAATTTCCGGCATCACCGAACTGTCTCGCGACACGTCCGAGTTCGCCGGCATGCTGTTCGAACAGTGGTGTTTTTCCAGGGAATGCCTGGTCCGCGTGTCGGCGCACTACCAGACCGGGGCGGCAATGCCCGACGAAGTCGCCGATCAGCTGCTGGCGTTCGCCAATACCCAGGCCAGTTGGGAAACCGCCTTGCTGTTACGCAACGCGCTTTTCGACATGGAGCTGCACCGCACCCACGGCGATGGGCGCACCGTCCAGCAGGTGTTCGATCAGATCAATGGGTACACGAAGCATCTGCCGACGTTCGCGAACGAACGCTGGGCCAATGGCCTGGACTATATGGTGACCGGTTATGCCGCGAGGATTTATGCCTACGCCTGGTCCAAGGAGCTGGCCCTTAGCGTGTTCGAAAGGTTCAAGCGCGACGGGCTGTTCAACCCCGTAACGGGACGGGCGCTGCGCGAAGCCATCTTCGCACCAGGCGATGCGCGGCCCCTGGCCGAATCCATTGCAGATTTTGCAGGCTCGCCAAGGTTCATCGCGCGGGCAGGGCAACCTCAGGCTCAAGGTGATGGGCGGTCGTGGTCGAGTTGACCCAGCTTTCCAGCGAGCAAAGCGCAAACACGCTGGTGCTGCAGTCGCCGTTCGCCAATGCGGCACGGAGTTTTTCCACATCGGCCTGCATCATGTAGCGGACCCCATCCTTGAAGTGATGGCTGTCACCGAAGCCGCCTTCCGTCATTTCGTTCAAGGCGTCTTCCTTGCTCCAGCCCTGCACCACCACACGGTACATGGCGGCCACCAGACCGGTGCGGTCCGAACCGTGCTTGCAGTGCATCAGCACCGGTCCCTTGGCTTCGGCAGCCTGCACGGCGCGCAGGGCCTTGAGTATGTCGCTGTCGTCGACATGATTGGTGCGATAGGGCAGTTGCACCCGCTCGATGCCGGGGGTGGACAGCCAGCGTGCATCCGACTCCGGCAGGAACGTGATAACCGTGCCGATCTTGAGTTTCGTCAGCAATGGCAGGGCGCCGCCGTCCGGCAGGGAGCTGCGGTAAAGCGTGGGAGACATCTGGTAGAGGTTGTAGTCCTTCTCCACCGGCTGGGCCCATTCTCCTGGCCTGGCCTGCTCGGAGTCGGCCGCTTGGGCCGAAGGCTCGACAAGCCCGATAGACAAGGCCAGGCAAAACAGGGAAGACAAACAGAGCTTGAGCATGCAGGGCGGCCAGCAACGAAGAATTCGAGAGGATCAGTTTCGCCTCGCTACGGTTAAAAACCCGTAGGAAGGACGTCAAAGCGTTGTGAATTGCGATGAAGATTACGCCGGCCTCCTGGCGGACCGCCGAATGGCACTGGTCTAAATCGAGCCCAGGCAATACTGTATGCGCATACAGTTTGCGGAGTTCCCCCATGCCAGCCTCACTTCCCCCGCGCGGCCGTGGCACCGCCGCCAATCCCCACAACCGTTTCGCCCCGAGCCGCTCGGTGGCTGAAGATGACGGCTGGTATCAAGAAGTCCCGCTGACCCAAGGCACCGAGGTGACCTTCGAAACGGCGAAGACCATCATCACTCGCAATACGTCGCCGGACATCCCCTTCGATCGCTCGATCAACCCTTACCGGGGTTGTGAGCACGGTTGTATCTACTGCTTCGCGCGACCCAGCCATGCGTATTGGGACATGTCGCCGGGGCTGGATTTCGAAACCAGGCTGATCGCCAAGACCAACGCTGCCGATGTACTGGAACAACAGCTGTCCAAGCGCGGTTATCAATGCGCGCCGATCAACCTGGGCTCCAACACCGACCCTTACCAGCCCATCGAGCGTGAACAGCGGATCACCCGCCAAATCCTTGAAGTGCTGCTGCGTTACCGCCATCCGGTGACCATCGTGACCAAGGGCTCGCTGATCCTGCGGGATCTGGACCTGCTGGCCGAACTGGCGCAACAGCGGCTGGTGGCGGTGATGATCAGCCTCACCACCCTGGACGATGAACTCAAGCGAATTCTGGAACCGCGCGCGGCGGCGCCCAAGGCGCGGTTGAGGGCGATAAAGGTCATGCGCGAGGCGGGCATCCCGGTGGGTGTGTTGTGCGCGCCAATGATCCCGATGATCAATGACTGCGAAATCGAGAGCCTGCTGACCGAGGCCCATGCTGCCGGTGCGCAAAGCGCCGCCTACGTCATGTTGCGCCTGCCGCTGGAGGTGGCGCCGCTATTCGAGGAATGGTTACAGGCGCATTACCCGCAGCGCGCCGCCCATGTGCTGAGCCTGGTCCGCCAGAGCCGGGGCGGGGAGCTTTACGACAGCCAGTTCGGCAAACGCATGCGCGGCGAAGGGCCGTTCGCCGACCTGCTGGCCCAGCGGTTCACCAAGGCGATCAAGCGCCTGGGGCTCGATCGGCGCCAAGGCTACAATCTCGATTGCGATGCCTTCTGTCCGCCGGGCCGACAGATGTCGTTGATTTGATTAAAGTTGACCTTGGAACGGCTGCTGGACATGATCTGCGCCAGTGTTTCGCCATCCCTGAAATCATTGTCCTAGAGCCTTGGATTTCAGTTTGAGTTAAGTTTGGGTCGCTACCTTGTTCAGCGAGTGACTGATGGGTCGAACATCTCGGCCTGGATGTTTTAGCCACTGCTGACCTCTCAGGTCACAAATACCGTCAAGAGGATGAATCATGAGTGACAAGGATAAACAGCCGTTGGCTGCGTCGGCTTCAGCCCAACCCGAGGCGGAGACCGCCGATGCAGCGCTGCAGCATATTGTTGACGGCTTTTTGCATTTCCATCATGAGATCTTTCCGCAGCAGGAAGAACTCTTCAAGAAACTCGCCACCGCCCAGACACCCCGGGCGATGTTCATCACCTGCGCCGATTCGCGCATCGTGCCCGAGTTGATCACCCATAGCTCCCCCGGCGACCTGTTCGTGACCCGCAACGTGGGCAACGTCGTTCCGCCGTATGGACAGATGAACGGCGGCGTTTCCACCGCCATCGAATACGCCGTGCTGGCCCTCGGCGTGCAGCACATCATCGTCTGCGGCCATTCCGATTGCGGCGCCATGCGTGCGGTGCTCAACCCCGACACCCTGGAAAAAATGCCCACGGTCAAAGCCTGGTTGCGCCACGCCGAAGTGGCCAAGACCATGGTCCACGACAACTGTCCGTGCGGCGACGAAAAACAAACCATGCCCATCCTTACCGAAGAGAACGTGATCGCGCAGCTGCAGCACTTGCGAACGCATCCCTCGGTGGCCTCGCGCATGGCCAGCGGTCAGTTGTTCATCCATGGTTGGGTGTACAACATCGAGACCAGCGAGATCAAAGCCTTTGACGCGGACCAGGGACGTTTCCTGCCGCTCGATGGCAGCCATCCGATCCCGGTGGCGACGCCCAAAGCGCGCTTCTAACCGCTCCTAATCATCCTTGCATGGTTCAAGCCTTACCGCTGTTTGCGCGGTAGGGCCTCGCCATGCCTGAAGAAAACTTCGGGAGAGTCGCCATGCGTGCTGCTCAATTAAAAGCTGTTCTGCCACGGGAGCTGCTGGCTTCGGTGGTTGTATTCCTGGTGGCCCTGCCTTTGTGCATGGGCATCGCCATCGCCTCTGGCCTGCCGCCGGCCAAAGGCCTGATTACCGGCATCATCGGTGGCCTGGTCGTGGGTTTCCTGGCCGGTTCGAAGCTGCAAGTCAGTGGCCCGGCCGCCGGCTTGGCGGTGCTGGTCTTCGAGCTGGTGCGCCAGCATGGCGTGGCGATGCTCGGGCCGATCCTGCTGCTGGCGGGTCTGCTGCAACTGTTGGCCGGGCGTTTTCGCCTGGGCTGCTGGTTCCGCGTCACCGCACCGGCGGTGGTCTACGGGATGCTGGCGGGTATCGGCGTGCTGATCGTGCTGTCCCAGGTCCATGTGATGCTCGACGCCGCGCCCAAGCCTTCCGGGTTGGATAACCTGGCGGCGTTCCCAGCGGCTGTGGCCCAGGCGCTGCCGTCCTTCGGCTGGCAGGCTGGTCTGCTCGGTTTGTCGACGATTGCGGTGATGTGGCTGTGGGAAAAGTTTCGTCCCTACAGCCTGCGCTTCATTCCCGGCGCCTTGCTCGGCGTAGGCTTGGCGACCGTTGCCAGCCTGCTGCTGGCGTTGCAGGTCAAGCGTGTGGAAGTGCCGGAGAACCTCGCCGAAGCCATTGACTGGCTGCGCCCAGCGGACTTGCTGAACCTGGCCGATCCGACGCTGTTGGTCGCCGCGTTTGCCGTTGCCTTCATCGCCAGTGCTGAAACCTTGCTATCGGCCGCCGCGGTGGATCGCATGCACAGCGGTGAACGGGCGGATTTCGACCGGGAGCTGTCGGCCCAAGGTATCGGCAACATGCTCTGCGGCCTGCTCGGCGCCTTGCCGATGACCGGGGTGATCGTGCGCAGTTCGGCCAACGTCCAGGCCGGCGCCACCACGCGCATGTCGACGATCTTCCATGGCTTATGGCTGCTGCTTTTCGTGCTGTTGCTGTCCAGCGTGCTGCAAAGCATTCCAGTGGCGAGCCTGGCGGGTGTGCTGGTGTACACCGGTTTCAAACTGGTGGACCTCAAGGCATTCCGAAGCCTGGGTCGTTATGGCCGGATGCCGATGTTCACCTATGCGGCCACGGCGCTGGCGATCATCTTCACCGACCTGCTGACCGGTGTGCTGATCGGTTTCGGCCTGACCCTGGCGAAGCTGGCCTGGAAAGCCTCGCGGTTGAAAATCAGCCTGATCGACCTGCCCCAGGAAGGCGAAATGGAACTGCGGTTGGTAGGCGCGGCGACCTTCCTCAAGGTGCCGGCGCTGACCCAGGTGCTGGGCACCATCCCGGCGGGCGCGACGGTGCACGTGCCGCTCAATAACCTGAGCTACATCGACCACTCGTGCCTGGAGCTGTTGGAGGAGTGGGGCCGGGCAAATGCCAGCAAGGGTTCGAAGCTGTTGATCGAATCCCGAGGCCTCAAGCGCAGGCTGGAAGGGCGGTTGCGCACGACCGTGGGGGTTGGCGCAGCGTCTGCATTACAGCCAAGCCCGCTCCAAAAGCAACAGTTCACATAAGGTGCGCTTGAGTCAGTTCACTTAGGTGTGTTCGAGTCATCGTGGCGAGGGAGCTTGCTCCCGCTTGAGTGCGAAGCACTCACAAAAATGGGCCTGCTGCGCAGTCCAGCGGGAGCAAGCTCCCTCGCCACGGGGGCTCTACTTTCTTACGTGAATCATCAAGCCGCAGGCTGATCCAGTTCCAGGCCTACGCCCAGGCGGCGTGACATGCAGGGCCAGCGTTTCCAGGCGGCACCGGTTTGCGGGCTGCTGAGCGTTTCGCGGTAGGCCTCTACCGACTCCAGTGCAAACGTGTCGTCATCGAGCATTTCGTCGATCGCGTGATGCACCACTTCATCCAGTTGGTTGGCAAATTCCTCACCGATCAATTGGTGAGCAATCAAGTTGGCGACGGTCATGTCCAAGGGGATCAGTGGCTGGCCAAAATGCTTGATATAAAGGTCGTTGACCTCTTCCACGAACCGGTGCGCCAGGTAGGCTTCGTCCAGCAGGCTGTCGAGCCCGACATGGCCGTCCATGACTTTCGGCGGGTGGAGAAAATACTGTTCGGCAATCTTCAGTACCGGTTTTATCTGCGACTCAATCCCCGCCTCCTTGGCCACTTCGTTGGCCGCATCCAGCAAATCAGGGACTTCATCGATGTAGGCGCCGACAAAACGCGCCAGGACATCATTGGCGTTCGCTTCCGGTAATTGGATCGCACGGTGCAGATGCGGTAAATGAGCCTCCAGCTGACGGGTCAACTGGCCGGTCTCGGCTTCATGTCGTTGGGCTTTTTGGATCTGCTCGCGCAATGCGGCGGTGTTCATGACAACTCCAGGGAACAAGGCAAAGGAAATAGGAAAGACATAACTTAGCTGGCGCAAAAACACTCCTAAGACCTATTTTTCATAACCGTCTCTTCCTTGATGCGCAGCAGGTTATATCGGTTTGCCATCACTCAGGTCGCATCCTTCTCCATTCGCGGGCTCTAGCGCAAGCCCTGTCTGTTTCAAACGATTTACGCCATCGCGTTGCGAGGTTGCAGTCGCTGTCTATACTCGGTTTTGAATGGAGTTAGCTGATGACACCCGATTGCATGTGCAGCAAGGCGCGGCGAGTCAAGTTGGTAGTCTGAAGTAGCCGATCCCTTGCCGCAGGCTTTACGCCTACGGGATAACAAGAACGATAAGGGGAACCCGCAATGACGCGACATCCACACGTATGGATGGGCCTCCTGTTGTGGTCGATTTTCAGTCAGGCACAAGCGGCCTGGACTGTGAATATGGCGCCTGGAGCGACACAGATCAGCAATGCAGTGTTCGACTTGCACATGACCATTTTCTGGATCTGTGTGGTCATCGGCATCATCGTCTTCGGCGCCATGTTCTGGTCGATGATGATGCATCGCCGCTCAACCGGCCAAAATGCCGCGCATTTCCACGAAAACACCCGCGTCGAAATCCTCTGGACCATCGTGCCCTTCCTGATCCTGGTGCTGATGGCGATTCCTGCCACCGCCACCCTGATCAAGATGTACGACTCCAGCGAGTCGGACATCGATATCCAGGTCACCGGCTATCAATGGAAGTGGCACTACAAGTACCTGGGCCAGGACGTCGAGTTCTTCAGCAACCTCGCCACGCCCGCCGAACAGATCCATAACCAGAGCGCCAAGGGCGAGCACTACCTGCTGGAAGTCGACAAGCCGCTGGTGCTGCCGGTCGATGCCAAAGTGCGCTTTCTGGTGACCTCGGCCGACGTGATCCACTCCTGGTGGGTGCCGGCCTTCGCGGTCAAGCGCGATGCGATTCCCGGGTTCGTCAACGAAGCCTGGACCCGCGTCGACAAGCCCGGCATCTACCGCGGCCAATGCGCCGAACTGTGCGGCAAGGACCACGGTTTCATGCCCATCGTGGTGGAGGTCAAGAGCAAGCCCGACTATGAAAAATGGCTGGGCGAACGCAAGGCCGAAGCCGCGCAGCTTAAAGAGCTGACCAGCAAGGAATGGACCCTTGATGAGCTCAAGGAACGTGGCGACAAGATCTACCACACCACCTGCGTGGCCTGTCACCAGGCCGAAGGCCAGGGCCTGCCGCCGATGTTCCCGGCCCTCAAGGGCTCGAAAATCGCCACCGGGCCAAAAGCCGATCACCTGAGCCTTGTCTTCCACGGCAAGCCGGGCACCGCCATGGCCGCGTTCGGCAAACAATTGTCGGAAGTCGATATTGCCGCGGTCGTGACCTATGAACGCAACGCCTGGGGCAACAACAAGGGCGACATGGTGACGCCTAAAGAAGTGCTGGAACTCAAACAGGCAGAAAGCAAATGAGCCGGCCTGACGCGTGTTCCCGCAACCGGTCGGGGCTCACCGCCCCGCGCCGTCCAGCCCACTCGCTCGAAGGAGACAGGACATGAGTGCTGTGATCGATGACCACGGCCATGCCGGCGCCGACCACGCCCACGGCCCCGCCAAGGGCCTGATGCGCTGGGTACTGACCACCAACCACAAGGACATCGGCACGCTGTACCTGTGGTTCGCGTTCTCCATGTTCCTGCTGGGCGGCTCGTTCGCCATGGTGATTCGCGCCGAGCTGTTCCAGCCCGGGCTGCAGATCGTGGAGCCGGCATTCTTCAACCAGATGACCACCATGCATGGCCTGGTGATGGTCTTCGGCGCGGTGATGCCAGCGTTCGTCGGCCTCGCCAACTGGATGATCCCGCTGATGATCGGCGCGCCGGACATGGCCCTGCCACGCATGAACAACTTCAGCTTCTGGCTGTTGCCGGCGGCGTTCCTGCTGCTGGTGTCCACGTTGTTCACACCGGGCGGCGGACCGAACTTCGGCTGGACGTTCTACGCGCCGCTGTCCACCACCTATGCGCCGGAAAGCGTGACGTTCTTCATCTTTGCGATCCACCTGATGGGCATCAGTTCGATCATGGGCGCGATCAACGTGATCGCCACCATCCTCAACCTGCGCGCCCCCGGCATGACCCTGATGAAAATGCCGCTGTTCGTCTGGACCTGGCTGATCACCGCGTTCCTGCTGATCGCGGTGATGCCAGTACTGGCTGGCTGCGTGACGATGATGCTGATGGACATCCACTTCGGCACCAGCTTCTTCAGCGCTGCCGGCGGCGGTGACCCAGTATTGTTCCAGCATGTGTTCTGGTTCTTCGGCCACCCCGAGGTGTACATCATGATCCTGCCGGCCTTCGGCGCCGTCAGCTCGATCATCCCGGCGTTCTCCCGCAAGCCGCTGTTCGGCTACACCTCGATGGTCTACGCCACGGCCGCCATTGCGTTCCTGTCGTTCATCGTCTGGGCGCACCACATGTTCGTGGTGGGCATTCCGCTGGTGGGCGAGCTGTTCTTCATGTACGCCACCCTGCTGATCGCCGTGCCCACCGGGGTGAAGGTGTTCAACTGGGCCAGCACTATGTGGCAAGGCTCGCTGACCTTCGAGACGCCGATGCTGTTTGCCGTGGCGTTCGTGATCCTGTTTTCCATCGGCGGTTTCTCCGGGTTGATGCTCGCCATCGCGCCGGCGGACTTCCAGTACCAGGACACCTACTTCGTGGTGGCGCACTTCCACTACGTGCTGGTGCCTGGCGCGATCTTCGGCATCTTCGCCTCGGCCTACTACTGGCTGCCGAAATGGACCGGCCACATGTATGACGAAACCCTCGGCAAGCTGCACTTCTGGCTGTCGTTCGTCGGCATGAACATGGCCTTTTTCCCGATGCACTTCGTCGGCCTGGCGGGCATGCCCCGGCGGATCCCCGACTACAACCTGCAGTTCGCCGACTTCAACATGGTCTCGTCCATCGGTGCGTTCATGTTCGGCACCACGCAGATCTTCTTCCTGTTCATCGTGATCAAAACCATCCGTGGCGGCCCACCCGCACCGGCCAAACCGTGGGATGGGGCTGAAGGCCTGGAGTGGAGCGTGCCGTCGCCGGCGCCGTATCACACCTTTACCACGCCGCCGGAAGTGAAATGAGTGTGGGAGCGGGCTTGCTCGCGAATCAGGCGATGCGGTCTGACAGAAACACCGCGTCATCGTTCTTCGCGAGCAAGCCCGCTCCCACAGGGTTCGGTGCAAGAGGCTGTAACCATGGCTGACTCAATCTCGATGAAAAAACTGGTCACCCGCCTGCTGCTGGTGGTGGTGGCCATGTTCATCTTCGGGTTTGCCCTGGTGCCGATCTACGACGTGATGTGCAAGGCGTTCGGCATCAATGGCAAGACCGCCGGGCAGTACGAGGGGGAGCAGACCGTTGATGAATCGCGGCAGGTGCGCGTGCAGTTCCTGTCGACCAATGCGGTGGACATGGTCTGGGATTTCTACCCCAAGGGCGACCAACTGGTGGTCAAGCCTGGGGCGGTCAACGAGATGATTTTCGTTGCCCACAACCCCACCAACCGGCCGATGAGCGCCCAGGCGGTCCCGAGTATTTCGCCCAGCACGGCGGCGTCGTATTTCCACAAGACCGAATGTTTTTGTTTTACCCAGCAAGTGCTGCAACCCGGCGAACGCATCGAAATGCCCATGCGCTTCATCGTCGACCGGGACATGCCCAAGGAAGTGAAGCACCTGACGCTGTCCTACACGCTGTTCGATATCACCGCTCGTCATCCACCGGTGGCTGTAAACACTGACCGATAGCGTGCCCGATAAGGAGAACAATAAATGGCAACTCATGAGCACTATTACGTTCCGGCCCAGAGCAAATGGCCGATCATCGCCACGGTCGGGATGTTCGTCACGGTGTATGGCCTGGCGACCTGGTTCAACGACCTGAAGGCGGCGCGCCCGGAATCCCACGGCCCGCTGATCTTTTTCGTCGGCGGCCTGCTGGTGGCCTACATGCTGTTCGGCTGGTTCGGCGCGGTGATCAAGGAAAGTCGCGCCGGGCTCTACAGCCCACAGCTCGACCGCTCGTTCCGCTGGGGCATGAGCTGGTTCATCTTTTCCGAAGTGATGTTCTTCATCGCGTTTTTCGGCGCGTTGTTTTATGTGCGCCATGTGTCAGCGCCAGGCCTGGCGGGGGAAGGCACCAAGGGCATCTCCCACATGCTCTGGCCGACCTTCGAATTCGCCTGGCCCTTGCTTCACAACCCCGACCCGAAACTCTTCCCAGCGCCCAAGGACGTCATCAGCCCCTGGGGCCTGCCGCTGCTCAACACCGTGCTGCTGGTCAGTTCCAGCGTCACCGTCACCATCGCCCACCACGCGCTGAAAAAAGGCCATCGCGGCGCGTTGAAACTCTGGCTGGCGATCACCGTGCTGCTCGGTTGCGCCTTCCTGACTTTCCAGGCTGAAGAATACATCCACGCCTACAAGGAACTGGGCCTGACCCTGGGTTCCGGCGTCTACGGCGCGACGTTCTTCATGCTCACGGGCTTTCACGGCGCTCACGTCACCATCGGCACGATCATCTTGTTCGTGATGCTGATGCGGATCATGCGCGGGCACTTCGACAACGAGCACCAGTTCGGCTTCGAGGCCGCGAGCTGGTACTGGCACTTCGTCGATGTGGTGTGGATCGGCTTGTTCGTCTTCGTCTACGTGCTCTAAAGCCATCGCTACCAAGGCGCGTGGGACACCAACTGGCCGCTGAAAAAACCCCAGGCGATCAAGCCGACGGTGACGGCGGCCAGACTGACCCGGACCGCCAGGGCGGTGAGCAGGCGATTGGAATCGCTGTCGTCCTTGACCAAAAAAAACAGGCCGCTGAAAAGGCTCGCAATCGTGGCAATCAGCATCAGGACGATGGCTGCTTTTAGCATGAGAAACGCTCCGGGGGGACGTGATGCACGTGAGTATAGCTACCCCGTTCGACGGCTTTCGGACGGCGCCATGAAACACTTCCGGCCGGGGATCGTGCCATCGCTGGTGGTCGCCATCCTGGTGCCGGTGATGGTGTGCCTGGGGTTCTGGCAGCTGAGCCGGGGCGAACAGAAGCGCGTGCTCATGGACACTTACGCCGAGCGCCGCGTGGCGCCGCTGATGGACAGCACCGAGCTGCAACACACCACAGACCCCGCCTTCCGGCCGGTGAGCCTGCACGGCCAGTTCGACGCCGAGCACAGCGTTTTGCTGGATAACCGCCAGCACGACGGCAAGGTCGGCGTCGAATTGCTCCAGCCCTTTATCGACTCGGCAAGTGGCCTGTGGCTGCTGGTCAACCGGGGTTGGCTGCCCTGGCCCGACCGCCGCACCCCACCGGTCTTCAGCACCCCGGAGCAGCCCTTGAGCCTCGAGGCCTGGGTCTATGTGGCCCCCGGCGCAACCTTCCAGCTCCACGCCGACCCGGCGGGCGCGCCCTGGCCCCGCGTGGTCACCGCCATCGAACCGAACAAACTCTGGACCGAACTGGGCCGCAGCGGTTTTACCTACGAACTACGGCAACAAAGCGGCCCTGGCGCCTACCGGACCGATTGGCCGGTGGTGAGCATGGGGCCGGAAAAACACCTCGGTTATGCCGTGCAGTGGTTCGCCATGGCGGCGGCGCTGTTTGGCCTTTTCCTTTATCTCGGATGGCACAACGCAGGGAGACAGCATGGGGAACACCATGAATCCAACCAACACGTCTGAAGCCAACACGCCGCGCAGCCGTCGCAAAGGGCGTCTGCAACTGCTGTTGATCGTGCTCGGGGTGGTCGGCCCGATGATCCTGGCCACCGGCATGTATAAATTCCAGTTCTGGGTGCCCGATAGCCGCAGCTACCACGGCGAGCTGATCGGCAACGGCCAGACCCGCGCCGAGATCGGCGTAGAGGCCGATGAACAGCGCTGGCAGATATTGGTGACGGCACCGCAGGAATGCTCAGTGGATTGCCGGCAACTGGTGTACCTGGCCCGGCAAGTGCAAATCGGCCTGGGCCGCGATGCCGGTCGCGCCAGCCATGCCCTGGCGATCGCACAACCGCTGGATGGCGAATACGAAGCCCAGCTGCAACGCGAATACCCGCAACTGCAACGCTACCCGCTGGACGTGCCGGCCTATCAGAAGGGCGCCCAGGGTTCTGGCGGCGCCCAGCTGTGGATCATCGACCCCCATAGCAACCTGGTGCTGCGCTACGACGCCCGGGTCAAGGGCAAGGATCTGCTCAACGACCTGCGTCATCTGCTGAAACTGTCGAACATCGGCTGAGGGCATCGACATGGCCAAACCTGGATTTCGCCTCGCGCTGTTCGCCACACTGCTGGCGCTGATCGTCGTTTTGCTGGGCGCCTATACCCGGCTGACCCACGCCGGCCTTGGCTGCCCTGACTGGCCCGGCTGCTACGGGTTTATCAGCGTACCCAAGGGCGAAGCCCAACTGGCCCATGCCGAGCTGCATTTTCCCGATGCCCCGGTCGAAGCCCACAAGGGCTGGAACGAAATGGTCCATCGCTACTTTGCCGGGACCTTGGCGTTATTGATTGCCGCCTTGGCCGCGCGGGCCTGGACGAACCGTCATCGTCCCGGCCAGCCGTTGAAGTTGCCGCTGTTTATGCTGGTGGTGGTCTTCGCCCAAGCGGCGTTCGGCATGTGGACCGTGACGCTGAAACTATGGCCGCAGGTTGTCACCGGGCATTTGCTGGGCGGGTTCGCGACGTTAAGTTTGCTGTTCCTGCTCACGTTGAGATTGTCCGGCGTATTGCCGGCGTTGACCGTGCCCAAGCGCCTGCAATACTGGGCCACGGCCGGGCTGCTGCTGGTGATCGGCCAGATCGCCCTGGGCGGTTGGGTCAGCTCCAATTACGCCGCCGTGGCCTGCATCGATTTCCCCACCTGCCACGGCCAATGGCTGCCACCGGCCGATTTTGCCAACGGCTTCCACCTCACCCAACACATCGGCCCGAACTACCTGGGCGGGCAGCTCGACAGCGACGCCCGCACCGCCATCCACCTGACCCACCGCATCGGCGCGTTGCTGGTGACCGTGGTGCTGCTGGGCCTGGCCTGGCAGTTGAAGGCCGTAGGCATGACCCGACTGGCGGGCCTTGTCCTCACCGCACTGGCGGCACAAATTACCTTGGGGGTCAGCAACGTAGTGTTTCACTTGCCGCTGCCGGTCGCAGTGGCTCACAACGCCGGGGGCGCCGCGCTGTTGCTGACCTTGGTGCTGGTCAACTATCACGCCCGTACCAGCCTGGTGCGGGTCAAGCATCAGGTCCCGCTGCGCTGGCGGTTCAACCCGCATAAACACGGTGTCAGCCCCATCACTATAAAAGGAGAGATGCCATGGCAACCTTGACCGGTGAACGCCACAGCCGGGCGATCTGGCGCGATTACCTGGAGCTGACCAAACCCAAAGTGGTGGTGCTGATGCTGATCACCTCGCTGGTCGGCATGTTCCTCGCCACCCGCGCCGGCGTGCCGTGGACAGTGCTGGTGTTCGGCAACCTGGGCATCGCCCTGTGTGCCGGCGGCGCGGCGGCGGTCAACCATGTGGTGGACCGACGCATCGACGCAGTCATGGCCCGCACCCACAAGCGGCCACTGGCCGAAGGACGGGTTTCCCCGGCCGCCGCACTGACCTTCGCCCTGGCGCTGGCCGTGGCCGGCCAAGCCTTGCTGCTGGCCTTCACCAACCCGCTGACGGCCTGGCTGACCTTGGCCTCCTTGCTGGGTTACGCGGTGATCTACACCGGTTTCCTGAAACGGGCGACACCGCAAAACATCGTCATCGGCGGCCTGGCCGGCGCGGCGCCACCGCTGCTGGGCTGGGTGGCCGCCACCGGTCATGTCAGCGCCGAACCGCTGCTGCTGGTGCTGATTATCTTCGCCTGGACCCCGCCGCATTTCTGGGCCCTGGCGATCCACCGCAAAGAGGAATACGCCAAGGCAGACATCCCGATGCTGCCGGTGACCCACGGCGAGCACTACACCAAGATCCACATCCTGCTCTACACCCTGGTGCTGCTGGCGGTGAGCCTGATGCCGTTCGTGATCCACATGAGCGGGCTGCTTTACCTCGTGTGCGCGCTGGTACTCGGCGCCCGGTTCCTGCAATGGGCCGTGGTGCTGTACCGTGGCAGTCGGCCGCATGCCGCGATCAACACCTTCAAGTACTCTATTTACTACTTGTTCCTGCTGTTCATCGCCCTGCTTGTCGATCACTACTTACTGTTGAGCCTATGACCCGAACCCAGAAAACCGTCTTCATTCTCGTGGCCGTGATCGCATTGATCCTCGGCCTTACCATCAACAAAGTGCTGTCCGGCAAAGGCCAGGGCGACCCGACCGCGCTGATCGACGCCGGCATCATCCTCCTGCCCCAAAGCCGCAACCTGCCCGACGTGAAAATGACCGACCAGAACGGCCAGCCGGTAGCGATGGACGGGTTGAAAGACAAATGGAGCCTGCTGTTCTTCGGCTACACCTTCTGCCCGGACATCTGCCCAACCACCCTCGCCCAACTGCGCCAGATCAAAAGCGAGTTGCCGAAGGAGGCTGTGGATAAGTTGCAGATCGTACTGGTGAGCGTCGACCCGAACCGCGACACGCCCAAGCAGTTGAAGCAGTACCTGGGGTACTTTGATTCGCAGTTCATTGGTTTGACGGCTTCATCGGTTGAGGATCTGCAGAAACTCGCCAACGCCGTCAGCATCCCCTTCATTCCAGCCGACACTAGCAAACCCAACTACACCGTCGACCACAGCGGCAACCTCGCCGTCATCGGCCCCGACGGCACCCAACGCGGCTTCATCCGCGCGCCGTTGAACAACCAAAAACTGGTCGCCCAGTTGCCCGAGATGCTCAAGCGCAAATAGCGCCTCCAGGGGCACGCCGCTCAGCTAAGCAATGCCGATTCCTTGTGGTGGAGGAATTCCAGTGGCAGGGGAAATTCCTCGTGGCAATGAAATCCATTGTGGCGAGGGAGCTCGCTCCCGCTGGGCTGCGCAGCAGCCCCAAAAGGCTGAATGCGATCTACATGGCACAACCCGGCGGCTGCGCCTCCTGCCCCCAATCTCTCTGTGGGAGCGGGCTTGCTCGCGAAAGCGGCGGGTCAGCTTGAATCAATATTGAATGTGCCGCCCTCTTCGCGAGCAAGCCCGCTCCCACACCGGGTGTTCGTGAACACAGCATCTGCAACAGCCCCCAATCCCTGTGGGAGCGAGCCTGCTCGCGATGAAATCGACTCGGTTCCAGACCAAAACAAATCACCCGCATCGCCGGCAAACCCTGATCCTACAGACCCCACCTACACCCCACCACCAACCCACGCATCCTTGCGCCTTTGCCTACAACTACGCCAGAATCCGCCCGCTTGTGCGCCTTGTCCCTGGGCTCTATTGTCTTCCTGCCACTGCCCATCAGTGGTCGGGTTTAGTAGCCCGGACGACATCCCGGTTGCACGAGCCTCATCAGTAAGGCATTTGCCTGCACTTGATGGTGGCTGTGCGCTTGGCGCCTTCGGGCGCGCCGGTTTGGGTGTGTCACCGGTCTACTAACCTGCGCACAGCCGCCACCCCTTCGTTTAGTAGCGAGATGGTTGCGGCCCTACTAGAGGGAAGACATACCCATGTTCAAACCTACACCGAATCCGCCAGAGGCAGATTCCTCCGCACAATCCGCAAAATCCAAAGCCAAGCAGCAAGACGAAACCACCAAACGCGTGCTCGATCACTACCTGCTGCCGAAATCTGAAAAATCTAAAGATGAACCAAAACCGGGGCAGCTATTCACCGTTGTGAAAGGCCTCGATAACGAATGCCTGCTCGCCAACCTCAGCGAGACGCTGGCTTCGGCTGATGCGATGGTGAGCGATTTGGCGTTTGAGTTGGATGGATCGAGGCGTCATGTGGCGCTGGGGATTCAGCAATTGATTGAGCTAGGTTCGTTGTTGGCGAATCGGGTGTTGGATAACGTCGACCTACGTTAACCGCAACACCATCAAGCTATGTGGCGAGGAGATATTTCCCCCTCGCCACACATTGCAGGCCCTCATTCCTGGCGACGCATGAATTCTGCGAAAAGAGGAACTGTAAAGTTCAGATATCCGTGATCTGTGCTGTAGATCATTCCCTTGGAAATGATGTTGGCCCGAGTCGGACCAAGCGATGATTGAGGACGCCCCATCACCTTCGCAACATCAGCGATGGCATAGGGGCCATCGCCAAGGGTGGACATGGCTTTTACAAACTGAACCTCCGAAGGTGTAAGCCGATCGATACGGACCCTGAAGAAGCCCGCATCGAGAGAGGCCAATGTCTCCGAGTAAGAATGCTCGACATCGTCAACAGTAATTTCGGGCCCCTCGGCGTTGTTCCATGCCGTGGATGCCCACTCTTGAAGAAAGAACGGATAGCCCTGCGTCCGATCAACAATGCTGTCCAGAGCTGCGGTGTCGATAGAGGCTTCCTCCTCTAGGATCGGCTTTTGAACGGCTTGAGTCGCAGACGGTTGATCAAGCGCCCCCACCTCCGGGTAAAGGAAAAGCCGCTCGGCATATGACTTCGCCTCACCCGCCAGCCGAGCAACTTGCGGAAGACCTGCACCGACCAGCAGCACCGGAAGCCCTTCTTGCGACATGCGATGGATGGAGACAATCAGTGCCGATAGATCTGCTTCGGTGAGGTATTGGACTTCATCAATGAGAAGAATCCAGCCTTTACCGGCGGCCTGCGCGGCTTCACCTATTACCGTAAAAAGATCTGGAAGGTCATATTGAAGATTTCCGCTATCCGCGAGTCCAGGCTCAGGCTCAACACCAATCTCGATACCGCCAATATCAATCTTGAAGATTGATGCAAAGCTGCGAAGTCCTTTTAGCCCACGATTAGCAATTTGCTTGGCGACCTCAACGCTGGAAAGCGCGCGCATGACCTTTCGCATTTCAGGATAAAGAAGACGTGCAAGACTTTCACGTTCTGGCGCCTCCACTTTGGAGACGAAAAGACCTTCCTCCTTTGCAATTTTTCCTATCTCATTCAACAGGACCGTCTTACCCGTGCCTCTTAAGCCAAGGAGCATGATGGAACGAGCACTTCGTCCATTGACGGCTCGTCCACAGGCAATTCTTGCCGCCTCAAGAATCTGGTCGCGCCCCGCCAGTTCAGGGGGCCTGCTGCCCGCCCCGGGCGCAAACGGATTACGATAGGGATCCATGTCGACCTCACGAAATAGCAAAATCTATAGAAAGATAGCTAAAGCTAGCTGAAATACCTAGTTTTTTCTATGCATTGCTAGCATTCAATAGAAGCGGATTTATTTCTGATCTTTTCTATGAGTGCTGTGCCTATGGTCCGCGGCGCTCAGGGGCCGGACTTTCGAGGCACGGGGCCGTGGACACGCCTATCAGACAGAAAGAGCCAAGCTGTGAACATATCGACCTGCGGAACGGCGTTTCTTGGCCGAACTCTGCCGATCATGAATGGTATCTAATAGCCGCTCTCTGCCGGTGACGACAGTCGAGAAAAACGACGAAAAAGGGACGAAAAAGGGGTCGCCACGGGCTGTTTGCTTTAAGGCCACAAGGCTCCTACGGCGCTCGCGTCAGTCTCGAAAGTTGCACCTTCAACATGGTAAACCTTCGGCTCCTCCGAAAAATATTCCTCCAACCCCATCATGAACAGCCGATGGTCGTCACTCGCTTCGAAACCCGGTGTGTGATCCTCGAGTGATTGCCACCGCACGATCAGGTTGAACTGCTCGGGGGTTTCGATCCCTTGCGCTAACAGGTGGCCACCGTAACCCTTGGCCCGTGTGAGCAATGGAGCGACTTCGGCAAATGCGCGTCGGAACGTCTCAATGCGTTCTTTGTGAACAGGGAGCACAGCGATTTCATACACCATGACGCACCTCTGATTGGCTAAAAGTCCACGTTTACGGGATGAGCGATGGCTCGACGGCAATCGCGATTTTTCCTCGAAGACCGTTGTTGGGGCTTTCCAATCGGGCATGGGCCAGGGGGATGTCGGCCAGCGAATAGATGGCGCCGACATGTGGGCGCAGTTGACCGCGGGCTATCAATGCGCTCAGCTCATCGAGCTTGCCGCGGTTTTGTCGGGTGAATACGAAGTGATAGCTCGCATTCTTGCCCCAGGCCTGGACAAGGTTTTGTGGCTGGGCGATGTCCACGATCGAGACGACGCGGCCCAGTTGGGCGAGTACATCGGGGCTGCGTGACAGTGTGTTGCCGCCGATGGTGTCGAACACCACATCCACGCCGTGGCCAGCGGTTTCCCGAAGGACGGCGTCGACATAATCTTCTTTCTCGTAGTCGATGATCACGTCGGCACCCAAGTTGCGGGCAAACTCAGCGTTCGCATCGCGCACAGTGGTGAACACCCGGGCGCCCATGGCTTTCGCCACTTGGATCGCGACATGCCCGACGCCTACAGCGCCGCCGTGGACAAGAATGCTCTCGCCGACCCTGAGCGCCGCGCGCACCACCAGAGCTTCCCACACCGTCCCGCCCACCAGGGTCAGGCTTGCGGCTTCAAGATGGCTCAGTTCGGGCGGCTTTTTCCCGACAATGCTTTCGGCCGCGACGTGGTACTCGGCATAGCTGCCTGACCCTTCAAATATTTGCGGGGTGTACCAGACTTCGTCGCCAGGCGCGAAGGTCGTCACACCGGGCCCTACGGCTTCGACCACGCCGGATACGTCGTGGCCGGTGATGGCCGGCAGTGGCACGAGGTCGGGATAGTCGCCGCGTCGAACCTGGTAATCCAGCGGATTGATGGAGGTGGCATGCACCCGGACCAGGACTTGTCCCGCTTGCGGCACGGGTTTGGGCACGTCGCTAAGCTCGAACGATTCAGGACCGCCGAATGATTTAAGCGTCATCGCTTTCATAGTAAATCCTCGCATCTAGAAAAAGGGATATCGAGATATCTCGATATAGTTCGGTAAAAAAACGCTACAAGTCTTTCCCAATGATCTCGGCGAGAGCACTGATGGTTGCTTCATTGCGCTTGTAGTAGGTCCACTGGCCGATGCGCCTGACTTCCACCAGGCCCACCCGTTGCAACGTGGCCAGATAACCGGACACCGTTGACTGCGACAGGCCGATCCCTTCCTGGATACTGCTGACGCAGACGCCGACCGTGTGAACGTCACCCTCATCCTGCGGGGGGAAGTTTTTTGCCGGATCTTTCAAACCTTTCAGGATTTGGAGACGTGTCGGGTTTGAGAGGGCTTTGAATATTTCGAGTAGGTCCATGCGGCGATGATATCGAGATTTAGCGATATGTCAATGCGTGAATTGGGATAACTCATAGGCTGGTATTCTGAGGCTGCTGCGCAGCCTAGCGGTGGAATAAGGGGATTGGAGTAAGGGAACAGATATATTTCCAGCACTTTTCATTTGCACATAAAACTGGGCGTCCCCTTTTCATGGCCTTCTCGCACAATTGAGGCAAGCAACAGATGACGGAACAGCTTTGCGTTGTATTCATTCCGGCGCTTTCGGTAGCTTTGCAAAGCGCCGAAACGAACAAAGGCTCACCTGCTCATTGCTGCCGAAATGAGAGGCAGCTATTGGCCCGAAAGCAGACATCTATCAAGAAAAATCTCTGCTAGTCCCGATATATCAGACAGATCGTGTTGGCTGTTTGGGGGCTGCTGCGCAGCTCATCGGGGCGGTACGACGTTTCGATGAATCTCCTCGCTACGGGGGGTTGTGTGTTGGCCGGCATTCGGGGCACGGAGGGCTTTTTTGTGAGTGCTTCGCACTCAAGCGGGAGCAAGCTCCCTCGCCACGGGACCTTTGTCGGTTTTGGGCGCGGTGCCAGGGATCGTCAGCCATCGACCACCAGTTCCATTACCTTTCCAAAACCAAGTTCGAAGGATCCCACCCTTCAGGTCGCTTCTGACCGAAAGCGTCGCGTAGCTCGACATCGACATTCTCCAGTAGGAGCATCTGCCCGTTGGCGAGCTGCCAATCATAGAAATCTGAAAAGTCTGCTTTCGCCAAGGCCCGGATTGTCTTTGCAACGAAGCCGTGGGCGACCAGCAAAACGTGTTTCGACGGGTAGCGCTTTTGCAGTTCGAGCAGCCCCTCTCGAACACGCTGAACCACGTCGCGAACCGACTCTCCATCAGTCGGCCCGACTGCCCAGCACCGCGTGATGTTTTGAGACCAAAGCTCTGGGTAACGCTCGCTTGCATCAGCCTGGGTCAGCCCTTCAAAAACTCCCACGCTGCGTTCGCGAAAAGCATTCAGGGTTGAGCTTGGTAGGTTCAATGTGCGGTTCAGGATGACGGCGGTTTCTTGGGCTCTACGCAGAGGGGATACGATCATCGCGTCCAGGTTGGACGGCAAGTGCTTGGCTAGGGCGAGGGCCTGCTCTCTGCCTCGTTGATTTAGCCCGGGATCGATGGATCCGACGTAGCGCTTTTCAGCATTCAGCTTGGTTTCCCCATGCCGGACTACACATAGATTCACGAGATCCATCTCCATCGCTCAGGGCTGGAAACTATAACAGCGCCATAAAAATGCAACTCGCGTAGGCGTCCGTTCTGTTGGATATATGTCGTCTGGTAGGGCGCTATCGCGAGCAAGCTCGCTCCCACAGGGGTTTGGTGTTGGGCTGGGTTTTAGTACCACCGCGCCTCGCCCGGTGGACGTTTCTTGAAGCGTTTCATGCTCCACATGTATTGGCTTGGGTAGGCGCGCACGTAGCGTTCGACCACTTGGCTCATGGCGGCGCAGGCGGTTTCGGTGTCGGTGCTGTACATGGCGTCTGGGGCGGCTTCGAGGATAACTTTGTAGCCGGAGCCGTCCGGCAGGCGCAGGGCGTGGAGGAAGACGCCGACGGCTTTGCCGCCGGCGAGCATGTTCGGCACGAACTTGCTGGTCAGGGCTTGGGTGGCGAAGAAGGGCACGAAGATGCCGGCGGATTCGGCCGGTTCCGGGTCGGCGGGGATGCCCACCTGGCCGCCCTTGCGCACTTCCTTGATGACGCTGAGGATGCCTTCCTTGGTGGACGCGGCGACTTTGTTGCCCAGTTGTACGCGTTGTTTGCGCAGCAATTCATCCACGGCCTTGAGCTTGGGTGGGCGGTAGAAAATGATCGGTTTGCACTGGCTGCAATAGAAGTGGTTGAGCACTTCCCAGTTGCCCAGGTGGCTGGTGATGCCGACCACGCCTTTGCCCGACGCCAGCGCGTCTTTTAATACGTCCAGGCCTTCGACTTCACGCACCAGGTCGATGGAGCGCTGGGCCGGCCAGATCCAGGCGCAGGCGCTTTCGGTCAGGGATTTGCCGATGTCCTTGAGGCTTTGGCCCACCAGGCGCTCGCGCTCGGCCGGGTCCATCTCGGGGAAGCACTTGGCGAGGTTGATCCGCACCACATCGCGGGAGCGGTTGGGCAGCTTCCACATGAGCCAGCCGATGGCCGAACCCACCGCTTGCACCGCGCGCCAGGGCAGCAGCGCAAACAACCGCAGAGCGCCGACCAGCAAGGCGCCTTTCAACTTATCCACAGGTCACTCCTGAATTCTTGGGCGTGTTACGAGCCGGCTATTCTAACCAGCGTTTACCAACTCGGCGTAGCGGTCGCAGTCTTGGGTGTGGTCCATGACCATGCCCGAGGCCTGCATCAAGGCGTAGCAAATGGTCGGCCCGACGAAGGTGAACCCGGCCTTTTTCAAGCCTTTGCTCATCGCCAGCGCCTCGGGCGTGATGGCCGGCACTTCGGTGCGGTCCTTGAAGTGGTTGATGATGGGTTTGTCGCCGACGAACGACCAGAGGAACGCCACCGGGTCTTCCAGCGCCAGCCAGGCTTGGGCATTGCGGCGGGCGGCCTTGAGCTTGAGACGGTTGCGGATGATGCCGGGGTCGAGCATCAGGTCGTCGATTTCGGCGTCGCTCATTTGCGCCACGCGCTGCACGTCAAAACCGTACAGCACCTGCCGGTAGCGCTCGCGTTTGCGCAAAACGGTGATCCAGGACAGCCCGGCCTGGAACCCTTCGAGCAAAAGCAACTCGAACAAACCCTGCGCATCGCGCAGCGGCGTGCCCCACTCCTGATCGTGATAAGCCATGTACAAAGGATCGTCAGAACACCAAAAGCAGCGTGGCATAAGGCTCCAGGGGGCGTGCGCACGAACGAATCGGGTATACTCCCGCTCTTTAAATCGCAGCCCAAGAAACAGGTGAATTTCGTGAGCCAGCCTACGCCAGCCGTGCGTACCTTCCAAGACTTGATCCTCGCCCTCCAGCAATACTGGGCCGAGCAAGGTTGCGTGGTACTTCAGCCCTACGATATGGAAGTAGGCGCCGGCACTTTCCACACTGCCACGTTTCTGCGTGCCATCGGCCCGGAAACCTGGAACGCCGCTTATGTGCAGCCCAGCCGCCGCCCGACTGACGGCCGCTACGGCGAAAACCCGAACCGCCTGCAGCATTACTACCAGTTCCAGGTGGTACTGAAGCCGAACCCGGAAAACTTCCAGGAACTGTACCTGGGCTCCCTCAAGCACGTGGGCCTCGACCCGCTGGTGCACGACATTCGTTTCGTCGAAGACAACTGGGAATCGCCGACACTGGGCGCCTGGGGCCTGGGCTGGGAAGTCTGGCTCAACGGCATGGAAGTGACTCAGTTCACCTACTTCCAGCAGGCGGGCGGCATCGAGTGCTACCCGGTGACCGGCGAGATCACCTACGGTCTGGAACGCCTGGCCATGTACCTGCAAGGCGTGGATTCGGTCTACGACCTGGTGTGGGCTGACGGCCCGTTCGGCAAAGTGACCTACGGCGACGTGTTCCACCAGAACGAAGTGGAGCAGTCGACCTACAACTTCGAACACGCCAACGTCGAGAAGCTGTTCGAGCTGTTCGATTTCTATGAAAGCGAAGCCAAGCGCCTGATCGAACTGGATCAGCCGCTGCCGTTGCCAAGCTACGAAATGGTGTTGAAGGCCTCCCATACCTTCAACCTGCTGGACGCACGCCGGGCGATTTCCGTGACCGCGCGCCAGCAATACATCCTGCGTGTACGCACCTTGGCGCGTTCCGTTGCGCAAGCCTACCTGCTGGCCCGTGCCAAGCTGGGCTTCCCGATGGCGACCCCGGACCTGCGTGATGAAGTGTTGGCTAAGCTGGAGGCTGCACAATGAGTGCTCAAGATTTCCTGGTTGAACTGGGCACCGAAGAACTGCCACCCAAAGCCCTGAATACCCTGGCCGACGCGTTCCTGGCTGGCATCGACAAAGGCCTGCAAGCCGCTGGCCTGAGCTACGAAGCCAAGCAAGTTTACGCCGCGCCGCGCCGCCTGGCCGTGCTGATCACCGCCCTGGCGACCCAGCAGCCGGACCGCAGCATCAACCTTGATGGCCCGCCACGTCAGGCCGCGTTCGATGCCGATGGCAACCCGACCCAGGCCGCCCTGGGCTTCGCCAAGAAGTGCGGCGTGGACCTGAGCGAAATCGACCAGAGCGGCCCGAAGCTGCGCTACAGCCAAAGCATCAAAGGCAAGCCGACCGCCAGCCTGTTGCCGACCATCGTCGAAGACTCCCTCAATGACTTGCCGATTCCCAAGCGCATGCGCTGGGCCGCGCGCAAGGAAGAGTTCGTGCGTCCGACCCAATGGCTGGTGATGCTGCTCGGTGACCAGGTCATCGACTGCACGATCCTGGCCCAGAAGGCCGGTCGCGATTCCCGCGGCCACCGTTTCCATCATCCGCAAAGCGTGCGCATCACCTCGCCGGCCAACTACCTGGCCGACCTGCGTGCCGCCTACGTGCTGGCCGATGCCAACGAGCGTCGCGAGCTGATCAGCAAGCGCACCGAAGAGCTGGCGACCCTGCAGGAAGGCACCGCGATCGTGCCGCCAAGCCTGCTCGACGAAGTGACCGCGCTGGTGGAATGGCCGGTGCCGCTGGTGTGCTCGTTCGAGGAACGTTTCCTTGAAGTGCCGCAGGAAGCGCTGATCACCACCATGCAGGACAACCAGAAATACTTCTGCCTGCTGGACGCCGAAGGCAAGTTGTTGCCGCGCTTCATTACAGTCGCCAACATCGAAAGCAAGGACCCGCAGCAGATCATCGCCGGTAACGAGAAAGTCGTTCGCCCGCGCCTGACCGATGCCGAGTTCTTCTTCAAGCAAGACAAGAAGCAGCCGCTGGAAAGCTTCAACGAGCGCCTGCAGAACGTGGTATTCCAGGAAAAACTCGGCAGCGTCTACGACAAGGCCGAGCGCGTGTCGAAACTGGCGGCGTTCATCGCCCCGCGCATCGGCGGCGATGCCCAGCGCGCGGCCCGTGCCGGCATCCTGTCCAAGTGCGACTTGTCCACCGAGATGGTCGGTGAGTTCCCGGAGATGCAAGGCGTCGCCGGTTACTACTACGCCCTCAACGATGGCGAGCCGCAGGACGTGGCCCTGGCGCTGAACGAACAGTACATGCCGCGCGGTGCCGGCGCTGAACTGCCGACCACCCTGACCGGTGCGGCCGTGGCGATTGCCGACAAGCTCGATACTCTGGTCGGCATCTTCGGCATTGGCATGCTGCCTACCGGTAGCAAAGACCCGTATGCCTTGCGTCGCGCGGCGCTGGGTGTGTTGCGGATCCTGATCGACAAGCAGCTGGACCTGGACCTGAACGACGCCGTGGCGTTTGCCGTCAACGCGTTCGGCAGCAAGGTCAAGGCTGCCGGCTTGGCCGATGCCGTGCTGGAATTCATCTTCGACCGCCTGCGTGCGCGTTATGAAGATGAAGGCGTCGATGTCGCGACCTACCTGTCGGTGCGTGCCCTGAAGCCGGGCTCGGCCCTGGACTTCGACCAGCGCGTACAAGCGGTGCAGGCGTTCCGCAAACTGCCGGAAGCGGCTGCATTGGCGGCGGTGAACAAGCGGGTGTCGAACCTGCTCAGCAAGGCTGAGCCGTCCACCAACACCGCTGAAGCGCGTTATTTCGATAACGCGGCAGAGTTCTCGCTCAACTCGGCAATTCAACAGGCAAGTACGTCGGTGCAACCGCTCATGGAAAAACGCGAGTACGCCGAAGCGCTGGCGCGCCTGGCGGCCCTGCGCGAGCCGGTCGATGCGTTCTTTGAGGCCGTGATGGTGAATGCGGACGACGAGAACGTGCGTCGAAACCGCTACGCACTGCTGACGCGTCTGCGCGGGTTGTTCCTCAACATCGCTGATATTTCCATGCTGGGTTGAGGAGCTGCTGTTGAAACTGCTGATTCTCGATCGGGACGGGGTGATCAATCACGACTCCGACGCTTACATCAAATCGGTGGAGGAGTGGTTACCGCTCCCCGGTTCGATCGAAGCCATCGCGCAGTTGAGCAAGGCCGGCTGGACGGTGGCGGTCGCCACCAACCAGTCGGGCATCGCCCGCGGTTACTACGACCTTGCCGTGCTCGAGGCCATGCATGAGCGCTTGCGCGAACTGGTGGCCGAGCGGGGCGGGGAAGTCGGGTTGATCGTCTATTGTCCACATGGACCGGATGAAGGCTGTGATTGCCGCAAGCCCAAGCCGGGCATGTTGAAAGCCATTGCCGCCCATTACGACGTGGGGCTGGCGGGCGTGTGGTTTGTCGGCGACAGTTCAGGTGACCTGGAGGCGGCCAAGGCCGTCGATTGTCAGCCAGTTTTGGTAAAGACCGGCAAAGGCGAAAAGACTCTGGGCAAGACCCTACCGGTGGGCACCTTGATTTTTGACGACCTGGCGGCGGTTGCCGCTGAACTTATCCACAATTAGAGCTCCCAAGACATCCTGATCAAGGATTGTTCGGGAAGCGCTTTAACAGGCGGGCATTGCCCGCAACGGTAAACGCCGCTATGTCGATATTGCAGGCCATCAGAACCTTCCTCTTTTACCTGCTGTTGGGCACCAGTTCCTTGCTGTGGTGTTCCTTGAGTTTTTTTATCGCGCCTTTTTTGCCGTTCAAGGCGCGCTACCGTTTCATCAACGTCTATTGGTGCCGCTGCGCGCTGTGGCTGAGCAAAGTGTTCCTGGGCATCAGCTACGAAGTGAAGGGCGCCGAGAACGTACCGGACCGCCCCTGCGTGATCCAGTCCAACCACCAGAGCACCTGGGAGACGTTCTTCCTCTCGGCCTATTTCGAGCCGTTGAGCCAAGTCCTCAAGCGTGAACTGTTGTTCGTGCCGTTCTTTGGCTGGGCCATGGCGATGCTACGGCCGATTGCCATCGATCGTGACAATCCCAAATTGGCTCTCAAGCAAGTGGCGAAGAAGGGTGACGAGCTGCTCAAGGACAACACTTGGGTGCTGATCTTCCCCGAGGGCACCCGCGTTCCTTACGGGACTGTTGGCAAGTTCTCCCGCAGCGGTTCCGCATTGGCGGTGAACGCTGAGCTGCCGGTACTGCCGATTGCACACAATGCCGGTAAATTCTGGCCAAAGGCTGGCTGGGTCAGGAAGCCAGGCGTCATCACCGTGGTGATTGGCGAACCCATGTATGCCGAAGGCAGCGGGCCTCGCGCCATCGCCGCGCTCAATGATCGCGTACAGGCTTGGAATGAGCAGACACAACGGGAAATGGGTTCACTTCCACCGGGCCCTGCGCCAGTGGCCGCAACAGATGAGATCGCTGTCTGAGATCTGTGGATAACCTGTGTACCGTTCTTGCGATTTTTGCCGTTTTTACATTTTAACCACTTGATTTATATACATATTTCTTAAAAACATAAAACACCCAAAAGGGTGCATAAGTTTTTATAGGCGCAAAAGATCGCCGCGTTGGCAGCCAACGCGGCGATTTTTTTTCAGGTATCCAGCAGCGCCAGGCGCAGGCTGAATGTCGTGCCTTCGCCTACGACGCTGCGGCACTCGATTTGCCCGTCATGATGTTCCACAACAGCCTTGACCATCGACAGCCCCAAACCAATGCCATCGACACCATGGGCTGAGGAAAACCGTCTGTACTGGCTGAACAGATCCGGTAGTTCGTGGGCACCGATGCCTTTGCCCTGATCGATCACATCGCAGGTCAGCCATCCATCCGCGCATCGCACCTTCAGATAAATATGCGTGCCCGGCGCGCTGTACTTGATGGCGTTTTCCAGCAGATTGAATAGCGCGCGGGTCAGCAAGGACTGGTCCGCCTGTATGGTCGCTTCTTCATTGTCCATTTCATGGATCAGTTGGATGCGTTTTGCCTGGGCAATGGGTAATGCCTGGTCGACCACGTCCAACAGCAGCATGGCGAACAACGTTGGTTGGAACTGGTAGGTCTCGGATTCAGCCCTGGCCAATTGCACGAAGCCATCGGTCAGGTCCAGGGCGCGACGCACCTGGCGTTCTATCTGGTCGAATATGGGGTTGTCTGCGCCGCTCTGGTGCCGCTGCACATCGAGCAGGGCGAGGATCGCTGAGTGAGGGGCGCGCAGGTCATGGGACAGGAAACGCAGCATAAGGCTTCGCTGCTCTTGGGCTTCACGCTCGGCGCTCAGGTCGGTCAGGCTCAGCAACCAGCCAATGGGCGCGCTGCCATCCACTGGCAGTAGCGCGGCTCGCTCCAGGCGCAGGCTGCGCTCGTGACCGTCGCGAAACTCCACCAGGGGCAATGTGGATAAACGATGCCGCGCACTTTGCTCCAGCCCTGGGTAACCCAACTGTGCGAGGTGCTCCAACACATCGCCGCCCGCCAGGCCATGGCCAAACAGATCCCGGGCCTTGCGGTTACCCAGCAGCACCTTGCCCTGGGGATCGCTGATCATTGTCGCCACCGGCAGGTATTCCAGGCCGTCGGCAATGAAGCGGCGCGTGTCCCGGGTTCGACTCATGGCTTGTTCCAGGGCCATGATCTGGCCCTGCAAACGGTCACTGCCGGTATAGGGCGCACGGCGGCGTTCCGGGAACACCTTCGGCTCGGCGTCCAGGCGCGCCAGCTCCCAGCCGAAATAAGCCAGCACCACGCTCAGGCGTCGCCAGTTCCAGATCAGGTAGCCAAAGAGCATGCCCAATACGCTCGCCATCGGTGACCACCACCAACCACGAGCCGCCAGTACGGCACTGAGCAATAGCGCCAAGCTCATGCCGCCTACCGTCGTCCATAGCGCCAGGCGCGGGCGCAACAGCAGCAAGCCCAATACACACGCGACCAGACACACCGATAGTACGATTGAGCTCGACCCGTTGCGTGTTGATTGGCTGCTCATCGAGAGTAGGGCGGTCAGCGGCAACAGCAGCAAACTTATCCACAGCCACTCGCGCATCAACTGTCGAAACAGTTGCTGGACCTGGGTGGGTTCACGACTTTCCTGGCGGCGCTGGTTGCTCATGGGCACCGGGACCGGACACAAGGACTGGTAATGTTTGTCATGGGCAGGGCTCAGGCCAACAGGCGGAAAAATCCAAGACTATAGCGGAGTCGATGGGTGGCGCGCTGCTGCCTTTCCCTCTGCGCCGCGAGCCGGTATTGTCACAGCCAGCGACGGGGCCACTGCTGCGCATGCCACCTGAGATGTCCGTTACTTCCGAGATAAGGAAATCGCGTCCCATGCGTGTCGCCATACTGGATGACGAACCGGCCGAGCTGCGCCGGGTAGAACAGACACTTCAACAGATTCCCGGCAGGGGCGAGCAGGCCTGGACCCTGCACAGTTTCGAACGCGGCGAAGACCTGTTGCGGCAATTGCGCCGGGAAACCTTCGACCTGCTGATTCTCGACTGGCAGTTGCCCGATATCAGTGGCCTGTCCCTGTTGCGCTGGACCCGCGAGCACATGGACTCGCCACCGGCCGCGATCATGCTCACCAGCCGCGACGGCGAGCACGATATCGTCCAGGCCCTCAACGCTGGGGCCGACGATTACGTGAGCAAGCCGTTCCGGCCCAACGAACTCAAGGCCCGGGTCGCCGCCGTGCTGCGCCGCCACAACCTGCAACGCGCCCCGGCCAATGATGTGCTGGTGTTCAATGACCTGACGTTCGACGACGCCGAACTGACCATCACCCGCGCGGGTATCCCCATCAGCCTGACCGAACGGGAGTACCGCTTGGCCCGCTGTCTGTTTGCCAATCTGGGCCGGCCGCTGTCGCGGGAATATTTCTACGAGCGCTTCTGGAGCCATGAGGAAATGACTTCATCCCGTCCGCTCGATACCCATATCTATCGGCTGCGCAACAAGCTGGGGCTGACGGCTGATCGGGGTTGGCAGTTGCTGACGATTTATGGCTATGGCTATCGATTGGAGAGCGTGGCGGCGGGGAGTGAGGCGTCGGTGGCCAGTTAGGAAAGACTGGTTGCCTCTGTGGTGAGGAAGCTTGCTCCCTCACCACAGTGGACATTACCCGAGGGTCTGTACCAAGCCTCCGGTTTTTTTGATCCGACGACGCTGGATCAGCATTCCGGAGGCGACCACCAGCATGCTGAGCAAACCGGTCGCCAGGATCTCTACGCGATGGGCTTCCTGGAACAACATGATGGTCAGGGCACCGACGATGAAGACGATCACGGCGTAAGTCAGGCCCGGAAACAGCCACATGCTGAAAGCGATTTTTTCACCACGGGCCATGCGCTGCTTGCGCATGCGCAGTTGTGAAAAAGCGATGACCAAGTAGACCAGCAAGGCGATAGCGCCAGAACTCGCCAGCAGGAATTCGAACACCGCAGCCGGGGCCACGTAGTTGGCAAACACCGCAAGGAAAGCGGCTGCGGTGGACAACATCACCGCCCAGTAAGGCGTACCGCTCTTGTTGGTGCGCTGGGAAACAACGGGCGCATCACCGCGCTTGCCCAGCGAGAACATCATGCGCGAAGCCGTATAAAGCGCTGAGTTCAGGCAGCTCGTCACAGCAACCAGGACCACGATATCGACGATCAGCTTGGCGTTGGGGATGCCCATGCGCTCGAGCACCGTCTGATAGGAACCCACACTGGCCAGCAGCGGGTCGTTCCATGGCACCAGGGCTACGACGATGAAGATGGAAACGAGATAGAACAGGCCGATCCGCCAGATGACCGAGTTGGTCGCCTTGGAAATCTGCTGGCCGGGGTTCTTCGATTCGGCCGCTGCGATGGTCACGATCTCGGTGCCCATGAACGAGAACATGGTGGTCAGGATCGCACCCAATACCGCACCCATACCGTTGGGCAAGAAGCCTTGGGTGTCGAACAGATGCGAAACCCCGCTGACCTGGCTGGTTGGCAACAGGCCAAGGATCGCCAGGATGCCAAGACCCACGAAGCCGACAATCGCAATGACTTTGACCAGGGCGAACCAGAACTCGAACTCGCCATAGTTTTTCACGCTGAACAGGTTGGTGACCGTCAGCAGCAGGGTGATAACCAAGGTGAAGGCCCAGATCGCCACGTTGGGAAACCAGGCGTGCAGGATGGTTGCGGCCGCGTTGGCCTCCAACGGGATAACCAGGACCCAGAACCACCAGTAGAGCCAGCCGATGGTGAAGCCTGCCCAATGACCAATCGCGCGATCGGCATAGGTCGAGAAGGAGCCGGTGTCCGGCGAAGCCACCGCCATTTCGCCCAGCATTCGCATCACCAATACCACCAGTGCACCTGCCGCAGCGTAAGCCAATAGCACCGCCGGACCGGCCGCGGCGATAGCGTGGCCGGAGCCGACGAATAAACCGGCGCCGATCACGCCGGCGATGGAGAGCATCGTCACATGCCGAGGCTTGAGTCCTTGCTCCAGAGTGTTGGAAGTTTGCGTACCGCTCATTGAGACTACCCTTGGTGTTGGATTTATTCGTACCACCTCGTACCCATCGTCTCTGTCAATTTAAAGAAACGATGTGTAAGTTATTAAACACGCAAGTTTTACGCCAGGAAACCTTATACCCCCGGTATCCGGGGGCTTCGTGAAATCGCTAACCTATTGAGCGTGAAGGCTTTACGCCAGTGTGTTACCCAGTTACTCGGCTCTTGACCGCTGTGTCTTAGAAGGCTGGTACTTTCAAAGCGTAAAAAAAAGCCAACGCATGAGCGTTGGCTTTTTTTGAGCGGGGGCGAAGCGCAAGGATCAGAAATCCAGGTTAGACACCGCCAACGCGTTGCTTTCGATGAAATCACGGCGAGGTTCGACCGCATCACCCATCAGGGTGTTGAAGATCTGGTCCGCACCAATGGCGTCTTCGATGGTGACTTTCAGCATCCGGCGCGAGCTTGGGTCCATGGTGGTTTCCCACAGCTGATCCGGGTTCATTTCGCCCAGACCTTTGTATCGCTGGATGGTGTGGCGCTTGGTGCTTTCGGCCATCAGCCATTCAAGGGCTTCCTTGAACTCGGTCACGGCTTTCTTGCGTTCGCCACGCTGGATGTACGCACCGTCGTCCAGCAGCGTGCTCAATTGCGCGCCAAGGGATACAACGGTCTTGTAGTCGTTGCTGCCGAAGAAGTCGCGGTTGAAGGTGACGTAGTTCGACAAGCCATGGGAGATCAGTTCAACCTCCGGCAACCAGACGTTACGTTCACGGTCTTCGCGCAGGCTGGCTTTGTACACCAGGCCCGATTTCTCGACGGTACGCAGGCGCACTTCGTACTGGGCCAGCCAATCCTGCATCGCCGCGTGATCGGACAGTTGCTCCAGGCTGACAGCCGGCAGGTAGATGAAGTGCTCGGTCAGTTCCTGTGGGTACAGGCGCGACAAACGCTTGAGCGTCTTCATCACCAAACGGAAATCGTTGACCAGGCGCTCAAGGGCTTCACCGGAAATTCCCGGGGCATCTTCGTTCAGGTGCAGGCTCGCATCTTCCAAGGCCGACTGTGTCATGTACTCTTCCATGGCGTCGTCGTCTTTGATGTATTGCTCTTGCTTGCCTTTCTTGACCTTGTACAGCGGCGGCTGGGCGATGTAGATGTAGCCACGCTCGATCAGCTCCGGCAACTGACGGAAGAAGAACGTCAGCAGCAGGGTACGGATGTGCGAACCGTCGACGTCAGCATCGGTCATGATGATGATGTTGTGATAGCGCAGCTTGTCGATGTTGTACTCTTCGCGGCCGATGCCGCAGCCCAGCGCAGTGATCAAGGTGCCGACTTCCTGGGAGGAAATCATCTTGTCGAAGCGCGCCTTCTCAACGTTGAGGATCTTGCCCTTGAGTGGCAGGATGGCCTGGGTGCGACGGTTGCGTCCCTGCTTGGCGGAACCGCCAGCAGAGTCACCTTCCACGAGGTACAGCTCGGACAGGGCAGGGTCCTTTTCCTGGCAGTCAGCCAGTTTTCCTGGCAGGCCGGCGATGTCCAGCGCGCCTTTGCGGCGAGTCATCTCACGGGCCTTGCGCGCCGCTTCACGGGCACGGGCGGCGTCGATCATCTTGCCGACCACCAGCTTGGCTTCGTTCGGGTTTTCCAACAGGAAGTCGGAGAAGTACTTGCCCATTTCCTGTTCGACCGCGGTCTTCACTTCGGAAGAGACCAGCTTATCCTTGGTCTGGGAACTGAACTTCGGATCCGGCACTTTTACCGAAATGATCGCTGTCAGGCCTTCACGGGCATCGTCACCAGTGGTGGCGACTTTATGCTTCTTCGCCAGGCCTTCCTGCTCGATGTAGTTGTTCAGGTTACGCGTCAGCGCCGAACGGAAACCCACCAGGTGAGTGCCGCCGTCGCGCTGTGGAATGTTGTTGGTGAAGCACAACAGGTTCTCATTGAAGCTGTCATTCCACTGCAGGGCGATTTCCACGCCGATGCCGTCTTCACGCTGGATGTTGAAGTGGAACACCTGATTGACCGCAGTCTTGTTGGTGTTCAGGTATTCAACGAACGCTCGCAGACCGCCTTCGTACTTGAACAGCTCTTCCTTGCCGCTGCGCTCGTCCTTGAGGACGATGCCCACACCGGAGTTCAGGAAGGACAGCTCGCGGATCCGCTTGGCCAGGATGTCCCAGCTGAAATGGATGTTCTTGAAGGTTTCGCTGGAAGCCTTGAAGTGAATCTGGGTGCCGGTGGTCTCGCTGTCGCCAACGATCGCCATCGGTGCCTGAGGCACGCCGTGGATGTAGGTCTGTTCCCAGATCTTGCCGCTGCGGCGTACGGTCAGTACGAGTTGTTCAGACAGCGCGTTCACTACCGACACACCTACGCCGTGCAGGCCGCCGGATACCTTGTAGGAGTTGTCGTCGAACTTACCGCCAGCGTGCAGCACGGTCATGATGACCTCGGCGGCGGAAACGCCTTCCTCTTTGTGCACGTCTACCGGGATGCCACGGCCGTTATCGCGAACGGTGATGGACTCATCCGGGTGGATGATGATGCTGATGTCGTCGCAATAACCGGCGAGGGCTTCGTCGATGGAGTTGTCGACCACCTCGAACACCATGTGGTGCAGACCGCTGCCATCGTCGGTGTCACCAATGTACATACCGGGACGTTTGCGTACGGCATCCAGGCCTTTCAGCACTTTAATGCTCGTTGAGTCGTACGTATTTTCTTCGCTCAATGCCTTCACTCCCGATGGTCGTGGGTCTGGGTGATACGGCCCTGTTCCACGTGGAACAGGGCGACTGGCGTTTCCGTCTGCCAGCCTTCCCTCAATAATTCGTGATCTACACAGGTGATGAACACCTGGCAGCGTAAGTCTTCCAACAAGCGGCACAGCGCACGACGGTGGGCTTCGTCCAGTTCGGACGGCAGGTCATCCACCAGATAAATACACTGCCCGCGACGGGCCTGGCTCACCAGGTGCCCTTGGGCAATACGCAAGGCGCAAACCACCAACTTCTGCTGACCGCGGGACAAGATGTCCGCAGCGTTGTGGGCGCCCAATCTAAGACGCAAATCAGCACGTTGGGGTCCGGCCTGGGTATGGCCCATCTGCTGGTCCCGCTGCAGCGAGCCAGCCAGCACGGCACTCAGTTCCCGGTCCTTGTCCCAGCCTCGGTAATAGCTGAGCGTCAGGCCCTCAAGCTCAACCAGTTCGCTCAAGGTCTGCTCGAAGACCGGTTTCAAGGCTTTGATGTAAGCGCGGCGGTATTCATCTATTTCAGCGCTGGCCTGGCACAGTTCCCTGTCCCAAACCGCTTGCGAAACGGCGTCAAGTGTACCATGTCGCAGCCAAGAGTTTCTCTGGCGCAGCGCCTTCTGCAAGCGCTGCCACGTCGACATGAAGCGCGGTTCCACGTGGAACACACCCCAGTCGAGAAACTGCCGGCGAATCTTCGGCGCCCCCTCCAACAAGCGGAAACTGTCCGGGTTGATCAGCTGCAACGGCAGGATCTCCGCCAGCTGGGCGGCGCTGCGAGCGTTTTGTCCATCAATCCGAATCTGGAACTCACCCTGCCGGTCCCGGGAAATACCCAAGGCACTATGACCACCTTCCGCCAGCTCTACCTGACCGAATACCGTGCATGCCAGTTGATCGTACTGGATGACCGGCAACAGACGGCTGCTACGAAACGAACGGGCAAGGCCAAGCAGGTGCACGGCTTCCAGGACGCTGGTTTTGCCGCTGCCGTTGGCGCCGTAAAGGATATTGATGCGGGGGGAAGGGGAGAAGGTCACCGGGTGCAGATTGCGCACCGCGGTGACCGAGACGCGACTTAAGGACATCTAGCTTCTGCTGGGCATGATTACAGACGCATCGGCATGACAACGTAAGCCGAATCGTCGTTGTCGGACTCTTGCACCAGCGCACTGCTGTTGGAGTCAGACAGGATCAAACGTACCTGCTCAGTGGTCATCACGCCCAACACGTCGAGCAGATAGCTGACGTTGAAGCCGATTTCCAGGGAGCCACCGTTATAGTCAACGCCCACTTCTTCTTCCGCTTCTTCCTGCTCCGGGTTGTTCGCCTGGATTTTTAGCTGACCGTTGGCCAGTTGCAGACGAATGCCACGGTACTTCTCGTTGGACAGAATCGCGGTACGGCTGAAGGCTTCACGCAGGGCCTGACGGTCGCCCAATACCAGTTTGTCGCCACCTTTAGGCAGCACGCGCTCGTAGTCAGGGAATTTACCGTCCACCAATTTCGAGGTGAAGGTGAACTCGCCGGTGGTGGCGCGAATGTGGTGCTGGCCCAACACGATGCTGACGTTGCCATCCGGTTCAGTCAGCAGGCGGGCCAATTCCAGGATGCCTTTGCGCGGCACGATCACCTGATGGCGATCCGGTTGTCCGATATCGGCCTGCATCGAGCACATGGCCAGGCGGTGCCCGTCGGTGGCAACGGCGCGGATCACGCCAGCGGACACTTCCAGCAGCATACCGTTGAGGTAGTAGCGAACGTCCTGCTGGGCCATGGCGAAGCTGGTGCGCTCGATCAAGCGCCGCAGTTTGCTCTGGTCAAGGCTGCAGGTCAGCGAACCCGGGCCTTCTTCAACGGTCGGGAAATCGTTGGCTGGCAGCGTCGACAGGGTGAAGCGGCTGCGACCGGCCTTGACCACGAGCTTCTGCTCATCGACCTTGATGTCGATCAGCGCGTCGTTGGGCAGGCTTTTACAGATGTCCATCAGCTTGCGCGCCGGCACGGTGATGGAACCTGGATCAGCAGGCTCTTCAAGTTGTACTCGACCGACCAGCTCGACTTCCAGGTCGGTACCGGTCAGCGACAGTTGCTGGCCTTCGACAACCAACAGCACGTTGGAAAGTACCGGCAAGGTCTGGCGGCGTTCGACGACGCCTGCGACCAGTTGCAGGGGTTTCAACAGGGCTTCGCGTTGAATGGTGAAATGCATGGTCTAGTCCCTTGCCTTAATAAGCTGCGCTGGTGGTCATCAAGTGGTCAGTGTACGCAGCAGGTTCTTGTAGTCCTCGCGGATGTCCGCGTCGGATTCCTTAAGTTCGTTGATCTTGCGGCAGGCGTGCAGCACCGTAGTATGGTCGCGCCCGCCAAACACATCGCCAATTTCCGGCAGGCTGTGGTTGGTCAGTTCCTTGGACAGGGCCATGGCTACCTGGCGCGGACGAGCGACCGAACGCGAACGGCGTTTGGACAGCAAGTCGGAAATCTTGATTTTGTAGTATTCAGCCACGGTACGCTGAATGTTATCCACAGAAACCAGCTTGTCCTGCAATGCCAGCAGATCCTTCAATGACTCGCGAATCAACTCGATGGTGATATCGCGGCCCATGAAGTGCGAGTGAGCGATCACCCGCTTGAGCGCACCTTCGAGCTCACGCACGTTCGAGCGAATACGCTGAGCAATGAAGAACGCGGCGTCGTGAGGCAACTCGACCTTGGCCTGGTCGGCTTTCTTCATCAGGATCGCGACGCGGGTTTCCAGCTCGGGCGGCTCGACGGCCACCGTCAGGCCCCAGCCGAAACGCGACTTGAGGCGTTCTTCGAGGCCTTCGATTTCTTTCGGGTAACGGTCACTGGTGAGAATGACCTGCTGCCCGCCCTCAAGCAGTGCGTTGAAGGTGTGGAAAAACTCTTCCTGGGAACGTTCCTTGCGGGCGAAGAACTGGATGTCGTCGATCAGCAAGGCGTCTACCGAGCGGTAGAAACGCTTGAACTCGTTGATTGCGTTCAACTGCAGTGCCTTGACCATGTCAGCCACGAAACGCTCGGAATGCAAGTACACAACCTTGGCATTCGGGTTCTTCTTTAATAGGTGGTTACCTACCGCGTGCATCAAGTGGGTTTTACCCAGGCCGACACCGCCATAAAGGAAGAGCGGGTTGTAGCCATGCTTGGGGTTGTCCGCGACCTGCCAGGCGGCCGCGCGGGCCAGCTGGTTGGACTTACCCTCGACGAAATTCTCGAAGGTAAAGGTCCGGTTCAGGTAGCTGGTGTGCTTGAGCGCGCCCTCGACCTGGACAGTGCGTTGTTCGGCACGTACCGGTGCCTGCTGCGAGCTGGCACCGGCCATCGGGTCGAAGCTGTCGCGCGAAGGCTCTTCGCTGACCTCGGCGGCCTTTTGTGTATTGCGCTTGCTCGGCGCAGGTGCAGGCGCGGCGTGGTTGTTAACCGGCGCCGCGGCGGCCTGGGCCTGGGACGCTGCGGCGGCCAGCGGTGCATTGGGCGCCGCGCGCGGTGCCGAACTGCGTTTGCTGCCTATTAATAAGGACAACGCAGGCGCCATGCCATTGCCGTGCTCGTCGAGCAGCTCCATGACCCGGCCCAGGTACTTTTCGTTGACCCAGTCGAGAACGAAGCGGTTCGGTGCATAGACACGCAACTCGTCGCCTTCGGCTTCGACCTGTAGTGGACGGATCCAAGTGTTGAATTGTTGGGCAGGCAGCTCATCGCGCAAAAGCTCCACGCACTGCTGCCAAAGTTCCATTGACACGGATATCCCCTAAGTTGAA